>NZ_JAAUHW010000016.1:0-77044 GCF_012030025.1 Shewanella sp. Iso12
TCTTGCCAGCCGACGTTTGTCGATAGTCTTGATGGTATGCCAGTGCAGGCCAATGAGTTGCGAAATATGTTTAATCGGCAAGAGCTTGAGTAGCGCCTCGACATGCTCAATGAGCAGTGTGGTCTGGCGAGCATAGGGCTTTAACCAGCTGATATGTTCCCGAACGATACCGCAATCGGGGCAAAGAATACGGCGGACGGGTAGCCGTAACTGAACCTGAAACGCCAGTATGGTTCGTTCCGATACGCTGCGAAGTGAAGCGTCGTGAACGGCCTTAGCCGGTTTGCCGCAAGCACAGTAGCCGTTATCAATCGGCTTTAGGTGGATGATGAGGGTTTGTTGATTTTGCTCGGTATGGACGGCTTCAAAGCCTTCCCAGAGCGCAATGGGAAAGGTAATATTCGACATTGAGAACGGTTGGGGTTGGTCATTGTTTTGGTTTGGCGACTAAACAATAACTCTCCAACCGTTTTCATTTCCAGTCCACGCTAATCTGCGATGAACCTTTTTTATTGGCCTCTTGGAATTGTATTAGTCTGAATGCAATTTGTCAGTTTCGTTTCCCCGATGTGACTAGATTTGACTGGTTTCCCTAAATCGGTTCAGCCTCAAAGTCATTTAGACTACAAACGCTTTCAATTTTTCTACTCTCGATTATCCCTATGAGAAGTTGTCCAAATCTAAATATAATATGGCTGAGATTAATTCAGCCCTTTGTTCGCTGTTCATTCAGTCCCACCTATAAAATCATGAAGTATTGGTCCTAACTCCTCATCGTCCATAATGCACCAACTTATGAATGCACTGTACGGAGAAGATGGTTTTAGGAGAAGTTTGATACGTGCGGCTGCATCATCCTTTTCTTCCTGTAACGCCATTGGTTTGTAGTAATTGTTCAATTGCGACAAAAGTAGGTTATATTGCTCAAAGACTCTTTTTCTTAGAAATGCAGAAGAAACCGCTTTATTTGGAGTATGTTCACTGTTGAATACTTTATCTAACAACTCCGTAGTTAATATAGTCTTGGCATCAGCGGCTTGAGCTTTAATATGAAGTTTCTTCGCATATGGAGTTGATGGGGGAAGGTGTTTTATTGCGCGAACAACATCAACAGTAGGGTCACAGCAATCTAAAAGGCCATCATACTTAGCGAGTTTGATATTGTTGCAGCGACCACATGAAAAGTATAAATTCGCCCAGTCATACTTTAAGTTTTCATCACCTTCATGTGGAACGAAATGCTCTACATTAATATCTTGCGGCTCAAATGTTTCACAGATATAGCATTTCTTGTGAAATACCTTTTTTAAGGCCTCCCAAACATCTTCGGAGTCATACTTTTTCCCGCTTGCTAGTGATGCAGGAGCTGGTTCATTTCTAACTACATTGAACATGCTACTACCTCTTTGCTTTATTGATTGCTAGCTTTGCGGAATTAACAAAGTAAAGCGATTCAGAGTCCAGTGAATCTTCATTCTCAGGCAATTTCTCTAATAGTGATTGAACCTGTTCAATATCAATGGGATGTTTTTCAAGTAGCTTGGCTAATGTTTCAATATTTTGTTGAAGTAAACTAGAAATTGGAAGAACACCAAATAAGCCCTCTAGAACAGCCTCATAAGAATACATAGATAGATCTTCGACTTGCTCGAGTTTTGACAGGTCGTAAATTACAGCATCATTTACAGATGACACTACAAAAGGTGAATGTGTAGTCACGATAAACTGAACTTTCGGAAATGCCTTTTTAAGGAAAGCTAGGATTTTTTTCTGTATTGATACATGAAGGTGAGCGTCGATCTCGTCAATTAAAACTATTCCCATTAGGTCATCTGGATCTATTAAACGTAATGACACTTTTGTAATTAAATCAGCATAGACTGCCATGATTGAAGAAAACCCAGATGACAAGCTTTGAAATGTGTAGGGTTCTTTGTGTGGCTGATGTATCTCAAAAGAGAGTGAATCTGATTGGAAAACTAGTCTAAGTTTCTCATCTTCAAATAGGTTCTGTAAGTCAGCCTCTAGTTTCTTAAACCATTTATCAATGCGCTCTGCTTCTATTGGGTCATTATTAATTTTCTTGGACTCAGAAAATGCTTGATTGGCGATACTTGTAACAAGGAACTCTTCAAATAGGCATGATGAAGTTTTCCTTTGATTTGAACTTGTAGATAATCGATCTTTTTCTTTAAGGCTACTCAATGATGAAACTGACGATGGCTTCAAAATGTCTGACTTTCTTCCCGCTTCGAAAAGAAGAAGGAGCGCTTTAAAATCTTTGTGCTTTAAAACAAACTCCTCCAGATCAGATAATGTTACTGGTGGTTTCTTGAATTCTTCTATTTTCTGAAGAGTATCTTGTAATGCGCTCACATAGTGGTCGTAACCATTGTTCGCAGGACCAGTATTCTCAATCATCATCTTGTTGTGTGATTTTTGGTTTTCTAGTTGTCTTAAACTATAGTTATATTTCTTTATTACTCGGTCATGTAATTTTTCGTGAAGATAGTTAAGTAGCTGGGTCTTACCGCAACCATTTCCGCCAGTTAAGATCAGCGTTTTACCATCGACGTTGATGTCTACTTCCTTATCAGAATATGGAATTTTAGTTTTAATTTTAGTTAGATAGCCAGACATAATGTTACCCCCAAGTGATACAGACCCGATTGTATACCAAAAAACTAGGAGGCATGAAGTTTAGTTTCTACAAGATGTGCTCACATTAGCTTCGTCTGAGCCTTGCATGGACACCCTACAACGTAAATTTTCCATAATTAAAGTAATCTGTCGCATACTAATTTCGCGAATTCGCCGGCACGTTTTTGTCCAACAGTGAGTTACGGTACCGGCAGTTCGACATTACGATCTAGTCGTGGCTAACCTGCGGATGTGTATGATCGAGTATGAGTTACCGCAACCTCTATTTTTCTTGCTCTGCTTCCTTCAATGCTTTTCTCATCTCAGCTAAGTCTCCTTTGAGGTCATCCATTGACTCACCGTTAGCCGCTTCCAACTGAGCGCGCAGTTTTTTGAGCTGCTTGATTCGCTCGTTCCGTTCAGCGTTTTCCGAGGAGAGGAGGGCCTTATCATGCTGGTTGGGTAGATCAAACTCAGCCCAAGCCTTAGAGAAGTCACGATGAAACTCTTCCGAGCGGATTTGTTGCTGAACTTCATGTGTTTTTTGTTGGATAAGAACTTCCTGCCTACCAGTTAAGGCAAAGTAGATCACAATGGCTGTGATTGGGCAGGCAATGATGATGCCATACAGTACAGATTTCATTTTTAATTACCCCCTTTTATGCCTGGCTGAGACACAGTGAAACTTGTCTCCGTGGAGTTGCTGAGATTGGATGCTTCCTCAGTTTGTAATCGTTCAGACGTTCTCATTGAAAGGTTCCGGGATTTGGATGAACGATTGTCGGTGCTTGCATACTGAGCATTAGACGTCGATGCTTCTTTTGAGTTAGTTCTGGTAGTCGATAACGAAAAAAGAGTGTCGTGATTTAATGATGTCTCCAGCTCCCATGACTCTCCAAAGAGTGAGTTCCCTCGGCCAAAGACAATGAACTCGCCGATTGAAGCTGACAGGTTCTTTGGATCAGCAGAGAAAGAACCGCATGACCATTCGTATTTTCCTTCATACTGATATCCTCGTGTCGATGGCACTGCGCAGTTCCTTCCAAATTGCCTATCTACTATCTTCAAGGCTTTTTCTGGCAAGTCATTACGTATGAGCTGTTTACTCATCGCCTTGGCAAGCGCCATTTTTATCGCGGACTTGTCACTTCCGTTGACCGAAATCCCATTTGATATTTCATCCAGTGTTGCTTCTGCTACAAGGCCGTATGTCGCCCAGCAGACGCCCTCTCTTTTCAGTTGCTCAGATGGAACTCTTATAGATGAAGGCATGCCAGTGGTCGCCCAGTTGAAAGCTGCCTGCTGTAACTCAACTTGGCATTGTCCCAGTGTTTTTTCTTTGTTCCAGGCCATGCAGGCCTGAACGCTTGTAACTAAGGGCTTGGGTTCTAGCTCTGGAAATTGTGGCGCTTGTGGGTTCGTAATGAGCGAACAATTTCTGATGACGTTTGCAGTTTTCCCTCTTGCAGATTTGCCTTTTTCGACATAGGCAAATAGCTCTACAAGAATAGAAAGTGGGGCTGTTTTGACTGAAAGACGGTTAGCCTTTTGATATTGCTGCCTAGATGATGTTTCGTTCGCATCTCGAATTGACGTAGAAGTCGTGTCTCTTTTTTCCTCACCTTTTCTTGCTTCTTCTCCTTTTTGGCGTTGTAACTCCATGCTGGTCTCATCGTTCAGCGTGGTTTCTTTTTGGGTGCGCTTTTCCTGTGAGGATTTTTGACCCACAGTGGCGCTTTCCTGAGCAAGTGTAATGTTTGAGTATGCAATTAATGCAAAGGTCAGCAAACTCAATGACTTTTTAATCATGTTGAAAAGCCTCCTTGAGCAAGGTGATTTGTGAGATGCTATTGATACTCGGCTCTACCAACCATGCGTATCTGTACCTTTGAATGCTTTTACAGAGCGCAACTATGTACTGATCTGCATCCTGAGGTACTGAATGGATTTCCCCATCTTCTTCTGCGGCCATAAAATCAGAAAAATCATCAAAGGCTGTTTTGCTTAGGTACTCAGCCAAATGAGTTGCATCGTCAGAACTCTTGCACAGCAAAACCTCCGGCCAGAGCAGGTCACCATCTGGCCCCCGATTGCCGGGCTGATCGGGTGGGTCTAACCTGACGACCCAAACTTCTCTTAGCTCATGTGCTACAGCTAGGTGGAGCAGCTCAATGCCATTTAACTTCATAAAAATAACTCCGTGCTTAGTGAACGGAGCCATTATCCCGCTGATAATTGCCGAGATTGGCACGCCAAACTGCCCAATTTGGACAAATGTCTTGTCTGTAGAGTCAGAAGGAAATTTCCAGATTTTGACTTAGGTTGGTGTTACTGGTTGAACGTATCTAAATGAATTTAAAAAGATATTTATGTTTCGTTACATGTCACGAATGTAAAATGTGACATGTAACGCCACTGCAAGGGCATATGTGGGAACATTGCACGTTTAAGCCTTGGATATATTGGTTGGCTGCACGATTAACCCCTTAAACCTATGGGATGGCTGCACGATAGGGACTACCCAAAGCCCAATTGGGGGCGTTTACTGAACAAAATGAAGACCAAATCACTTGTATGCGGACTTTTTCGTTGGTCTGAGAGCGTATGTGGGGCCGTTGCACGGTTAACTAGGAGGTCTATGGGAACGTTGCACTGTTGGCCTAAACTGATAATTTTTAATGCTTATGTATCAAAATAGAATGAGCCAACTTGTAGACGAAGAAAATTATGCCTCATAATGAATTTCATCCCAACGATACCTGTTGAATCACTTCGAACTTGTTGGCCAAATTTTTGTAATGCTACCAAGTGGCTACGGTGGCTACGGTGGCTACGGTGGCTACGATGACTATGGTGACTATGGTGACTATGGTGACTATGGTGACTATGGTAATAGTGGCGATTCACTAGGATCTCATCCTAGGTATCTGTCTAAGGTATTGAACAGTAAGTCTTTCACTCGATGTTTGATTTGCTGTGAGGGAAAAGGCCAAAGGCAGAAATGTAGCACTATTAGGTTCAGCTAGTTAGTAAGTAACTAGTTGGTAACGCTTTGTGAATTATAGTATTATTTTTTATGATTTTATTTGAGTGGTTTTTGTATGAAGTTATGTTTTATATGGGTTGATGAGTACAAAGGTTTTAATGACTTTTCTTTAAATTTATCTAGTGATGAAGAGTTCAGCTATGACTCAGCAATAAACAAAATTTGTAAGAAAGAAAATAATAATGTCTTCAAGGAACTATTTGATAGCAGGATTAGAGATGTCACTGCAATTATAGGTAAGAATGGAACTGGAAAAAGTAATTGTTTAGAACTTATTTGTACAGTATTACAAGGATCAATTAAACAATTTAATACAAACTTTATTGCAGTTATCAAAAATGATGAAGGTTATATCGTTTATAAAAATGACAGTGGTAATAGTCAACTAGATGCTAATTTTAACTTCAAGTTGGAAAAGTATGATAGAAAAGTAAAAGGGCTAAATACGATTTTTTTCTCTAATATTTATGATAATCGCAAGTACGAATTCAGCCACGATGTGGTTAATGTTACCGCGAATAATGGGTATGGTTATCAAAGGTTGAAGGGGAAAGTTGGGAATACATTTGATCTAATATCTGCGCAAATTGATCTTATCCAAAAATATAGAGATATTTTAAAGGGCGAGATTGGTATTGATATGCCAAAAGATATGTTGATTGAAATAAATCTTTACAGTCAGTCGTACAGGTTTGATAATGAGTTTGGTGAGTTGTTTCGAAATTTAAGAAAAAGAATTAATGATATAGTTAATGTGGAGAATAAATTTCTTTCTTCTCTCAGGTATATCGTTCTGTTAGATGTCATTCGAATTGTAGAGTTATTTATTCTAGATGATATGACTTCTATTTCATTGAAGGTGGAAGAAAAAGAATCGACAGATTTATATTTAAAGAAAGCACTAAAGATAGCCGCGGAGTTAATAAATTTTCAAGTGTTGGCTAAAGTTAATAATAGTTATAACAAAGAAAGTGCTCAAAGCGTAATAGATAAAATAAAAGCAATAGATATGCTGGAGCAGAATATGGAAAAATTATCTTCCACACTATTGGAAGAAGGTAGAGTAAGTATAGGCGTTTTATCCTTTAAAATTAATTTTGATGCTCATAAGATTGAACAAATAAAGAATTTAAGTAGAGCATTTAGTAATGAAAGGTATATTCGTATCAGTTGGATCGGTATTAGTTCTGGTTCAAAAGCATATCTGACACTTTTTTCTGTTTTGCATGACAAATTAAAAGGAACAAGAAATGATACTCTAGTATGCATAGATGAGGGGGATCTTTACCTTCATCCTGCTTGGCAGATTGATTTTCTAAGAAACATAAACAATTTATTACCTAAATTTTTTAATGCTTATATCCAACTGGTTTTAACTTCTCATTCACCATTCTTATTGACAGATTTACCTAGAGATAACGTGATAATATTACATGAAGGGAAGATTGTTGATAAGAATGAAAATCCTTTAAAGACATTTGGGGCTAATCTATATGATATTTATAGTAATGCCTTTTTTTTAAATGAAAAAAGATTTGGTTCTTTGGCTGATGAGCATATAGATAAAGTTATTGATAGAATATCTAGGAACGATTTAAGTAACTTTGATATTGAAAAAATAACTGGTTTTATAAATTTGATTGGCGATCGCCTATTAAGAAATCAGTTAAAAAGGATGCTTGGAAATGATTAAATTTTCCGATAGTATTCCAATGGGAAACCCGACAGGTTATTTAAATGAAAAAGTTGATGAATATTGGGATATAGTTAATCCTAAAAAAGTCAATGGGGAGCTAAAAAAATATTCATTATGTCAAAGGGCTTTAGATTTACTTTCGGAATATAAAAATGACAAGTATTTAGCAACGGCAGCATTAGATGATAGAGCTAGAAATAGAAGGCATATAGACTTTCTGGAATACCTCGTAGAAGATGATTTCGAAAAATTAGAAGGAATAGTTAAAGCTAAACCTAACGAATTTCCTGGTATACTAGGAAATATATTTAATATTATAAATGTATCCGATATTACTAAAGTGGATAATGGGAAGTTAAAGTCTGTAGGTTTAGGTTATTTGTTGTTGAAAAAAGTTTTCTTCTACGATTCGTTCAGGGGGAGTGATGCCTGCGTGAATTTTTATAAAGGGTTACAATTGGAAGGTAAATATTGTTTTTATTGCAATGAATCAGAATTGAGTGTTATTTCAGCTGAAAAGCCTTTGGCATCAAAGTCATATGTGAATGCGGATGGGAAATTGCTCTTTGACCTAGATCATTTTTATTTGAAAAGTAACTACCCATTTTTCGCTCTATCGTTTTACAATCTTATACCATGTTGTGGTTTATGTAATTCAAGGTTTAGAGGGGTGAAGAAATTCAATATTAACACGCACATTAATCCATATCTCGATTCGTTCGATGAACATTATATATTTAAGTTTGACGAGTGTGAGTTGGCAACTTCTTTTCGCATTGGGCTTTCTAAGTTAACAAAGGTGGAAGTCAGTTTAAAGGGGCATTCTAGCAGGCTCAATGATAAAACAGCAGATGACTTACAAATCAAGAGAAGATATAAAAGTAAACTTAAGCACGTAAATGATATTTTGGATACGATGATTAAATATAGCTATGCTCCTAAAGAAGAACTAGATGACCTGATTTATGGTGTTAACGAGCAGTACGTCCCTAAATCTAGAAGAAGGATTTTAGATGTACGTAGAGCAAAGTTTAGTTTAGATTTTTTGGATATTGCTTTCCCTCTGCTCGATGATTAAGAGCGATGATATTAATCGAAAAGAGGATGTGTAGTAGAAATTAGATACTCCATCCTTGATCGAGCGCTAGTTAATCTCCTACTATGCTTTGGTTAAGCATTGAACAAGGAGGTTTCTATGCCGCGTCCTCGTAGAACCAAGATAAGTCTTGTAGACACAGCCTATTGCTATTACTGTAGCCGTGTGGTTCGACGTGCATTTTTATGCTGCCGTGATAGTTTTAAGGGTAAAAACTATGACCATCGCCGAACTTGGTTAGAATTGCTACTACCATTGCCCGTGAACACAGGCCGCCCGCTGCTGGAGAAGACACTCGCGCAGCCGGAACCCTTAAACCAAAAAAACCAAAAGGGCTGAGCCACAGTGACTTAACTCCTATGTTTACGGTAACCTTAGCCCTTTGATTGACATATACACTGGATGCAGTCCGCATGGCTGAGCTGGATAAAGGAAGATACGACGACGCATTAACCAAGAGTCATACGTCATCTAAGGGGTTTAATAGTACTGAACAGTGACCAAGGTAACTGTTTTAGTGTCCACCTCTGTTGCGTAAACCTTCCTGGTGGCAGCCAAAGCCTTAATTTATCCAAAATCAGGATTAATTATCCATACAAACGACTATCGTATTTCAGGGCTTAGACGTTACCAAACTTTTTCTCATATCTGTATGCTCTTAGTGCAGGGAGTTTAAACAGTTTGGGTTACACACGCTCAGAGTCATACTTGTGATCAAAAATGAGTAATAGGTTCTGTGAAGAGCATATTGTGGTTAGCCGTCTAATCTTATAAGAGTCTGTGAGCTAAGTGAGTGCGAATAGGTATCCTTTTTTTGTGATTAAAATAGTTAGAAATTAGTAATGTAAAGCATTAAAAATCATGTGTTTATTCGATGTTTTTTCTAGTTTGATTTTCTAAGGGAAATCTTATCCAATTGATTTTTATGATTTAAATAACTCACTCCAAAACCGACGGTTGCGGGTTCGAGTCCTGCCACCCCTGCCACATTCCAGACGGCCTGCATAGCAATATGCGGGCCGTTTTTCTTTATGGCTGCATTCAAAGTTTCTCTGTTCTCGATATAAAAAAACAGCAGCCCTACAGGCTGCTGTTTGAGCTACCACTTTACTTACTGAACCATGAGCAAGCAGGGATTACCAGGTGTAGTTGATACTCAGCTCCAGGCTTCTCGGTTCACCAAAGAAACCCTGGTTGTAAAAGTCGATGCTGGAATAATACTTCTTGTCGAACAGGTTCCGGACATTTAACCTGGCAACTAGATTGTCCTGTATTTGATAGCTGGCCATCAGATTAGCCAGGAAATAGCTATCCTGTCTGGAAGAAGCTTTGTTAGGGCCTACCTGGTCTTTGTAGGTTTTACTTTGCCAGCTGATGTTGCCTCCCAGAGTCAGATCGCTCAGCGCCCCGTCGAAGTGATACAGGCTGGAAATACGCAGCAGATGCTTGGGCAAATGAGTCCCGAAGGGGCTGCCATCGGCCTTTTCTGATTCGCTATAGGTATAGCTGAAGAACACGTCCAAGTCGTTGCTGGGGGTGCCGCTAAGCTCCAATTCAAAACCTTTATTGTTGGTGCCTTTCACCGCTCGTTGAGGGAAGCTGCCATCCGGTAGCGGTGGTTGCCCGGGATCGGCTTCGGCGACATTATCTTTTTGCACCTTGAATACCGCCAGGCTTGCCGTCAGCGCTTCATTAAAGAAGTCCCCCTTGGCCCCCAACTCTATGTTGTCGCCTGTGACGGGATCCAGGTACTGGTTATTAACGTCTTTGGCATTCTGGGGTTGAAAGATTTCGGTATAGCTGGCGTAAAGCGACAGGGTATCGTTGAGCTTGTATACCAGTCCGGCGTAAGGCGTGAAAACATCATCATGTTTATAATCCTTGTTGTCCTGGTTTACCTCCATTTCATATTTACTCAACCTGGCACCCAAGATAAGAGTGACATCGTCATGCAGAGATAATTGGCTGGCCAGATAGGCACCCTGCTGGGTTTCGGTCGATTCGCTGCGCTGGGGAGTTTGTGTGTAGGTGGGTTCTTTGATGCTGCCATCCCACTCAAAGAAATTACCCACTTGCAGAGTGTCGCTGCTGTAATATGAATCAGCGTCCACTTCCTGCTTGGAGTAGAGCAGACCCGCAGTTAACCTGTGGCTACGGCCAAAGAGTTCGAAGGGACCCGAAACAAACAGCCTGGCTGCATCTTGATCGCGCCAGGATTGGTAAATCATGGGAAGAGCCCCCATTCCTAGGCCGGTTGTTTTATCGGGATAACCGGACAAGTACAGCAGATGGCCATCCATTTCATCTTCTCTGTGCTCCAAGTCGATTCTCAGATCCCAGTCGCTATCGAAGCTGTGCTCAACTGAAGCAAAAACATTGGTGCCTTCCCGTTCCCAACGGGACCAGGATGCGGCAGTGGTACTGGAGGTGGACAGATCGTCTGCCAGGCTCCCATCGGCATAAAACAGTGGTAACCCACCCCAAGTTGAGCCTTTGGGATCGCGTTTACTATGATCGGCTCCGATCAACAGTTTGGTTTGGTCACTGAGAGCGGCGCTGAACACAGCATAGAGTTGTAGATTTTGCTCTTCCGAGAGATTAACGTAGCTTTCTTTATCCTCGTAGGCTGCAGCAACCCGCGCCTGGTACTTACCATCCTGGTCCAGATCAAATGAGCCGTCACCCTCGACTCGATAACTATTCCAGGAGCCTAGCTTGGCACTCAGATAACCTGATGGATAGGCCTTGGGGCGTTTGCGGATCAGGTTGATGGCGGCCGAGGGTTCACCAGCACCAGTCAGGAGCCCTGTGGCACCACGGACTATCTCCACTCGGTCAAAGATGATGGTATCTGTAACCGCATCGTTGAAGAAGCTGCTGTAGTTTACCGGCACCCCATCAAACTGAAAGTTGGTGATAGGATTGCCTCTGGCATTGAAAAAGTAACGATTGGTTTCAGCCTGCTGGGCATAGATCCCTGGGCTAAGGGTCATGATCTCGGCAATATTATTCAAAGAGAAACTCTGAATAAACTCCTGATCTATGATGGACACAGATTGCGGCGTTTCCCTGAGTGTCAGTGGCAGTCCAGTTGCCGTGGCAGCCTTGTCCAGGCGACTGCCCTTGATCTGTATTACTTCAATATCGCTTGAGTCTGTTGTGGTTTCCTGGTCCTTTGCGTATGCCTGCGGTACCAGACTGATGCCCGCCAACAGGCTGGCAGTGACGACTCTGTGCATATTTCCCCTCTCAATATGATGGCTTGTGTTAGCTGAACTTGGTTTTTCTGTAGTTATTATTGCGATATTGATAATGATTTCTATTGTATTTACAATTCAGCTTTATTTTTTAGCCATGAGAAACTATGCCGAAGATAAGTAATCGCATGTGGTTCCTGTTTCACGGATGGTGTTCATTGCCTATCTGGTTGCTGTTCTGCTTCGTATGTTTGACCGGGACAGTGGCTGTTTTGAGCCATGAGATTACCTGGCTGACGAATCCCGCGGCCAGGGCATTGAATCCGGATGCTTTACCGGAAAAGAGCGTTGCCGAGTTGGTGGAGAATGTGCAGCGTGCTTACCCTGATGCCGATGTCAGCAATGTGATGCTGTTTGAGCCTTATCTGGTGAATGCTGTGGTGTTCTCCGATGTCGACAAGCCCTTTGCTATCGCTTATGTGAACCAGTACAGCGGAGAGATCCAGGAGGTGAACAGTGGTATTACCTTCATAGGATTCATGCGCTCATTGCATGGTTGGTTGCTGTTTCCCTGGCAAAATGGTTTTAGTGTCGGGTATTACCTGGTCAGTGGTTTATCACTGTTGATGTTGGGGTCTGTGATATCCGGGATGGTTATATACAAGCGTTTCTGGCGTAGTTTCTTCAGCCCCAAATTAAGATTCAACCAAGGTAAGAGAACCCTGGTGACAGATTTGCATCGCCTGCTGGGTGTCTGGTCTATCTGGTTTATTGTCCTGATGAGTCTTACCGGTCTTTGGTATCTGGCACAAGGAATAATGTGGCATGCCGATGTCGATATCGAGCCCCACACGCCTCTGGTTGATATCACCGATGTGCCAATGGGCGAAGCCAGACCTCAGCCCTCTTTGAGTCTTAAACAGGCTCTGTTACAGGCCAAAGAGCAGTTTCCCGACTTTCATCCCAGTTATATCAGTTTGCCGGAGCACAACCGGGATCTCTATCGTTTGCAGGGCAGTGGCGATTTCCTGTTTTATGACCAGTATGCCTACGGATTGGAACTGGATCCCTGGAGCGGCGTAATCGTCAGTAGCAAGTCACCGCAAACCATGACCACATTGCAAACTATGATGCATATTGCCGATCCATTGCATTACGGCACTTTGGCTGGCGTTTGGACCAAGACAATCTGGTTCCTGTTTGGCTTATTGCTCAGTGGGATATCTATCACAGGATTTATGATCTGGAGCAGTCGCATATTCAAGGCTGGCAGGCGTCAACAAGAGGTGCCATTAGTGGCAGAGCAACAGGAGAGTTATTGATGAAGAAACGGCTTTCTTTTTGGCAGCGCAATAAATTCAAGCTCAACGGAGTGTTGTTATTGCTGCCCATCTGGTTTCTCTATCGCTCCTTGACGCCTGAATTACCAGTGAGCTGGTCATCAGTAAGTGCCGGGCCGTTTGAGGTAGAGGCCACTCCGGCCGATATGGCGCCGGCTTATCTGCACCATGGTGAATATGTGAAGGACTTTGCCCTGAGGTTTATTGCAGGAGAAGTGAGTGATATTCGCCAGGGATACCTGAATATTGGTCCTGAGCCACTGGCGCTGGAGGTGTTGCAGCAAGGTGAGAGTGGCATCTTGCACGGAAGTCGCCACGGCCAACATGTACACGCCATAGCTCCGGCCGCGTTCGGCGCGGCCGATAAGTTATGGCTAACTCTCGAAGACTGGCACGGACGGCGTTATGTCGCTCATTGGCCTTTGCCGTCGGCTTGGGTGTTAGTGCAGTAATTACTGCACTAACAAGCTGCGAAGCATCCAGGCGGTCTTTTCATGCAGCTGAATACGCTGGGTCAGCAGATCTGCCGTTGCTTCGTCATTGGCCTGGTTCACCAGAGGGTAGAGTGCCCGGGCGTTGCGAATAATGATCTCCTGGCCTTCCAGCAGTTCCTCAAGCATCTGTTTGGCATCTGTGATGCCTGAGTCTTCTTTTATTTCGGTCTGAGCGGCGTAGGCGCTGTAGGATCCCAAGGCTCTTTCACCCAGGGCTCTGACCCGCTCTGCTATGACATCCACCGCGGCAGCCAATTCGGTGTACTGCTCTTCAAACAGTTGGTGTAGGCTGGTGAACATAGGACCTGTCACGTTCCAGTGGAAGCTGTGAGTCTTAAGATAAAGGCTGTAGGTGTCAGCAAGTAAGCGATTCAAACCGTTGGCTATTTCCAGGCGATCGGCTTGGTTGATCCCGATATTGATATTCATAATATAACCTCCGTAAATGATCTGTTTTCTATATTACTCCGGAGGCTAATTAGTTAAAGTGGATAAAGTAGATATCTGCAATCGATTTTGTTTAAGTGGGTTGTCGGGGGATTTGCTCTCAGGTCACAGACAGTTGCTGAGCAAGCTGGTATTCTAAAGCGCTTAACTTGGAAGCTTTGTTGCCGGTTTCTTTCAGTCATTTTTTGCCCTTCTTGTTCGTCCCTCGGCTATGGGTTTTGGGCGACATTTTCAAACTGCGTTAAAGCGGAGCGCAATCACCATGAATAAATATTTGCACGCCATGGGAATAGAGCTGTGGCGCAGTAGACAAGACTCTCCCTCCCAGGTGCCTTTCATGCTGTTGGTGCCTGATGCTGACGAGAGCGTATTGCAGCATCCTCTGGTGCTCAGGGTGTTGGCGTTATTGGGACTGGAGGCCGGGCAGTGCAGCGTCGGTAATCGGCCTGTGGCTGGGCAAGAGGTGATATGGAATATGTTCCCTGAGCCTGTTGAAGGGGCCTGGCTGCATTCATCGCAGCCGGCGCAATTGATGTCAGGCAGCGAGGGCAAGCGCGCCCTATGGCAACAGATTTGGCACAGGTTGGGGGCGAAGTGACAGAGGTTATTGCAATCAGAGCCTTGGAGGCCGATGACCTCGACGAGATGATGAAAATTGAACAACTGGCCCATGAGTTTCCCTGGAGTGAGGCGACTCTGGGCAGTTGCTTTGGCCGTTTTTACCGGGCTCTGGGGTTATATCTAGGACCGGAGCTTCAAGGCTTTTGCTTGCTGCAGGTCTTGTTCGAGGAAGCGACCCTGATGAATATCTGTATCGCTCCTGCCGCACAAGGTCAGGGGTTGGGGCGGCAATTATTACAGGCGGCAATCGAGCTGCTTAAAGAGACTGGAGTGGAGAGATTATTGCTGGAAGTCAGGGTGGGTAATGCCGCCGCTATCGCCTTGTACCGGCGCCTGGGCTTTATTGAGACTGGCTCCAGAGCCGATTACTATCAGGCCAAAGAGGGCCGGGAAGATGCTCTGTTGATGGAGTTGTCTCTTCACTCCTCTTAGTCTCTCTTGGTTCTTTTTCGCTCATCCCGGCTAATATGGACAGAGGCAGCTATGTCAGAGCCTTTGTCGCTAATCTTTAGGCCCATCATTGTACCTTTAAATAGAAAAACAGCGCCTGTGGGCGCTGTTTCTTTAGGTGCTTGGGCTTGGTCTATTTGACCTCTTTCCCCTGGGCCTGAAGGTCGGCATGGTAGCTTGAGCGAACCAGCGGGCCACAGGCGGCGTGGGTAAAGCCAAGTTCGGTTGCCAGGTTGTGGAAGTCGTCAAATTCCTTGGGAGTCACGTAACGCTCCACCGGCAAGTGGAACTTGGATGGCTGCAGATACTGGCCCAGAGTCAGCATGTTGACATTGTGAGCGCGCAGATCTCTGAGCACCTGTTCAATTTCTTCATTGCTTTCACCCAGTCCGAGCATGATCCCCGACTTGGTCGGGATATCCGGGTGGCGCTCTTTAAAGCGTTTGAGCAGATCCAATGACCACTGATAGTTGGCACCGGGACGGGCCTTACGATAGTGAGCCGGAGCCGTTTCCAGGTTGTGGTTGAATACATCCGGTGGCTCGGTCGCCAGAATATCCAGCGCCTGATCGATACGGCCGCGGAAGTCAGGCACCAATATCTCTATCTTGATCTCAGGGTTGAGTTTGCGGATCTCACGGATACAGTCGGCGAAGTGCTGGGCGCCGCCGTCACGCAGATCGTCACGATCCACAGAGGTGATCACCACATACTTGAGCTTCATATCCTTGATGGTCTGTGCCAGCTTGAGAGGCTCCTCGGCGTCAGGCTTGAGTGGGCGGCCATGGGCTACGTCACAGAAGGGACAACGCCGGGTACAGATGGCGCCGAGGATCATAAAGGTGGCTGTACCATGGTTGAAGCACTCGGCCAGGTTTGGACAGGAGGCTTCTTCACACACTGAGTGCAAACCATTTTTACGCAGTGCCTGTTTGATATCCAGGATCCGCTGATTGGAAGATGGCAACTTAACCCGCAACCAATCGGGCTTGCGCAGCATGGTGTCGCGCTCTGATGGCACAACTTTGACCGGGATACGGGCGACCTTTTCGGCGTCCCGCAATTTCACGCCGGGCTGTAATCTTTCTGGCCTATTCATATGACTCTGCTAATCCTTGGTGATGCACTGTTTGCTCATAGCCCAAACGCTGGCTAAAAGTTTCAATCAGGTGTTGGCCTGCCTCCTCGACACTCTGGGGGCCACCGAGTGCTTTGCACTGGGCCATTTCGAGTCCGGCATAACCACAGGGGTTGATACGACGAAAAGGGGCGAGATCCATGTCGACATTCAGCGCCAAGCCGTGGAATGAGCACCCCTTACGGATCCTCAGCCCCAAAGAGGCTATTTTACGCTCCTCGACATAGACACCTGGCGCATCAGACTTGGCATAGGCCGGAATATCGAAGCGCTTGAGCAGCTCCACCAGGCTTTGTTCTATGTCGGTAACCAGCTGTCTTACCCCAAGCTTGCGCCGTTTGATGTTGATAAGAGGGTAGGCGACCAACTGCCCCGGGCCATGGTAAGTTACCTGACCACCGCGATCCACCTGGATCACCGGGATATCGCCGGTGTTGAGCAGATGCTCGCTCTTACCGGCCTGGCCTTGGGTGAAAACCGGTGGATGCTCCACCAGCCAGAGTTCATCTGGGCTGTGTTCGTCACGGGTGTCGGTATAGTGCTGCATGGCATGCCATACAGTCTCATAATCCATGTTACCCAAGTGGCGGATATGCAATGTATTGTCTGGCAAGGGCAACGTCTCCCCCTCTGTTTGAGATGATACCAATCAGTATCAAGCTGTGCTCAATCTTTGATACCGGCAGGTATTATACGCTTCGGCAGGTAAAATGTAATCCAGATCACACTTTCTCTGCCGAGTGCCAGGTATCAGAGTACCCGGCGAACGCCTTCAATAGCGGCAAGTTCAGTGTACAAGGTTTCGATATGTTCCTTGCTGGTCACTCTCACATTTATGGTCACCGAGATGTAGGTGCCTTTGCTGGAGGCCTTGGTGGTGGGGCTGTAATCGCCGGGGGCGTGCTTCTGGACGACTTCGACTACGCGGTCGGCCAGGGTATCGCTGGCATCGCCAACCACTTTAAATGGGAAGGAGGTTGGAAACTCCAGATACTGATCAAAGGTGGTACTTATCATGGGATTGAGATTCTCATGGCAAAATAATAACAGCTATATGGCGGCTATTATATCCCAATTCAAGGGGCGGATCTTCTCGCGAATAGCACAGAGAGTTTGACAAAGGGCGCCGGCCATTGACGGCGCCCTTGGGCGTTACAGCGGCGAGGTGGCCTGTTCGAGCCAGGCCAGTGATTCGCCACTCATCAGCGGTGACAGGGTCTGATAAACGCGGCTGTGATAGTCATTGAACCAATTGAGCTCAGCTTCAGTAAGCAGACTCTTGTCTATCAAGCGTTTATCCATGGGGATCAGAGTCAGAGCGTCGAACTCGAATATCTCCCGCTCGGCCCCTTTGAGCGCTTCACAGGGGCGTACTTCCACCAGGTTTTCCAGACGGATACCGAAGGCATCTGTACGGTAATAGCCGGGCTCGTTGGAAAGCACCATTCCGGGCAGCAAGGGGATGGCATTGAGGTTCTTGCCTATTCTTTGTGGGCCTTCATGAACGCTGAGGAAGTGGCCAACACCATGGCCCGTGCCGTGGTCGTAGTCAAAACCGTGCTGCCACAAGTATTGACGGGCGAAGGCATCCAGTTGTTGTCCCGTAGTGCCCCGTGGGAAGCGGGCCTGATCCAGGGCGATATGCCCCTTGAGCACCAAGGTCACCATCTTTTTCTGCTCGGCGCTGACTTCACCTATGGCTATGGTGCGGGTAACGTCCGTGGTGCCGTCCAGATACTGGGCGCCAGAGTCCACCAGATAGATGCTGTTCATCTCCATCATGGCCGGAGTGCCGTTGAGATGGTTATAGTGGCACATGGCCGCATTGCCGCCGGTGGCGGAAATAGTGTCAAAGCTTGGCTCGCGGTAGAGGGGATCCTCAAGGCGATAGCTCTCGAGCTTATCAGCCAGAGTGCCTTCATCATAGAGTCGGCCAGCAGCCACTTCGGCATCCAGCCAAGCCAGGAAACGGCTTACGGCAACGCCGTCTCGGATATGGCTGGCCCGCATTCCCTGCAGTTCGGCACTGTTTTTACAGGCCTTGGGCAGTGCCACAGGATCGAGTCCGGCGATCAGTTTGGCGCCGGCTGCTTTGGCCTGTAATTGGCTGAAGGCGTTGGCATTATTGGGATCGGCTAAAAGCTTTCTGCCTTCAAGCGCTTGCAACGCTTCGGCGAGCTCCGACTCGGCGCGGAAGCTGACACCGGCCCCTACGTGGGCTTCAATCCCCTGGGGTAATTTGGCAAGCTCGGTAAACAGTGTCATCTCACCATTGGCTTCCAGCAGGGCACAGCCCAGTACCACGGGCAACCTGGGCACGTCCTGACCGCGGATATTGAGTAACCAGCAGAAGGAGTCCAGCGCCGCTATCAGCGCTACATCGGCCCCGGCCTTTTTCACCAGGGCGCCGATTTCACTGCGCTTCTGTTCGCTGCTCTTGCCGGCAGACTCGGCATCGAAGAGGATAATGGGCTTGTTTTCCGGCACGGGTCTGCCTTGCCAGTGCAAATCCACCGGATTGTCGTCAAGCGCCACCAGTGCCATACCCGCCTTACTCAGCGTGGCTTCGGCATCCTGCTGCCAAGCCAGGGTATGCAACCTGGGATCGTAGCCAATGCGGCAACCGGCCGGCAGCTTTTCCGCCAACCATTGTGCCTGGGGCATATCTGTCAGGCTCTCATAACTGAACAGGGTCGAGTCCACCTGTTGCCTCACCTGCACAGTGTAGCGACCATCAGTAAAAATGGCGGCGCCGTCCTTCATCACAATCGCCATCCCCGCTGAGCCGGTAAAGTCGGTCAGCCAATGCAAACGCTCGTTGTGCGCCGGCACATACTCGCCGAGATACTCGTCGGCACGGGGCTGGATAAAGGCATCGAGTTGGTGTTTGGCCATTTCGCTGCGCACGGCATTAAGCCGTGATGCGATATGGGGGCTCTTGGGCGATTGTGATTGCAACATAGGGGCTCCGCTGATGGTCGGCTTGGGTACCCTTGGCCGACCTTGTCTTTATGAGTGATAGCGGATTATGGCAAGCCCTGAAGTCGCTTCGCAAGGGTGGGCATGTTGAAAAAACTTTAACTGCTGTAAAGGGGGCCAAGTTAATTGCTGCCAAACAGAGTCGCTATGCCGACCAAAAAGGAACTAACCAGGGTTGCCATCACTCCCTTGCTGACATCTTCACTGCGTACTCTGTCATCGCTTGGTTGTTGATCCCGCGCCAGCTTTTTATTGCGCTGCTCGACATTGTCGGCCACGTTGTCATAGAGATCCTGAGAAGGGGAGTAAGGTTGGTTGCTGCAGCCTGCCCCCATGCCCAGAAGCAAGGTCAGCAGTAGCACTCTGATACAGTTTCGCTTTCCCACAGTGTTCTTCCTTGAATGAAAATGTTAAAACTGATTGGCTTAGGTTAACTCTATGTATGTTTATTGACCTGTTCAAGGTTTTTATCTGTCTCGACTTTTATTCAAGGATGCCTTTATGCCGCTAAATGTTTGGGTGTTGATGTTGGCGCAGGCCTTTGCCATGAGTGCCACACCTATCATGGTATTGCTCGGAGGCATCATAGGGGCAGAGCTGAGCCCGGTTCCCTCGCTGTCGACACTGCCTATCGCCATGATGGTAGTCGGAGTCGCTGTAGCGATTGTGCCCATCAATATCTTGATGCAGCGTTTGGGTCGGCGACGGGTATTTATCGGTGGCGCCCTGCTGACCAGTGTGGCCGGCGCTATGGCGGCGCTTAGTGTTTGGTATGCCCAGTTCTGGGGATTTTGTGGCAGTGGTCTGCTGCTCGGATGCGGCGGCGCCATTATTCAGCAATACCGTTTTGCCGCCATGGAGTCAGTGGCGCCGACTCTGTCTGCCAAGGCAGCCAGCCGGGTGTTGCTTGGTGGTTTACTCGCCGCCTTCCTCGGGCCAGAACTTGCCTTGCTGGCCAAGGATATTTTGCCGGTAACCTACACTGGGGCCTTTTTGATGGTGACTCTGGTCGGTGTGCTGGCGCTGGCCTGCCTGCTGTTTTATCAAGATGAAGGCCCAGTGCTCAAAGCCTCCAAGGTTGAGAGTATGGATATTCGGCCATTGCCAATTATTTTGCGTCAAAGCCGACTCTGGGTTGCCTGCGGCGCCGCAGTTATAGGCTACGCCTTGATGAGTTTTATCATGACGGCGACCCCGGTACATATGCATCACATAGAGCATCACAGCCTGGAGGATACCAAGTGGGTGATCCAGAGTCATGTGATTGCCATGTATCTGCCCTCGCTGATAAGTGGCTACCTGATAGCCCGCTTGGGTCACACCCGCATCATGTTGGCCGGGCTGGCGCTTTACTGCCTGACCTTGGCTCTGGCGCTGGCGGGGCGTGATCTGCTCAACTATTGGAGTGCGCTGGTGATGTTGGGTGTGGGTTGGAACTTCCTGTTTGTTGCCGGCACTTCGCTGCTGCCTGGCTGTTATCGCCCCGAAGAGAGATTCACTGTGCAGTCTTTCAACGATTCTCTGGTATTTGGCTCTCAAGCATTGGCGTCTCTGGGGGCCGGCTGGGTCATTTATCAGCTCGGCTGGCAACTGCTGCTGGTGATCTGTATTCCCGCCATTGCGACCCAACTTATCCTGATAGCATGGTGGAAGTTAAGTAAAAGCAAAGCGTTACAAATAACAGAACCTTGATGATTAGGTGCGGTGCCGGCAGCACTGTGCTAACATCTTAGGCCGTCTACCGCCTCTGGCGGTACGGTAAAAAGGGGTTTATTGATGTCGACATTAACGATCGAAGTGGGGACTGAAACCGCGCTGTTTCAGCTGCGGCAAGGGGAAACAACAGAACAATATAAAATCCCCACCGGAGAGAGTTTCACCATAGCAGATCTCAATCGGCAATTGGCTGAACTTGAATCTGATTATGGGCTTGCAAACTACCGTCTGGCTCTGGCCTTCCCCGGCATGGTGCGAGACAACCAACTAATATCCTGTCGTGCCTTGCCGGCGCTGGTGGGGCTCAACCCGGAAAAACTCAGCAGCCGTGGTGAACTGGTGGCTATCAGCAATGATATCCACGCCGGTCTGCACGCCATTGCCAGCGTAAAACACCAGTGCGAACTCTTGGTGATGTGTGGCACAGGGATCGGCATGTCACTGGCGCTCAACGGCCGGGTGTTCAGTGGTGCCAATGGCCTGGCCGGTGAGCTTGGGGCTTGCCGGGTGATGACGGAGTCGGGGGAATTCAGCCTCGAACAGTTGGCCAGTGGCGAGTCGGTGCGGCGTCGACGCTTGCGCAACCCGGTAGAACTCTACCGCGCCGGGGCCTATCTGGGGATGGGCATTGCCTGGGCGGTCAATCTACTCAACCCGCAAAAACTCTGGCTCGCCGGTAACATGTTGGCCAATGCCGACTACTACAAGGGCTGTGTCAGCGGTGTTAAAGACTTGGCGGTTCCTGCCACTGTCAGTCAGTGTCAGATAAGTCGGGTCGACGATATGGAGACCTTGGTCTGCCGTGGTCTGCAAGTAATGCTGATGCAACAGGCCTGATACTCTGATTCAAGGGGGAGACATCCCCCTTCAAGCCGGTTCCTGGCAGGCCTGACGCATCTTCAACCAGAAGGCCCTTTGGCACAGGTTGCTGAAGGCTTTTTGTTTTGGGCTGATATCGTTTCCTTTCAGCACCCGATAACGGGTCCAGTTATCTTCACAAAGCTCGCCGATATTGGACTGGTTTGGCTCCTGTTCCAGCTCCTGCTGTTTTTCTATAATGGCGCCATCGGCAAAGTGATATTGCCATAAACCTTCATCGTCCGTGGTGTGAATTTGCACCGACTCCAACAGTTCAGCGCTGCTTGTCCGTCCTTCTATGGCCAGAATATAGTTGGCAAGATCCTGCATATTGTACTCCCGCGTTTGGCGCAAGCAGCATACCAGCGGTCGCCGGAAATTGGCAATTTCGTTTGCTGCCTTTAAAATTTGCATACAATATGCTAAAACTCTCGAGCACATTAATACCCAAGCAAATAACGACTAAAAGTAATCAAGCAGGAGAATTCTATGAGCACAGGCGTTGGCGGCTCAACCCCGGAGCAGGAGTTGGCAAAGCTGGTGGATATGACCCGGGATGTCACAGCGGTGGAAGCCGCCGAATTCAAAACCAGGCAACAAAATGCCCAGGCGCTGATGCAAGAGTTGGGGATAGATGCCCTCTATCTCAACGCCGGCACCAATCTCTATTATTTCTCCGGTCTGCGTTGGTATGCCAGTGAGCGTATGGTAGGAGCGATTTTGCCCAGTCGTGGTGAGCTGGAATACCTGGCGCCGGCATTTGAGCTCGACACCCTCAAGGGCTTTATGTTGCAGCCTGGACGGGTTAACACCTGGCATGAGCACCAGAGTCCCTATGAGCTGTGCCGCAATGTGCTTGAGCGCATGGGCTGTCTGCGCCCGGGCGCCGTTCTGGCTATAGATGAATCTGCCCCTTTCTTTTTGTTTGATGGCCTGCGTGAGGCTTGCCCCGAGCTTGCCTTTGTCAACGGCGCCAAGGTTAGTGCCCAACTGCGAATGCATAAATCGGCCGCCGAGCTGAGGCTGATTCAGCGGGCGATGGATATGACGCTCGAAGTGCACAAGGCCGCCGCCAGAATATTACGCCCGGGGATCAGTACCGCCGAGGTGGAAGATTTTATCGACAAGGCCCATAGAGCCGTGGGGGCCAGTGGCTCCTATTTCTGCATAGTGCTCTTTGGTGAGGACAGTGCCTATCCCCATGGGGTCAAGTCGCCCAAGACGCTGGAGCCGGGTGACACTGTGTTGATAGACACTGGCTGTCAGCTGCATGGTTACAACTCGGATATTACCCGCACTTATGTATTTGGTACGCCAAGCGAGCGGCAGCGGCAATTGTGGGCGCTGGAGCAGGCAGCGCAGCGCTCAGGTTTTGAAGCGGCGGCTTTAGGTGCGCCCTGCAGTGGTGTCGACAAGGCGGCCAGAGCCGTGTTGGAAGCGGCCGGTTTCGGGCCCGGATATCAACTGCCGGGACTGCCCCATAGAACTGGCCACGGCATAGGCTTGGATATTCATGAGTGGCCCTACCTGGTTGATGGCGACAATACCCCACTGGCCGTTGGTATGTGTTTTTCCAATGAGCCCATGCTTTGTGTGCCCGGTGAGTTCGGCGTTCGCCATGAAGATCACTTCTATATGACGGCAGAGGGGCCACGCTGGTTTACCCAGCCGGCCAAGTCGATTGACGATCCCTTCGCGCAGGGTTAACAGCTGTTACTGAAACAACAAACCCGGCTTTGGCCGGGTTTGTTGTTGGGGATTGTTAGTTGATCTTGAGTAATTCCACATCAAAAATCAGTACCGAACCCGGCGGGATGGAGCCGGCAGAGCGATTGCCGTAGCCCAGGCTGCTGGGTATAAAGAAGCGCATCTTGTCGCCTTCTGTCATCAACTGAACCCCTTCGGTCCAGCCCTTGATCACCTGATTGAGTGGAAAGGCGATGGGCTCGCCGCGATCGACCGAGCTGTCAAACACAGTGCCGTCAATCAGGGTGCCATGGTAGTGCACTGTCACCTTATCCTTGGGACCCGGATGAACCTGGCCTTGCCCCTTGTGCAGCAACTGATACTGCAGCCCTGAGTCTGTGGTGACCACACCCTCTTTATGCTTATTGGCCTCAAGAAATACCTCGCCCTTGGCAATATTCTCTTTTGCCAGTTTTTGGCCATTCATGGTGGTGAAAAAGTAAAAAATAACTGCGGCGATAACCACCACGGCAAGCAACATTCTCATTTGGGGATCCTCTGTCCTGAAGGTGGCGCTATCTTAGCAGTTGGACTGCGGCATTTACAGCTTCGGGTTATAGTGTACTTTTGTCGGGCTTTATCCCACAGGCAGACTTGTGTAGGCTATTGATAAAAAAGTGAAAGCTAAATCAGCTCTCCGCAGAATAATCATAATAAGACTCAAGGAAACCCCTATGCTCAATCGCGCCTCCCGGCCACTGGTCAAGCTGGTGGATAAGTATCTGCCCGATCCCTATATCTTTGTGCTCCTGCTTACTCTGTTGGTGTTTGCCGCCGCCATGCTCGGCCAGCAAAAGACACCGGTAGAAGTGCTGGGTTATTGGGGCAGTGGTTTTTGGAACCTGCTCAGTTTCTCGATGCAGATGTTGTTGGTGCTGGTCGCCGGTTTTATGCTGGCCAGCTCTCCGCCGGTGAAGAAGCTGCTGGACGCCATAGCGTCTCTGGCCCGTAGTGCGCCGCAGGCTATCATACTGGTGACCTTGGTCTCCTTGGCGGCCAGTTGGCTCAACTGGGGGTTCGGTTTGGTGGTCGGTGCCCTGTTTGCCAAGGCGTTGGCGCGCCGGGTCAAGGTGGATTACCGTTTGCTGGTGGCCAGTGCCTATTCGGGCTTTGTGGTCTGGCACGGCGGCTTGGCGGGCTCAGTGCCTTTGACAGTGGCCACACCAGGACATTTTGCCGAGGCGCAGATAGGTATTATCCCTACCTCGGAGACCATTTTTGCCGACTTTAATCTGCTGCTACTTGCCTTGCTGTTTATCATAATGCCGCTGGTCAATCGCTTTATGCTGCCGGATGACAAAGAGTCTGTGATAGTCGATCCTGCGCTGCTCGAGGATGCTGCGCCGACTCAGAGTGAGAACAAACGCCCGGCCGACTATCTGGAGAATAGCCGGATACTCGGGATCCTGGTGGGCCTGTGTGGTCTCGGGTATCTGGGGTATTGGTTCTTTGTTCAGGGGGGCAGTCTCAACCTCAACATAGTCAACTTCCTGTTTCTGTTCCTGGCGATAACCCTGCACCAGACGCCGCGCAGTCTGCTGGTTAGTCTCAATGAGGCGATAAAGGGCGGCGCCGGGATAGTGATCCAGTTTCCCTTCTACGCCGGCATCATGGCGGTGATGGTACAATCCGGGTTGGCTCAGGGTATCTCTTCGGGTTTTGTTGCCATTGCCAGCGCCGAGTCACTGCCATTCTGGAGCTTTATCAGCGCCGGGGTGGTGAATATCTTCGTGCCGTCCGGTGGCGGCCAGTGGGCGGTACAGGCACCTATCATGTTGCCGGCCGCCGAGGCACTTGGCGCCGATGTCGCCAGAGTTGCCATGGCGGTGGCCTGGGGGGATGCCTGGACCAACCTGATCCAGCCTTTTTGGGCGCTGCCTGTGTTGGCCATAGCCGGGCTCAAGGCCCGGGATATCATGGGTTTTTGTCTGATGCAGTTGCTGATCACCGGCGTGGTGATAAGTGTTGCCCTCAGTTGGTTTTAGGCCAGCTATGCTTGCTGATCCCCTTGATATACAGGCTCTTGTGATAGGCCCAACCGAAAGCGAGGATCAGCAGCAACCCCGAAACCACAGGCGTTAGCAAAAACTGCCAGTCGGCCCCGGCCAGCATCACCAGCAAGGGGTTGGCGCCGGCCGGTGGATGTGTGGTGTTGGTCAGCATCATCAGGCCGACCCCGAGGCCGGTTCCCAGCCCCAGTGTCAGCGGCGACACTCCCAAGGAGTGCAATAACAAGAGTCCCAGAGCGCAGGTGAGAAGATGGCCGAAGAAGATGTTTTTCGGCTGCGCCAGCGGGCTTTGGGGCAGGGCGTAGAGCAACACCATAGTGGCACCGAATGGTGCCATCAGCAGCAGACTCCAGCTCAGATTCTGCGTCAGCATCTCCTGTAATCCCGCCAGTAATCCAATACAGCTTCCGGCGCCCAGTGTGGCCCAGGCGGCAGCCTGCCAACGGTTTGTCGCCGCTTGGGCTGTGGTTTTTGCTGGTGTTGCAGTCAGGGGAGGCGTGTTGTCCATATCTGTTTTCCTTTGGTTGTCAGCATTTTTGCTTGGTAGAACAATCGGTCTACTTTTTATGGTAGACAGACCGTTCTACTTTTGTCAAACTCATATTGAATCGTTAAGGAGTGTGAGATGGACAAGGTTTCCCAACTGCTTGCCGGCGCCTTTGAACTCTTTTATCGAGAGAGTGTGCATGGGGTGGGCATCAATCAAATTCTGGCCGAGGCCGGCATAGCCAAGAAGACCCTTTATCATCATTTCGAGGGGAAGGAGGCCCTGGTGCTGGCCGTGGTGCGTTATCGC
This sequence comes from Shewanella sp. Iso12, assembly GCF_012030025.1. Taxonomy (NCBI): domain Bacteria; kingdom Pseudomonadati; phylum Pseudomonadota; class Gammaproteobacteria; order Alteromonadales; family Shewanellaceae; genus Shewanella; species Shewanella sp. Iso12. The sequence goes on from NZ_JAAUHW010000016.1 coordinate 26,270, forward strand.
GATCAGCTGTTTTTTGACTGGTTGAATCAAAGGCTGGAGGCGGCGCAAACGCCGACGGAGCTGGTCCATGAGCTGTTTAACGCCCTGGATGATTGGTTCAACAGCCGGGTTGAGTCCCTGAGCCAGTTTCGCGGCTGTTTCTTTATCACTACCGCCGCCGAGTATCCCTCACCCGAGCATCCGGTAAATCGTCTCTGCCGTGAGCATAAGGCCAGGGTTCAAAATGAGCTTGAGCAGAAATTGTCGTCTTGGCTTGGCAGCGAGCACGCTCGTGAGTTGGCCGGGCAGCTGTGTTTGATTAAAGAGGGGGCGATAGTCTCGGCCCAGCTCGTCAGCCGGCAGTATGCTGCCGAGCGCGGCTGCAAGCTGGCACTTGGCTTACTTGATTGAGCCTGCTTGATAGGCGAGCTTGCCCTTGAGTTTAGAGCCAATCGTTAAAAGGCTATTTCGGGCAGCAGTGCCAGCCATCCCAGCTTAAGGGCGGCGCCAAGCGCCAACAGGTTGAGGCCGACACAGCACCAGAACAGGAGTCTAAAACTTGTTTTACTGGTTTTGTGGCGAAACTGATGGCGTGCCAGTAAAGCGCCGGGCCAACCACCGAGCAAACCGGTCAGTTGCAGGGTCGACTCCTTGGTGCGCCAGCGGCCAGTTTCGGCGGCCTTTTTATCACTGGCATAGAGCCAATAACAGAGAAGGCTCAGCAGCAGATACCAGACGGGCACCAAGAGCGGCAGCTTACCCAGTGCCACTAAAGCCAGTAGCAGCAGGGCAAACAGGACTGTGAGCTTACCGACGAAAGACTTGTGACTGCTGCGCTTATTCTGCTGACGCTGTTTTTGTTTGAGTCTGCCCCTGTCCTCGGGAAAGAAGGCCTGTTTTGCCTGACGCCGGCCCTGGTCATCCAGTGTGATGTCAAAGGTCAGCACGTCGCCCACTTGTGGCCTGCGACCGCTCAGGCTCAGTGACTTAATGTGCAGAAACACCCGTTCACTGCCGTCGTTGGGGCTGATAAACCCAAAGCCTTTATCGTCCTGCCAATGGCTGACTTTTCCTTTGTGCTTCATGTGTTTGACTCGTGAGTATTCATGGCGTTATTGATTGGCTTATTGCCAAAGGCCAGACGGCGCCAGAGCCATTCCAGCGGCCCTTGGTTGAAGAACTTAAGGTAGCAGCTGGCCAGTATTATCTGCACCAAGGCATAACCCAGGGCTATGGCCAGGTAGTCTATGCGTTCAAGTGTCAGCAGTAACTCGGGCGCTTGATGGCGAAACAGCCAGATCCCAAAACAGGACTGCAAAATATACAGGCTCAAGGGGATCCGGCCAACCGCCTGCAGGCGTCTTGGCAACCATGGCAGGCGCCGGCCGAACTTAACCAACAGATGAGCATAGATGATAGCCATGGGAATGGCGCTCAGCATGACCAGAATATCGGAAAGCATCACCAATTTGGGGCGGGATTGCAGGCTGAGAATCGTGTCCGCCAGCGACAGCAGCAAGCTCAGCGCCAGCAATTTCCCTAATTTGCCCTGGGGTAAACCTTGGTCAAACAGCCCGCGACGATACAGGCTAATCCCCAGCAGCATCACACCGCTGACAAACCACAGCAGAGTAAATGGCAGGGAAATCAGCATCAACAAGGTCATAAACAGGTGCATCAGCAACTGCTCGCCATAGCTGCCGGTCCAGGCGCTGTATTGTTCATTGAAAAAGGCGTTGCCGCGGATCCAGGTTTCATCACCCGGCAGAAAGATCATCAAACCATAGGCCAGGGTGCCGATGGCGATAAAGAGCAGCGCCCGCCTTTGCTGGGCCTCAATCTCCAGGTTACGATAATGCCAGGCGAGGAAGCCACAAATGCTATAGGTGAGCAGTATATCCCCCGGCCAGATAAACAGGCTGTGCAGCGCCCCAAAGAGCATCAGCCAGAGTAAGCGTGAGCGGATTAAGGGGAAGGGCTCCAATCCTCTGGCGAGGAAATTCTGTTGTTGAATATAGAGGCCGACACCGAAGAGCATGGAAAACAGGCTGAGGAAGCGCCCTTCCAGCAGAAAATTACTCAGGGTTTCGGTAATGGCATCGGTTAAATGAAACTCGGGAAAGGGCGCATAACCATATAAGGTGACGCCCATAAAACTGACATTGAGAAAGAATATCCCCAATACTGCCAGCCCTCTGACGGCATCGATATTGGGGTTGTGACTGATTTTGACCGGCTGTCCCTGCATCTTTTTCCTGCTTACTCTTGAGTACCGTCTAAGGCTTCGATTAGCTGAGCCAAGTTAGCAATCAAACCCGAATGAGGGAAGTGCTGGCTTGTTTCAAATTATGATCCCTTCTCGGTCGCGTTTTTGGCTGGCTTGGCCGAGATCCAGAGCCTGATACTGCCCTTGACCACCAGGATATCATTGCAGTCATAGGCGAGCACCTCGACATCGAGATCCCCAGGCTGCCAGGCATTGGCATCAACCTTGGCCACACAGCGGATATCGCTGCCGGCCTTGGCGGTGTAATCCAGCGTCATGCCCTTGGGGATCCAGCGTAGATGAGGTGGTATTGAAGCCTCGGCCATGACTCCCATCGCCATTTCCAGGCCGTTGCAGATGGCAATGACATGTACTGTACCTATGTGATTCTCCACTGCGCGGCGTTTACGCAGCAGGCATTCACAGTAGTTGGGCTCCAACTGACGGATTATCGGTTTGATACTGCCAAAGTAGGGCGCCATCCGGCTGACCAGCAAGGAGAATATCTTATTGCCAAAGGGCAGGCGCCTGCATTTGTGATACAAGTTCAGGGTCGAATTGGCGGTTTTACTCATAGTGATTCCTTGTGGGTATTCCTTGTTGATGTTCTTTGTTGGTATAGGGTAATGTTTTTGTTATTACTCTGGTCGGATGAGTGTGTATGCTGACGAGCGCTTTGGCAAGAGCCAAGAGGAAAGAGGCAAGAGCATTGGTTAAGACGAGCGAGGGGCACACCAATCTGATCTGGGGCTGAACAGATAGAATAAAATGGCGTGGCAGCAACTGGGGGCTGTGCTTAAAATGACGGTTTCTTCTGGAAGGTGCGAATGGGTGGACCCTTTGCAAGTGCAAGAATCACTTCCTTGGACAATCCAACTTCAATCAGGATTGGTATAATCCGCGAGAATTATCAAAACAGTAGTAAGGAAACCTAGTGAAATTTCTGTTGACCTACCTCAAGGGGCTGGCCATGGGGGCCGCCGATGTGGTGCCCGGCGTTTCCGGGGGAACCATAGCCTTTATTACCGGCATCTATGACACCCTGCTGGAAAGTATTCGCCGTATCAATCCCAGTCTTTGGGGCATTATACGCCGCGACGGGATCAAGGCGGCGTTTGCACATATCAATGGCGCCTTTTTGTTGAGTCTGTTGGCGGGGATCCTCAGCAGTATTCTGAGTCTGGCCAAGCTTATCTCTTACCTGCTGGCACATCATCCTATTCCTGTATGGTCATTCTTTTTCGGGCTGATCCTTATCTCCGTGGTGCATATGCTGCGCCAGGTCAAGGGCGGTTTTTCACTGCCACGGCTACTGATTTTTGCACTGGGAGTGGCCTTTGCATGGGGCATTACCGTGCTGAGCCCGGTTGAGTTGGAAGCCAGCTACTTTAATATTTTTGTTGGCGGTGCCATTGCCATTTGCGCCATGATACTGCCAGGGATATCCGGCAGCTTTATCCTCTTGCTATTGGGACTGTATCCGGCCGTGCTGGCGGCGGCCAAGAATATCCAGTTGGATATTCTTGGCTGTTTTGCTGTCGGTGCCGTGATAGGTATCCTGAGTTTCAGCCATCTGCTGTCGGCGCTGCTGCGGCGCTTTCACGATGCCACCCTTATCTTCCTTACCGGGCTTATGCTGGGGACGCTGGGCAAGATCTGGCCTTGGAAACAGACGCTGAGCTGGCGCACCAATTCCCATGGTGAGCAGGTACCCCTGGTGCAGCAAAACCTGTCTCCCTTTGGCTTTGAGCAACTGACACAGCAGCCGCATCAGTTGGGGTTGGCGCTCTTGTGTGCCGCCGCCGGAATTGGCCTGGTACTCCTGGTTGAGCGCCTGGGGGCCAGCAAGCAGTAATTTCAGGCCTTAGTGCCCTGCAGTGAAAGGTATCAATGATAAAAAACGGGAGCTCAAGGCTCCCGTTTTTTATCTCCCTTCGAATCTCTCTTAAATGCCTTTGCGTTACAGGTTTCATTCAAGATGGGTCTTGCTTCGCCAGCGGATAGCCCAGGCTTGCTGGGCTTGACTCCATTTAAGGTCTTGTATGGCTTGCCAGGCAAGTCGGTTCCTCTTTGCTAAAAAAATATTGTACAAAAACTTGATCCTTGTACAGGTATGTGCCTTAATTTACTACAAGGTTATACAAGGATTCTCAATATGTACAAGTTTGAGCCGCAGCGAATTCAACTGGGTATCAGTGCCTGCCTGTTGGGGCAGCAGGTGCGTTTTGACGGTGGTCATAAGAATTCTGTCTATTGCCAGCAGGAGCTTAGGCAGCATTTTGATTTTGTGCCAGTCTGTCCTGAGATGGCGATAGGTATGGGCGCGCCACGCAAGAGCATACGTCAGGTGCGCCGCGGTGATGAGATCCGGATCCAGAGCCGTGATGCCAGCCTGGATGTAACCGAGAGCCTGCAAAGTTTCAGTGAGGAAAAAGTCGCTGAATTGGGATTTTTAAGTGGCTATTTGCTTTGTGCCAAATCACCTACCTGCGGCATGGAACGGGTCACTGTCTACAAGGAAGGCAGTGATCAGGGGAATCGCAGCGGCATAGGTGTGTTCGCCAAGGCCCTGATGCAACGTTGGCCACAACTGCCGGTTGAAGAAGAGGGGCGCTTGAACGATTTGGTGATCAGGGAAAACTTTTTCACCCGGGTGTATGCCTTCCATGACTGGCAATGTCTGCTGCACTCCGGCTTGAGCCTGCATAAATTGACCCAATTTCATGCCAGATACAAATACCTCTTGCTGGCTCACAGTCCGGCTCAATATCGCCAACTTGGCCCCTTGCTGGCTGACGGCGGCGAAGACTTGCAGGAAACTGCCCGGCGTTACTTTGAAGGCTTTATGGAGGCGCTGAAAAACAAGGCCAGTCGCCGCAATCACACCAGTGCGCTGCAGCATATTCAGGGCTATTTCAAACAACACCTGACCAAGGCGCAGAAGTCTGAGCTTAGCCAGGCGATAGATGAATATCGTCAGGGGCTGCAACCTCTGTTGGTGCCGCTGACATTGATTAAACATTACTTGAGGGAGCATCCGCAGCCGTATATTGCGGCCCAGGTTTATCTCAACCCTCATCCACAGGAGTTAAAACTGCGTTATGCCTACTGATAACATTGCCAACCTTTCCATCGGCGAAGTCGCCAGACTGACGGGGGTGAATCCTGTCACCTTGCGCGCCTGGCAGCGACGGTTTGGACTGGTTATCCCGCAGCGCACCCCTAAGGGCCATAGACTCTACAGTCAGGAGCAGGTTCAGCAGATCCGTGAAATCCTCTCCTGGCTTGAGCAGGGCGTGGCCATCAGCAAGGTCAAGCCACTGCTCAGTGGCCAGACAGAAAAACAGCTGCAGCAAGAAAATGAAGACGACGACTGGCTGAAGTTCAGCAGCAGTCTCACCGAGGCGGCACTTTCTCTCAGCAGTGCCCGCTTTGGCCGCTTGCTGGATGAATTCAGTGCCCTCTATCCCATCGCCTTGTGTTGTCGGCGACTGCGCCATTGGTTGCAAGTATTGGAAACCCAGCTCGATGAACGCCTCGACGGCGCATTTGTCCGCAGTTGGCTCGAAAGCCGTTTGGCTCACTATGTCGGCGCTCGCAGCGAGCAGTTGCTGCGTCAGAAACCCCGTTGGCAACTTCTTTATCTGCCGCTTGGCAAGCAGCCGACATGGAGTGAGCTCTTGCTGCAACTGGAGCTTATTACCCGGGGGGTCAGCCTGTTGCCGCTCAATATAGAGGAGCCTTTGGAAGGTCAGGGGCTGCAACTCTTGGCACACAGGCTGCCGCTGCAGGGACTCTTGTTGCTGCCACCTTCCCAGTTGCCGGGCAGCAGTGTCAAAGCCCTGTTCCAGTTGGCGCGCGCTTTGGATTATCCACTGATCTTGAGCGGGGATTATGTGGCGGCTCATGCCAATGCCTTTGAGCACTATGCCAAGGAACTGGCTGTGACTGAAAAAGGCGCCAAGAAGGACCGGGAGCTCGTCAAGAGTCCTGTGCTTTGCAGCAGCAATGCCGCCATATTGGCATTGCTGGGGCAGGCCGAGTCCGCCTCAAAACAACTGGAGGACAAGTAACATGTCCCAGTCTTTGCCCAATCATGTGCCTTCCTGTGAAAAGGCCTGTGTTGCCATCTGGTTTCGCAGCGATCTGCGCACTTCAGATAACCAGGCTCTGTGGCTGGCGTGCGAAGCGGCAAGGGCCCAAGATCTGCCGCTGCGGGGTTTTTATATTGCGACTCCAGCACAGTGGCAGCAGCACTCTGTTGGTCCCATGCAACTCGATTTCATCGAACGCAGCGTCAATCAACTGCAACGGGCGTTGGCATCTTTGGGGATAGCTTTTGATTTACTGCACTGTGACGATTTCTCTTTGGTGAATGCCACTGTCGAGGCGTATTGCCAACGCCAGGGCGTTAAGCAGATTTTTGCCGGGCGCGAGGTGGAGATTAACGAGCAGCGCCGGGATCAGGCGCTGGAGCAGCTTACCAGGACTATAGGGGTAGGCCTGCAGTTTACCGATGAGCACTGTTTGCTGCCGCCAGGGAGCGTTTGTACCCAAGGCGGCGAAATGTATCGGGTATTTACCCCCTTCTTTCGCCGCTGGCGTGAGCTGCTGGGAAGAGAGGCGATAACGCCGCTGCCGGTACCTGCGCCTCTGGCCCCGGCTTTACCCGAACCCGCAGAGCTGAGTTTTAAGGTCAGCAATCAAGGCAGTAAACAAGACAGCCATCACTGGCCAGTGGGTGAAGGGGCGGCCAGGCAGCGGCTCGATAGTTTTATTGCCAATCAGCTTGCCGATTACGGCCAGGAGCGGGATTTCCCGGCGCTCGATGGCACCAGTTGCCTGTCGCCCTATCTGGCGTTTGGTATTCTCAGCCCGCGGCAATGTGTGGCGGCGTTGCTCAATCGCTTCCCCGAGGCTATGGCAGAGGACAATAGTCCGGGTCGCAGCTGGCTGGCTGAGCTGGCCTGGCGCGAGTTTTACCGCCATCTGCTGCACGCCTGGCCCCAGCTGTGTATGGGCCGCAACTTCAACGTGCTCGGCGATGACATAGTCTGGCGGAACGACCCGCAAGAGTTTGCCGCCTGGTGCGAGGGCCGCACCGGTTATCCGCTGGTGGATGCCGCCATGCGTCAGCTAAACCAGACCGGCTGGATGCACAATCGGCTGCGAATGGTGGCCGCCAGCTTCCTCACCAAACACCTATTGGTGGACTGGCGTTGGGGCGAGCAGTATTTTCGCCGCGCTCTGATAGATGGCGACCTGGCGGCCAATAACGGCGGCTGGCAGTGGTCTGCCGGCACCGGCTGTGATGCCCAGCCCTATTTCAGGATCTTCAACCCCATGAGCCAGAGCGAAAAGTTCGACCCCGACGCCAGTTTTATCCGCCGTTATCTGCCTGAACTGGCGCACTGGCCGCTTAAGCAGATACACCATCCGGGCACGGCTGCATCGTCCCGCTTCACCGAGCCGAGTCTGTTTGCCACTGCGGCTTATCCGCCACCTATAGTCGAGCACAGCGCTGCGCGGCAAAGGGCGTTGACCGCCCTGGCCGTGCTGAAAAAGTCTGCCTGAACTCAGTTCATTAGCCGAGGGATTATCATGACCAGCCACTCAGTTGCCGCGGACATAGCACCCGCTTCACAGCCGGCATCGCCGCAGTCTCAGGAGATTATTCAGGCATTTATTGCCTTGTATCAATCCCTGGGCCCTGAGCAATTGCCCACATTGCGCCAAAGGCTGCAGGCCGTCTATGCGCCTGAGATCTGTTTTTGCGATCCCATGCATCGACTGGAGGGGCTTGAGCAACTGGAACAGTATTTTGCCGGTTTGTATCGCAACCTGACCGAAATCGCCTTTGAGATCACTGACGTCTTGCCCGCCGGGGACCAGGCCGCCATCAGTTGGCAGATGAAGTATTGCCACCCCAAATTGAACCGGGGGCAGAGTATCAGTGTCGATGGTATCAGCCTCATCAAGTTTGGCGACAAAGTCCATTATCACAGGGATTATCTGGATCTGGGGCAGATGCTCTATGAACAGCTGCCACTGCTGGGCTCTGTGGTGCGCATGGTCAAGGGCAGGGCAAGCCGATGAAGACAGTATTGATCACTGGTGCCAGCTCAGGCATAGGTGCCGAGCTCGCCAGACAATATGCCGCCGCCGGTTGGCGGGTCTTGGCCTGTGGCCGCAATGAACAAGCTCTGGCCGCCCTCGAAGGCTGCGAGCCTTTGAGGTTCGATGTCACCGACAGAGACTCGGTGCTGAGGCTTGGCAGCAAGCTCAAATTGGAGTTGGGCCAAGCCAACTGTGTGGATCTGCTGCTGCTCAACGCCGGTACCTGTGAGTACATAGACGAGGCCATGGCCTTTGACAGCGCCCTGTTTGAGCGGGTTATCCGCACCAATCTGTTGGCTGTGGGTTATTGCCTGGAAGCCTTTATGCCTTTGCTTGCCCGTGGCAGCCAACTGGCGCTGATGAGCTCAAGCGTTGTGATGCTGCCTTTCCCGCGGGCGGAGGCCTATGGCGCCTCCAAGGCCGGGATCAGTTACCTGGCTCAGAGCTTGCGGCTCGATCTGGCCCACAAGGGAATAGACGTCAGCGAAATTCGCCCTGGCTTTGTTAAAACGCCGCTCACCGACAAAAATGACTTCGCCATGCCGATGCGGATCTCCGCCGATAAAGCCGCCAACACCATCATCCAAGCCCTGGCCGCCAGACGGCGCCTGATAGCCTTTCCCGGGCGCTTTATCTGGCTGCTGACTCTGCTGAGCTGGCTGCCCCGCAGTTGGTTGGCCGCCGCCCTTGGTAAACCCTCTGCAAAAAACGGGAGCCCAGTATGACAGTTTCAACCGGCAACAAGCCGCGCATCGCCATAGTCGGTTCGGGGATCTCCTCGCTCACTTGTGGTTATCTGTTGTCACAGCAGTATGAGGTGACGCTGTTTGAAGCCGCCGATTATCTGGGCGGGCATACGGCCACAGTGGATGTTGAGCTTGGTGGCAAACCCTACGCCATAGACACAGGGTTTATTGTGTTCAACGATCGCACTTATCCCAGGTTTCAGGCCTTGATGGCCCGGGTCGGTATCAAGGCGCTGGCGACCGAGATGAGCTTCTCGGTGCAAAACCTTGTCAGCGGTCTTGAATACAACGGCCATAGCCTGGCGACCCTGTTTGCGCAAAAGCGCAATCTGCTGAGTCCGACTTTCTGGGGGTTCCTGAGGGAGATTTTGGCCTTCAACAGCCGCTGCAAAGCCTTGTATCAAAGCGGTCGTTACCCGTCGGTGACACTGGGGGAATTTCTCGAACAGCAGGGGTTCTCCGACTTCTTCTGTCAACACTATATCCTGCCGATGGGCGCCGCTATCTGGTCGTCCAGTATTCAGGATATGCGCGCCTTCTCGCTGCCTTTCTTTATCCGTTTCTTTGAACATCATGGACTGTTGGCCGTCAGCAATCGGCCGCAGTGGTATGTGCTCGAAGGCGGCTCCCGCAGTTACATTCCGGCGCTCAGCGCGCCCTTTGCCGAGCGGGTGCATCTCAACTCGCCTGTAGCACAAATCCGCCGCCAAGCGGGGAGCGTGCAGCTCAGAGTCAAGGATAGCTGGCATGAGTTCGATCAGGTGATCCTCGGCTGCCACAGCGATCAGGCACTGGCCATGCTAGGTGACGCCAGTGAGCTGGAGCGGGAGATACTCTCCAGGCTTAAATACCAGGATAACCAGGTGACCTTGCATACAGACACCTCGTTGCTGCCGAAGCACCGCGCCGCCTGGGCCAGTTGGAATTATCGTCTCGATGGCGATGCCAGCCGTCCCGCCTGCGTGACCTACAACATGAATATTTTGCAGCGCCTGCCAAAGTCTGCGCCGAATTTTTTGGTGACCCTGAATCAGGATGAGGCGATAGCCAAGGACAAGGTGCTCAAACGCTTTGTCTATGCTCACCCGGTATTCAATGAACAGAGCCAGGCGGCGCAGCAACGCCGCAGCGAGATCTGCGGCCAAAACCGTATCCATTTTGTCGGCGCCTACTGGTACAACGGCTTTCATGAAGACGGGGTACGCAGCGCCCTGGATGTTTGTGAAAGGTTCGGGGTAAGCCTATGAAACCTGAAACGGGTCTCTACCTCGGCAGCGTCAGCCACTTTAGGCTAACGCCGGTAAGGCACTGTTTTCGCTATCCCTTTGCCCTGATGTTGCTGGACTTGGATGACTTGCCAAGGCTTTCGTCCCTGAGCGGCTTGTTTGGTGAATCCCCTTGGTCTGCGCTGCGTTTTCGGCAGCAGGATTATCTCAAGGCGGCTTCAGAATCGAATACTGCCACCTCGCTGAAACAGCGGGTACTGGATAAGGTGATTGCGCTCGGCGGTGAGGCCGGCTGCGACAGCGTGCTGTTCGCCGGGCAACTGCGCCACTTTGGACTCTATTTCAGCCCGGTCAACTTTTTCTACTGCTTTCAAGGTGATGAGTATAAATACCTGTTGGCTGAGGTGAGCAATACCCCTTGGAATGAGCGTCACTGTTATCTGGTGTCGGCCGAGGCGCCGGCACTTGGCGACAAGTGCTTCCATGTATCGCCTTTTATGTCGCTGGATTATCGCTATCGCTGGCATATTCCGGCGCCGGCAGAGCGGCTCGATTTGCGGATCAGCAATCTGCCCGGCAAGGGGGACGTGGCAGGGCCGGCCCACGAGTCGCAAAAGGCCAGCTTCGATGCAGTATTAAGCCTCAAACGCCGCCCCTTCAATGGCCGTGAGCTCAGGCGTTATCTGTGGGGCTTTCCCTTGATGAGCCTGAAAATTCTTTGGCTCATCTATTGGCAAGCGCTGCGTTTGTGGCTTAAGCGGGTGCCCTTTGTGCCATACGAGCGCAAGCCTCAGGGCGGCACTGATTGATGCTAAAGGTTTGGAAATTTCCCCGAGTGTGACAGCAAACATTGGAGAATGAGATGGAAAACACAGTAGCCAAAAACAGACAGCAGTTGGCCGCCAGCGGCAAGAGTCTATGGGCCAGAGTCATGCAACAGGCCTTGAATGCCTTGGAGGGCGGTTGTCTTAAGCTGCAGTTGGGGAGTGAGCAGTGGACCTTCGGCCCGCTCGATGCAGACCTGGTCGCCATAATTCGTATTCACGATGAACGCTTTTTTCGCCAGGTGATTCTGGGCGGCTCTATCGGCGCCGGTGAAGCCTATATTCAGGGGCACTGGTCCAGTCCGGATGTTACCGCCGTGGTACGCCTGTTTGCCCGTAATCTGCCGCTGCTGGATAAGATAGAGAAACGGTTCTCCTGGTTTTCCAACACAGTTAGCCGGGTGAAACACCTGCTGCGCCGAAACTCAAAGGCAGGTTCAAAGCGCAATATTCTGGCGCACTATGATCTGGGCAACCCCTTGTATCAGGCATTTCTCGACCCTGAGCTGCTCTATTCAAGCGCCGTCTATCCCCATGAAGAGGCGCAGTTGGATGAGGCGCAGCAGTATAAGCTGCAACTGATTTGCGAGCGGCTGGATCTGCAGCCCGGCATGACTCTGCTGGAAATAGGTACCGGTTGGGGCGCCCTGGCTATCTATGCCGCCAAACACTATGGCGTCAAGGTAACCACTACCACTATTTCCGATGCCCAGTACCAATATGCCAGTGAAAGGGTTGCCGCCGAAGGACTGAGTGAGCGCATTACCCTGTTGCGGCAGGATTATCGCCAGCTCAGCGGCCAGTATGACCGTTTGGTTTCGATAGAGATGATAGAGGCAGTGGGCCACGATTATCTGCCGGGCTTTTTTGCCGGCCTGGATGCCCTGCTCAAGCCGAGCGGCAAGCTGTTACTGCAGGCGATCACCATTAAAGATCAACGCTATGACAGCTATCGCAAAGGGGTGGATTTTATTCAGCGCTATATTTTCCCCGGCGGCTGCCTGCCATCTGTCACCGAGATGACGCGCCACTTGCAGCGGCAAACCTCCATGACCCTCTGGTCGTTGGATGATATAGGTCTCGACTATGCACGCACCCTGAATGACTGGCATGCCAACTTCGATGACGCCAGAGAGCGGGTGCGCGAACTCGGCTATGGTGAGGACTTTGTGCGTATGTGGAAGTTTTATCTGAGTTACTGCGAGGGTGGTTTTCTTGAGCGCACCATAAGCACAGTGCAACTGACTGCGGTCAAGGACGGCTATCGTCCGCTTAGCTCAAGACAAATCGCAGGTTAGGCCATGAGACTCTTATCGCCTTGGTTTTTTCTGCTGCTCAATGCAGCCATTTTCCAGTTGGGCTGGTGGTCTTTGATCCTGTTTGCCAATCAGGCGCTGGTGTTTGCTCTCTTGCTGCTTTGTGTCCAGTTGCTGCTTGTCAATCCGGGCTACCGCTCAGCCCTCATGGCAGATAATGCCGGGGATGAGCACAGCCAACTGGCAGAGCAAAGCGTAAAGCGTACCGGATACAGCATGAAAACATTCAACGCCGTGCTGATACCGGCTGTTATCGGCATAGCCTTGGACGCCATGCTGCACCTTGGCGGAGTATTTGAGTTTGACAGTCCCTCGCGGCTTTTACCCTTGTGGCTCTGTTGCCTTTGGGGGCATTTTGCCGCGACGTTGGGGGTGAGTCTGGCCTGGCTCAGGGACTTGCCTAAATGGCAGCAGGCGCTCTTTGGCGCAGTGGGTGGCGCCGGCAGTTACCTGGCGGCATTCAGGTTGGAGGCCGTGGCTTGGCCCCTGGGACAATCGGCTACCTTTAGCTTGTTGATACTCATCTGGTCGCTGCTGCTGCCACTGTTAAGTTATTGCAATCTCAGGCTTGAATGGGGCGCAAATCGCCCAACCAAAGGATTTCTCTGACGGAGACCGGCAATGAAACGATTCATCAAGGGTGTAAACAAGGGAGCAAAGCAAGTCGGTAAGCTGCATAACCCAAGCTTTGCCGGGCTGCTGATGATACTGCTTGGCCTACCCACTCAGGGATGGGCAGACAATTTACAGATTCAAGCGCAGCAGGCTCAAGCGCAGAGCCAAGCGCAGACATCTGAGCCCAAAGCTGCCCAGGTCGAGCCATCAAAGGTGGAGCTTGCCAGCTTTCGGGAAGTGGGCCGCGGTGAAATGGACTGGTGGTTTATAACCCTTTATCGGGCCAGGTTGCTGACGCCGGATGGTAGTTACCAGCCCAATAGCTTCCCGCAGCAGCTGGAAATTCAGTATTACCGGGATATCCCCGCCTCGCGACTCCTGGAGGCCACCAAACACCAGTGGCTGCACTTGGGATATGACAGAGAGCAGATATCTGCCTGGTTGGCGCTGCTTGAAGGGCTCTGGCCGGATGTGGAGCAGGGAGACAGATTGAGCTTTGTGGCAAACGGGCCGCAGCAGGGATACTTTCTGTTCAACGACAAGCCGTTAGCCGCGATTGCCATAGATGAGAGCGCTTCGAGCGAGCATAAGCGTTTTGCCGGCGCCTTTTTGGCGATTTGGTTGTCAGAGCGCAGCAGTCAGCCGCAGCTGAGAGCTCAGTTGATAGGAGAGCAGGCATGCAAATGTTAATGAGCAGGTTTATCGGTTTCACCAAGGTTTGGTTGTTACTTCTGATACTCGGACTGAGCGGTTGTGGCAGTGTCGATATTCATGACTATAGCGCCAGCGAACCTAAGTTGGATCTGCAGCAGTTCTTTAATGGGGAACTGCAGGCTTCAGGCATGGTGGAAGATTACAGTGGCCAGGTGGTGCGCCGTTTCAATGTACGGATGACGGGCAGTTGGCAGGGGAATCAGGGTGTGTTGCAGGAGTGGTTTGAGTATGACGATGGTGAGCTTGCCGAGCGAACCTGGCAGATTACCAAGCTTGCCGATGGCCGCTACCAGGGCAGAGCCGAGGATATTCTGGGGGTGGCAGAAGGGCAAGCTGAGGGCTTTGCCCTGCGCTGGCGCTACGACATGCTGCTGAAGCTCGATAGCGGCGAGTATCAGGTGCATTTCGACGACTGGATGTATCAAACGGCGCCGGACACCATAATCAACCGTAGCGAGATCCGCAAATGGGGCCTAACGGTGGGGGAGGTGACTCTGGTGATCCGTAGGTTGGAAGACAAGTAGCAGAGCGGCGATTAATCGTACGCCATGACTAACGCTGAGTCTCAGCCTGGGTTAAGCTTAGATCTGTTTAAATGGTAACAGTCTATCAACACAGGTTTAAATAACGATGAACAAAAAATCCGCTGTACTGCCATGGGTTTCAATGGGCTTATTGGCACTGGTATCCCTTGGCGGTTGCTCGAGTGGTATCGATTTCAGTTTTAAAGCGCCCGAGGAAGAGCGGGTGAACCCCAATCTACCCGCCGAAGATCCCATGGCACAGGATAACCAGAGGATCATAGATGATGCGCGCCGGGAAGGTAAAATCGACCCTCAAGTGTTTCCCGCTAAACGCTGATCAGCCTAGTTGTTTGCTGTTGTCGCTCTGCTTGCGGTCATAGTATTCGAAGGGAAATAGGTTGCGCAGGCGCTGAATATTGGCATCTCCGGCATTGGCGCTGATGTGCAGCCGCACCTCACCACTGCGTTCGGCGCGTACTGTACAGGTGAGTTTCTCTTTCTTGACCAAGGCGCGGCATTCGCGTTCAAACCTCTCCGGGATCTTACCCTTGTGGGAGGTCATACGACCGTCCTTGAAATGCATTTCAAATATTGTCACCCCTTTTTTGTTAGTGAAAACCAGTTTGTAGATAAGCACTAACGCCAGGGCGATAAAGAATATTTTTAACATAGTGGCCATAGTGAGACTCCTTGTTTCACCAAGAGTGAATACTGTTATCCGGGTGTTATCTTATATCCTCAGTTATACCTGCAAGCGGTAGCGTTTGACAGTGCATCCAAGGCGGATTTTTGTGATAAGGCTAAAAGGACTGGCAAATTGGCTATCCTTGGTTATTATTTGTTCAGGAATATCTGTTTTACCACAAGCCAAGATCAAGGATGAAGCCATGTACCTTTCCAATGCCGAACGCTGGGCGCAAATCTGTGACAAACAAGTGGAACTGATGGGAAAGCTCAGTGAGCAGTTTCCCGAGCGGCGAGAACAACTGCAACACCTCACCCATAGCTGGCAAGACGTCAAACAACAGGTGCGTCAGGGCGATACCCCTCACATACCGCCACTGCGTTGAGAACTGAATCAATTTATACAAAAGAGCCGCTCAGGGAGCGGCTCTTTTACTTTTGGTTGGTGGGAGGAAGATGGGGCTTGCCCGTGCAGGTCTGTCCTATGGCTTGCCTGGGCAGCGCAATTTTGCTGCTTAGAAAGCGTAACTGACACTCGCCAGCACAGTGCCGTCATTCTGGAAGGTGCCACTGCTGATCTCGGCATCCGAATCTATATCTGTGTCCAACCAGGCCACAGACAGACCAAAACCGGCAATCTCAGTAGAGACACCTATGGAGTAATCCAGATATTTGCCCATATCGTCATCGGGCGCATCGCCGAAGTTGTAACCCAAGTGCAGATCCAGGCTCCAGTTTTCGGCAAACTCATAACTATAGTTCAGCTCGGCATAGTGATAGTCCAGATCTGACCCCGCATAGTCATTGGTGTACCAGTAGGCAGCCCTAAAATCGCTGAACTCCAGGCCGAAAGAGATTTCGTTGTAGTCCTGAGAGACATTGTCGCCCGGGTACATATAGCGCAGCAGAGTAATGTCATAGGCCAGGTTGTCGTTGATTTCACCGGCGTAACCCAGGTAGACATCCAGTTCGAAATCGGCACCCACCTGATCCTCTTTGGGAGTACCATCTTCATCGAATTCCACATTACTGGCCCAGGCCCCGACGAAGAAACCCGAGTCGTGACTCCAGTCCAGCCCGCCCTGAACGGCAAAATCACCGGCGGTTTGTGACACGGCCCTAAAGCGGTAGTCATTGGTCACGGCTATCTCGCCGCTGACTTCGGCCATGGCAGAGGTTGAGGTTATGGCGCCGCCAAGCAGCAGTGCCCATAGCAGAGGGTTGGATCTTCTTATCACTTGGTTCACAAGCATTTCTCCCTTCTTTGGTTTGCCGGCCCCGTCCGGGAAGATTCCGGCGCGGCCTGGTTTATGCCAAACAACAGCAGCTATGCTGAGACCTCATGGCGGTTTTGTTTTTATCTGTTGGATTCAAACACCACATAGAACTTGCGGCAGGGAACCGTTACCTGCCAGCTGCCGCGAAACCCGGCCGGGATAACAAACCTGTCGCCCGGGCCAACTTCGAGACGATTTCCCTGCTCATCGCTGATGACACTGTTACCCTCGAGGATTTCGCAATACTCGTGCTCAGTGTAGTCAACTTTCCAAGCACCTGTTTCGCTTTGCCAAATTCCGGTATGAAACTGCTCACAGGGGCTGGAGTAAT
This sequence comes from Shewanella sp. Iso12, assembly GCF_012030025.1. Lineage (NCBI taxonomy): Bacteria > Pseudomonadati > Pseudomonadota > Gammaproteobacteria > Alteromonadales > Shewanellaceae > Shewanella > Shewanella sp. Iso12. The sequence goes on from NZ_JAAUHW010000016.1 coordinate 42,889, forward strand.
GGTTCTCCAGCCGTTGGCGCGGCGCGCCCAGCAGACGCTTTTCCTCGGCGACAGGATATTCACTGACCTCGGGAGTATTACGCGCCAGTACTCTGATATTGCTGATGTGCATCAGGCTCTCCCTATTTCATGGTCGGCATGATGAAATCGGCACTCAGCTGCTTGGGCCAGCGGGCGGTAACGGCTTTGCGCCGGGTGTAGAAGCGAACTCCATCCGGGCCGTGCATATGCAGTGGGCCAAACAGCGAGCGTTTCCAACCGCCGAAACTGTGAAATGCCATGGGCACAGGGATAGGCACATTGACCCCCACCATGCCGACTTGCACCGAGTGGCAAAAGTCGCGCGCCAGCTCGCCGCTCTGGGTAAAGATGGCGGTGCCGTTGCCGAACTCATGTTGATTGATAAGAGCCAGCGCCGAGTCATAGTCGGCTACCCTGACTATGCAAAGCACTGGGCCGAAGATCTCTTCCCGGTAAATCTGCATCTCAGGGGTTACGCCATCGAACAGGGTCGCACCGAGAAAGAAACCTTCGCTGTCTGCCAAGGTATTGCGGCCATCGACCAGGCAAACTGCGCCCTGCTGTATACCGCTGTCTATATAGCTGCAGACCTTGTCCAGATGCGCGCGGGAGATAAGCGGCCCCATTTCCATACCCGGCTCCAGGCCGTTACCTACCTTGAGCGCGGCTATCTTGGGTTGCAGTTTTTCTATCAGGGCATCGGCCACATCAGCAACCGCCAGTACCACGGAAATTGCCATACAGCGCTCGCCGGCAGAGCCATAGGCCGCGCCCATCAGGGCGTTGCTGGCCAGTTCCAGATCGGCATCAGGCATCAGCAGCATGTGGTTCTTGGCGCCGCCGAGTGCCTGTACCCGCTTGCCGTGGACCGATGCCTTACTGTAGATATACTCGGCCACAGGCGTAGAACCGACAAAGGAGATGGCCTGAACATTCTGATGGCAGAGCAGAGTATCTACCGCCAGCTTGTCGCCGTTGATGACATTGAAAACCCCATCCGGCAGTCCGGCCTGGGTCAGCAGCTCGGCAATTCTGAGTACCGGCGCCGGATTCTTTTCCGATGGCTTCATCACAAAGGTATTGCCGCAGGCGATGGCAATCGGGAACATCCACATGGGAACCATCACAGGGAAATTGAACGGCGAAATGCCAGCAACCACCCCGAGCGGTTGATTGATGCTCCAGGCATCGACGCCAGTGCCAACCTGTTCAGTATGTTCCCCCTTGAGAAGATGGGGAATGCCGCAGGCAAACTCCACCACTTCCAGCCCTCGAACCAACTCGCCCCTGGCATCCTCAAGCACTTTGCCGTGTTGCAGGCAGATAAGTTCGGCCAGCTCATCCATGTGGGCTTCTACCAGGGCTTTGAAGCGAAACAGCACCCGCGCCCGGTTAAGGGGCGATACCTTTGACCAAGCGTTAAAAGCCTGCTTGGCCGAGTCTATCGCCCGTTCTGTATCTGCCTTAGAGGCGAGGGCGACTCTGGCTTGCTCTTCGCCGCTGGCCGGGTTGAAAATGGGCAGTGAAGCCTGAGCCTGGCTGCCATCTGTCTCATGTCCATCTATATAGTGGCTGTAAATACGCATAACTATCCTGTGTGCTTCAGTCGACGGTTTGGATGGCGTCGGCCAGGGTGGAAATCAGTTGATCTATTTGGGACTCTTCCACTATCAGTGGTGGTGAGAGGGCTATGATGTCGGCGGTGGCCCGTACCAGCGCACCTTGCCAGAAACAGCGCTCGAAAATCTGATAGCCGCGTTTGCCAACACCTTGCGGGCTGGGGGCCAGCTGAATGCCACCCACCAGGCCGGTATTGCGAATATCGATGACATTGGGCAGCCCCTTGAGACTGTGCAGCGCCTGCTCAAAGTAGGGCGCCATCGTTGTAGTGCGCTCAAACAGCTTTTCGTCACGGTAGATATCCAGGGTGGCCAGTGCCGCCGCGGCCGCAACCGGATGCCCTGAATAGGTATAGCCGTGAAAGAACTCGATCATCGTCTCAGGGCCCTGCATACAGGCATCGTGAATCGCTTGCTGCACAAACACCGCGCCCATAGGGATGGCGCCATTGTTGAGCGCCTTGGCCGTGGTCATTATGTCCGGAGTCACATCCCAGTGGTTGCTGGCAAAAGCGCCGCCCACCCGGCCAAAACCTGTGATTACCTCATCGAATATCAGCAAGATGCCGTATTTTTGAGTGATCTCCCGAAGGCGCTTGAGATAGCCCTTGGGAGGCAATATTACCCCGGCCGAACCTGACATGGGCTCGACGATAACGGCGGCGATATTCTCTGCGCCATGCAGGGCAATCAGCCCCTCGAGCGCCTCGGCCTTGTCGGCGCCATGCTCGGGCAAGCCGCGGCTGAAGGCGTTGGCTTCCATATCCAGAGTGTGGGGCAGGTGATCGACGCCGCCGAGGAGCTGCGGGCTGAAACCTTTGCGGTTATTGCCAATTCCGCCCACCGAAATACCGCCAAACCCCACGCCGTGATAGCCCAGCTCACGGCCGATAAAACGGCTGCGGCTCGGCTCGCCATTGGCTCTGTGGTAACACAGCGCCAGCTTGAGTGCGGTGTCGACCGACTCTGAGCCCGAGTTGGTAAAGAAGATACGGTTCATGCCGGGCGGGGCGATTTCACTGAGGCGCTCGGCCAACTCGAATGCCAACGGATGACCCATCTGAAAGCTGGGGGCATAGTCCATTTCGCGGATCTGACGGCTGACCGCCTCACTGATCTCCGCCCGGCCATGGCCGGCATTACAGCACCAAAGACCTGCGGTGCCGTCCAGCACCTGACGGCCATCGACATCCCGGTAATACATGCCTTCGGCCGAAGCCAGTAGCCTGGGAGTTTGCTTGAATTGACGGTTGGCACTGAAAGGCATCCAGTAATGCTCGAGATTGCCCTGTGTTTTCGCCTGTTGTTTTAGCTCTGCCATAAGCATTAACCTTAGTGTTGCGGGCTTGTTAATGGTGATTGATATTTCGCTATGCTATGTCAGAAATAATGAACATGGAAGGCCTGTGTGCAATTATTTATGCCAAAAAATCTATTTTTGTAAAATATATTGAATTTATGCCGTGCTCGAGGCTAATCTGGAGCGACCCGAATAACTCGCGATGGCTGCACGAGTTGGCCGCGATAGGCCTACTGAGGTAGTGGAATGCCCGCTTGCAAGCAGATGAGAGGATTTATGAGTACACCGCAAACCCGTCAGCAATGGCAGCAGTTGGCCGCGCAATTGCAGATCTGTGGCCAGGCCTTTATCCATGGAGAGTATTGTGCAGCCGTATCCGGCGAGACCTTCGATTGCATCAGCCCTGTGGATGGCAACAAGCTTGCCGCCGTAGCCAGTTGCGATCTGGCCGATGCCGAGGCAGCGGTGGCCAGTGCCAGAGCCAGTTTTGAATCCGGAGTCTGGTCGCGAATGGCGCCGGTAGAGCGCAAAAAGGTGATGATACGCTTTGCCGATTTGCTGGAGGCGCATAGCGATGAACTGGCCTTGCTGGAAACCCTGGATATGGGCAAGCCAATCCGTTTTTCCAAGTCGGTGGATGTGACCAATGCCGCCAGGGCCTTGCGTTGGTCCGGCGAAGCGGTTGACAAGATTTACGACGAAATAGCGCCCACCGCTGACAATGAAATCGGCATGATCACCCGTGAGCCTGTCGGGGTAGTGGCCGCGATTGTGCCGTGGAACTTCCCCCTGCTGATGGCCTGCTGGAAACTGGGGCCGGCGCTGGCCAGCGGTAACTCTGTTATCCTCAAACCCTCGGAAAAATCCCCTTTGACGGCGATTCGTATGGCTGCCATTGCCTTGGAAGCCGGGATCCCGCCCGGAGTGCTCAATGTATTGCCCGGTTTTGGTCATACAGTTGGCAAGGCGCTGGCGCTGCATATGGATGTCGATACCCTGGTGTTTACCGGCTCCACCAAGATAGCCAAGCAACTGATGGTCTACGCCGGTCAGTCCAATATGAAACGTGTGTGGTTGGAGGCCGGTGGCAAGAGCCCCCACATAGTCTTTAACGATTGCCCGGATCTCAAGGCGGCGGCGCAGGCGGCAGCTTCGGCCATCGCCTTCAACCAGGGTGAAGTTTGCACCGCAGGTTCGCGCCTGCTGGTGGAGTCCGGGGTCAAGGAGCAACTGATAGCGCTCATTATCGACGAACTCAAATCCTGGCAGCCGGGGCATCCGCTGGATCCGGATACCGTCAGTGGCGCCGTGGTGGATCAGCAGCAGCTGCAGACTATTCTCGGTTATATCGAGGCGGGTAAGCAGCAAGGCGCTGTGCTGGCCTGTGGCGGCGAGCAACTCATGGCTGAAACCGGTGGCGTTTATGTGGCGCCGACCCTGTTCCGTGAAGTGAATAACCAGATGAGTATCGCCCGCGAGGAGATCTTCGGCCCTGTATTGAGTGTGATTGAATTTGAGGGAATGGAGCAGGCGATAGCCATAGGCAACGATAGCATCTATGGCTTGGCGGCCGGTGTGTGGACAGCGGATCTCAGCAAGGCCCACAGAACCGCCAAGGCGCTGAGAAGCGGCATGGTGTGGATCAATCATTATGACGGCGGCGATATGACGGCGCCTTTCGGTGGTTATAAGCAGTCGGGTAACGGCCGAGATAAGTCGCTGCATGCTTTTGATAAATACACAGAAATTAAGGCAACCTGGATAGCCATTTAATCGGTTTGCTGTCATAGACAATCCCCCTGCCTTGCGGGGGGATTGTCGCTAAGGAAGGTACGAACAAGTCCCATGCGTGCTCTGCGTCGGCTTACAAGCCTGGATGCAAGGCGTGGTTCGCAGCAAATGGCCCTAGTCCTTTGCAAGAAGCACAACACAGCAGGCAGGCTTGTAAGCCACGCCCTTCGGGGCTTGCACAGCAATCGGCTCTCTGCGTTATCCGACTTCGACAAGCCCCGGCATGCCTTCAGTCAGATGCCTTGAACGCCAATTGCTGTGTAAGCCAGAGTGCCGCGAGGACTTATTCGCACCTTCCTTAAGTTCAGGGCTTGAGATGTTCACGCACAGGTTCAAACAGCGCATCGAGCAACACTTGAGTGTGGTTATCTTCGACTCGCAGCTCCAGCCAACCGTCGCTGCCGAGAATTTCAAGCTGCCTGCACACGAGTTTCGGCGGTGAGACTTGCAGTTCCCCTTTGAGGCGAAAAATCCCCAGCGGAGTATGAATGCGGCTGATATCGAAGGGAGTATTCACGACTGCCACAACGCTTTTGCTGTACTTACTTTCAAAATGGCTCCCTACTCAACATACACTCGTCTTCAAAACAGGCCTTTTCAAGACAAGCCTTGTTCAGAATAGATCCTTGAATCTATGGTACAGCATGCCTGCCGCCAGAATGGGCGAGCGCAGCGCCGGGCCACCCGGGAAGGTCATATGCTCTATTGAGGCAAAGATATCGAAGCGCTCAGCCTGCTGACTGATAGCTTCTGCCAGCAGACGACCCGCCATATGGGTGGCATTGACGCCATGCCCGGCATAGGCCTGGGCGAAATAGATGTTGGGGCTATCCGGCAACCTGCCTATCTGCGGCATACGATTGGCGCCTATCCCTATCATGCCACCCCACTGATAATCTATTTTCACGCCCTTGAGCGCCGGGAAGACTCTTTCCATATTGGGCCTGAGCGCGGCGCAAATGTCCTTGGGATCTCTGCCCGAGTAGTTGCACAGTCCGCCAAATAACAGGCGGTTGTCGGCCGACAGATGAAAATAGTCCAGTGCTATGCTCATATCGGCGAAGGCCATATTTTGCGGAATAATGTCAGCGCAGAGTGCTTGCGATAGGGGCTCGGTCGCTAGCAGATAACTGCCGGCCGGTAGCACCTTGCCGCCGATATGAGGTTCGAGTTTGGCACCTATATAGGCATTGCCGGCCAAAATCAGATAGCGGCAACGGACTTCACCTCTCTCAGTCCTGACCCGTATCTGCTCGCCCTTGATGATTTCGGTGGCGGCGCTGTCTTCATAGATGTTAACCCCCAGGCTTCGGGCTGCACGGGCCTCGCCGAGGGCCAGATTCAAAGGGTGCAGATGGCCGCTGCCCATGTCGCTGAGCGCGCCGAGATAACGCTCAGAGCCTATGACTTCCGGCAACTGCTCCTTGGATAACAGCTTGAGTTTATGTGGGTAGCCAAGTTGCTCAAGCTCGGTAAGCTCCTGCTCAAGCTCCTGCATATGTCTTGGTTTCAGCGCCAGATCGCAGTAGCCCCAGCGCAGATCGCAATCGATTTGGTATTGCGCGATCCGTTCCCGGACGATATCGACGGCTTCAAAACCCATCTGCTTGATAGCCAGTACACCTTCTTTACCTATACTGGGCTCAAACTGTTCAATATTATGGCCAATACCGCGGATCAACTCCCCGCCATTACGCCCTGAGGCGCCCCAGCCCACTTTTTTGGCTTCCAGTATGGTGACTGCAAAGCCTCGTTCAGCCAGTTCTATGGCACTGTTGAGGCCGCTGAAGCCTGCGCCTATAACGCAGACATCTGTTTCCAAGGACTCTTCCAGCCTGGGATGCTGAAACAATTCTTTGGCGGTCGCATGGTAAAAAGAGGCGGGATAGTTGTCACTGTGAATGGGGGACTGGATTGGCATCATGGCTCCGTTCTTGTTATAAGTTTGGGCTCGGCTGGTTACATCCGACGGTCGTCGCACTCTTGCCTTCAAAGTGTTCGTTTTATTTAACATGCTTTTGTCATATAATACAAAACAATTTCACCGGGACCCTGGTTGCCCTTGTGCAGAAGCCGCTGCCGACCGTGTCCTGTAACCGCCTGATAAGAGATTTTTGGGGGATTTGCGATTTGGATATAGGTGCCAGCCTCAAGGCTGTTAGAAAGATGAAAGGCCTGTCCCAGCGTGAGCTGGCTAAACGCGCCGGGGTGACCAACAGCACCATCTCTATGATAGAGAAAAACAGTGTCAGCCCTTCAGTCAGTTCACTCAAGAAAGTGCTTTCGGGGATCCCCATGTCGCTGGTGGAGTTTTTCTCCATAGGTGAAAACGGCACTACCGAGCAAAAAGTGGTGTATCGCTCCAATGAGCTTTTGGACATAGGCACTGGGCCACTGGAGTTCAAGCTTATTGGTCGGGATTACCCCAACCGAGCCATGTCTGTGATGTCGGAGACTTATCCCCCGGGAGCCGATACGGGGGAAGAGATGCTGCGCCACGAAGGGGAAGAAGCGGCGCTGGTGATCACCGGTCGCTTTGAACTGACGGTCGGTGAAGAGGTGTTTATTCTGGAGGCCGGTGACAGCTACTATTTCAATAGCGAACAACCACACAGGTTCCGCAATCCTTTCGATGAACCCTGTCATCTGGTCAGTGCCACCACTCCTGCCAACTTTTGATCTTCCATTTCCTCTGCTGATTGCGATTTGCTGCCCGTAAATTCACTTCGGGCAGCATATTTGCCTGAAAGTGTAAATAATATCGACCGTATAACCCCGTGTGCACCGAATTGGTGCCCGCTGAACCAGTGTGATGCAAAGCCAATTTTTTGCCTTGTTCAAGCTTGTTTACACCTATCTCAAATACAAGGGATTTTTAAATATTCATTTAAAAATAAAAGCTTAAATAATTTTAGTTTGAGGCTGCGTTTAACAGGATATTAACCTCTTGCCTGTGCGAAAAAATCCGTGTAGTGTGTGAAAAAATGAACATTTGCTTTAGTGAATGTTCAAAACTGAGACCTGGATTTGAGTGTTTTGGGGTGAGATATGGCACAGGCAGCAATGGCGTTGGTGGGTGTAACCGCATGCAATGAGCAGTTGGGGCTGCATCCTTTCAATATTGTTGGCGAGAAATACCTCTTGGGCGTGGTCGAAGGTGCCGGAGCCTGGCCCCTGGTGATCCCGGCATTGGGGGCCGATACCCCGATAGCACAACTGCTCGAACGTCTGGACGGCATATTGTTTACCGGCTCCCCCTCCAATGTTGAACCTCATCATTACCAAGGCCCGGCCAGCGAGCCGGGCACCCACCATGATCCCAAGCGGGATGACACTACCTTGCCTTTAATTCGCGCTGCCATAGAGGCCGGAGTGCCGGTACTCGGGATCTGCCGCGGCTTTCAGGAAATGAATGTGGCTTACGGCGGCAGTTTGCACCAGAAGCTCTATGAAGTGGGTGGTTTTATTGAACACAGAGAAGACAAGAGCGCGCCGCTGGAGGTGCAGTATGGCTTGTCCCACGAGGTCAGCATAGAACCTGGAGGGATGCTTTTCGACGCCTGGGGCCGTAGCCATGCGATGGTTAATTCCGTCCATACTCAGGGCGTGGAGCGCCTGGGTCAGGGGTTGCGGCCTGAAGCGCATGCTCCAGATGGTCTGATTGAAGCCTTCTCTGTCACCGACGCCAAGGCATTCGCCTTGGGAGTGCAGTGGCATCCGGAATGGCAGGTCAGAAATAACCCCTTCTACAGCGCAATTTTTAAGGCCTTTGGGGAGGCTTGCAGTCTTAGGGCGCAACAGCGGAATAAATAATATGAATAAGCTTGAAGCCTTCTTAAAAGAACAAAAAATAACCGAAGTTGAATGTGTTATCTGCGATATGACAGGTATCGCCCGCGGTAAAATTGCCCCGGTAGACAAGTTTATCGATGAAAAGGGCATGCGGCTGCCCGAGAGTGTGCTGCTGCAAACCGTGACCGGCGATTATGTCGATGATGAGGCCTACTATGGCCTGCTCAACAGCGCCGATATCGACTTTGTCTGCGTGCCCGATGAAAACGCGGTCTTTATGTTGCCCTGGACCCTGGAGGCCACGGCTCAGGTGATCCACGATACCTATGACAAGATGGGCAATCCGCTGGAGCTGTCGCCGCGCAACGTATTGAAAAAAGTGCTCAAGCTCTATGAAGACAAGGGCTGGGAGCCTGTGATTGCCCCCGAGATGGAGTTTTATCTCACCAGTCGCAGTGACGATCCCGATCTGCCACTCAAGCCCCCGGTTGGTCGTTCCGGCCGAGCCGAATCCGGACGTCAGTCCTTCTCCATCGATGCCGCCAATGAGTATGACCCCCTGTTTGAGGATATGTACGACTGGTGTGAGGCGCAGGAGCTGGATATCGATACCCTGATCCACGAGGAAGGCACGGCGCAGATGGAGATCAACTTCAGCCACGGCAATCCACTGGCGCTGGCGGATCAGGTGTTTGTGTTCAAACGCACCCTGAGGGAGGCTGCCCTCAAGCACGGCGTCTGCGCCACCTTTATGGCCAAGCCTGTGACCAATGAGCCTGGCAGCGCCATGCACCTGCATCAGAGCGTTATCGACAAGGAAACCGGCAAGAATATCTTCACCCGCGAAGACGGTACCATGAGCCAGAACTTTCTCAGTTATATCGGCGGGCTGCAGCGCTTTATGCCGGAATTTCTGCCGCTGATGGCGCCCAACGTCAACTCATTCCGCCGCTTCCTGCCGGGCACCTCGGCACCGGTCAATCTGGAGTGGGGCGAGGAGAATCGCACCTGTGGCCTGAGGATCCCCGAGTCTTCACCGCAAAACCGCCGCATTGAAAACCGCATCCCGGGGGCCGATGCCAACGCCTATCTGGCCATTGCCGCCAGCTTGTTGTGCGGCTATTTGGGAATAGTTGAAGACGTGAAGCCTTCGACGCCGGTGCAGGGCCGGGCCAACGAAGACCGCTCGGGGATCTCTTTGCCGCAGACGCTGGAAGAGGCAATGGCCATGATGGAAGAGAGCCAATATTGCCGTAAATATCTGGGGGAAGATTTCACCACAGGTTTTGTCGCGGTCAAGCGCGCCGAGCTTGAGAATTTTCGCCGGGTGGTGAGTTCCTGGGAGCGGGAATTCCTGCTGCTGACTGTCTAAGGAGGGAGAGATGAAATCACAACAGACCCAAAGCTGGCAGGCCAAGGACCATGCCCACCACTTGCATCCATTTACCGATCCCAAGGCGTTGAAACAGGCAGGCGGGCGGGTGATTACCCGCGCCGATGGTGTCTATATCTGGGATTCACAGGGCAATCAAATTCTCGATGGCATGGCCGGACTCTGGTGCGTCAACATGGGCTATGGCCTGCGTTCCATCGCCGATGTGGCGGCACATCAGTTGCTGGAATTGCCTTACTACAACAGCTTCTTTCAGTGCAGCCACCCGCCGGCGATTGAACTGGCCGCCGAGATAGCCGCGCTGGCACCACCTCATATGAACAAGGTGTTCTTCACCGGCTCTGGCTCAGAGGCCAATGACACCAACTTGCGCCTGGTGCGTCATTACTGGGACATCCAGGGCAAGCCGGAGAAGAAAACCATTATCTCGCGCTACAATGCCTATCACGGTTCCACAGTTGCCGGTGCCAGTCTTGGTGGCATGAGTGGTATGCATGCCCAGGGCGATTTGCCCATTCCCGGCATAGTCCACATCGCCCAACCTTACTGGTATGGCGAAGGCCAGGAACTGTCTGCCGAAGAGTTTGGCATTCGCTGCGCCCGCGAGCTTGAAAGCAAGATCCTCGAGCTGGGTGAAGACAAGGTGGCGGCCTTTATTGCCGAGCCTATTCAGGGCGCCGGCGGCGTGATAGTCCCGCCGGACAGCTATTGGCCGGAGATCAAAAAGATCCTCGCCAAGTACGACATATTGTTCATCCTCGATGAAGTGATCACCGGCTTTGGCCGCACCGGCTGTTACTTTGCCGCCGAGTATTACGATCTTGCGCCGGATCTTATCACCATAGCCAAGGGGATGACTTCGGGCTACGCCCCCATGGGCGGAGTGATAGTGTCGGATAAAGTCGCCGATGCGCTGGATAAGGGCGGTGAATTTGCTCACGGCTACACTTATTCGGGCCATCCACTCAGTGCCGCTGTGGCACTGGAAAACTTACGCCTGATGAAGCAGGAAAACATAGTCGCCAAAGTGGCCGAGGAAACCGCGCCTTATCTGCAGCAGCGGCTGCGGGAAGTCTTGGCCCAGCATCCGCTGGTGGGTGAGGTGCGCGGCGTTGGCATGGTGGCCGCGCTGGAACTGGTCGCAGATAAGGCGAGTCATCAGCGCTTTGCTGCCGAGCTAGGGGTAGGCACTCAGTGCCGGGAGCATTCCATCGCCAGTGGCTTGGTGATGCGGGCGGTGGGAGACACTATGATCATCGCGCCACCCCTGGTGATAACCCAGGCTCAAATCGATGAATTGGTAACAAAGGCGAAACAAGCGCTCGATATGACCTACGCAAGCGTACGAAAATTGAACGACTAAGATTGCCTGCCATTGGCGGTAAGGGCATGATATACCTTGCTGCCAAGGCGCCGATGCGGGTTTTAGGGAGTAGCATTGGTGACACTAATAACAATGACAATAAGTTAACAATTGAAGGCGGGTTACAACCGCTGCTACCCGTAAAAGGAGAGAGCATGAAGCTATTGACCAAAGTAACGTCTGTGGCACTGTTGGGAGGTCTTGCGGCCGCTGCCACGGCCCAGGCCGAAGAAGTCGTCCGGGTGTATAACTGGAGTGACTATATCGCCGAAGATACCCTGGCCAACTTCCAGAAGGAAACCGGGATCCGGGTGATCTATGACGTGTTTGACAGCAACGAAGTAGTTGAAGCCAAACTGCTTTCCGGCCGCTCCGGTTATGACATTGTCGTGCCTTCGAACAACTTTCTTGCCAAGCAGATCAAGGCCGGGGCCTTTAAGCCTCTGGATAAAAGCAAGCTGAGCAACTATCAGAATCTGGATCCCCAGTTGATGAAACAGCTGGAGAAGGCCGATCCGGGCAATCAGTATGCCGTGCCTTACCTCTGGGGCACCAACGGTATAGGCTATAACGTCGCCAAGGTAAAAGAGCTGCTGGGAGAGGATGCTCCCACAGATTCGCTCGAACTGATGTTCAACCCCAAGTATGCCGAGAAGCTGTCATCCTGCGGCATGTCCATGCTGGACTCGGCCGATGATATGGTGCCGCAAGCGCTGATCTATCTGGGATTGGATCCCAACAGTACCAAGGCGTCCGACTTTGACAAGGCCGGTGAAGTGCTGGCCAAGATACGGCCTTATATCACCTATTTCCACTCATCGCGTTATATCTCGGATCTGGCCAATGGTGATATCTGTGTCGCCTTCGGTTTCTCCGGCGATATCCTCCAGGCGGCTACTCGCGCCGATGAGGCAGGTAACGGCAACAAGATTGCCTATGCCATTCCCAAGGAAGGCGCCAACCTGTGGTTCGATATGTTGGCTATTCCTGCCGACGCCGGCAATGTCGACAATGCGCTGACCTTTATCAACTACCTGCTCAGGCCGGAAGTGATAGCCCCCATCTCCAACTATGTTTCCTACGCCAACCCCAATGTACCGGCACAGAAACTGGTGGATGAGTCTATCCGCAACGATCCCGGCATCTATCCACCACAGGCAACTTTGGACAACCTGTATGTGGGGGAAATTCGTCCACTCAAGGCCCAGCGGGCCCTGACCCGGGTTTGGACCAAGGTTAAATCCGGCCAATAACAATAACTCAGGGGCCAGGTGCCCCTTCATTGTCTGATTGCGTAGTACAGGCAAACTTTACTCGTTCCACCAGCGGCGGCCGCTGAGCCGCCCATTTGGTATTTTGCGGAGAAGTATTATGGCAATCACCTCGGGCATTCCTGTCAAACCCAATAATAAAACCCAGGATGAAGTGCTGCTCAAAATCGAGCGGGTCAGCAAGCTCTTTGACGATGTTCGCGCCGTGGATGATGTGTCGCTGACCATCAACAAGGGCGAGATCTTTGCTTTGCTCGGCGGCTCAGGCTCAGGCAAGTCGACTCTTTTGAGAATGTTGGCCGGTTTTGAAAAGCCTACCGAAGGACGCATTTTTCTCGATGGTCAGGACATTACCCACCTGCCGCCCTATGAACGCCCCATCAATATGATGTTCCAATCCTACGCCCTGTTTCCCCATATGACGGTGGCGCAGAATATCGCCTTCGGCCTCAAGCAGGACAAGTTACCCAAGGCTGAAATCGAGCAGCGGGTGCAGGAGATGCTCAAGCTGGTGCATATGGAAAAATATGCCCGCCGCAAGCCGCATCAACTTTCCGGCGGTCAGCGCCAGCGGGTGGCGTTGGCCCGTTCTTTGGCCAAGCGGCCGAAACTCCTGTTGCTGGACGAGCCCATGGGAGCGCTGGATAAAAAACTGCGGACCCAGATGCAGCTTGAAGTGGTGGAAATTCTCGAGCGGGTGGGGGTGACCTGCGTCATGGTTACCCATGATCAGGAAGAAGCCATGACCATGGCCGAGCGGATTGCCATCATGAGCGATGGCTGGATAGCCCAGACCGGCTCGCCTATGGATATCTATGAAAGCCCCAACAGCCGGATGATTGCCGAGTTTATCGGCACAGTGAATCTGTTTGAGGGGGAGATCACCGCCGATGAGGTGGACCATGTGATCATTCAATCAGAGAGCCTGAACCAGGCGTTTTACGTGGGTTATGGGGTGTCTACCAGTGTCGAGGACAAGCATGTCTGGTTGGCGGTCAGGCCAGAAAAAACCCTGATAAGCCGTGAGCAGCCCGAAGAGCAATATAACTGGGCCAAGGGCATAGTTCACGATATCGCCTATCTCGGTGGTTTCTCCGTGTATTACATTCGCCTTGGCAATGGTCAGATAGTCCAGTGCAGCATGACCAACCGTGAACGCCGCGCCGATCACCCCACCTGGGATGATGAAGTCTATATCAGCTGGGAGGACACCAGTGGCGTGGTGTTAAGATCATGAAGAAGCTCAAGTTAGGATTCAAAGGCCGCCACCTGACCATAGGCTTTCCCTATCTGTGGTTGCTGCTGTTTTTCGCGCTGCCGTTCGCCATAGTATTGAAGATAAGCTTTTCCACCGCGGCGATTGCCATTCCGCCCTATGAGCCAAGTTTTCAGTATGCCGACGAAGTGCTGCAGGTATTTATCAACCTGAGTAACTATCTGTTGCTGCTCAGCGACTCCATGTACTACTCGGCCTATCTCAACTCGCTCAAGATGGCGCTGGTTTCCACCCTAGGCTGTCTGCTGCTGGGGTATCCCATGGCCTATGCCATTGCCCGGGCGCCGGCCAGGTTGCAGACAGTGCTGCTATTGTTGGTGATGTTACCCTCCTGGACCTCATTTCTTATTCGGGTCTACGCCTGGATGGGGATTTTGAGTAACACAGGGCTTATCAATAACCTGCTGCTGGGGCTTGGGATTGTTGATGAGCCGCTGCAGATGCTCAATACCAATCTGGCGGTGTATATCGGCATCATCTATGCGTATCTGCCCTTTATGATACTGCCGCTGTACGCCACCTTGGTGAAGCTGGATGTCAGCCTGCTGGAAGCCGCGGCGGATCTCGGCTCCCGCAGTCTCAATACCTTCTGGAAAGTGACGCTGCCCCTGTCCAAGAGCGGCGTTATTGCCGGTTCCATGCTGGTGTTTATTCCGGCCGTGGGGGAGTTTGTGATCCCCGAGCTGCTCGGCGGTCCGGACTCGCTGATGATAGGTAAGGTGCTGTGGCAGGAGTTCTTCAACAACCGTGACTGGCCGGTGGCTTCATCGCTGGCGATAGTGATGCTGGTGCTGCTGATTGTGCCCATCACCCTGTTCCATCGCTATCAGAGCCGCAGTCTGGAGAAAGAGATATGAAGAAGCTGAGTTTCTCGACCCTGATGTTATGGATTGGGCTGGTGTTTCTGTATGCCCCCATGTTTATTCTGATTTTCTACTCTTTCAACGCCTCCAAACTGGTAACTGTCTGGGGTGGCTTTTCCGCCAAGTGGTACGCCGAGCTGTTTGCCGATCAGCAGATACTGGATGCGGTCTGGACCAGTTTGCAAATCGCCTTCTACAGTTCGACCATGGCGGTGATCATAGGCACTATGGCGGCCTTTGTGATGACACGCTTTCGTCGCTCCTGGGCCAAGCTGACGCTGTCGAACATGATTACGGCGCCCTTGGTTATGCCCGAGGTGATCACGGGTCTGTCGCTGATGTTGCTGTTTGTGCATATGTCGGATCTGCTCGGCTGGCCGGCTGAGAGGGGCAGGATGACAGTCTGGATTGCTCACTCCACCTTCTGCGCCGCCTATGTGGCCGTGGTGGTGTCATCGCGCCTCAGGGAGTTGGATCTCTCTATTGAAGAGGCGGCGATGGATCTGGGGGCGACACCGCTGAAGACCTTCTTCCTGATAACTGTGCCCATGATAGCCCCGGCGCTGATGGCGGGTTGGCTGTTGTCGTTCAGCCTGTCGCTGGACGACCTGGTGATTGCCAGCTTCGCCTCGGGGCCTGGCGCCACTACACTGCCTATGGTGGTGTTCTCCTCGGTGCGGCTCGGGGTGTCCCCCAAGATCAACGCCCTGGCGACACTGATCATTCTGGTGGTATCCCTGATCGCTTTCCTGTCCTGGTATCTGGCGCGCCGAGCCGAACGCCGCAGCAGACAAACAGAGGAATAACAATTAGGCGGTTGGCTGTGACAGCCACCGCCGCTATTTTCTTTATGTGTTTTAAATTTTGAACAAAGTGTGTTTTATAATGTGTTTTCTACTGGTTTTAGTCGATTTAACTGTGTAGGATTATGCAAGTGTTAAAAATAACAAACATAAAAGGCTGGATTAACCATGACTGCCACTGCCCACACCTCCTCTTATTATGCCGATTCGGCCAATGACACCCGTGAACGCAACAGCTTAAGCGAGGTGCTGGAAACCGATGTCTGTGTGATTGGGGCCGGTTATACCGGGCTTAGCTCGGCGCTGCACCTGTTGGAGGCCGGTTTCAAGGTGGTGGTATTGGAAGCGGCTAGAGTGGGCTGGGGCGCCTCGGGCCGCAACGGTGGCCAGATAGTCAACAGCTACAGCCGCGATCTCGATGTGATAGAAAGCACTGTCGGTAAGGCGCAGGCCAAGCTCTTTGGCGAAATGGCCTTCGAGGGCGGCCGCATCATCCGCGAACGCATCGAAAAATACCAGATAGATTGTGACCTCAAAAACGGCGGGGTATTTGCTGCCATCAACCGCAAACAGATGGGGCATCTGCAGCAGCAAAAAGCCCTCTGGGAGCGATATGGCCACACAGAACAGCTGCAGTTGTTGGATGATGCCGGCATTCGCCAGGTGGTCAATACAGACCGTTATATCGGCGGCTTGCTGGACAAGAGTGGTGGCCATATCCATCCGCTGAACCTGGCGCTGGGTGAGGCGAGGGCGGTGGAATCTCTCGGTGGAAAAATTTTTGAGGATTCGGCCGTAGTACGTATCGACGAAGGGGAGTACCCTATAGTACATACCGCCAATGGCCAGGTTAAGGCCAGGTTTGTGGTGGTGGCAGGAAATGCCTATCTTGGCAAACTGCTGCCCCAACTTGCTGCCAAATCCATGCCTTGCGGTACCCAGGTAATCACGACAGAACCCTTGGGTGAAGAGTTGGCCCACAGTCTGTTGCCGCAGGACTACTGCGTCGAGGACTGTAACTATCTGCTGGATTATTTCCGCCTGTCGGCCGACAAACGCCTGATCTATGGTGGCGGTGTAGTGTACGGCGCCCGAGATCCGGAGAATATCAAAGCGATTATCCTGCCCAAGCTGCTCAAGACCTTCCCCCAATTGAAAGGGGTCCGTATCGACTACACCTGGACAGGCAACTTTCTGCTGACACTCTCCCGTTTGCCTCAGGTCGGCAGGATTGGCAGCAACATCTATTACTCCCAGGGCTGCAGTGGTCATGGGGTGACTTATACCCACCTGGCGGGCAAGTTGATTGCCGAGGTGCTGACCGGACAGGCGGAGCGTTTCGATGCCTTTGCCAGCCTGCCCCATTATCCATTTCCCGGCGGACATGCCCTGCGAGTCCCCTTTTCTGCGCTCGGCGCCTGGTATTACAGCCTGAGGGACAAACTGGGTATTTGATGCCTATCCGTACAAGGGCGCTTGGCGCCCATTTAAAGGAGTCGCAATGAAACTTAATCAGAGTGAGCTGCTGCGTGAACAAGCCTATATCGAAGGCCAGTGGCTGGACGCAGACTCAGGCAAGAAGGTCAATATTTTCAATCCGGCCACCGGCGAGCGTATCGGCAGTGTGCCCGAGATGGGCGCATTTGAAACCCACAGAGCCATAGATGCCGCCGAGCGGGCTCTTCCGGCCTGGCGGGCGTTGACCGCCAAAGAGCGCAGCACCATTCTCAAACGCTGGTTCGAGCTTATCAACCAACACGCCGATGACTTGGCGCTGCTGATGACCACAGAGCAGGGTAAGCCTCTGGCAGAAGCCCGCGGTGAGGTCACTTATGCCGCTTCCTTTATCGAGTGGTTTGCCGAAGAGGGCAAGCGGGTTTACGGCGATACTATCCCCGGCCATCAACAGGACAAGCGCCTGTTGGTGATCAAGCAGCCCGTGGGCGTGACTGCGGCCATTACGCCCTGGAACTTCCCGGCGGCGATGATCACCCGTAAGGCGGGTCCTGCACTGGCGGCCGGTTGCACCATGATAGTCAAACCGGCGCCGCAGACCCCTTTTACCGCTCTGGCGCTGGCCTACCTGGCGATTGAAGCCGGCATTCCTCCCGGCGTCTTCAGCGTGATCACCGGCGATGCCAAGGCGATAGGCAATACCCTTTGCGACAGCGCCGTGGTGCGTAAGCTGTCTTTCACCGGCTCGACCGGCGTGGGCATCCATCTGATGCAGCAATGCGCCGTCACCCTGAAGAAACTGTCACTGGAGCTCGGCGGCAACGCGCCCTTTATCGTGTTTGACGATGCCGATCTGGATGCTGCGGTAGAAGGGGCGATGATCTCCAAGTATCGCAATGCCGGCCAGACCTGCGTCTGCGCCAACCGCATCTATGTGCAGTCGTCCGTTTACGATGCTTTTAGCGAAAAGCTGGCCGCCAAAGTGGCCGAGCTCAAGGTGGGTATCGGCACAGAGTCCGGCATTACCACAGGGCCACTTATCGACAAGAATGCGGTGAAAAAGGTGCAGGCTCATCTCGAGGATGCCGTCTCCAAAGGCGCCAGGGTCAAGACAGGCGGCCGGGCGCTGGGCGGTAACTTCTTCGAGCCCACTATTTTGACCGAGGTGAATGGCAGCATGCGGGTTGCCAAAGAGGAAACCTTTGGCCCGCTGGCGCCGCTGTTCCGCTTCGATAGTGTCGATGAAGTGATCGCCATGGCCAACGATACCGAGTTCGGCTTGGCGGCCTATTTCTACGCCAGGGATATCTCCAGAGTCTGGAAAGTTGCCGAGGCGCTGGAATACGGCATGGTGGGGATCAATACCGGGCTTATCTCCAACGAAGTAGCGCCTTTTGGTGGCATCAAGGCCTCGGGGTTGGGACGGGAAGGCTCTAAATACGGCATAGAGGAATATCTGGAGATCAAGTATCTCTGCCTCTCGGTCTGATTAACCCATGTCCCGGCGATGCCGGGACAACAACAGAGGATAGCAGGATGATAAGCAATGACTCTCTGATGGTGCGGCGCCAGGCCGCAGTGGCACCGGGTGTGGGACAGATACACCCTGTGTTTGTGGAACGGGCGGAAAATGCCCGGGTATGGGACGTCGAGGGCCGCGAATATCTGGACTTTGCCGGTGGCATAGCCGTGCTCAATACCGGGCACCTGCATCCCAGAGTCAAGCAGGCGGTTGCCCGCCAGTTGGAAGACTTCTCCCATACCTGTTTTATGGTGCTGGGCTATGAGAGTTATGTGGCCGTCTGCGAGAAGCTCAACGCCCTGGTCCCCGGGGATTTCGCCAAGAAGTCGGCGTTGTTTACCAGTGGCTCGGAGGCGGTGGAAAATGCCCTCAAGGTCGCCAGGGCCTATACCAAACGCAGCGGCGTCATCGCCTTTACCTCAGGCTATCATGGCCGCACCATGGCAACGCTGGCGCTCACCGGCAAAGTGGCGCCCTACAGTAAGGGCATGGGGCTGATGCAGGCCAACGTGTTTCGCGCCCAGTATCCCTGCGCGCTGCATGGTGTGAGTGACGACGATGCGATGAAGTCCATCGAGCAGATTTTCAAGAATGATGCCGAGCCGGCGGATATTGCCGCCATTATTCTCGAGCCGGTGCAGGGCGAGGGCGGCTTCTATGCCGCATCCCCCGAGTTTATGGCGCGGCTGCGCAAGCTGTGTGACAAGGAAGGGATAGTGCTGATTGCCGATGAGGTGCAGACGGGCGCCGGCCGTACCGGCACCTTCTTTGCCATGGAGCAGATGGGTGTTGCCGCCGATATCACGACTTTTGCCAAGTCCATTGCCGGTGGTTTCCCGCTCTCCGGCATTACCGGCCGGGCCGAGATGATGGATGCCATAGGCCCCGGCGGTTTGGGAGGCACCTATGGCGGCAATCCGCTTGCCTGCGCTGCCGCCCTGGCGGTGATAGAAACCTTCGAGAAGGAACAGCTGCTGGCGCGGGCCAACCAGGTGGGCACTGTCATTAAAGAGGCGCTTGGCAAGCTGCAACAGGAGTACGACTTTATTGCCGATGTTCGCGGCCTGGGCGCCATGGTGGCCATGGAGCTGGTTGAAGACGGTGTGCCGAAGCCCGAGTATTGCGCCCGAGTCCTTACCTTGGCGCGGGAGCGCGGTCTTATCCTGCTTTCCTGTGGCACTTATGGCAATGTGCTGCGTCTCTTGGTGCCTTTGACCGTCAGTGACAGGGATCTGCAGCAGGGGCTGGAGATTATTGCCGAGTGTTTCCGGCAACTGCGTAGTTGAGCCAGAAGGATGATAGGGAAGCCCAGCGCTTCCCTTTTTTATGTCTGTGACCCATCCGGAATACAGTTGACACTTTCCAGACTTCTTTTGGGAGAGAGTAATGGTAACAAGTACCAAGCGAACTCAGTGGGGTTGTTCCCTTGCCTTTAATCGGCCGTTGCCGCGCAAATGGAAAAGACGAAATGACTTATCGGCAAGCTCAGCAGCGCCAATGGCAGTGCAAGCCAGAGTGCCGCGAAGGCTTATTGGCACTTTACTTGGTAAAAATAACCCATAAGTGCTAGTAGATTGAGACAGGGAGAGTCCATGGTGCTATCTTTGTAGCTGTTAACCTTTCATTTACAAGCGCATTGCGCCCGCCGCTATCAGGAGCCTTGGATGAAGCAACTCTCCATCGGAACCAAACTTCTCTGGATAACTTCGGCGCTGTTTCTCATAACAGTGGCCATTCTCTCCATCAGTCTCTGGTGGTCTCTGTCGGATCAAAACCAACGTCTGTCGGCAGAGGTGCAGCAGACGCTGGAGCTGGAGATCCGCGATAAGCTCGAGGCCAGTGCGGCCCAATACGGTGAGAAAGTCGCCGGTTTTATTGATGAGGCCTACCGCATTCCCTGGTCATTGGCGGGGATTCTGGAGCTGACCTCTGAGCGGGATCCCATGACCCGGGAAGAAGTGCAGACAACCGTCGAGGCGGTGCTCAGAAAAAACAGCCAGGTTTCCTCCATCTATGCCCAGTTTGAGCCCGATGGATACGACGGCCAGGATTGGCAGTATCAACAGCAAGCGAGCAAACACAGTGTGCCCGGCGCCGGGTCGCTGGAGATCTACTTTACCCGCAATAACGACGGCAGCATTGAGCAACACCAGGTGGACGATGCCGAGGAGAAGTATGTCGCCACGCTTAACGAGTTTGGCATTCGCGAGGCCGAGTGGTATCTGTGCGGTAAAGACACCCTCAAGCCCTGCCTGATGGAGCCCTACCTGTATGAGATAGCTCCGGGCAACAATGAGTTGATGACCTCCTTGACTGTACCGGCGCTGCGCGATGGCAAGTTTGCCGGTATTGTCGGGGTGGATGTCAACCTACCGGTATTTCAGAAACTGATCGATCAACTGTCGCAGTCGCTCTATCAGGGCAAGGCCAAGGTCACTCTGCTCAGCAGCAAGGGGCTGGTGGTGGCTGCCAGTCATTACAGCAAGAAGGCGCGGCCACTGGCCGAGTCTGTCGCCCCTGAGCTGGCCGCCAAAATGGTGGCCCTGGCCGGCGGCGAGGGCTTTATGTTGACGGACAATGACATAGTGGTCGCACACCGCATCGACATTCCTCTTTCCGGTAGTCGCTGGTCGCTGTTGATTGAAGTGCCCAAGGTGGACGCCTTCGCGCCCGTGGCCAAGCTCAGTGAAGAGATGACAGTGATGGCCACCGAATTGGGCAGCTTGCTGCTCGGGGTTGGCGTCTTGGTTTCTGTGCTGGCGGTACTGGCCATAGCTTTGGTGATCCGCAGCATATTGGCACCGCTCAAGAGCATTCAATCCCGGGTTGAGAATCTGGCCAGTGCCGAAGGCGACCTGACCCAAAGCATTCAGGTGACTTCCCACGCCGAGCTTATCGCCCTTGGCGCCGGGGTAAACGCCTTTATTCTCAAACTCAGGGAGCTTATCCGTGAGCTGAAAATGCTTGCCGGACGCTCCCGTGATGAGGGCCAAACCACGGCAGAAATTGCCCGCCAGACACTGGACAGTGTCAATCGCCAATACAGTGAGATAGAGAGTGTGGTGGCCGCGGTCAACCAGATGAGCGCCACGGCCCATGAAGTGGCCAAGGCTTCGGAGCAGACGGCATCCGAAACTGAGTCCATGGCGGTCAATGTCCGCGACAGTGAAACCAGCCTCAACAAGGCGATGGATTACGTCAATACCATGTCCAGTGAGTCGATGCAGGCTAAGGCCGCCGTCGCCAAGGTGGCGGAGAGCAGCAATAACATCAGCAGCATTCTGGAAGTGATCAGCGCCATCGCCGAACAAACCAATCTGTTGGCGCTCAATGCGGCGATTGAAGCGGCCCGCGCCGGCGATCAGGGCCGAGGTTTCGCCGTGGTAGCAGATGAGGTGAGGGCGCTGGCTTCCAAGACCCAGAGCTCGACTCTGGATATTGGTCGTCTAATCGAGTCACTGCAGCAGGAAGTGGGCAGCGCCTCCAATATTATTGAGCGCGGAGTGGAGCAGGCCAAAAACGCCGTGTCGCAAACAGAGCAGGCACTCAGTGCTCTGAATCTTATGGTCAGCCAGCTGGATCAGATCTCGGCGCAGATCACCCATATAGCCACGGCGGCCGAGGAGCAAAGCGCTGTCACCGAAGAGGTGAACAAGAATATCACCGGCATCTCAGACTCGGCGGCCGAACTGGCGCGTCTGGCCGGTGAGGCGGAGCAGAGCAGTCAGACGCTGGCACAGTTGGTGGACAGCCAAAACGATCAATTGGATAGACTCAAGACCTAAGGAAGATGCTAATAAGTCCTCGAGGCTTACATACCCGTCTACTGCATTGTGCTTCTTGCAAAGGACTTGGGCCATTTGTTGCGAACCACGCCTTCGGATCAATGCCTGTGATGTTCATCAGACAGGGACGCGACAGTATCGACCACATTGCGGGCTCCGTCGAGAATCGCGCCCATTACGTCTGCGACTTCCTGTAACTGGGTCTTACCCTGGTTGGCCGCCTCGGCCACCGCCGCCATTTCCCGGGTGGCCTTGTCTGTGAGCTGACCATTTTGACTGACGACAGAGCCTATCTCCTTGGTGGACTCACTGGTGCGGGCCGCCAGTTGTCTGACTTCATCAGCGACGACGGCAAACCCCCGTCCTTGCTCACCGGCGCGGGCCGCTTCAATCGCGGCATTGAGCGCCAACAGGTTGGTCTGTTCGGCGATGGCGCTGATGGTCGAGACTATCGCCTGGATATTGCGTGACTGTTCATTGAGCTGAGCTATCGCCTCTGAGGCCTGCTGCACCTGAGACGCTATGCTGTTGGAGGTGGCGGTTACCCTGTCCAGCCTGTCTATCGCCTGCTCGACTGTGGCACCGGTATTCAGCGCCGTGCTGTGGGCTATTTCGGCCGCTTCCTTAATCGCCTGGGACTTTTCTATCCTGGCGGTGATATCACTGGCAAACTTAATCACCTTGATCACCTTACCGGCGGGATTGCGTATGGGGTTATAGCTGGCCTCAAGCCAGACGGTTTGCCCCAGCTTATTGAAGCGTTTAAACAGCCCGGACTTGAACTGGCCCTTGTTGAGCTCTTCCCAAAAATGGGGGTGTTCCCGGTAGAAGGCCTCGTCACAAAACAGCTTGTGGTGTTGCCCCTTCAGTTCGGCCCGGGTATAGCCCATGACGTCGAGAAAATTGGCGTTGGCTTCAATGATATTACCTTTGGGATCAAACTCGATAATCGCCTGGGAGTTATCCAGGGCGTTGGCCACGGCTTTTTGAGTGTCGGTTTCCATTTGGCTGTTGGTGACATCGGCGGCAATCTTCATGACGCGGGTGACTTTACCCTGCTCAAACACGGGGAAATAGGTGGCCTGCAAATAAATGCTGCTGCCATCTGCGTGGCGACGTTCAAACACCCCGGCAGCGGCTTTTCCTTGCCTGAGCTGTTCCCAAAAACTGCGGTACTGGGTTGAGGCGGCATAATCGGCCTGACACAAGGTTTTGTGTGGCATGCCTTTGAGCTTCTCATGCTCCAGGCCAAACAACTCGGCAAACAGGAGATTGGCTTCTATCACAGTGCCATCGGGCGTGAATACCACACAGGCAAGCGACTGCTCTATGGCTTGCACAGTTGCCAGTTGCTTGGACAGCTGCAATTGACATTGTGCCAGGGCTTGTTTGGACGATTTATTAAAAAACATAAAACAGATCCCCATTTGTTAGGTTTAGTCGGCAGCTTGCTGTCGGCTCGTATTCTGAGGCGAGAATCCATTTCGCAGTTGTCATTCCGGATGCAGGGCTGCAGCTTTAACTTATTATAGCTTCAGTGAAAGGTAGCATAAGCGTGGCAGAGTAAAAGGCGTGGATGAAGCCAAAGTTACTCCTGTGCAGAGGCGCTCAAGAAATAAGACTCGCCGGCAGGCTATCAGCTTTTAATGAACATAAGATGTCAAGCTGGGGAAAAGTGATCGCGAGTTTCTCTGAATATAAGCTCTGGCCGGCAAAGAGGGGCCCGGATTGCCTTGTCTGGCTTCTATTGGGAACTTGGCAAATCGGTTACAAGGGGTTATCGCAAGGGACATGTATGTTTGATTATGAAAATCAATCGGTTAAAAAGCTGTTTTCCTGCTTGATAAAGAGAACTCCTTTGGGCTTTGAGCCGCTACAGTTTAGTAAGTTGTGATATTTATCACAGTTTGCCCGGGCATAAGATCCCACTCTGTTATGGCTATTTTATCTTTAGTCGCCATTGAGCGCGGCTATCGCCAACAAGCAAAAGGAGTGTATATGGCAACCAAGAAAGTCAAGGCACCCACCATAGATATAGGTATCTCTGATGCGGATCGTAAAAAAATTGTCGCGGGGCTTTCTGCGCTGCTGGCCGACAGTTATACCCTGTATCTGATGACCCATAATTTCCATTGGAACGTCAAAGGGCCGCAGTTCAACAGCCTGCATCTGATGTTTATGGAGCAATACACGGAGCAATGGAATGCGCTGGATGAAATCGCCGAGCGGATCCGCGCCTTGGGGTATCCGGCGCCGGGGACTTATAAGGAGTTTGTGCGTCTGGCATCCATCAAGGAAGTGGAAGGTGTGCCCTCTGCCAATGAGATGATATTGCACCTGGTCGAAGCCCAGGAGGCCACGGCCCGCACCGCCAGAGCCCTGTTCCCCGTTATCGACAAGGCCAATGATCAGCCGAGCGCCGATCTGCTCACCCGTAGACTGGAAGTCCACGAAAAGACTGCCTGGATGCTGCGTAGCTTGCTGGAGGAATAGCCTAAACGCTAGGCGCTACGCATCAAAAAGCCGCCCCGGAGTGCTCCAGGGGCGGCTTTTTTACTCTTGCTAACTTGAAGTGGCAGTTGTGTTGGCAATCTTCGTTCATCCCAATCACATAGTTTGCCCATGTTGATGGGGAGCCACTCTTGCAGCCTTTGCCTCCTTGCCGCAACGCCAAGTCGTTTGGCGCTATTTATTCAAGGCTTAAGTGCCTTTCTCAAGGTGTCAGGCCTTTTCTGGAATACGCTCCAGTACAGCCAACAGCAGCTGCCAATATTGGCCCACTGTGGTGATATTCACCATTTCATCAGGGCTGTGAGGGAAACGTATGGTGGGGCCGATAGACACCATATCCATGGCCGGATAGGGCTCCTTGAACAGGCCACATTCCAAACCTGCATGGATCACCATGATCACCGGCTCTTTATGGTAGATGTCCTGATAGGTGTCGCGCACAATCGCCATCACAGGAGACTGGCTGTCTGGCTTCCAGCCTGGGTAGGCGCCGGAAAGATCGATTTCGGCACCGGCCAGGTTGGCCAGGGCGATCAGCATGCCTTCAATCTGGCTGCGGCCAGAGTCAATCAAGGAGCGGATCAGGCACAGGAGTTTGACATCCTGCTCGCTGGTATTGATCACCCCGAGGTTGAGTGAGGTCTCTGTCACGCCTTCAATCTCGTCACTCATCCGCATGACACCATTGGGGCAGGCATGCAGCAGATCGATAAGGGTGT
Source organism: Shewanella sp. Iso12 (assembly GCF_012030025.1). NCBI lineage: Bacteria > Pseudomonadati > Pseudomonadota > Gammaproteobacteria > Alteromonadales > Shewanellaceae > Shewanella > Shewanella sp. Iso12. Next base: position 68,373 of record NZ_JAAUHW010000016.1, read on the forward strand.
TCTGACTCTGCTCGCTCATCACCTTGGCAGGCAGCGGCACTTCGGTGAGTGTCAGGCAAGCGGCCGGATCGGCAACCGCCAGCTCTTCTCTAAGCAGCGCCTGGAAAGCCGCGGTGGCTTCGCTCAAAGCTGTGGCTTGTTCGGCCGGCACCAGAATAGTGGCACTGGCTTCACGGGGAATGGCGTTACGCAGCGAGCCGCCGTTGAATTCGGCCAGTTCCAGCTGTAGGCTTTCGCTGTGTTCAAACAGAAAACGGGCCAGCAGCTTGTTGGCATTACCTCGTCCCAGGTGAATGTTCACCCCTGAGTGGCCACCCTTTAGCCCGGAGAGCGTCAGGTTGAATGCCTGGAAACCATCGCCTGTGGCTTCCCAGACCATAGGCAGGGTGATCTCGGCATCCACGCCACCGGCGCAGCCCATGTAGATCTCGCCTTCCTGCTCGGAATCTGTGTTGATCAGGATTTCACCGCGAAGCATACCGGCTTCCAGGCCAAAGGCTCCTGTCATACCCGCTTCTTCATCTATGGTCAGCAGCACTTCCAGTGGCCCGTGGGGAATATCGTCACTGCCGAGAATTGCCAGCGCCGATGCCATGCCTATGCCGTTATCGGCACCCAGAGTCGTGCCCTGAGCCTTGACCCAGTCGCCATCAATCCAGGGCTGGATCGGATCTTTGACGAAGTCATGCTCTTTATCGGCATTTTTCTGCGGCACCATATCGATATGGGCCTGGATCACCACGGGTTTGCGGTTTTCCATCCCGGGAGTGGCATCCTTGCGAATAATCAGGTTACCGACTTTATCTTCGATAACCTCAAGCTGACGGTCTTTGGCCCAGTTCTGAATATACTGGCTGAGCGCGGCTTCATGCTTGGATGGGTGAGGAATGGCACAGATTTGTTCAAACCACTGCCATAGAGGCTGAGGTTGCAATTGGCTGAGACTGGACACAGCAAACTCCTGATCTTTTCGTCTGGTTGGCGGGCTTGGACCGGGCCAAGCGCGAGTTGTCATCAGTCTACCACAGAGCGACGTAAGGGCGCAGAACCCAGTTGGGACAATTGTTTATTTGTGGCAGCGAAACTTGCCAGCTAGATATTGGTAATCCGGCGCCGGAAAGGGAATAATGCTGGGCGCCAATAAAAAATAATTAGGATGGGTCATGGTTGAATTTATTGATGTTACTGACCAGGATGCAATTTTCAGTGAGGCAGACTGGGATGCATTGCTGGTGGTCAGCGCCGATGTGACGGCGTGTCCAATCGAAGAGGTGGCTATGCTGGCCTCCCACGGGGCTCAAGTTGACAAACGGGTGGGCAAGAGCCCGACGCTGTTGTTTGCGCCCGGGCTTGCCGGTGGCCGCTTGATTATCGCCCCGGTCGCGCCGCTTGGCGATTATGACGATGTGCGTGCCTTCGCCAATGCTGCCCGGGCCGGTATCGCCATCGCCCGTGACGCCGGAGCCAAAAGGCCGCTATTGTGGGTCGATAAGCCTGCATCCTTAGGTGATGAATACGCCAAGGCAGATATGGTTGCGGCGCTGGCAACGGCGCAGGAGCTATGGCAGCCATTGGAAGCCCGTGAGGCGGGCGCCGCCCTTGACAGCATAGAAGCCATAGGGGTGATGAACGGCGCCGATGCCGGCATGCTCAATGCCATTGAAGCCGGCCGCACCCTTGCCAGAGATCTTTGCGGCACTGAGCCCGAGCGCATGGGCGCGCCTGCCTTTGCCGATTACTGCCTCAACGCCTTCAAAGATTCAGGGCTGTCGCTGCAGGTCGTGGAAGACAGAGACATTCTCGAGCGGGACTATCCCTTGCTGAGCGCTGTGGCGCGGGCCTCTTTTGCCGTGGCCAGACATCAGCCCAGAGTCGTTAAATTGGAGTACCGCGGCGAAGGTGAAATCCAGCACAACTATTTCTTTGCCGGTAAGGGCGTGGTGTATGACACAGGCGGCGCCGATCTGAAAGTGGGCGGCGCCATGGCCGGTATGAGCCGCGACAAGGGCGGCGCGGCTGCCGTGGCCGGTTTGATGAAGACCTTGTCATTACTCAAGCCCAAAGGCATTCGTGTGGTGGCCGAACTGGGGCTGGTACGCAACAGTATAGGCAGCGAAGCCTTTGTCACGGACGAAATCATCACAGCCCATTCGGGTGTCAGGGTCAGGATCGGCAATACCGATGCCGAAGGACGTTTAGTGCTGGCCGACTTGCTGTCCCATCTGCGTTTAAAGGCGCAGGGCAGTGCGGCGCCCGAGCTATTCTCTGTGGCAACCCTGACCGGCCATGTGGTGCGAGCCTATGGTTCTTACAGTGCGGTAGTGGCCAACGCCGTTGCCGAGCAACAGGCATTACCCAAGCGGTTGCAAGCCAGCGCTGAGCGTTACGGTGAAGGGCTGGAGCTGTCCCGTTTGCGTAAGGAAGATTTTGCCAAGGTGCGTGATGTTTCCGGTGCCTCTGAGCTACTTTCTTCCAATAATGCGCCCTCATCGGTTACCGCCAGAGGACACCAGTATCCGGCGGCCTTCCTGCTAAAGGCTTCCGGATTGGCGCAACACGGGGTAAAAGACGCTCAGCCCATGGCCTATAGTCATCTGGATATCGCCGGCAGTGCCACAGAAGGTGATCCCCTCTATGGCAAACCTACGGCGGCGCCGCTGCTTGGGTTGTTTGCCTATATAACTGAGTAAGCCCTCAACGCCTCCCGGCCGATGTCGTCGGCCGGGTTATCCCTGCACCCTGTCCGTTGGCTTTTCTTCACTTGGCGACCGCTATGTTGGTATTCCATAGCCCCGACATTTGCTGGACGTCATCTCACCCAAGCTATCCACTGTGAGTGATTGGATCTCGCCCCTGCTTTAGGTTGTTATCTGGCACGGTATCTGAAAACAACAGAAAACTTTCAGACGGATTTTTACCCAGCCCTTGGATGGGGTGATCCAATTCACTTTAACTGGTCTTACCTCTTTGAGATCACGCTTTTACCCCCGCCGGGAGACTAACATTTGGGCTGTAACTGACAGCTAATTACAGTGTTAGATTTTACTTAATTGGAATGAGTTTGGCCTGATTTGCTTTTGATTTATTTATTTAAAATCAAATGTTAATGAGTATTCTCTTACTATGTTTCGAGATGTATCATTAGGTGCGTTGGGTAAATCCTGTGTAACTTTTATGTAATTACCTTACAGTTTTAGGTGTATTTTAAATTTTTAGCCTCAATACTTGTAATAAAATTACAGGAAGCTATAATAGCTCTCGTTGGTTAGGCAAGCGCCTTCCACCTCTAGTCAATCCAGGATGGATAACTATCTCCAGGGAAATGAGTGACAAGTTGTCTCCACGGATATGAGAACCTCTAGTTCCAGGGAACCGAGCCAAGCTTCACTAGAGTATTTATTTCACAACTTTGTTAGGAGTATCGGCTATGTCTTACACAGGCAAAAACAACGTAGTTTATTGGAGCAACACCTGGTTTGATTGTCAGGTTTTGCGCGGCGGCATGTTCGCCATGAGTTTCAAGGGCTGACTACCCCTTTAAGTAGTTCCATCATCCATCAACCTTTGTTCACCACTCTGTGGTGTATTTAGACTCAAGTCGCAATAGAAGTTTTGCTTCTGTTGCCAGGTGTTACCCGCTAGCGCGGTAGACTCTTTCCCTTTTGGGTGCTTGATACATGTCTTGGCCTGCTCTTTGAGCAGGCTTTTTTTTGTCCGCAGCAAAATGTGAATAAATTGTGAGCTGGTGGGCATTTAATGGATACCACAGGTAGCCTCCGTGCTCTGGTGCTGGTCTGATCAGGTCAAACTCCCTATAATCTGCCGCCGATGACCTCGTTAAAGAAGTGTCACAAACCTCCCTACACTCAAACTCAAGGAACCTGGTTCCATGTTGGAAAAACTGTTCAAGTTAAAGCAAAACAAAACCTCTCTGAAGCAGGAAGCCGTGGCGGGTCTGACCACCTTTCTGACCATGGCTTACATCATCTTTGTTAACCCCTCTATGCTGGCCGATGCCGGTATGGATCAAGGCGCTGTCTTTGTGGCGACCTGTGTCGCGGCGGCGATAGGTTGTCTGGTCATGGGGCTGCTGGCCAATTATCCCATAGCCCTGGCGCCGGGAATGGGCCTCAACGCCTTTTTTACCTACACAGTTGTGGGGGAAATGGGCTATAGCTGGGAAACCGCGCTCGGCGCAGTATTCCTCTCCGGGATCTGCTTTATGATCCTCTCCCTGGTGCGAATTCGGGAATGGGTGGTCAACTCCATTCCCATGTCGCTGCGCCTTGGCATAGCCGCAGGTATCGGCTTGTTTTTGGCGCTCATCGGTCTCAAGAGTGCCGGCATAGTGGTTGCCAACCCGGCAACACTCGTAGGTATGGGCGATATCACCGCATTTCCGGCGCTGATGTCGGTACTGGGGTTCTTCCTGATCATCGCTTTTGTTCAGCGTGGTTATAAGGCGGCAGTGATCCTCAGCATTCTGGTCATCACAATGTTGGGGCTGGCCTTTGGTGATGTGCAATATAGTGGCCTGGTATCCATGCCGCCTTCCATAGCGCCCACCTTTATGAAGATGGATCTCTCCGGCATGCTGGAGATCAGCATGATTTCCGTGGTGTTTGCCTTTTTGTTTGTGGACTTGTTCGATACCTCGGGCACCTTGGTAGCCGTGGCCCATCGTGGTGGTTTTCTGGATGATAAGGGCCGCCTGCCAAGACTCAATCGTGCCCTGACCGCCGACAGCGCTGCCACTATTGCCGGGGCCATGCTGGGTACCTCGACCACCACAAGTTATGTCGAGAGCACCTCAGGCGTTAGTGCCGGTGGCCGTACCGGCTTGACCGCCGTCGTGGTCGGGCTGCTGTTTTTGGCCTCGCTCTTTATCTCGCCGCTGGCTGGTATGGTGCCGGCCTATGCTACCGCGGGCACCCTCTTCTATGTGGCGATTCTGATGATGTCTGGTTTGGTGCATGTAGAGTGGGAAGATTTGACCGAGGCTGCCCCTGTGGTGGTGGTCTGCCTGTTGATGCCATTAACCTTCTCAATTGCCACTGGGATCGCCTTTGGCTTTATCGCCTATGCGGCGATTAAACTTCTCTGCGGCCGTTTTCGCGATCTCAACGCCGGGGTTGTGGCACTGGCGCTGCTGTTTATTCTCAAGTTTGCCTACGGGAGCTAAAGGTAAAACGCGAGCAAGTGCTTTATAAACCGTATTTATTTTGAGGGTCATACTTTGTATGGCCCTTTTTGTATGAGATACCGCAATAAATAACGATTTTATCCACTTGAAGGCCTACTGCCGCTAGGAATCAGGCGACGGATTGGGTATAAGATTTATCCCCGACTTTTTTAAGCAAATACAAGTGATGAACTTGAGTGACACACGCTACCGCCGGGTAGTGGTAAAACTGGGTACCAGTGTACTTACCTCCGGCAGCAAGCGCCTGGACAAGGCCCATATGGTCGAGCTGGCCAGGCAGATGGCGACCCTGATGCGCGCCGGTATCGAAGTGGTTTTGTGTACCTCCGGCGCCATTGCCGCCGGGCGTGAGCATCTGATGTATCCGGAGTTGCCGGATACCATGGCCAACAAACAGTTGCTGGCGGCCGTGGGCCAGAGCCAGTTGATTCTGGCCTGGGCGCAGTTGTTCAGTATTTATGGTCTGCACGTGGGGCAGTTGCTGCTTACCCGGGCGGATCTGCACGATCGCGAGCGCTATCTCAACGCCAGAGATACCCTGAATGCGCTGCTGAAACAGAATATTATCCCCATCATCAATGAAAACGATGCCGTTGCCACCAATGAGATCAAGGTAGGGGACAACGACAACTTGTCCGCCCGGGCGGCGCTTTTGTGCGATGCCGACTTGCTGATCCTGCTGACAGACCAAAAAGGCTTGTTCGATGCCGATCCGCGCCATAATCCCAATGCTCATCTTATCAGCGAAGTGGCCAATATCGACGACAGCCTGCGGCAACTGGCCGGCGGCTCGGTTTCCGGTTTGGGTACCGGCGGCATGGCAACCAAGCTGGAGGCGGCCGACATAGCTCGCCGCGCCGGTATTGAGGTGGTTATTGCTTCGGGTCATCATCCGGATGCCATCGAAAAAATCGCTGCCGGCGAGTCAGTGGGGACTCACTTCTGCGCCATCGAAACCCCGCTGGAGAGCCGCAAACAGTGGATCCTTGCCGGGCCCAAGGCCAAGGGGAAACTGACCTTGGATGAAGGCGCGGTGCGAGCGGTAACCGAAAAGGGCCGCAGTCTGCTGTCCAAGGGGATTATCGCCGTCGAGGGCGAGTTTGAACGGGGCGCCACAGTGCAACTCTTGGATCCCAATGGCCGTAAACTGGCGCGGGGGATCTGCCGCTACAGCGCCGTGGCCCTCAAACGTATCGCGGGCCAGCATTCAGATAACATTGAATCCTTGCTGGGCTATGACTATGGTGATGCAATAGTGCACCGCAACGACATGGTGGTTTTATGACAGCTGAATATCTGCAACAACTGGGGCAAAGGGCCAAGGAAGCCAGTTTTGCCCTGGCCAATCTTTCCGGCAGTGACAAGCAGCAACTGCTGCATAATATCGTTGCCGCTCTCAAGGCCGATGAAGCGGCAATCCTCGCGGCCAATGAGCAGGATGTAGCCGCGGCTAAAGAGGCTGGCCTCAACGCGGCCATGATAGACAGGCTGCTGCTGGATAAGCCGCGCCTGGCTGGAGTCATAGCCGATATCGACAATGTGATTGCCCTTGCCGACCCTATTGGCCGCGAATATGACAGCCGGGTGCTGGATAATGGCTTGCGCCTGTGTCGGCGCGCCGTGCCACTGGGGGTGATAGGCGTTATCTATGAGGCCAGGCCCAATGTGACTGTGGATATTGCCGTGCTGGCACTTAAAACCGGCAACGCGGTGATCCTCCGTGGCGGCAAGGAAACCCTGAAATCCAACCAGGCGCTGGCCAAGGCGATTCGCCAGGGCGTTAAAGCCAGTGGCTTGCCGGAAGATGCGGTGCAGCTTATCGACAACCCGGATCGCACTCTGGTTACCGGCCTGCTCAAACTGGATCAATATGTGGATATGATAGTGCCCCGCGGCGGCGACAAGCTGCAGCGGCTCTGCGCCGAACAGGCGACCATCCCGGTTATTCTCGGCGGTATCGGCATCTGCCATCTCTATCTGGATAAGGCGGCCGATCTGGAGAAGGCCATTCCTGTCATTCTCAACGCCAAGGTGCAGCGCCCAACCGTATGTAATGCCCTGGATACTCTGTTGGTGCACAAGCAGGTAGCCAAGGAGGCATTGCCCAAGGTGGCCAAGGCCTTAGTCGATGCCGGAGTTAAGCTGGTAGGCTGCCCCGAGACTGTGGCGATTCTTGGGGCTGAGCAAGTGGCCGCCGCCAGTGAGGATAGCTTTGCTACCGAGTGGCTATCTCTCAATCTGGGGATCCGGGTAGTCGATGATATCCAGCAGGCCATAGGTCATATTCGCCGCTATTCCAGCGGTCACTCCGAGGCTATCCTCACGGATGATATCAATGCTGCTACCGAGTTTATGAACCAGGTGAATGCGGCGGCGGTTTACCTCAATGCCAGCACCCGTTTCACCGATGGTGGCCAGTTCGGCCTGGGCGCTGAGGTGGCTGTCAGTACTCAGAAACTGCATGCCAGAGGCCCCATGGGACTGGAAGCACTGACCACCTATAAGTGGTTGGGAGTCGGTGATTATACCGCCAGAAGTTAGTGTTTACTTCTTGTAAAAGGTATTCAGAGCATCGTATAACCCAAGCCCCGCAGTTGCGGGGCTTTTGCTTTGGCCGCTTACGATTCAGCTCTTAATCGCCGCAAAACTGCCGCGGCAGAGCTTGGCCAAGTCTTCTGCTGCAAGACAGATCTCCAGTCCGCGGCGACCGGCGCTGACATAGATGCTGTCAAACTCCTGGGCGCTGGCGTCTATCACTGTAGGTAACTGCTTTTTCTGCCCCAGAGGGCTGATGCCGCCCACCAGATAGCCGGATGAACGCTGCGCCAACTGCGGATTGGCCATCACCAACTTCTTGGCCTTAATCGCCTTGGCAACGCATTTCAAGCTGAGTTGATGATTCACTGGCACCAGGGCCACCGCCAGTGGCGGTGACTTTTCATCGCTGCTGACTAGCAGAGTCTTGAATACCCGGTTGGGATCCAGTCCAAGTGCACTGGCGGCCTCTTCTCCGTAGGAAGGGGCATTCTTGTCATGGTGATATTCGTGAACGGTAAAAGAGATCCCCGCCTTGGTGGCGAGATCGATTGCGGGTGTCACAAGTGTCTCCTTAGGTGATGGCGTGAGTAGCGTTTAGTATCGCGTTTTAATCCGGATATCTGTTGCGCCAAAACCTGTCTAACTATCAAAACAGGTGTCATAGCATAAGCCTCAAGCCTTTCTGGGTCGAGACAGCGGGTCACTCTTTTAAGACTCAGTTTAAGAGCAAGACCACAAAGCGGCACAAAAGCTTAAGTATCAACTCAGACAATAGCTTAGAAAATAGCCAAGAAAAATAGCTCAGACAATAGCCTAGATATCGGTGGCGATTCAATCTGAATTCGGGGCTAATCTAGGCTGGCAAAATCGATAGGCCAGGGAAGGGCTTTAAACATGAGTCAAGTCAAAATAAAACGCCCGGCATCAGGCC
>NZ_JAAUHW010000017.1:0-72398 GCF_012030025.1 Shewanella sp. Iso12
ATTACCATCTTTTTTCGCCTGTCGTTGAAAGGACTCGAGAGCCTCTTTTCTTCGACCCTGTCACGCCTTTCGCGTTGCCGCTGTGCCGTGTCAGTGGGAGCGCATTATAGGGAGCCAAAACTTTTGTGCAAGGGCTAAATCTTAGAAAAACAGGATTAATTTATCGTTCGCTCACAAAAGCAACCAAATGACCAAAAAAGCGATATTTTTTGATGAAAAAAGGGGCTCACGCCCCTTTCTATCTATCTTGAATCGTTTCTTAAAGCTTAAGGCCCGAAGAAACGGGACTCCTGTTTGGCTTCAACCGCCTCACCATCGACTTCGGTAGTGACAATAAAGTCTATCTTGGTAATAGGACGTTTCAGCTCCACAGGATCGACCGCCACACTGATTGGCAGCGTCAATACTTCACCGGCCGCAATTTGCACTGTTTGTGGGCCATACCACTTATAGTTGTTTAACCCATCAATGTGCATCTGGTACTCGTGGGCCGTTTCTGTTTTGTTCAATATCTTCAAAGTGAAGGTATTCTCTGTCATCCCCTGAGTATTCTCGGTATAGAGCTGATTCCGGTCACGAATGATATCGATGCGTACAGGGGCGATATTGGCACTGGCGTAGATAAACACCAAAATCATCGCGGTAAGCACAACACCATAGCCCACCAGCTTGGGACGCAGCACTTTTTCCTTGATCCCTTCCAGTTTGTTTTCCGTGGTGTAACTGATAAGGCCTTTGGCATATCCCATACGTTCCATGGTGGAGTCGCAAGCATCGATACAGGCGCCGCAGTTGATACATTCGTACTGCAGGCCATTACGGATATCAATCCCTGTCGGACAGACCTGAACACAGAGATCGCAATCGATACAGTCGCCCAGCCCCAGAGCTTTGGGATCTGCCTTGCGGGAACGGGGGCCGCGAGTTTCACCACGCTTGGTGTCATAGCCAACAATATAAGTGTTCTTATCGAACATGGCCGCCTGGAAACGTGCATAGGGGCACATGTGAATACACATGATTTCCCGCATCCAGCCGGCATTACCATAGGTTGCCAGAGTGAAGAGAATGACCCAGAAGTACACGGCGCCACTGGCCTGTAAGGTAAACACCTCGAGGTATACTTCTCTGGAGGGCACAAAGTAAGACACAAATGTCATGGCCGTCAGCAGGGAGATCAGCAACCAGGCAGTATGCTTGGCCGTTTTGCGCCAGAGTTTGTCAAAACTCCAGGGCATCTGATCCAACTTCATCCTTTTGTTGCGTGCCCCTTCGAGCTTTTCTTCAAACCAGATAAAGATGAAGGTCCACACTGTCTGCGGGCAGGTGTACCCGCACCAGACCCTTCCCAGGTAGGTAGTGACAAAAAACAGTGCAAAGGCGGCAATCATAAACAAGGCCGCCAGCAACGTCAGATCCTGAGGCCAGATAGTCAGGCCAAATACATGAAACTTCTGCTCCGCCAGGTTAAACCAGACTGCCTGCCTATCCCCCCATGGAAGCCAAGGTAAAATGAGGAAAAACAGCATGGCTATCCATCCCATACGCCGCCTTAACGTACTCCATAGACCATCAACCGCACGAACGTAAATTCGATTGCGAGGATTAAAGCGGTCTGCTTTACTCGCATCAGGCTGGTGAATCTTGATTCGATTGGCTTTCGAATAATCCTTATTGCTCGACTCTTCACTCATCTTTACAGCCTTTTACTGCTTATTGTATAAAAACTGGCGTATTATACCTTGTAACACAAGGGTTATTAACCTTAGTTGGACTAAATGATGAAAGGCTGGATTATTTTGGCAATATTGGCCGGAGTGCTTTATTACCTGGTCACTCAGACGGATAAACTCGATGAGCCCATTGCCCAAACCGAAGCATTAGTAAAGAAAATTGAACGCAAGCTGGATGCCATGACGGGCACGCAGATCATTCGCCTCGATCAGAAAAAGGCCCGCCTCAAGGCAGATATTGCCGAGCGTTTGTCAGCTTCAGAGCTACAAGAGCTGGACAACATACTGACCACACCAGATACCCTGATGGACTTCAAGGATGAGTATTGTCGCGGCAATGTCATATCTCATCCTGTTTTCAACAAAGATAATCTGCTGTTCATCTGCGATAACCTCTGAGTAAAGCCGCGGGTTTTGTCGACGGTCGCAAAACCCGCACCTGAAATCATTGACCTCCCATGCCAATCCACCTAGCCTTTGAGCCATTATCAATATAGGGGCTGTTTGTTATGACATCTTTTGTTTCCGATACTTTTGAACCTGAATTGTGGGAAGAGGTTGCTGGGTTCGCTTTTGAAGACATCACTTACCACAGAGCCAAATCTCAAGGTACGGTGCGAATTGCCATTAATCGTCCCGACTGCCTGAACGCTTTTCGTCCCAAAACGGTTGATGAACTTTACATAGCTCTGGATCACGCCCGGCAATGGTCTGATGTAGGTTGTGTGCTGTTAACGGGTAATGGTCCATCAGCCAAGGGGCAATATTCCTTCTCCTCCGGTGGCGATCAGCGTATTCGCGGCAAGGACGGCTACAAATATGAAGGTGAGGAAGCCGGTAAGGCCGATTTGGCTCGCATGGGCCGCCTGCATATTCTCGAAGTGCAGCGCTTGATCCGCTTTATGCCCAAGGTCGTCATAGCCGTTGTTCCGGGTTGGGCGGTCGGTGGCGGTCACAGCCTGCACGTGGTGTGCGATCTGACACTGGCATCGAAAGAACATGCCGTTTTCAAACAGACAGATCCTGATGTAGCCAGCTTTGATTCCGGCTATGGCAGTGCTTATCTGGCGAAGATGATAGGCCAGAAGCGGGCAAGAGAAATATTTTTCTGTGGCTTTAACTACAGTGCCGATGAAGCCTTTGCCATGGGCATGGTTAACCGTTCGGTTCCGCATGCAGAACTTGAAACCGAAGCTCTGCGCTGGGCCAAGGAGATCAATTCCAAGTCCCCAACCGCAATGCGCATGCTCAAATATGGCTTTAACCTGCCTGATGATGGTTTGGTTGGCCAGCAACTGTTTGCCGGAGAAGCGACCCGTTTGGCCTATGGCACAGCCGAGGCCCAGGAAGGCCGAGACGCGTTTCTTGAAAAACGCGATCAGGACTTTTCCAGCTTCCCTTGGCATTACTGATAGTCTTAGACGATTAAAGGCCGCATAAGTGGCCTTTTTAATAGATAAAAACGGTCAAATTAATCTGTTAAATCCTCTTCCAATTGTTAATAAGAATTATTATCATTAAATTATCGAGAGAGGAGAACCGCCATGATTAAGACAATGACCTTTGCCATACTGCACTTCAGCGTAGCCTTTACCATCACTTATCTGCTTACTGGCAGTGTACTTATAGGTGGTGCCGTGGCCCTGGTAGAACCCAGCATCAACACAGTTGTTTTCTACTTCCACGAAAAAGTCTGGAAGAGATACGAAGCAAAAAAGCAGCAGCGGCTGACGCAATTAATCGCCTGAGCATACACTCAGGCGATTAATGGCAACACTTTCAGGCTTGAGCTTGATTCCAGCCAATTACTCCACAGTAACCGACTTGGCCAAGTTTCTTGGCTGATCCACATCAGTCCCTTTGATCAGGGCAACATGGTATGACAGCAACTGCAGCGGAATGGTGTAAATAAGCGGTGCCATAAACTCATCACAATGTGGCACAGGAATTACCTTCATGGTGTCATCGGATGCAAATTCAGCATCAACATCAGCAAACACATACATCAAGCCACCACGGGCACGCACTTCTTCCACATTGGACTTGAGCTTTTCAAGCAGTTCATTATTGGGTGCCACCACTATCACAGGCATGTCGGCATCGATCAGCGCCAATGGTCCATGTTTCAGCTCTCCGGATGCATAAGCCTCGGCATGAATATAGGAAATCTCCTTCAGCTTCAGCGCGCCTTCCATCGCTATGGGGTACTGATCGCCACGTCCCAGGAACAGGGCATGGCTCTTATCGGCAAAGTCTTCTGCCAACTCAGCAATGGCATCATCCAACCCCAGAGCCTGCTCCACTTTAGCCGGCATAGACTGCAGACTCTGGGCGATTGCCGCCTGCATTTCCACACTCATGCTGTTATAACGTCCCAGTGCCGCCGTCAGCATCAACAAACCGGCCAACTGCACGGTAAAAGCCTTGGTGGAAGCCACACCTATCTCGGCACCGGCTTTCATCATATATGCCATGTCGGACTCGCGAACCAGCGAGGATCCGGGGGCGTTACATATGGTCAGGGTTGCCTTGTACCCCATCTCTTTGGCCAAACGCATTGCTGCCAGAGTATCGGCCGTTTCACCGGATTGAGAAATAGTGACCAACAGGCTGTTGGGGAACAGATGCGACTTGCGGTAGCGGAATTCAGAGGCGATTTCCACATTACAGGAAACGCCGGCCCAATCTTCCAGCCAATAACGTGCTGCCATACCGGCATGGTAACTGGTACCACAGGCAATGATCTGTACGTGTTTGATATCTTTGAGAAGCTCGGCTGCATTATCACCAAAGGCACTATCCAGCACCTGCTGCTGGGCAATTCGGCCTTCGAGAGTACGGGCCAGCGCCATTGGCTGCTCATAGATCTCTTTAAGCATATAGTGACGATACTCGCCCTTGTCACCGGCATCATGGGTGATTTCAGATTCTTTCTTTTCACGTACAACCGGGTTACCGTCCAGATCATAGATATGGACCTCACGGCGAGTCACTTCGGCAACATCACCCTCTTCCAGGAAGGCAAAAGTACGGGTCACCGGCAGCAGCGCCAACTGATCCGAAGCAACGAAGTTTTCTCCCAGGCCAAAGCCTATTACCAATGGGCTGCCACTGCGGGCGACCACCAGCCGCTCAGGGTCACGGCGGTCGATGACCACAGTGCCATAGGCACCTTCCAGTTGTTTTACTGTGGCTTGTACCGCCGCCAGCAAGCCGGGGGCAGACTTGAGCTCATGGTCAACCAGATGACAAATAACTTCTGTATCTGTATCTGAGTTGAACTGATACCCCAAGCCCTTGAGCATCTCCCGCAATTTAGCGTGATTTTCAATAATGCCGTTGTGCACCACGGCTATGTCGCTGCCGGATTGATGTGGATGCGCGTTGCGCTCACTGGGCTCACCATGGGTCGCCCAACGGGTATGGGCGATACCTGTACCACCGGCCAAAGGAGCAGTTTGCAAAGCATCGGCCAACTCCTGCACCTTGCCAACTCTGCGGGTACGGGTCAGTTCACCTTGGTGAATGACAGCCACACCGGCCGAATCATAGCCACGATATTCCAGGCGTTTCAGCCCCTCTATCAAGATTTCAGCTACATCCCGCTGCGCTACTGCGCCAACAATTCCACACATATCAATATCCGCTTAATTTAAAGTTTATGCTGTAAAAGGGGCTAAGATCAGCTTTACCCCTTGATTTGAAATACTTTCAGCGGCTGCATCAGGCAGCCTGTCATCTGTCACCAGGGTAGTGACCAACTCCCATGGCAACTCAAGATTAGGAATTCTGCGACCCACCTTTTCCGATTCGAGCAACACCACCACATCCCTGGAGACTTCCGCCATCACCCGGCTGAGTCCAATCAACTCATTGAAAGTGGTGGTGCCTCGCTGCAAGTCAATGCCATCGGCGCCGATAAAAAGCTGGTCAAAATTGTAGGAACGCAGTACTTGCTCAGCCACCTGTCCTTGAAAAGATTCGGAGTGTGGATCCCAAGTGCCCCCTGTCATCAAGAGTGTGGGCTCGTTTTCCAATTCATGTATCGCATTGGCCAGTTGCAGGGAGTTGGTCATGACCACCAGCCCGCGCTTATCATTGAGCTCGGGAATAAGCCCCAAAGTGGTGCTGCCACAATCTATAATGATGCGATTATGATCTTTGATAAGCCCGGCAGCGGCCTGAGCTATGGCCAACTTATTGCGAGAAGGCGGTTCAGACAAGGTTTGGGTCATCTCTTGAGGAACGACGACGGCACCACCATAACGACGCAGCAGCAAACCGGTTTTCTCCAGGGCTGCCAAGTCTTTACGTATGGTCACTTCCGAAGTTTCAAACTTCAGCGCCAAGGCATCGACACTGACTTCACCCTGCTGCTGCAGCAGGGTAACTATGGCGTGACGCCTTTGTTGAGTGTTGCGTTTGGTCATTCCAGACTGAATAAGTTTCGATTCGAAAGGCGAATTATATAACTTCGAAACATAAACGCAATTACTGAGTGAAAAAAGCCCGTTAGTAGTTCTGCCGATATACAGGCATGCCTTAAAGCCAGCCCGAGCCTGGGCGCGTCACAAGAAGCCGAAAGAATTAGATTTCATCCATAAAAAATGCCGGTCATGGAGTGGCCGGCATTGCTGAATAGCATGATATCTATTGGCGATTAAAACTTGGCTTCAAGTGCCAGACTGAAATGGCGACCTTCACCGATAGTGACCATCTGGTAATCACCGCCATCCAGATAATCTTTATCGAACAAATTACGTATGTTGGCGCGAACACCCAACTCGGTACCGGCAATATCAAAGGTATAAGCTGCACCTATATCGAAACGTACATAACCGTCTTTGGTGATCTGATTGTTTTTATCAGCAAAGCGCTCACCGACATAAACGGCACCGAAGTTCAGAGCCAGTGCTTCAGTCATCTCATAACGGGTCCAAATATTGGCCGACCATTCAGGAGCATCTATAGGAGTCTTTCCATCCAGTTCATCTCCCGTCTTGTAAGTGGCATCCAGATACATCATGGAACCAGTCATAAACCACTTATCACTTAACTGCCCCTGAGCTCCCATCTCGAAACCCTTGTGATGCTGAGTCCCATCCTGACGGGTAATTTTGGTCTTATCACCTTGAGGGACATCCAAGCTGTGAGTGACAATCCTGTTGTCTATCTTAATGTCAAACACAGCAGCGGTCAGCAACAAGCTATTGTCGAACAGCTCCCACTTGGTGCCCAATTCATACTGCTCACCATATTCGGGATCCAGTTCCATACCGTCATTAAGATCCAGTTCGTTATCAACACTTCCTTGAGGAACAAAGCTCTTGGAGTAGTTCAGGTAAATACTGCCATTATCCATAGGCGAATAGATGATGCCAAACTTGGGAGACGTTGCGCTGTCGGTAACTCCGTCTTCTTTTTGCTCGTCATAGCGTATACCTGCGAGCAGTTTCCACTGTTCGTTCAAGCTGATTAAATCCTGAATGTAGACGCCATAAAAGTCATATTCACTAGGGTCACCCTTGGCCACAGAGTGATAATCAAGATCCGGCTTGGCAGGTAGGCCAGTACCAGGAATTACGGTTATGGAGCCGCCGCGGTCGCGACGTTGTTGATAGAAGTAGTCCAGATAATTGGCACCTATCAGCAACTGATGCTCGATACTACCTGTATTGAAATGACCACTGAAATCCACATATGCAGTCTTGTGCTGCCAATCATCATAACGATCGAAAGGTCTGATGCTATAGCCATCCGTCATCGCATTTTCATTATAAGACGGAGCAGAATCCAAGCGCTGACGCTGGAACTTCTGGTGGTTATATCCCAGCTTCACATTCCAGTCATCGTTGAGATGCCAAACCAAATCGGCTCCCATGTTCTGTACCTTATTATCGGTAAATGCCCAAGGCATATCCCAGATAATGTCTCTTCCACCGATAAGCTCACCTTTTTTATTCAACCAGCCACCCACATCAATCCCGGTCTTATCTTGGGTGTGGTCATATTTCAACGCCAAGGTAATATCGTCGCTGAGATCAAACTCCAGGTTTAAATAGCCCAGCCAACGATCTCTTTCCTGATTTTCACCATCCTGATATTCGCGCCAATATTGGGTGTCCTGCTTAACCAACACGGTGCGATAACGTATGGTTTGAGCTTCGTTAAGGCTACCACCGGCATCCAGCTGAAAGCGGGTAGAGCCATTGTCATCAGTATCAAACCCAAGGTTAAACAGAGTGTCGTAGGTCGGCTTCTTGGTCACCATATTAACCAAGCCACCTGGGCCTGACTGGCCATAGAGCATACTGGATGGGCCCTTGAGTATTTCTACCTGCTGCAGGGTTTCAATAGGTTGTACATAGTGCGACCACTGTTGATGACCATTGATCAAGTAGCCCGACCCAGAGTCCAGTTCAAACCCCCGAATAGAGAAAACCTGCCGGTTCCAACGCTGTGTACCCGCTGTGACCGAAGAGTCATTTACCAATACTTCAGCCAGGTTCGTTGCCAGCTGTTCATCGGTGACAAAGTCGGGGATAACGGTAACGGATTGAGGTGTATCCATCAGATTGATATCACCACGCATCGCACCTGAGGCGATGCCGGTCTTATAATCATTGAAGCTACGGCCGGTAACACTGATGCGTTCAATATCTTCTGGCGCTTGCTCTGCTGCCAGTGGCATTGAAGAGATAGCAGCAACCACTGCCATACCTACACAGGAAAACTTAAACCTCATAATCACCTCATTCTCGATGCCGGACCGGCAATCTGTTCTATTTTTGCCAGCAAATATAAATGAGAAGAATTAGTATTTAAGTTTCTTTACGGATATTTACAATTAAATATGATTGACTTCAAACCCATTCGCGGGTTTGTGAGATAGAAAGCACCCAGGTGGGTGCTTTCATTTAAGGGAATTACTTCTTTTGCTTTTGTGGACGCTTCCAGTCCTTGATATGTTTCTGCTTGACCCTGGTAATAACCAGTTCATCAGCGCCGACATCACGGGTTACAGTGGAACCGGCTCCCAGTGTGGCTCCCTTGCCGATAGTGACAGGAGCAACCAGTTGAGTGTCGCTACCAACAAACACTTCATCTTCAATAACGGTCAGATGTTTGTTGGCGCCATCATAATTGCAGGTAATGGTACCGGCCCCTATGTTTACCCCTTGGCCAATTTGTGCATCTCCGAGGTAAGCCAGATGCCCAGCCTTGGAGCCCACACCGAGTACGGCTTTCTTCATCTCAACAAAATTGCCTATATGGGCATCTTGCTTGAGTTCAGCGCCCGGACGCAGACGAGCAAACGGGCCGGCACTGGCGCCATCACCCAACTTGGCGCCCTCTACTATGCTGTAAGGCTTAATCTCGGCGTTGTCGGCAATCTCACAATCGATAAGGATAGCCCCGGCGCCAACAGTCACGTTATTACCCAGCACCACTTTACCTTCGAAGATCACATTAACATCTATCATCACATCCATGCCGACGGTCACTTCACCGCGAACATCTATGCGTGCCGGATCTCTTAAGTTGGCACCATCCAACATCAAGGCTTCAGCACAGCGCTGCTGATAAGCACGTTCCAACGCCGCCAACTGCACCCTGTTATTGGCGCCTTCGGTCTCTATGGAATTAACTGGATGAGCCGTGTCTATGGCCACACCATCGGCGTGAGCCATGGCGATCACATCGGTAAGATAAAACTCGCCCTGAGCATTGTTGTTTTCCAAGCGTCCGAGCCAGTTTTTCAATTGTTTGCCCGGCAATGCCATGATGCCGCTGTTGATCTCATTAATCTTGAGTTGCTCGGCAGTAGCATCTTTTTGTTCGACTATGCCAACCACCTTGCCATGCTCGCGCACCATACGGCCATAGCCGCTTGGGTCATCCAGATGCACTGTCAGTACGGCTACGCCATCGTTTTGCCTGGCAGCAAGCAGGGCTTCCAGAGTTTCCTTGCGGGTGAGGGGAACGTCACCATAGAGCACCAATACAGTGTCATTGTCATCTATCTGGGGAATCGCCTGGGCTACCGCGTGGCCAGTGCCAAGTTGTTCAGCCTGCAGCACAAAGTTAAGCGGTTGCTCGCCCAGTTCCGTCATCAGCTTGTCGCCGCCATAACCGTAAACCAGATTGATCTTGTCGGCATTAAGTGAATGAGCCGTATCAATCACATGCTGCACCATGGGCTTATGGGCAACCTTATGCAGGACTTTAGGCAAATCGGAACGCATCCGGGTCCCTTTCCCGGCGGCGAGAATTACAACATTCAATGACATGGGAGATTCCTTTTCTATAGGCTGGCGCAAGTGTACCGGAATCACAGTAAAAATGCAGCGCTCATGCAGCTTGCAAAGCTGCTTGAAGCAAGCAGGAGTAACAAACACAAAAAAGGCGCCCTGAGGCGCCTTTTTTCAGCAGTGCTGTTATCTGGCAATGTTCTTCTTGATGGTCTCAACGACCCGCAACTGAGCCACGGCCTTAGCCAGTTCAATTGCTGCCGCAGCATAATCGAAGTCAGCACCGGCATCGGCCATGTGGGCCTCAGCACGACGCTTGGCTTCTACTGCAGCCTGCTCGTCAATCTCATCGGCACGCATTACAACATCAGCCAATACGGACACGGAATTGGGTTGAACTTCCAGTAAACCACCTGAAAGGTAAAACACCTCTTCCTGACCATTTTGTTTGACGATGCGCGCCATGCCAGGTTTGATATTGGTCAGCAGCGGAGTGTGACCAGGCATAATACCCAGTTCACCCTCAGAACCTGTTACCTGTAAATGGGCAACAAGGCCTGAGAAGATTTTGCTCTCTGCACTGACGATATCAAGCTGTACTGTCATGGCTGCCATCCCGTTCTCCTTACCAAACTATGCAATATTGCCTAGTTATTTCTTATTGGCTTTCTCAACGGCTTCGTCGATTGAACCAACCATGTAGAACGCTTGCTCTGGCAGGTGATCGAACTCACCGTCCAGAATTCCCTTGAAGCCACGGATGGTTTCTTTCAGGGGCACGTACTTACCTGGAGAACCGGTAAAGACTTCAGCTACGTGGAATGGCTGAGACAGGAAACGCTCGATCTTACGGGCGCGGGATACTGTCATCTTGTCATCATCTGACAACTCGTCCATACCCAGAATAGCGATGATGTCTTTCAGCTCTTTGTAACGCTGCAGAACTGTCTGTACACCGTTTGCCACGTCATAGTGCTCTTGGCCAACAACCTGTGGATCCAGCTGACGAGAGGTGGAATCCAGTGGGTCAACCGCTGGGTAGATACCCAGAGAAGCGATTTGACGAGACAGTACCACAGTCGCATCCAAGTGGGCGAAGGTGGTTGCCGGGCTTGGGTCAGTCAAGTCATCCGCAGGTACGTATACCGCTTGTACCGAAGTGATAGAACCCACTTTGGTAGAAGTAATACGTTCTTGCAGAACACCCATCTCTTCAGCCAGTGTTGGCTGATAACCCACAGCAGAAGGCATACGACCCAGCAATGCCGATACTTCGGTACCAGCCAGGGTGTAACGGTAGATGTTGTCAACGAACAACAGTACGTCACGACCTTCGTCACGGAACTTCTCGGCCATAGTCAGACCGGTCAGAGCAACACGCAGACGGTTACCTGGTGGCTCGTTCATCTGACCGTACACCATGGCTACCTTGTCCAGTACGCCTGAGTCTTTCATCTCGTAGTAGAAGTCGTTACCTTCACGGGTACGCTCACCTACACCGGCGAATACGGACAGACCTGAGTGGGCTTTAGCGATGTTGTTGATCAGTTCCATCATGTTAACTGTCTTACCAACACCCGCACCACCGAACAGACCTACTTTACCACCCTTGGCGAACGGACATACCAGGTCAATAACCTTGATGCCGGTTTCCAGCAATTCAGTGGTGTTAGATTGCTCTTCATAAGAAGGAGCATCACGGTGGATGATATAACGCTCATCTTCACCGATAGCGCCCGCTTCATCCACAGGCTCACCCAGAACGTTCATGATACGGCCAAGGGTCGCAGCCCCAACCGGAACGGAAATTGGTGAACCAGAGTTTTCTACCTCGATACCACGACGCAGACCATCGGAAGAACCCATGGCGATGGTACGAACTACACCACCACCCAGCTGTTGCTGAACTTCCAGCACCAAGCCTTTACAGGCGCCTTCGCCTGTGATCTTCAGAGCGTCATATACCTGAGGTACGGCATCTTGTGGAAACTCAACGTCCACAACCGCGCCAATCACTTGGACAACAGTACCTGTGCTCATGATTAATCCTCTAAAACTTGTATTCGTTACCCAGCCTAAACCGCGGCTGCACCTGACACAATTTCCGACAGCTCTTGCGTAATCGCCGCCTGACGGGCCTTGTTGTATACCAGTTGCAGATCATCGATCAGCGTGCCGGCGTTGTCTGTTGCTGCCTTCATGGCCACCATACGGGCAGCCTGCTCGGAAGCAATGTTTTCAACGACACCCTGATACACCTGAGACTCCACATAACGAACCAAAAGCTTGTCCAACAAGACCTTTGGATCTGGCTCATAGATGTAGTCCCAGCGATGCGCTACGTCATCTTCGTCTGATTTAGGCAAAGGTAGCAGCTGCTCGATCACAGGAGTCTGCGTCATGGTATTAACAAACTTGTTGAATACCACATACAGACGATCCAGCTTGCCTTCGTTGTAAGCCTGGAGCATTACCCGCACAGTACCAATCAGGTCAGCGAGCTTGGGAGCATCACCTAAACCTGAAGCATGGGCCTGTACCTTGCCACCAAAGCTCTTGAAAAACTGAACACTACGAGCACCGATAGGGCAGAATTCAACTTCTACACCTTGCTCTTTCCAGCTTTTCACGTCTGCGACAACCTTTTTGAACAGGTTGACGTTCAGACCACCACAAAGGCCACGGTCGGTTGCCACTACTATGTAACCAACCCGCTTGGGTTCTCTCACCTCCAGGTAGGGGTGTTTGTACTCCAGAGAACCTTGAGCGACGTGACCGATCACCTTACGCATGCTCTCCGCATATGGACGGCTTGCAGCCATGCGGTCCTGCGCCTTGCGCATTTTGCTGGCTGCCACCATTTCCATGGCGGACGTGATCTTCTGAGTGTTTTTCACACTCGCGATCTTGGTTTTAATCTCTTTAGCGCCGGCCATCTCTACTCTCCAATCTGGACCTGAGGTGCCTTATGACACCTCGCATGTATTTACCAGGTTTGGGTTGCCACGAACTTGTCGAGACCAGCCTTCAGCTCAGCTTCGATTTCGGCATTGTAATCACCGCTATCGTTGATCAGCTTCATCAGCTCAGCATGCTCGCCGTTCATGAAAGAGAGCAGAGCGGCTTCGAAGTCACCGATCTTCTTCAGCTCAATACCTTTCAGGTAGCCTTTTTCAGCTGCAAAAATAGATACAGCTTGGTCAGCTACGCTCATAGGAGCGTATTGCTTTTGCTTCATCAGTTCGGTTACACGCTCACCGTGCTCCAGCTGGGCACGAGTTGCATCGTCAAGGTCAGACGCAAACTGTGAGAACGCAGCAAGCTCTCTATACTGTGCCAGAGCAGTACGGATACCGCCGGACAGTTTCTTGATGATCTTGGTCTGAGCCGCACCACCTACACGAGAAACAGAGATACCTGGGTTAACCGCTGGACGCAGGCCAGAGTTGAACAGGTCGGTTTCAAGGAAGATCTGACCGTCGGTAATAGAAATTACGTTGGTCGGTACGAACGCAGATACGTCACCTGCCTGGGTTTCAATAATTGGCAGAGCGGTCAAAGAACCCGTCTTGCCTTTTACTTCACCATTGGTGAACTTCTCAACGTACTCTTCGTTCACGCGGGAAGCACGTTCCAGCAGACGAGAGTGCAGATAGAATACGTCACCTGGGTAAGCTTCACGGCCTGGTGGACGCTTCAGCAGCAGGGAGATCTGACGGTAAGCAACAGCCTGCTTGGACAGGTCATCGTAAACGATCAGAGCATCTTCACCGCGGTCACGGAAATATTCACCCATGGTACAACCAGAGTATGGTGCCAGGTACTGCAGGGCAGCTGCTTCAGAAGCAGTAGCAACCACAACAATAGTGTTGGCCAGAGCACCGTGCTCTTCCAGCTTGCGTACTACGTTAGCAATAGTAGAAGCCTTCTGGCCTACTGCAACGTACACACACTTGATGCCGGAATCTTTCTGGTTGATGATGGCGTCAATAGCCATCGCAGTTTTACCGGTTTGACGGTCACCGATGATCAGCTCACGCTGACCACGACCGATAGGGATCATGGCATCAACCGCTTTATAACCGGTTTGCACCGGTTGAGATACGGATTGACGCTCAATAACACCAGGAGCAATCATTTCAACAGGTGCAAAACCATCGTTGTCGATTGGTCCTTTACCGTCGATTGGCTCACCCAGGGTGTTAACAACACGTCCCAGCAGACCACGACCCACTGGAACTTCCAGAATACGGCCAGTGGTTTTAACTTTTACGCCCTCAGCCAGATCGGCATAAGGACCCATAACTACGGCACCTACAGAATCACGTTCAAGGTTCAACGCGATTGCATAACGGTTGCCAGGCAGTTCGATCATCTCACCCTGCATTACATCGGCCAGGCCGTGAATGCGGATGATGCCGTCACTGACCGAAACGATAGTACCTTCGTTGCGGGCTTCACTGACGACTTCGAACTGCTCGATCCGCTGCTTAATCAGATCGCTGATTTCAGTGGAATTCAGTTGCATGCTCAAACTCCCAATTACGACTGCAGCTTATCAGACAGGCGGTTCAATTTACCGCGGATGGATCCATCTATCACCAGATCCCCTGCCTTGATAATTACACCGGCGATAAGCTCGGCGTTGACGCTGCAATTCAGCTTAACTTTGCGTGCGAGACGTTTCTCTAAAGAAACACTGATCTGCTGTTGCTGCTCAGAGCTAAGCTCAGTAGCAGACACCACGCTGGCTTCGATTTCCTTAGCCCATTCGTGGCGAAACTCAGCATAGAGCTGAGATACAGCAGGCAGTACCTCCAAGCGACCGTTTTCAGCCATTACCTTGATCAGATTTTGACCGTGCTCATCAATTTGCTCGCCACAGATATTGATAAAGAGTGCAGCTAGCTTATTGCTGGACATAGATCCAGCCAGCAGTGGCTTCATGGATTCGTTTTCACTCACCATTGCCGCGAAATCGAGCATTTCTGCCCAGTTTTCTACTGCTTGATGTTCAACAGCAAAGTCAAAAGCTGCCTTAGCGTAAGGGCGAGCAATGGTGGTTAACTCAGCCATAACTCAACTCCCTTATCAAATTTCAGCAACTAGTTTATTAACTATGTCGCTTTGGGCGGCTTCATCAATCGAACGCTCGAGGATCTTCTCTGCACCAGTGATGGCAAGAGTAGCAACCTGCTTACGCAGTTCCTCTTTCACGCGATTACGTTCAGCTTCAATTTCTGCTTTACCCTGAGCAATGATTTTCGCACGCTCAGCGTCTGCTTCAGCTTTGGCTTCGTCAATAATCTGAGCCTTGCGCTTGTTGGCAGACTCAATGATTTCGTTGGCTGTAGCCTTGGCGTCTTTCAGTTGGTCAGTCGCTTTCGCTTGAGCCAACTCCAGGTCTTTTGCTGCACGGTCAGCGTCAGCAAGACCATCAGCAATCCTTTTCTGGCGCGCTTCGATGGCATTCATCAAAGGGGGCCATACAAACTTCATGCAGAACCACACGAAGATAATAAAGGCGACCGTCTGACCGATTAGGGTAGCGTTGATATTCACAACAGCCTCCTATTTAGAGTTAAGACAGAAGCGTTTATTACAGCATTGCACCCAGTGGGTTAGTAAACAGCATGTAAAGTGCAATACCTACACCGATCATGGTTACGGCGTCGAGCAGACCCGCTACGATGAACATCTTAACTTGCAGCATAGGAGCCATTTCTGGTTGACGCGCAGCGCCTTCCAGGAACTTACCACCCAAAAGGCCGAAACCGATAGCGGTACCCAGTGCACCCAAACCAATGAGCAGAGCAACAGCAATTGCAGTAAAGCCCAGAATCGTTTCCATCTGTATCTCCAGTATCTAAATCTATGTTAGTTGATGATTTAGTTAAAAAATTTCTTCAGCAGTCCTTAATGATCTTCATGAGCCATGCTTAGGTAAACGATAGTCAGCATCATGAAAATAAACGCTTGCAGCGTGATAACCAGAATATGGAAGATCAGCCAGCCCAGTTGCAGAGTCACACCCAGAGCGGCAATCGCCAAGTTGGCACCATACATCAGCGCAATAAGGATGAAGATCAACTCACCTGCATACAAGTTACCAAAAAGACGTAGCCCCAATGAAATGGGCTTAGCTATCAAGGTAACTATTTCGAGCAGGAAGTTGACGGGTATCATTGCCCAATGGTTGAAGGGCTGTAGCGTCAGTTCTTTCGCAAAACCTGACACACCTTTGACCTTGATGCTGTAGTAAATAATCAGCACAAACACGCCCAACGCGAGGCTGAAAGTGATGTTAAGGTCAGTAGTCGGCACTATTTTCAGATAAGGCACACCAGCCAAAGAGGCCGCATGTGGTACCCAGTCAACGGGCACCATATCCATGAGGTTCATCATGAATACCCACATGAAAATAGTCAGAGCAAGAGGTGCTATCAAGGCATTGCGACCATGGAATGTATCTTTAACGCTGTTGTCGACAAACTCGACGATCATTTCGATAAAGCATTGAAGCTTACCGGGAACGCCAGAAGTTGCCTTTTTGCCAACGCTGCGGAACAACCACAGAAACAGCACGCCAAGACCAACCGAAAAGAGCAATGAATCAACGTGCCATGTCCAGAAACCTTCACCAACGGTAAGGTTGGTAAGGTGATGCTGGATATAGCCCTGCGGTGTTAATGCTTCACCAGATGCAGCCATGATTCATCCCACTTAACTTTGCTTGAAGTACAAAGGAGCTGCCCAATGCACTACCAACGCCAGTACATAGCAAACAAAAAGGGGCATAAATGCGACCTTTAAATTGATAAATACCAGCGAAAACAATGCTATTGTTAACAGCAACTTTACCGCTTCCCCCCAGTAAAAGCCTTTGAGAACTTCACCGGCAGCGCTTGCTCCCATATGGGAAAAAGCCAGGGTCGCGAATACAAAATTAGGGAGCACAGCTATGGCAGTTCCTGCCAGAGCAGAATAGCCAAACTGGGCTCCCCACACGGCGAAAAAGATAATTGAAGCACCCCCAGCTATCGCCGCCTGCATCATCACCAACTTATAGGCTGACCAACGGCCACGACGCGCTAAAACCTTACTCAATCATTCTTCTCCGCATTACTACTTTTTGTTTCGATGACCGGACTACAAATATCCGTATGGAGTCGAGGTACAAAAAGCTTGCGAAAGTATACCTTTTCAAGTCTTCTTTGCAACTTTGAGATAAGTAAAAACCTCACCTTTTAACGTGATACAGACCCAAATTCGTATAAATGCAATATTAACAAACGTCACAAATTTACACTAAAAAGCGTTAACCACGTTTTTTTAATGGATTTTGGCAAGAATACCGTCTAATTCAGCCAGATTTTGATAGTTAATTACAATTTTTCCCTTTCCCTTACTACCGTGGGAAATGGAAACTTTTGCGCCTAACCTCTCAATTAACTGACTCTCCAGACGGGCAACATCGGTATCTTTTACAGGCTTTTCGGCCTCTTTGGCAGGATTTAAGACCTTATTTACCAATCGTTCGGTTTCACGAACGGTCAATTCCTTTGCCACCACCAATCGGGCAACAGAAGTTTGCTCTTCACCTTGCAAGGCCAGCAAGGCTCGGGCATGACCCATTTCGATATCACCATACTCCAACAACCGCTTTACCGGTTCATTCAAACCATTGAGCCGCAGCAGGTTCGAAACTGTAGCCCGGGATTTTCCCACAGCATCAGCTATTTGTTGGTGAGTGAGATCAAATTCTTCGATCAAGCGGTTAAGCGCAATGGCCTCTTCCATGGCATTGAGATCTTCCCGCTGAATATTTTCAATCAGTGCAATAGCCACGGCAGCCTCATCGGCAACCTGTTTGACTATGCAGGGCACCTTGTCCAGCTTGGCTATTTGCGCCGCGCGCCAGCGACGTTCACCGGCGATGATTTCGTATTTGTCATCGCTGATCTTACGCACCACTATGGGCTGAATAACTCCCTGAGCCTTGATGGATTCGGCCAGCTCTTCCAGAGCCTCGGGCGACATGTCTTTACGGGGTTGATACTTGCCGGGCTGCAGCAGATCCACATCCAGGGTAAGCAGAGTTTCGCCGGCATCAACCTTGGATTGCTCGGCATCATCACGCTTCTTGCTCGCCGCATGGCTGGTACTCAAAAGTGCGTCCAGGCCTTTGCCCAGCCCCCGTTTTTTCGGTGTCATGCTCATTCCTTTATGCCTGTTTCGCTTGCTGGTTCTGTTCGGAGCGGCGAATAATTTCGCCGGCTAAAGCAAGATAAGCCTTGGCGCCGGCGCTGCTCTTGTCATAGTACATAGCCGGTGCGCCAAAACTCGGCGCCTCGGCCAAGCGAATATTTCTTGGGATAACAGTGCGGTAAACCTTGTCACCGAAATGCTGTTTCAGCTGATCGGAAACATCGTTGGCCAGGCGGTTTCGGGGATCGTACATGGTTCTCAGTATTCCCTCGATCCCGAGCTTGGGATTGACCATGGCCGCCAGCTTGGAAATAGTATCCATCAGGGCGGTCAAGCCTTCCAGGGCATAGTACTCACACTGCATGGGAACCAGTACTGAGTCGGCCGCCGACATGGCGTTTACTGTCAACATATTCAGCGAAGGAGGGCAGTCGATAAAGATGAAGTCGTACTCATCCTGTACTTTTGCCAAGGCATTGCGCAGGCGAATCTCTCTGGCAAAGAACTCCATCAATTTGATTTCGGCGGCAGTCACATCACCGTTGGCGGCAACGAGATCGTATTTCCCGGCTGTGTTACGCACAACGACTTCGTCAAAACTCTTTTCTTCCACCAGCAACTCGTAGGCGGTGTTTTCAACTTCGTACTTGTCGACACCACTCCCCATGGTGGCATTGCCCTGGGGATCCAGATCGATCAATAGCACCCGCCGCTTGGTTGCCGCCAAAGAGGCTGCCAAATTAACACAAGTTGTTGTTTTTCCAACGCCACCTTTCTGGTTGGCTACGGCAATAATTCTCGCCACACTGTCACCTTGTCTGTCAATTTTGTTATTGATGCCCGGTTCCGTTTGCATCAAGTTGCTTGATACGCCAGCCAATTGCAAGGCATTCAAACCTGGGGAGCTATGATCAGCAGATGTCTCTGTTCATCCAATTTAGGAACCTTGAGTTCGATGGATTCCCTGATGCTGTATCCCTCAGGGATCCCGGTCAACTCATCAGGGTTCAACTGCCCTTTAAGGGCATAGAATACCCCATTTTGCGCCGGCAAATGCTGACACCAGCTTAACATGTCTGCCACTGAGGCAAAGGCGCGACTGAGCACCCCATCAAACCCTTGTGGATCCTGAAAGGCTTCCACCCGGCTCTCAACCGACTGTATATTTTTTAATTTGAGTTCAATCTGAACCTGTTTTTGAAAACGGATCCGCTTGCCCAGGCTATCGAGCAGCACAAATTCTTTATCCGGATTCAAAATCGCCAGCGGAATACCGGGTAACCCAGGGCCAGTACCCACATCAATAAAACGCTGCCCCTTGAGATGAGGGGAGACGACCAGGCTATCCATGATATGCCGGATAAGCATCTGCTCAGGATCGCGCACCGAGGTCAGGTTATAGGCCTTGTTCCATTTGTTGAGCATGGCAACAAAACCGAGCAGTTGTTGCTGCTGTTCATCCGATACATTGAGGCAAGTCTCTGCCAGATATGTTTTTAACTGTGCTGCAAGCACGGGTATTCTCCCCAGAAAAATACTGCGGGGCTATTATGCGGCCCCAAAACGGCCAAGGGAAGCATCCACTGCTTCCCCGGCTCTGGAATAGTTCACGGTATCAGGCCGAGCGGCGCAGTAATCCCCGTTTTTTCAGATGCACCAGCAAAATGGAGATGGCTGCCGGAGTTACCCCCGAGATCCTGGAAGCCTGGCCTATGGTTTCCGGTTTATGGGCATTGAGTTTGGCGATCACTTCATTGGACAAGCCCGGCACTTCGTTGTAATCGAGCTCCAGCGGCAGGCCGGTATTTTCGTTGCGCTGCGCTTTGGCGATCTCTTCCTGCTGGCGCTGAATATAACCGGCATATTTAACCTGGATCTGCACCTGTTCAGCGGCTTGACGATCCTCAAGACCCGGTCCAAAGCCTTCGATCCCCATAAGCTTGTCATAATCCAACTCAGGACGACGCAACAGCTCTTCAAACGAGGCTTCGCGAGATATTGGCGTATTGAGATGCGGATTCAGCGCTTCAACCAGAGGTGAATTCACATGGATCCATTGACTGCGCAGGCGTTGCAGCTCAGATTCAATCGCCTCAACCTTGGCAGAGAACTTGGCCCAGCGTTGATCGTCAACCAAGCCCAACTCGCGACCTTTCTCGGTCAGGCGCAGGTCAGCATTGTCTTCACGCAGCAGCAAGCGGTATTCAGCGCGACTGGTGAACATGCGATAGGGCTCTTTGGTGCCCAGAGTCGAGAGGTCGTCCACCAACACGCCAAGATAAGCCTGATCACGTCTAGGTGCCCAAGCGTCTTTACCTTGTACCTGTAAAGCTGCGTTCATGCCCGCCAGCAAACCTTGAGCCCCGGCCTCTTCATAACCTGTGGTGCCATTGATCTGACCGGCAAAGAACAGACCATCTATGGTTTTGGTTTCCAGCGAATTTTTCAGATCTCGGGGATCAAAATAATCATATTCGATGGCATAGCCAGGACGCATGATCTCGGCATTTTCCATCCCCTTGATCGAACGGACCAAGGCAATTTGTACATCGAATGGCAAACTGGTGGAGATACCATTGGGGTATAACTCATTGGTATTGAGCCCCTCGGGTTCAATAAAGATCTGGTGAGAACTCTTGTCGGCAAAGCGATGGATCTTGTCTTCAATCGATGGACAGTATCTCGGACCTATACCTTCGATAACCCCTGAATACATGGGGCTTCGATCCAAGCCACCACGAATGATTTCATGGGTTTTCTCATTGGTATGAGTGATATAGCAAGAAATTTGCTGTGGATGCTGACTCACATCTCCGATAAAAGACATCACGGGAAGAGGGTTGTCCCCCTGCTGTTCAGTCATCTGCTGGAAGTCGACGCTGCGGGCATCGATACGCGGTGGTGTACCTGTCTTAAGACGGCCAACCCGAATAGGCAACTCCCTGAGTCTGTGGGCCAGGACGATCGCCGGAGGATCACCGGCACGACCACCACTGTAGTTTTCCAGACCTATGTGGATCTTGCCACCAAGGAAAGTGCCGGCAGTCAACACTACGGCAGGAGCTTCAAAAGCCAGCCCCATTTGGGTGACAACCCCTATGACTCTGTTGTTTTCAACAACCAGATCGTCAACAGCCTGTTGAAAGATCCTTAAGTTAGGTTGGTTTTGTAATATCTGTTGGATCTTTTGCCGATACAATGCTCGATCCGCTTGGGCTCTGGTAGCTCTTACCGCTGGACCCTTACTAGAATTAAGGGTTCTGAATTGGATCCCGGCATAGTCAGTTGCTGTTGCCATGGCGCCACCCAAGGCATCTATCTCTTTAACCAAGTGCCCTTTACCTATACCCCCTATAGCCGGGTTACAGGACATCTGACCCAAAGTGTCAATATTGTGGGTCAGGAGTAGGGTATTGACACCCATTCTGGCAGCAGCCAATGCGGCTTCAGTTCCGGCATGACCACCACCTACAACAATTACATCAAACCGTTCATGAAAACGCATAGATTTACCTTTGGCTGGGTAAGGGATAAAAAAGGAATATCAGCCGATCATTTTAGCATCTGTAATGATGCAGGTGAATGCTCTATTTTGTGCTCTTGGATCGCAGGGGATCAGGCTTATAGATCTTAAGATCTTTATATAGATCTTCTTATTGTGTTTACTATTAGGATCGCACTTTGCTGTGGGTAAGGCTTATTGCTTATTTAAAACAACAGCTTAAATTAAAATAATCCTGTGATCTGTTGGCGATCTATCTCCATTAAAGCTGGGGATAGATCGCGATCTTATCCACAAGGTGGATCTGGGCGGTATCGAGGATCTGATTCATACAAAGATTGATCAGATCAAAATAAAGTATTATCCACAGAGTTATGTTTTTTAGACTTAATCTGTGGGTAAGTTAGATCTAAATTGTGAGTACTTGATGCTTTATTCAGGTTGAAAAGCATTTTATAACTCGGGCAGCCAGTCGTCGAGCCATGCCAATGCTGGATCTTCCGGTACGGGATCGTACTGAACATCGATCTGGATCTTATCCACATAGGGCTTGGCTCCCTTGGCGCTCAGTTGCTGAAGCAGCTTTTCCGGGCCTTGGCAGAAAGTGTCGTAACTCGAGTCGCCGATCGCACATAAAGCATACCGACAGTCCTGCAGGTTTTGGTTTGACTGGAGTAATTCCTGATAGAAGGGCTGCAAATTGTCCGGAAGATCGCCGGCCCCATGGGTGGAGGAAACGATCAACCAAAGGGCTTTGGGATCCAGTTGCTCCAACTGTGGGGTTAAGTACAGGCTTGTCTGGTGGCCGTTTTGTTCAAGCTTATTGATGAGTTCTTCGGCGACATATTCGGCTCCTCCCAAGGTGGTTCCGACTAATACTTCGACTTTCGCCATGATAATCCTCTCTGTATGTAGCGCCTGGCGCCTTGATTTAATCGGCCCATATTAATCCAATTTGCGGTGACAGACAGCCTTGGGTAACCTGAGTTTGAGCACTATTGCATTGATCCTGTTGTAGGCTTTTTCTGCGCTTGAGGCTGATATGAAACTGAAGTGGTTGCTGATCTTCCCGTTGCTTTCTTTGCTGGTGATACTCGGGGGATGGCATTGGTTGTTTACCGTACCGGCAAATGTTCAACTGCAATCTGATAGGGTTGATTCCAATACCGGCGCGGCCTGTATCCAAACGCCAACGGCAAAGGCGCTGGATAAGAATGGTGAGTTTGGCGTGTTGATCTGGAATATTCAGAAGCAGCAAAACGGCCTGTGGCGTTCTCGTCTCGATGATTTTACAACAGGCAGGCAGTTGGTGCTGCTGCAGGAAGCCAGTCTGGATCCCGGCATGTATCTTTATTTGAGTGCTGCGCAGTGGTTTTGGCGTTTCGCCAATGCTTTCAGTGTATTGGATACCCCGGCTGGAGTGATGAATCTGTCACGCAGCGCTCCCTTGAGCAGTTGTGGCTACCGTACTCTTGAGCCCTGGTTGCGGTTGCCCAAGACGGCCTTGGTTGCCGAATATCCTTTGTCTGATGGTACATTATTGACTGTGGTCAATGTCCATGGAATCAACTTCAGTGTCGGTATCGAAGAATATCGGCAGCAACTTAAGTCTTTGACTGAAGCCCTGGCTGAGGAAAGAGTAGTGGGGCCTATTATTCTGGCGGGTGATTTCAATACCTGGAGTGAGGAACGCAGTATGCTGCTGGCCGCCTTCGCTTCCTCTTTGGGATTGGATGAGGCTCATTTTGGCGAGGATAACAGGGTAAGAGTTCTGGGGTATCCTTTGGATCATCTCTTTTATCGAGGATTGAAACCCAAAGAGCTGTATGTGCCGGAAACAGAAGTGTCGGATCACAATCCTATGGTCGCCAGCTTTGTGATTGCCGAGCGCTAGGCCCTAAGGAAGGTGCGAACAAGTCCCATGCGTGCTCTGCGTCGGCTTACGGGCATGGATGCAAGGCGTGGTTCGCAGCAAATGGCCTTAGTCCTTTGTAAGAAGCACAACACAGCAGGCAGGCCTGTAAGCCACGCCCTTCGGGGCTTACACAGCAACCGGCTCTCTGCGTTATCCGACTTTGACAGGCCCCGGCATGCCTTCAGTCAGATGCCTTGAACGCCAATTGCTGTGTAAGCCAGAGTACCGCGAGGACTTATTCGCACCTTCCCTAAGTAACTCATGTTTCCCTGACATCTGCTCCTCCAAAAAAGGGCCTGCGACCGAAGTCGCGGAAGTCAGCATTCCTAACGGAGGGCCCTGATAGATTATCTTTCCGCCATGTTTTCCGGCTCCCGGGCCCATTTCTATTACGTGGTCGGCATTGGCTATCATCTCAAGATTATGCTCGACGATTATCACTGTTTTTCCTTGATCTGCGAGTAAGGTAAACAGTTCGAGCAGGCGCTCGACATCGGCCATATGCAGACCGGAGGTGGGTTCATCAAAGACATAAATGCCTCCGCTTCGTTCCAGTTCTGCTGCCAGTTTGAGTCTCTGCTTTTCACCTCCGGATAAAGTGGACAGCCGCTGACCTATCTGTATGTAGCCGAGTCCTACCTGAATCAGGCGTGTCAGTGCATTTACTATTTTCGTCTGGTGCTTGAATACCTGCAGAACCTCTTGAGGGCGCATGTTCATTATCTGAACGATAGATTTTCCAGCGACTCGAATGGTGCTGGCTTCCCCGCTGTATCCCGAACCTTGGCAGGTTTCACACATAGACTCAATAGTTTCAAGAAACGCAAGATCTGTGCGTACAACACCTCGTCCTTTACATGCAGGGCAAGCCCCGGCTGCATTGTTCCTGAATAGGCCGACAGCTTTGCCACTCTGCCTGGCGAAATGGCGACGGATATCGTCCAGGATACCGAGATAGCTGGCAGGGTTGAACGGGAGGATGCGCGAAGTTCGTCTTGAGCAATCACCACCACGTCTGCATAAAGGCGGGGCAATATCCTATTGGCTAACGTTGATTTCCCCGAGCTGGCGA
This sequence comes from Shewanella sp. Iso12, assembly GCF_012030025.1. Classification (NCBI taxonomy): domain Bacteria; kingdom Pseudomonadati; phylum Pseudomonadota; class Gammaproteobacteria; order Alteromonadales; family Shewanellaceae; genus Shewanella; species Shewanella sp. Iso12. The sequence goes on from NZ_JAAUHW010000017.1 coordinate 24,683, forward strand.
CACCGGCAACCACAGTTACGACCCCGAGGGGAATATCGACCGACAGATCATGAACATTGAACATAGACTGATGCTCAAGCTTGAGCCAACCTGAGTTTTTACGCTGTGATACTCTTGGAGAACTTTTTCGGCGCAAGCCTTGGCCTGTCATGGTATCTGCTTGTTTGAGCCCTATAAAAGGGCCTTGATAAACTACCTGACCACCCGCTTCTCCGGCACCAGGGCCCATATCGATAACATGATCGGCAATGGCAATTACATCTGGGTCATGTTCAACTATGAGGACACAATTTCCCTTATTCCGCAGGCGAGTGAGTAAATCGGCGAGTTGACGGACATCGCGGGCATGCAGCCCAATGCTGGGTTCATCAAAGATATATGCAATATCGCTGAGACTACTGCCAAGATGGCGGATCATCTTGATCCGTGAGACTCACCATCTGACAGGCCTGATGTCTCTATTCAAATTAAATTTGTTGTTTGGATGTAGGTACGTCTGCTACTGATATTCTGCCTTCCACAAAGTCAAAGGTTCGGCAGAGCAGCATTGCCAGAATTTCTTCTCCACCAAGTCACTTGCCGCGGCTGCATCCCGTTCCTCAAACAAGCGCCAATTTTCCTCTGCAGATTTCAGGGCATACTGTCTCAAGTAACCTGTGACTCTTTCGAAATCGGATGGCTCGAGAAGAAATATGCTGCCATCCCTGTAAGACTCCCAAGGTACCTGATCTTTAGGTTGTCGTTGATGATTCTGGAAGAGCGCCTCGCTGTAGATGCTGGCCGAACCACCCGCAGACACACAGTCGTCCCAACGTTGGCAGCGAAAGAAATACTCGTCCTCAGTCTCGGCAGTGCCTGTTAGTTCTCGATAGGGGCAAGCTCGTTCCCAAGCCTTATCAATATTGGTTTCGGCCACACCTTGGCGCGCCAGTTCAATCTCATGGGTTTTGGGGAACCTGTCCATCAGCAATTGCGCCGGTTCGCCACTCTCGTTTGCCATCAAAATGGAGGGAGTTCCTATAAGGAACATACAGAGTGTAACGCTGGCGCAAGTTGAATTTGAAATCGATGGCATCAAGTGAAATGACATTCTACCTCCCTGAAGAACTAAGTTATTTATCCAGAAACAGGAATAGGCCATTTATAACTATGGCCTTTATCTTTACTTGTGCTGGTTACTTACGAGCACTGGCCTTTGAAGCCGTCTCGTTGTAAGCATTCAAGCCACCAGCCTTGGCAGTGCTCTGCCTCACGGTTTGTTGATTTGGCTGCAATGGCAATTAGAGCTATACCAAGTCGTACCGTGACCGTGAAATTTTCGTGGTATATAGCTTCAACCCCTTGAAGCTATTGATAGTCATTTAGCGGTTATTATTAGATCAATCCTTCGATGACTCAATTGCCCCTGAGAATAAATATTACTTAGGCATAACACCCTGAAGGATTAATTCATTAGTATGATGACATCATATTAATCAATTATTTAAGGTTATTTTTTGGTAAATATGTAGGAGATGCATTTTCACTGTGTTCGGTGAAATTTTCAGTTTGGCGATTTAGGTGAAAGTAATCAATGAAGCTAGCTGAACGCTTGGTTCGATTCTCAAATCTATGCTTCTGAGATTGCCACTCAACCAGTCGTTTACTCTTAATGGTTTCGGCGAGAAGCATATGTTCTTTATTGTGTTGGCGCTGGGTAGGTGTTTGGGGGGCGTCGTGATTTTTTATATTTAGACTCCACTTGGGCCCCAATCAGTGCGAGTAGCATGTCATGGAGCCCAAATGGGGACTAGATTTGGCAATTAATGGAAACGGATATAAATAAAAATTCCAATAAAATTAGTGCGTTGTATACAATTATTTGCTGTTGCTTTCCGTTATTTGTCCACTTTACTTGCCGATACAGAAGCTGGAAAAAATTCTTCCCAGCAGATCGTCCGAGGTGAATTGGCCGGTGATTTCGGCCAGAGCCTGTTGAGTCATGCGCAGTTCTTCGGCCAGCAGCTCACCTGCCTGATAGACTTCCAGCTGTACTTTGCCCTGCTGCAGATGTTCACCGGCGACTTCCAAGGCTTCCAGGTGACGGCGACGGGCGATAAAACCGCCTTCCAGGTTACTTTGATAGCCCATCAGGTTCTTGAGGTGCTGTTTCAGCGCATCGACCCCGAGCCCGGTTTTGGCTGAGATCCTAAAGACGTCATAGCCTTTCTCTTCGCTGGGACTCAGTGACTCACCGGTCAGATCCGCCTTATTACGTACCACAGTGACGCCGAGGTTTTCCGGCAGGCGATCAATAAAGTCCGGCCAGATTTCATGGGGATCAATCGCTTGGGTTTCTGTGCCATCTACCATAAACAGCACTCTGTCGGCGGTGGCGATTTCGGCCCAGGCTCTTTCTATCCCTATCTGTTCCACTGTGTCAGTGGTGTCGCGCAGGCCGGCTGTGTCTATGACATGCAGTGGCATGCCATCCAAGTGGATATGCTCCCGCAATACATCCCTTGTGGTGCCGGCTATTTCGGTGACAATCGCCGACTCTTTTCCCGCCAGGGCGTTGAGCAGACTGGACTTACCGGCGTTGGGGCGGCCGGCTATCACTACTTTCATCCCTTCGCGGATGATGGCGCCCTGTTTGGCACTGGCCTGTACCAAGTCCAGTTTATCTATGATGCGATAAAGGGCATTGGCAATCTTACCGTCGGAGAGGAAATCCACCTCTTCATCGGGAAAGTCGATGGCGGCCTCGACATAAAGACGCAGATTGGTAACCTGTTCCACCAACTCATGCACTTCGCGGGAAAACTCGCCCTGAAGTGATTGCAGCGCGCTCTTGGCGGCCTGTTCACTGGTGGCATCGATAAGATCGGCAATCGCTTCTGCCTGGGTCAGATCCAGCTTGTCATTCATAAAGGCCTGTTCGCTGAACTCCCCAGGGCGTGCCAAGCGGATCCCCTCGACTTCGAGGACTCGCTTAATCAGCATGTCCATGACGATTTGACCACCATGGCCCTGAAGTTCCAGTACGTCTTCACCGGTAAAAGAATTCGGGCCTTTGAAAAACAGGGCGATCCCCTGATCCAGCACTTCTCCATGACTTCCCTTGAAATCACAGTAATCGGCATATCTTGGCTTGGGCTGGTGGCCCAGCAATGCCTGTGCAACGGCTTGGGCCTTGGGCCCCGAGACTCTGACTATGCCTACACCACCGCGGCCTGGAGCGGTGGCCTGTGCCACGATAGTATCTGTTGTCACTGCATTAACCCTTGAAAACGTATTTATAAAAGCAAAAGGCGACCCTTAGGCCGCCTTTGATCATTTGACCCGAAATCGGCTTATTTTAAGCCTTTTTTCTCCAGGCCGGCATAGATAATCTTCTGCTGGATAATGGCAACTATGTTACCCACCAACCAGTAGAGTACCAGACCGGATGGGAACCAGAGGAAGAACACGGTAAAGATTACCGGCATCCATTGCATCATCTTCTGCTGCATAGGATCCATGGTCGGTGCCATTGGCTGCATTTTTTGCATCAGGAACATGGAAACACCCATCAGCAGCGGCAGAATGTAGTAAGGATCCTGTACCGACAGATCGTCAATCCACAGCATGAACGGCGCATGACGCAGTTCAACACCTTCCATCAGTACCCAGTAAAGGGCAATAAAGATAGGCATTTGCAGCAAGATAGGCAGACAGCCACCCATAGGGTTCACTTTTTCCTTCTTGTACAACTCCATCATGGCCTGGCCCATCTTCTGGCGATCATCACCGAATTTGTCCTTCAGCTCCTGCAGTTTGGGTTGCAGGTTACGCATTTTGGCCATGGAGGTGTATTGCGCCTTGGTCAGCGGGAACAGAATACCGCGCACCGTCAGGGTGATCAGTATGATGGCCAAGCCCCAGTTACCCACTATTGACTGGAAGAACATCAGCAGCTTGTAGATAGGTACAGCCAGCCACCAGAGGAAGCCATAATCCACAACCAGGTTAAGGGTATCAGACAGCTCGGACAGGGCGGCTTGATCCTTTGGACCTACGTAGAAGTCGGCGCTCAGGGTCATTTCAGTGCCCGGGGCTACTGTCTTTGGCTCACCCAGGTAGCCAATGTTGGCGGTTCCTGAGCTCTCTCTGGTGAATATGGTGTTGGTTTCATTCTTTGGTGGAACCCAGGCTGACACAAAGTAGTGTTGCAGCATGGCGGCCCAGCCACCTTTGGTTTCCTTCTCCAGATCCTTTTCCTGGATATCGTCAAACTTGTACTTCTCGTAGCGGATATCGGCAGTTGAGAAGGCGGCACCACGATAGGTAGGCATCATCATGCTGCTGTCTGAAGGTTTGATGGTCTGTTTAATCTGACCGTACATCTGAACCTGCAGCGGCTCAGAAGTGGTGTTGTCAATTTTGTATTCAACTCCCACGGCAAACTGGCCTTTGTGGAAGGTGTAGATCTTGGTGTACTTGGCGCCGTTTGCTGCGGTGTAACTCAAAGGAACTGACAGTGTATCCTGGCCATCGGCAAGGGTGAATTCCTTGGCACTGGCAGAATAGGTGGCACGGCTATTGACACTGTCAGTACCGCCGGTGCCCATCAGGCCACTCTGGGCTATGTAAACAAAACCGGGTTTCTGTTCCAACAGGACAAACGGTTCATCTTTGTTCAGTTCCAGTTTGTGAGAAACCAGAGCAGCATGCACTATGTCACCACCGACAGGGTTGATCAGTACATCCAGTTGATCTGTGGTGACCCTGATAAGATCTTTGGACGCCACGGCCGTTTCTCCTGGCATGCCTGATTTGGCAACCGGAACGTCAGCGCTGTGAGTTGTCTCTTGAACGGAAGTGGCAACTGTATTTTCAGTTACAGCGGGTTTGGGTGCTTTATCGGTTTGCCACTGTTGCCACAGCAAGAAGCTGACAAACAGCAGACCGATAAGCAGTAAATTGCGTTGAGATTCCATAGCCTATTTATTACACCTGTCATTTTTAGGGGGGACGGGATCACTGCCGCCCGGATGTAAAGGGTGACATTTTAATATGCGTTTGATTGCAAACCAACTCCCTTTAATCGTTCCGTGCACTCGCACAGCTTCTATGGCGTAGTGAGAGCAGGTTGGATTAAAGCGACAGCGAGGCCCCAGCAGTGGGCTGATAAGGAGTTGATAGGCTCTGATAGCCTTGATTATCAGCCATTGAAACGGCGACTGAGTTTGCGCCATAACTTTTCTACCAGCTTTCTGAGCTGTTCATTATCCATATCCAGCACACCGCCGCGAACCAGCACCACTATGTCCAGTGGAGGTAAATCATGTTGATTAAGGCGGAAGCTATCTCGGATCACCCGCTTGATGCGATTGCGTTGATTGGCTCTCTTTACATGGCGTTTGGCCACAGTAAGTCCAAGACGCGGATGTTGCATCTCATTGGGTACAGCAAGCAGGGTTATTTCAGCTGAGGAGGCTTTAATGGGGTTGATAAATACAGTTTTGAATTGCGCGGGAGTTAGCAAGCGTAACTCCCGCGTAAAGGTGTAACGAGTCACCTAGTTGTCTACTCGCAATTAAGCAGACAGACGAGCGCGACCTTTGGCACGGCGACGAGCCAGTACCTTACGGCCGTTCGCTGTAGCCATACGAGCGCGGAAGCCGTGAGAACGCTTGCGCTTCAGGTTGCTAGGTTGAAAAGTACGTTTACTCATGATGGCAATCCGTCTTTGTTAGTGAATTTACCTTATCTCTCGTACGAGGTAAGGGCAAAAAAGAGGCCGAATTGTAATCACTTTAGTCAGAGCAGTCAACACGCGTAGCCCTTCTCAAGGTAATTTATCTCGGCATTTTCGCGATCTGTAGAGCAGAGTTCACCACAGGATGTGGATAACTCTGTGTACGGACACTACATCTTGTGGATCCATTGATCTCTTGGCAGATCGGCGGTCGCTGATTATAGATCAGGGTGGATCGCTTTATAAAGCGGGATTTTAACCGCTTCACCAAATAGTGGATCTTGGTGGATCGATCCGGATCCGGTGGATCTGATGATTGGGATCCGGCTGGGGATAATTACACTTAAAGGATAGCGATTATTCAGATCTCACTATAGAATACCCTCCTTTCGAGGCGATCTTTTGGGGATAAGTAAGTGGCGGTTTCACTTTGGCAACAATGTATCGGACGACTGCAAGATGAGCTTTCTGCTCAACAATTCAGTATGTGGATCAGACCGTTACAGGCCGAAATGGATGGGGATACCCTGGTGATCTATGCACCAAACCGGTTCGTGCTTGATTGGGTTCGGGATAAATATCTCAACATTATCAATCAGTTTTTTACTGAGCATTTGGGCAATGATGCGCCAAAACTCAGGTTTGATATAGGTAGTCGTCCGTCGGCCAAGCCCCAGGTTCAGACCCCAACTGCGACCAAGGCCTCTGTCAGTGCTCCCAAGAGTGCGGCCGGTAAAGGTGCAACCTTTAATACTGCCGCAGAACCAGCCGTAAACCACAGCTATCGCAGCAATATTAACCCCACTTACCAATTCGACAACTTTGTTGAAGGTAAGTCCAACCAACTGGGTAAGGCGGCCGCATTGCAGGTGGCTGAAAACCCGGGAGGTGCCTATAACCCTCTGTTTCTATATGGCGGTACCGGTTTGGGTAAGACTCACCTACTGCACGCCGTAGGCAACGGCATTATCAAGAATAATCCTAACGCCAAAGTGGTTTATATGCACTCAGAGCGTTTTGTGCAGGACATGGTCAAGGCGTTGCAAAACAATGCCATCGAAGACTTCAAGCGTTACTATCGCAGTGTTGATGCTCTGTTTATCGATGACATTCAGTTTTTTGCCAATAAAGACAGATCCCAGGAAGAGTTTTTCCACACCTTTAATGCCTTGCTTGAAGGCAATCACCAGATCATTTTGACATCGGATCGTTATCCGAAAGAGATCGACGGTGTGGAAGATCGGCTCAAGTCGCGCTTTGGCTGGGGTCTTACCGTGGCCATCGAGCCGCCTGAGCTGGAAACCCGGGTCGCCATTTTGATGCGCAAGGCGCAGGAGAGTGGGATCAACTTGCCGGATGAAGTGGCCTTCTTCATCGCCAAGCGCTTACGCTCCAACGTGCGTGAACTGGAAGGGGCATTGAACCGGGTTATCGCTAATGCCAACTTTACCGGTCGGCCAATAACCATTGATTTTGTGCGCGAAGCCTTGCGTGACCTCTTGGCTCTGCAGGAAAAATTAGTCACTATAGACAACATTCAGAAAACAGTGGCTGAATACTACAAGATCAAGATGGCCGATATGCTGTCCAAGCGCCGTTCCCGCAGTGTGGCGAGACCGAGGCAGATGGCCATGGCGTTATCTAAAGAATTAACCAATCAGAGCTTACCTGAGATAGGGGATGCTTTTGGTGGTCGTGACCATACAACTGTGTTGCATGCCTGCCGCAAGATTGCACAGCTGCGGGAAGAGAGTCACGACATTAAAGAAGATTATGCCAACTTGATTAGAACCTTATCTTCTTAATCAGGGAACAGGACCATGAAATTTTCGATCGATAGGGATGCCCTATTAAAGCCGCTCCAGTTGGTCAGTGGCGCGGTGGAAAGACGCCATAACTTGCCTATTCTGGCAAACCTCCTGGTGGAAGTAAGTAATCACTCACTCAAGATGACGGGTACAGATCTTGAGGTGGAACTGGTCGGCAGTGCCGAGGTCAGTGGCGAAGTGCAGGAAGGTCGCACCACAGTGCCGGCCAAGAAACTGCTCGATATCGTCAAGTCACTGCCTGAGCAGAGCGAAATCAAAATCGAACAGCAGGAAAACAAGTGGCTGCTTCGCAGCGGTCGCAGCCGTTTCTCGTTGGCGACGCTACCGGCGGAAGAATACCCCAATGTCGAGAGTTTCCAGCCCGCCATCGAATTTAACCTCAAGCAGGGCACACTCAAGTCACTGATAGACGCCACTCAGTTTTCCATGGCCAACCAGGATGTGCGTTACTATCTCAACGGTTTGCTGCTGGAAACCGAGGGTAATGTACTGCGCGCCATTGCAACAGACGGCCACCGCTTGGCTCTGAGTCACAGAGAAATAGCAGCCTCTTTGCCGGAAAATCAGGTGATCGTGCCTCGTAAAGGGGTGATGGAGCTGGCTCGCCTACTGGACAGTGAAGATCAGGATATCCATATTGCCATTGGTGATAACGCCATTCGTGCTACCACCGCCAGCGCCGTGTTCACCAGTAAGCTGGTGGATGGCCGCTTCCCGGATTATCGCCGGGTATTGCCCAAAGGCGGCGACAAGATAGTGCTGGCCAGTCGCAATCAGCTTAAGCAAGCACTATTGCGGGCTTCTATCCTGTCCAATGAGAAATTCCGTGGTGTCAGGGTGCAGCTGGAAAATGCGCTGCTCAAGATCACCGCCAATAACCCGGAGCAGGAAGAAGCCGAAGAGATAATCGATGTGGATTACGCCGGTCAGCCGCTCGAAATCGGCTTCAACGTCTCTTATCTGCTGGATGTGCTCAATGGTCTCAAGGCCGATGAAGTCAGGATTACCCTCAGTGATGGTAACTCCAGTGCCTTGATTGAAAACCACGTCGAGGAAGACTCCATGTACGTGGTGATGCCGATGCGCCTCTAGGGGCGACTTTGGGCCATAAATGAGTCTAACTCGTCTCAATATTCAAGCTTTTCGTAATATCGATTCAGCCCAACTGCTCCCCGGCACTGGGCTGAATCTTATTTACGGCCAAAATGGCAGTGGCAAAACCAGTGTCCTGGAGGCGATTTACTTTCTGGGGATGGGGCGCTCGTTTCGCAGTCATCTGTCTCAGAGGGTGATCAATAACCAACAGGATCAGTTGACCCTGTTTGCCAATTTGAGCCTGCCCTCCGGTGACAGTAAGTTGGGGCTGCGGCGGTTTCGCAGCGGCGAAACCGAGGTCAGAATGGATGGCGAGAAGATAAAGCGCCTGTCTGTGCTGGCCGACACCCTGCCTATTCAGGTAATAACCCCAGAGAGCTTTTCGCTGTTGTTTGAAGGCCCCAAGGCCAGGCGCCAGTTTATCGATTGGGGCGCGTTTCATTGCGATCCCCAGTTTTATCAGGCCTGGGTCAATGTAAGGCGGATCCTCAAGCAACGTAATCAATTACTTAAGGATGGTGCAGCCTACCAGCAAATCGCATACTGGGACCGGGATTTTATCCGTTATACCGAGTTGGTCACCGAGATACGAAAGGCATATGTAGACTCGTTAAATGAGCTACTTAAGGGTATAATCGGGGAGTTTTTACCACAGGTTGATATCAAGGTTTCCTTTACCCGTGGTTGGGATAGTAAAACTGAGTTTTCGACCCTGTTACAGGCGTCTTATTCCCGGGATCTATCCATGGGGCACACCGTCAGTGGCCCCCATAAAGCCGACTTGAGACTCAGAGTGGGTAATCTACCCGCTCAGGATGCTTTGTCCCGTGGTCAGCTGAAGTTGTTGGTGTGTGCACTGCGAATAGCACAAGGAAAGTTGCTTAAACAACAAATAGATAAGAATAGTATCTATCTGGTCGACGATCTGCCGTCAGAGTTGGATGCGAAACACAGGAAGTTATTGCTGCGGCAGTTGAGCGAAACCGGGGCGCAAGTGTTTGTCACTGCGATTGACCCGGCAGCAATATCAGATTCATTAAGCACGCCCCCAAGCCGGATTTTTCAGGTGGAACAGGGGCGGGTAACGGTCATTGAATAACCGATGAGAGAATAATATGTCAGAGAACAGTTACGATTCTTCGAGTATCAAGGTCCTTAAGGGCCTTGATGCGGTACGTAAAAGACCTGGGATGTATATTGGTGATACCGACGATGGCACGGGTCTGCATCACATGGTATTCGAAGTCGTCGATAACTCTATCGATGAAGCTTTGGCGGGCCACTGCAGTGACATAGTGATCACCATCCATGTTGATGGCTCTGTATCTGTCAAAGATGATGGTCGTGGTATTCCGGTTGCCATTCACCCTGAAGAAGGGGTATCGGCTGCCCAGGTTATTATGACAGTGCTGCACGCCGGCGGTAAGTTCGACGACAACTCCTATAAAGTTTCCGGTGGTTTGCACGGTGTGGGTGTGTCAGTGGTTAACGCCCTGTCGGAAAAGCTGCAGTTGACCATTCGCCGCGATGGCAAGGTTTATGAGCAGTTCTACAAGCATGGTGAGCCGCAAGAGCCTATCAAGGAAATCGGTGAAGCAACCAAGACAGGTACTGAAATTCGTTTCTGGCCCAGCCATGAAACCTTTACTGATACCGAGTTTCATTATGAGCTGTTGGCCAAACGTATTCGCGAGCTTTCATTCCTGAACTCAGGCGTGGGTATCCGTCTTATTGACGAGCGCGACAACAAAGATGAGTTTTTCCACTATGAGGGTGGTATCAAGGCCTTCGTAGAGTACCTGAACCGTAACAAGACTCCGGTGAATAAGGATGTATTCCACTTCTCCCAAGAGCGGGAAGATGGCATCACTGTTGAAGTGGCCATGCAGTGGAACGACGGTTTCCAGGAAAGCATTTTCTGTTTTACCAACAACATTCCCCAGCGTGATGGTGGTACTCACCTGGCAGGTTTCCGGGCGGCATTGACCCGTAACCTGAACAACTACATGGAGAATGAGGGCTTTAACAAGAAGGGCAAGACTAACGCCACAGGTGATGATGCCCGTGAAGGCCTGACCGCAGTGGTTTCTGTGAAGGTTCCGGATCCCAAGTTCAGCTCCCAAACCAAAGACAAGCTGGTTTCCAGTGAGGTCAAAGGTGCCGTGGAACAGACCATGGGTGAGAAGCTGAATGACTATCTGCTGGAAAACCCAGCCGATGCCAAGATGATTGTTGGCAAGATTATCGACGCTGCCCGCGCCCGTGAAGCGGCCCGTAAAGCCCGCGAGATGACCCGTCGTAAAGGTGCCCTGGATTTGGGTGGTTTACCGGGTAAATTGGCGGACTGTCAGGAAAAAGACCCTGGTCTTTCTGAAATCTACATAGTGGAGGGTGATTCGGCCGGCGGTAGTGCCAAACAGGGCCGAAACAGAAAGAACCAGGCTATTTTGCCACTCAAGGGTAAAATTCTTAACGTAGAGAAGGCCCGCTTCGACAAGATGCTGTCTTCTCAGGAAGTGGCGACTCTTATCACTGCCCTTGGCTGCGGTATCGGCCGTGATGAATATGATCCGGAAAAAACCCGTTACCACTACATCATCATCATGACGGATGCTGACGTCGACGGCTCGCACATTCGTACGCTGCTGTTGACCTTCTTCTTCCGTCAGATGCCTGAGCTGATCGAGCGTGGCTTTGTTTATATTGCCCAGCCTCCTTTGTTCAAAGTGAAAAAAGGCAAGCAGGAGCAGTATCTGAAAGATGAGCCGGCATTGACTGAATACTTGACCACTCAGGCTCTTGATGGCGGCTGCATCTATCCGTCCAAGGATGCACCGGCCATGTCTGGTGAAGGCCTGGAGCGTCTGGTTAATCAGTATCGCGAAGTGGAAGCCATCATTGAGCGCTTGGAAAAGCGTTACCCAACCAATGTGACCAACCGCATGCTGTATCGTCCACGGGTGACTGCCGAAATGCTGGCCGATGAGGCCGCTATGACCACTTGGTGCAAAGGCCTGCTGCAGGATCTTGAAGATGAAGAGAATGGCGGCGTTATCTACAAGATGGAAACTGTGCTGGATCCAGAGCGTAAGGTGTATCTGCCGCAGCTCATTGTGCGCAAACACGGTATAGATACCCATTATCTGTTTGGTTATGACTTCTTCCATTCCAGCGATTATGAGCGTATCGCCAAGCTGGGTGAGCAGATCTGTGATCTGATTGAAGACGGCGGCTATGTTAAACGCGGTGAGCGGGTCAAAGAGGTCAGCAGTTTTGTTGAAGCACTTGACTGGCTGATAGCTGAGTCCAAGCGCGGCCTTTATATTCAGCGCTATAAAGGACTGGGTGAAATGAACCCCGAGCAGCTATGGGAAACTACCATGGATCCCGAGAGTCGTCGCATGTTGCAGGTCACCATTGAAGATGCGATTGCCGCCGATCAGCTGTTTACCACTCTGATGGGCGATCAGGTTGAGCCAAGACGCGACTTTATTGAAGCCAACGCCCTCAACGTGGCTAACCTCGACGTTTAATCAAACAGCTTGTTATCTTTAAAAGGAAGGCCTCAGGCCTTCCTTTTTTATTGGGTGTTTACCGCGTTAACTTTAGGAAATAGCGATTATACTGAACCATCTGGGGTGGAATAATTGCGCAGGAAATCAAGTGATAGGAATCTTCAGGAAACTGTTTAATGTCAGGGAAAACGTTGAAGTAGAGCGACCAAAAAGCTTCAACGAAGCCCCGCCCAATATCCAGCATGAGCAGCAAGCATTGAGCCGCTCGCGGGAGACTGAGGCTGACGAGCTGGTGGCTGCCGTCGATGCTACTGCACTGTTTTACAGTTTACTGTTCTCCGTCAGCAGCCAGAATAGCGGTGGCGTTGCCAATAAACTCGAAAAGCGAGTCATGAGCGACATTGAGCAGGCACTGGCCTCACCGCAGCAGATTGCCGATTCTGTACTGCAGATCCCTGGTCGTATACTGGAGCTGGACAACAAACTCAGCGATCCAGAATTTGATAGTCAGGATATAGTGGTACTGATTCAGCAAGATCCCGTATTGAGTGCCGAGGTGATCCGCATCTGTAACTCGGCGGCTTTTCGCCGCAGCGAGCGGCAGATAACCAGTCTCCAGCAGGCTCTGGTTCAACTGGGCAGCAACAGACTAAGACGGATAGTGACTACCTGCATGATGAAAGAGATGATAGATATCAAACCCATCTACTTTCGCCGTTTTGGGGCCCATTTGTGGCGCCATTCACTACAGGTGGCTTTCCTGGCCGGAGAACTGGAAACCGAAGAACCGGATACAGCTTTTATGGTGGGGCTGCTGCACGATGTCGGCAAGATAGCCATCTTCAAGCTGTTGCTCGATGCTTTCAATCAGGCCGACCCTGGCGAGCAGCCCAAGTCCTGGCTGTTCCGTCAGGTGATGACGGCGCGCTCCTTGTCATTGAGTAGCCTGCTGGTGAGTTGCTGGCAGTTACCCAAGGCATTTGAGATTGTACTGCAACCTCTGGCCAATGTCGGTGCCAAGCCGGAAAATCGTTTAAGCCAGCTGATTTGGCAAGCCAATCTGATCAGTGAATGCTCTATGCTGGTGGAAGAGGATAAGTTGCCCCCGGAATTGCTGGATGCCTTGTTGAAGGAAGCCAATATCAGCCGGGAAATGTTTGAACAGTGGCATCAGAAACTGCTTGAAATAAAATGAAAAAACGCGCCTTTCGGCGCGTTTTTTAGCTGTTTGGCATCACTGCAACTGGCATCACTGCAACAGTGATATATCGGCCACTCGCAGGAACTGATTCCGCAGCTGGTTCAGCAGTGCCAGACGATTGCGGCGCAGCGCCTCATCGTCGGCCATTACCATCACATCTTCAAAGAAGGTATCTACCGGCTCTTTCAGCGTCGATAGCAGGGTCAATCCTTGTTGATATTCCCCTTTGGCAAACAAGGGATCAAGTTGTGGCTGAAGTGAGCTCAGAACTTGATTCAGGGCCTTCTCAGCATCTTCCTGCAGCAGGGTAGTATCGACTTCGCTTGGTAATTCACCTTCAACCTTGGCGAGAATATTGGAAACCCGCTTGTTGGCTGCGGCCAGAGAGGCGGCTTGCTCCAGGCTGCGGAAATGGCTGACGGCCTGGATACGGCTGTCAAAGTCGGCCGGACGAGTCGGCCGACGGGCCAGAACCGCCAGAATCACATCGGTACTGATGCCTTTATCCTGATACCAGGCGCGGAAACGGCCCATCAGGAATTCCAGCACCTCTTCGGCGCAGTTCTGATTGCTGAGGTTGCTGCCGTGAGCCTTGATGGCGCAGCCAATCAGTTCGACCAGATCCAGTGGCAGTTTGTTCTCAACAATGATCCTCAGTACACCTATGGCCGCGCGGCGCAGGGCAAAGGGGTCGGCAGCGCCTTTAGGAGCCTGGCCGATACCGAATATCCCGCTCAGGGTATCCAGCTTCTCTGCCAGTGCAACGGCGCAGGATACCGGCGCTGTAGGCACAGTATCACCGGAGAACTTGGGCTTGTACTGTTCTTCCAATGCCAGTGCAACGGCTTCGGTTTCCCCTTCGAGGCGCGCGTAATGCATACCCATGGTGCCTTGGGTGTCGGTAAATTCCATAACCATATTGGTCATCAAATCGGCCTTGGACAACAGACCGGCCCGCTTGGCATCGGCTTGGTTGGCATCGATTTTGGCCGCAATGGCTTCGGCCACACAGGAGATGCGCTCCACTCTGTCTTTAAGGGTGCCCAATTGCTTCTGGAATACCACGGTTTCCAGGCTGGCAATGCGGGACTCGAGTGATTGCTTTTTATCTGTGTTAAAGAAGAATTCGGCATCGGCCAGGCGAGGGCGGACAACTTTCTCATTTCCGGCAATGATTTGCGCCGGATCTTTGGACTCAATATTGGTCACAAAGATGAAGTTGGGCATCAGCTTATTGTTGCCATCAAATACCGGGAAGTATTTCTGATCGCCTTTCATTGTGTAGACCAGAGCCTCGGCGGGCACCTGCAAAAACTTCTCTTCGAAAGCCGCTGTCAGTACCACAGGCCATTCAACCAAGGAGGCGACTTCTTCAAGCAGTTCGTCGGCGATATCGGCACGGCCACCCAACTCGGCAGCGGCTTTTTCGGCGTCTGTCTTGATGATATCCATTCTGGCCTGATAGTCGGCAATCACCTTGCCGCGCTCTTTCAAGCTGCTGAGGTAGTTGTCGGCATGATCCAGCTCGAAGCTGGCTTCGCCCATAAAGCGGTGACCACGAATGGTACGTGCCGAGGTGACACCCAACAGCTCACCGGCAACCAGCTTGTCACCCAACAACATGGTAACTGTATGCACGGGGCGAATAAATTGAGTCTTGTTGCTGCCCCAGCGCATAGGCTTGGGGATAGGCAGCTTGTCCAGGGCGCGCTGGGCCATGGCCGGGATCAGGCTTTCAGTGGTCACACCTTCAACCTTGGCGCGGTGCAGCAGCCATTCCCCCTTGTCTGTCACCAGACGCTCGGCTTCGGCAACGCTGATACCATTGCCGCGGGCCCAGCCTTCGGCGGCCTTGGTTGGCTTGCCGTCGGCATCAAAGGCCGAGCTGACCGCTGGGCCTCTTTTCTCAACCACTTTATCCTGTTGTGCCAGGGCCAGTTGCTCTATGTAGAGCGCCAAACGGCGCGGAGCGGCATACCAGTGTGCCTTGCTATAGCTGAGTTCGGCCTTGTCCAGCTCTTCGCAGAAGTTGTTTACAAAAGACTCTGCCAGAGTGCGCAAAGCTTTTGGTGGCAGCTCTTCGGTACCTATCTCTATGAGTAAGTTGTCAAAATTCATTAGTTCTACCTCATTTGCACATTGGGAAGCCCAGGGCTTCACGCGCCTGGTAATAAGCTTCGGCTACCGCCTTGGCCATGGTGCGCACCCGCAGGATGTAGCGCTGACGCTCGGTCACAGAGATGGCGTGACGGGCATCGAGCAGGTTGAAGGCGTGTGAGGCCTTCATCACTTGCTCATAAGCGGGCAGAGGCAGAGGTTTTTCCAGTGAAAGCAGGTGCTGACAGGTCTTTTCGCACTGATCGAACAGACCGAACAGGAAGTCGACATCGGCATGTTCAAAGTTGTAGGTCGACTGCTCCACTTCGTTTTGGTGGAACACGTCACCATAGGTGATCCTTCCCATTGGGCCGTCGGTCCAAACCAGATCATAGACGCTGTCTACGCCCTGAATATACATGGCAAGACGTTCTAGACCATAGGTGATTTCGCCGGTTACCGGGCTACATTCGAGGCCACCAACCTGTTGGAAATAGGTGAACTGGCTGACTTCCATACCGTTGAGCCAAACTTCCCAGCCCAGGCCCCAAGCACCCAGGGTAGGTGATTCCCAGTTGTCTTCAACGAAACGGATATCATGGATACTTGGGTCTACACCCAGGGCCTGCAGTGAGCCCAGGTACAACTCCTGAATATTATCCGGTGAAGGTTTCAATACGACCTGAAACTGATAGTAGTGCTGAAGACGGTTGGGGTTTTCACCATAGCGGCCGTCGGTAGGGCGGCGCGATGGTTGGACATACGCGCTGCTCATCGGCTCTGGGCCCAATGAACGCAAAAAGGTTTGTGGATGGAAGGTGCCGGCACCGACCTCCATGTCCAGGGGTTGAACTATGGCGCAACCTTGCTGCGCCCAGTATTCTTGCAGGGTTAAGATAAAACCCTGGAATGTCTTCACGTCGTGTTTCGTCGTCATATCTACTGCTGTCAGCTATTAATAGAAAATGGTTTCGATTATACCTTGTCGATATAGGCTTATGTAGGTTATTTTTTATCGGATTTAACGATTTAAGGGATTTTGAGTAATGGATATAGTTCGTTGTGGCTGGGTGACCGATGATCCTCTCTATCAGGAATATCACGATAAGGTATGGGGAAGGCCGGTTTACGATGCCAAAGAACTGTTTGCCAAGCTCTGTCTCGATGGTCAGCAGGCTGGTTTGTCTTGGCTGACCATACTCAAAAAGCAGGCTAACTATGAACGAGCCTTTGCCGGGTTTGATCCCCAAGTCATTGCCGGGTTCGACCAAGCCAAGATAGAGGAATTGCTACAAGACCCAGGGATAGTGCGCAATCGAGCCAAGGTGAATTCCATAGTTCGAAACGCCAAGGCATATCTGGCATTTGTGGAACAAGGTAATGATTTTTCAGAATTTCTTTGGGGTTTTGTCGGCGGGATACCCAAAGTGAATCGCTTTGAAACCCTGACTCAGGTTCCTGCTCAGACACCCGAGTCGGAGGCTATGTCCAAGGCGCTGAAAAAACTGGGGTTTAACTTCTGTGGCCCGACGATTTGCTATGCCTTTATGCAGGCTGTAGGCATGGTCAACGATCATCTGTTGGATTGCTGTTGTTATCCCCATGATTAAATTTTCCCGGCGTCGCCGTTTTTTGCTGCTACTGTTCAGTTCTGGTCCGGGGCCTGGGCCCTTTGCGACGATAATCTATCTGCCATTGTGCATGCTATTCTGGATGTTTATCGCATTTGCCTTGGGTCGATTATTGACGCTTAGTGATGGCGTTAGTGTGTTTATTGGAGCGCTATTTACATTGCCAACTCTGGCGCTGGTGAACTTGTGGGCCGTTCGGGTGGGTGATACTTTACTGCGACTCAGTTTTGGCAAACAAGCCATCACACCTACACTCATCCGTTTCCTGTTGCCGGCGCTTGTGAGTTACCTACTGTTATCTTTGGCACTGCTACTGCTTATAAAATAAAAGGATGTTCCACGTGGAACATCCTTCCGTATTTACGTCGGGCGTAATCTTTTTTAAATCTCTTCAAAGAAGAAGGGCTGGCGCTGCTTCTTATCACCATTGAGTTGATTCATGGTTTCGGCATCATAGAGTTTGCCATTGACCATAGTATGAGTGACCCTGTCTGTGACCCTAATATCCTCTAGTGGGTTCCCGTCGATAACAATAAGGTCGGCTAATTTGCCCGGCGTTATCGAACCAAGTTGATGGTCCATAGCGAAGGTCTTGGCGGGATAAAGCGTCGCTGTCTTCAGCACTTCCATATTGCTCATACCGCCCTGGGCAAACATCCACATCTCCCAATGAGCAGCCAAGCCTTCGCGTTGACCATGGGCACCAATGTTGGGATGAATCCCCAATTGATTCACCTCATTGGCGACTCTAGCGACATTGAAGTGGTTGTAATGTTCATCCGGTGCAGTAGGCCTTCTCATGGAGCGAGCCCGCAACAGATCGGCTGGAACATATTTTGACAATCGTGGATGAGCCCAGACATCAGTCTTGTCGTACCAATAGTTTTCACCCGAAATGCCACCATAGGCCACTACCAGGGTGGGGGTGTAACCAACTTGGGTTTGGTTCCAGAACTGCTTAATGTCGTCGTAGATTGCTGCAGCCGGCAGGGAGTGTTCCACTGTGGTGTGGCCATCGGCAATCATGGTGAGATTATGCTGCAGCAGGCTTCCTCCCTCTGGAACCACCATCATCTCCAGTTCTCTAGCCGCGGCTATGACTTGTTGACGCTGATTGCGTCTGGGTTGGTTATAGCTCTTGACGCTGAAAGCGCCGACTTTTTTAAGTCGTTCGAGGTGGAATTTGGCATCATCCAATGAGTCTATGTGGCTGGTGTAGCCAGGTAAGTTGGCACCATAGAGTATGGTGCCGGTAGAGAAGATCCGCGGACCAACAATCTTTCCGGCTTTTTGTTGCTCGCTGGCAGCAAAAATTTCTGTAGTGTCATTGGAGGGATCATGGATGCTGGTAACCCCCAAGGCCAAGCCGGCATATAGCTGCCAGTTCTGCTGGGGGATGATTTCGTTTTCTCCTTGAGCGCCATGGGCATGGGCGTCAAACAGACCCGGCATCAGTGTCTTACCTGAGATATCCACTAGCATGGCATCATCCGGAATAGCCATGCCGGCTTCACCCACGGCTTGGATATGGTTATCTTTCACCAACACCACACCCTTATCTATGACCCTATCATTGTCCATTGTGATGATCTTACCGCCGACGAAAGCGATTGTTCCACGTGGAACATCCATCTCTGTCTGAAAACCAATCTCAGTAACTTGGACCTTGTCCTTAGCATTCTTCTCTCGATAGTCGTTATCCAGGCTCACTTGATAGAGTTCTGGGCCAAGGGTCCAATAGAGTTGATCGCTGTTGGCGCCCCAACTGATACTCTCACCGGCGCGGGTACTGAGCTGTGTTACCGGTAAATTAGTCGCCTTAGGCCCGATATCAACGGTTTCACCATGCTTGGCGAATGGGGTGACCCAAACCCGGAAACGCTCGGCAAACGCGAGCTGTTTACCATCGGGAGATACCCTGAATTCTGTGGCGTGTTTGCTGGAGTAGTGTACCCGTTTATCGAAACCACTAAGTGATATCGAGGCTAGCTGCGGCGTTTCACCACTCTCCATAAAGTAGACTCTGTCATTGTCGGCACCAAACTGTGGTTGGAAGCCCTGAGCTGAGAGTTTCTTTAGTTCTTTACCATTGCTGTCAACCAAGTAGAGGCCGGGATCCTGACTCCAGGTTTTTGGGGTAATATAGCCGCCGGCAATTTTACGAAACACCACCTGTTTGCCATCGGGAGAGAAGGTTGGCTCGATATATTTCCCCGGCTCTTGGGTAAGTGTTGTGGTTTTTCCTCCTCGGGCACTGATGGTTCTAACGCTGCCTTGTTGCTGATCATTCCATGTGGTAAACACCACTCGCTTACCGTCACGGGACCATTGAGGGAATAACTCTTCCAACTGTTCATCCAAACGGGTCAGGCGTTTCGGTTTGCCGTCCGGCAGCTGTTTTATCCAGATTTTTCCTAGAGCTTCGTAGATGACTTTGGTTCCATCTGGCGACACCTGAGCCATGCGCAGCATTTTGACATCCAGTTGTTGCTGATCTATATCCTGCTTAAAGCGCACCGCCGGTTGCACAGCAAGCTCTGTGGTGACATTGAATGGGATCTCTGCCGTTTGCTTGGAAGCCAATTCGAGTTTGTGGATTTTGCCTTTTGCCCAGAAATAGATCTCTGCACTATCTGGACTCCAGGCCATAGTGGGATAGACACCGTGTATCGCCCAGGTTTCCTGCATGTCTCTGTCAAGGTTGCCATAGAGCTTTTGCTCTTTACCGGAAGCCAGATCCAACAGGTATAAGGTTGACTGAAAACCGTCGCGTTTGATATAGGCCAACTGTTTACCATCCGGGCTCGGAGTAGGCCTGATAGCACCACCTGTGCCTTCGATAAGCACTTCGATATCCCCGGTTTGGGTATCGTAGCGCTTTATCTTGTATATGCCTTTGACCGAGTCTTTGGAGTAGTGAAAGGTCTTGCCTGGGGTGGCATCTTGGCTGAAGTAGATATATCGGCCGTCAGGGGAATAGGCGGGTTCACCCAAATCTTTCTGATCATTTGGCCGCTCGGTGAGTTTAACTCCTTCGCCACCGGCAATATGATAAAGCCAGACTTCCCCGGCTCCTAGACTGCGACTGGCTGTGAAGTGCTTTCGCGCCACCAGATACTGGGAGTCTGGGCTCCAGGCCGGGCTGTTGAGTAGGCGGAATGTTTCATTGGTTACCGGACGCGGATTACTGCCGTCAGCATTCATTACCCAGATGTTGTCGCCGCCATCTTGATCCGATGTAAAGGCAATGTATTTTCCATCTGGGCTGTAGACAGGTTGCATCTGCCAGGCTATGCCTTGTGCCAGAGGTTTGGCTTCGCCGCCCTGAGCGGGAATTCTGTAGATGTCACCCAGCAGATCAAAAACCAGATATTTGCCATCCGGACTCAGGCTCAGATTCATCCAGGTACCTTCAGATACCTGAATTTTGGCTTGTTCAAGAGGAGCGTTCAGCGGGGCATTGACATCCCACTTGGGGGCTTGATCGTCACTGAATGCCGAAGCTGAAAAGAGCAATGAAACAGCTGTGTACAGAGGGGTTAGTTTAGGTCTCAACATGACAGCGGCCTTATTTTAGTTATCGGTTACCGACTGTCTGTTATCTCACAAATTTGTTAACAGTAAAACCTCAATACTGTATCAATTGGTTTTCCATGTTTTATAAGTCTAAGTTGCGATTTAGCCAGCTATCGAGTAACTGAGCCGGGTCTTGAGGCCTGATTTTCCCCGGATTGATCACTTTGGCGGTACAGCCACCACGCCAACCAGGCATTAATGCTGCTTCCAACCCAGGGTGTGCTTGCTCCATTTTGCCGCAAGGGTCAGTTTCTCCGGTAAGTTCAAGTACCAGTTGCTCACCAATCTTCAGGTATTTACCCACCAACTCAGGTGCAAACTCCAGACCATCCAGCAGCAAGTTGGCTCTGCGGCTCGTCCAGGGAAGCTCTGTCTGCAATTGAGCACAGGCTTGTTGCCACTGTTGTTGAGACAACAGCGTCACCTGACGCTTTCCCGGTTTACCGAAAACGTCGCCCTCTACACCCTGGGCCAAACTGACTTCGGCATAAGGCAATAAATCCATCGGGGCATTTCTTTGCTTTTTATGGGCGATAGCGAGTAGGGTAATCATAGGTTCCTTCCTGATGGAGTTAATTAGAGACCCTTCTTAATCAAATATTGATAAGGCAGGCTATCCGTTTGGCTGGCCACCAAGGTGTGGTCCATAAACTGGCAAAAGCTGGGAATATCTCTAGTGGTAGCCGGATCATCGGCGATGATGAGTAGCGTTTCTCCTTCGGCCATATGACGGACTTTTTTACGAACCATCATGACAGGTTCCGGACACCTCAAACCTAAAGCATCCAGTTGATGTTGGGCACTGGCGAAGACCTGACTCATATAACCTCTTACAACGAGAACAACAGAAGTGGCTAATATTACTCCAAGGCAGCGGTCAAACCAAGTTGGCAGCTATTTTTTGTGCTCTACCGCATTGTTCCACGTGGAACATAGTTCTGTGCTTAATCCAACTCTGAGCTCTTAACTGTATCTTCGGTCTCCGGATCTCCGCCGGTTTCTGCTGTCGTATTCTGCTTGCGGGAACGCTTATAGGCATACATGCGCTCGTCGGCCAGATGGATTAATGCCATGGGCTCCATATATTCATAGGGACCGGTTTCGGCAATACCGACACTAAGAGAAACCTCTTTGAGTGATTGTTGTAGATACTGCCTGAGTCGGTCGATAAATACTTCTCTGGCCTGATCTTCGCGGCAGTTGGGCAGTATGATACAGAACTCATCTCCGCCATAACGGAAGCAGCAGTCCTCCAATCTGGCTGTATTTTTTATCGCACTGGCGACGGTGCAGAGAACTTCATCCCCTAGTCTATGGCCTTGGGTGTCATTGAAGTTTTTGAAGTCATCTATATCCATATAGATGGCGGAGACCGGCTCGGCTCTCCTTTGTGCCGCTCGGAGGATTCTGGTGGCTATTTCCTGCAGATGGCGCACGTTCAGTAGCCCAGTTAGGGGATCGGTTCGCGAAAGCTCCTCCAACTGTTGTGTTCTTTGCTTTACCTTGGTCTCCATGCTGAGAGCGTATTGCTCCGCCTTGTACTTGGCATTCTCTATTTCGGAAACCAGGCTGCGAATGTAGGTATCGAATACCAGGGTCACATCAAACAACATTAACTTGTCCAGGGCGACTCTCGCTTCCTGAAACTCTTGCTCCTTAGTCATGGATGTAGCCAATACTTCGTAGAGCAGCGATTTTAGAGTATGAACCGCCGACAAGTAGAGTTTGGGCTCCACACCGATACGTTTATGTACCAAACCGATACGCAGACGGTTGTTAACATACTCAAGGTCATAAACACCACTAAATAAATCAATAACATACCTTCTTTGTGCCGTACGCAACCGAGCGAGAGTGTCTGAGTCGCCAATTAGAAGGGCTATTTCGGAAACACTGGTCTGTAATTGATAAAAACTGTCTACGACCCTGTCTATGTTGTGTTCGATAATGGGTTTGCAGGAAAGCAGAGCCTTGATGTCCTGACTGCCGAGATTAAAAAGGGATTTGCGGAAGTCAATTTCCAGCTCAGTGATCCGCATCTGCTCGAACAGTGTCTGTTCAGTCTGGAGCATGATGTTCTCTTCACCGTTATTAGTTACTGAAAGTAAAGATGAAGAATGGACTAAGAGCAAACTATTACGATGGGGAATCTTGAGTATTTGACGGCAATAAAAAACCGCCGCTTGGCTTTAACTGACCAGGCAGCGGTTTTCGTTTGAGTTCGCTTGAAAGGGGCTGCTTTTTATACGCCCTCAGCCTTGGCTGATATTTACTCAGACACGCTCAAACACAGTGGCAATACCTTGGCCGAGACCAATACACATGGTTGCCAGACCCAAGGTCGCGTCCTTACTCTCCATCAGATTGATCAAAGTGGTGGAGATACGGGCTCCCGAGCAACCCAGAGGGTGACCCAAAGCGATGGCACCACCATTGAGGTTAACCTTCTCATCGACCAACTCCATAAGACCCAGGTCTTTCACGCAAGGCAGAGACTGCGCGGCAAAGGCTTCATTCAGCTCAACCAGATCGATATCCGCTATGCTGAGGCCTGCGCGAGTCAACGCCTTTTGTGTGGCAGGAACCGGGCCATAGCCCATGATTGATGGGTCACAACCGGCAACCGCCATCGACTTGATACGAGCTCGGATAGGCAGTCCCAGCGCCTTGGCTTTCTCTTCTTCCATCACCAGCATGGCAGATGCGCCATCGGACAGGGCCGAAGAGGTACCAGCGGTAACAGTGCCGTTGGCCGGGTCAAACACGGGACGCAGGCCCGCCAGCGATTCCATACTGGTTTCAGGGCGGATCACTTCGTCATAATCGATTTTGATCAAGGCACCATTGGCATCATGGCCTTCGATAGCCTGGATTTCTCTGGCAAAACGGCCTTCAACTGTGGCTGCATGCGCACGTTTGTGCGAGCGCACGGCAAACTCATCCTGCATTTCACGGCTGATACCGTGCATGCGACCGAGCATTTCCGCCGTCAGTCCCATCATGCCGGCTGCCTTGGCAACCCGGGTAGCCAGGCCAGGGTGGAAGTCGACCCCATGACTCATGGGAACATGACCCATATGTTCAACACCACCAATGATGAAGGTATCACCCATGCCAGTCATGATGGCCCTGGCTGCCTGGTGAATGGCTTCCATGGATGAGCCACAGAGACGGTTTACGGTAACTGCGCCAACCTGCTTGGGGATACCCGCGAGCAGAGAGGCATTACGGGCGATATTGAAACCTTGCTCCAGAGTCTGCTGCACACAGCCCCAGATAACGTCTTCTATGGTGCCGGGATCTAACTGGGGATTACGTACCAGCAGGGCTTTCATCAACTCGGCAGAGAGTGTCTCTGCACGAACATTTCTAAAAACACCGGCCTTGGAACGGCCCATGGGGGTACGAATGCAATCTACGATAACTGCTTGTTTCATGGTTAAAATCCTTTCCGCAAATTAGGCCTGATAGTAAGAACCGTTGTTGGCTGCCAGTTCACGCATGCCATCGGTCACCTGGTAGAGTCCCCCCAGGTGGGCGTATTTGTCAGCCAGGGCGACAAAGTTGGCAACGCCCATGGTATCCAGATAGCGGAACACACCGCCTCTGAATGGTGGGAAGCCAAGACCATATACTAGACCCATGTCGGCTTCGGCCGGGGTGGCTACTATGCCTTCTTCCAGGCAGCGTACGGTTTCAATAATCATGGGGATCATGGTGCGGGCGATGACTTCATCGCTGCTGAACTCTTTGAGCTCACCGAATTCGGCCTGCAGTAATTCGTAGCTGACAGGATCCTTGTCTTTCTTCGGCTTACCACGCTTATCCACAGAATACTGGTAGAAACCTTTACCGTTCTTCTGCCCCAGGCGTTCATGGCCAAACATGATATCTATGGCGTCTTTGCCTGTTTTTCCCATACGGTCCGGGAAGCCTTCGGCCATGACGGCCTGGGCGTGATGGCCGGTATCCAAACCGACTACATCCAGCAGATAAGCCGGGCCCATAGGCCAACCAAACTGTTTCTCCATCACCTTGTCGACGGCGATAAAGTCTGCACCATCGGCCAGCAGGCCGTTAAAACCGGCGAAATAGGGGAAGAGTACCCGGTTAACAAAGAAGCCGGGGCAGTCGTTGACCACTATCGGCGTCTTACCCATCTTGCTGGCATAGGCTACTACAGAGGAGATGGTTTCTTCCGAGCTGTGCTCGCCACGGATCACTTCCACCAGTGGCATCTTGTGCACGGGGTTGAAGAAGTGCATACCGCAGAAGCGGGAAGGGTCTTTCAGACTCTTGGCAAGCAGGTTAATCGAGATGGTTGAGGTGTTGGACGCTATGATGGCATCGGCAGCTAGCTGCTGCTCGACTTCGGCCAGCACAGTCGCCTTAACCTTGGGATGTTCTACTACCGCTTCGACCACAATGTTAGCGTCTTTGACAGCGCTGTAATCGAGCGATGGGGTGATGTTGTTGAGCACTTTGGCCATCTTGGCCGGGGTGGAGCGACCACGCTCTACCTGGGCCGTCAGTAGCTTGGCCGCTTCGTTAAGGCCGAGATCCAACGCCTTCTGCGCTATGTCCTTCATCACAATCGGCGTACCCTTGCTGGCACTTTGGTAGGCGATACCGCCACCCATAATGCCTGCGCCCAATACCGCGGCTTGTTCTATGTTTTTGGCTTGTTTGGCGGCCTTCTTGGCTTTGCCTTTGACCAGTTGGTCATTGAGGAAGATGCCGATCAGCGCCTTGGCCACATCTGTTTTGGCCAGTTGAATAAAGGCTTGATGTTCTACCAATAAGGCTTCTTCGCGCCCCAGACCGGCTGCCTTTTCCACAACGTTAACCGCCGCCATTGGTGCCGGATAGTGCTTGCCGGCAACGGAAAACACCATGCCCTTGGCTGTGGTGAACGACATCATGGCTTCCAGCTTGGGCAGTGTCAGTGGCGACTGTTTACGTTGACGGCGGCTCTGCCAGTCAAGTTTGCCAGCCAGCGCGTCCTGTAGCATCTGTAGTGCTGCGGCCTGGAGCTGCTCTGGAGCCACTACTGCGTCTACAGCGCCGACTTTGAGAGCGGCTTCCGGGCGTTGGTCTTTGCCTGTGGTGATCCACTCCAGTGCATTGTCTGCACCTATCACTCTGGGTAGGCGCACTGTGCCACCGAATCCCGGGATGATCCCCAGCTTGGTTTCCGGCAGGCCGATTCGGGCACTGGTGTCGGCAATGCGGAAGTCTGTGGCCAAAATGGTTTCGCAACCACCGCCCAGGGCAAAACCATTGATAGCAGAAGCAGTTGGGAAAGGCATGTCTTCCAACTTGTTGAATACCGCATTGGCTTGCTGCAACCATGACAAGAGTACTTCATCTTCCTGGGCGAACAACCCAAGGAACTCAGTAATGTCGGCACCGACAATAAAGGCATCTTTGGCCGATGTCAGCAGCAGTGCCTTAACGCTGGATTCTGCTTTGATGGCGTCCAGTGCCTCATCCAGAGAGGTCAGGGTGGCGCGGTCGAATTTGTTTACCGATCCTTCGGCATTGAAGCAAAGGCGGGCGATATTATTCTCGAGTAACTCAACCTGAATCATCGAATTTTGGTAGATCATTGCTTGCATCCTTATTGCTTAGGAGTAGGGCAGCTCAGGCCATCATTTGACCAGTTGTTGCTCAGTGTGCTTCGAAAAAAGGAAAAATACAACACCCAATTTAAACGATCGTTTAATTGCTTGCCGGTTAGCTGCAAATTTCAGCTTTGTGATACACTGCACATTGGCTTTTGTTGTAACTGTGAACAGCTTCCAATAGCAAGGGGAACCTTGATTTCAGATAACAGGAACGGCTTATTATGCAACTGGCTCAGCATTATCAATCACATATAAACACTCTTAATCAAAGGGTTGCCGAGATTTGTGCCCGTGAGGGACTGTCTGGATTGGCAATTCATTCGGGTCAACCCCACAGGCAGTTTCTGGACGATATCGATTACCCCTTCAAGGTGAATCCCCATTTCAAGGCCTGGGTGCCTTTACTGGAAACACCTCACTGTTGGCTGCTGGTCAATGGTCGTGACAAGCCTGTACTGATCTTCTACCGTCCCGAAGACTTCTGGCATAAGGTGACAGAACTGCCGCAAAGCTTCTGGTGTGACAGCTTTGATATCCGTATTTTGACCAAGGCCGATAAGGTGGCGGACCTCCTGCCTGTGGCCGAAGGTCGCTGGGCTTATATAGGTGAACACCTGGAAGTGGCTTCTGTGCTCGGGTTTAACAACTGTAATCCCGAAGCCGTAATGAATTACATGCACTTTTATCGTGCCTGTAAGACAGATTACGAGTTGGAATGTATGCGTCAGGCCAACCGCATTGCGGTCAAGGGCCATCGTGCGGCCAAGAACGCCTTCTACAGTGGTGCCAGTGAGTTTGAAATCCAGCAGCAATATCTAAGTGCCATAGCACAAGGGGAGAATCAGGTTCCTTATGGCAACATCATAGCCCTCAACCAAAATGCTGCCATTTTGCATTACACTGCGTTGGAGCATGAAAGCCCACAGCAGAGGTTGTCTTTTCTGATCGATGCAGGTGCTTCTTTCCACGGCTATGCCGCCGATATCAGCCGTACCTATGCTTTTGAAAAAAATAGGTTCCACGATCTTATCCAGGCGATGAATCAACTGCAGCTTCAACTGATTGAGCACTTGCGACCCGGCAAACGTTATACCGAGCTGCATCTGCTGGCTCATCAACAGCTGGCGACTCTGTTACTTGAATCCGGCCTGGCCAAAGGCTCACAAGAGACGCTGTTGGAGCAGGGCATTACCCGGGCGTTTTTCCCTCACGGGCTGGGGCATATGTTGGGATTGCAGGTGCATGATGTAGGTGGTTTCTTCAATGACGAACGCGGCACTCATGTGGCCCCTCCGGAAGAGCACCCGTTTCTGCGCTGCACCAGGACTATGGCGCCCGGGCATGTAGTAACCATAGAACCCGGGCTTTACTTCATCGACAGCCTGTTGGCGCCACTCAAACAAGATGGCCGCAAGGCGTTAGTGGATTGGGACATGGTCGCCAGTTTGCGCCCGTTTGGTGGGATCCGCATCGAAGACAATGTCATAATTCACGCCCATGGCAACGAAAATATGACTCGAGAGTCTGGTCTCATTGATTGAAAGTTATCCCATTGCGGCCGAAGAACAGGAATATGAAGAGGAGATAAAGCACAGCCGCTTTATCTCTCTGGTATTTCCCTGTCATTCGCCGGAAGAGTTTAAACAGCAACTACAACAGATAAAGCAGCGTTATCCCGGTGCCAGTCATTATTGCCAGGCATTTATTTGTGGTGCACCCATGGGGCAGTTGGCCATGGGTTCGAGTGATGATGGCGAGCCAGGCGGTAGTGCCGGTCGCCCCATGTTGGCGGTATTGCAGGGGGCTGGCATAGGCGAGATTGGCGCGGTTGTGGTGCGTTACTATGGCGGCACCAAGTTGGGTGTGGGTGGGCTGGTTCGTGCCTACAGTAGTGGGCTCAAGCAGATGTTGCCCAGGCTGGCGACCAAGACCAAAATGCTTAGGGAAAAAGGCTATCTGGTTTGCCGTTACGACCAATTGGCCGATGTCGAACATCTGCTGCAGAGGCTCGATGTGTTGATAGAGGGGCGGGAGTTTTCAGAGCTGATTCGGCTGACACTGGCCGTGCCCTTATCTGTTACCGGAAGCATCAATAAGGAGCTGGCTCCCATGAGCCAAGGCCAGTTAAAGATAGATTTTTCACAGTGAACACTCTGATAACTTGTGCGACAATGCTGGGTTTTATTGGCCAATGGACTGATTGAAAAACGGCATGCATTACCGAACAATTACCCGTATTACCGGGTTACTGATAGGGCTCTTCTCCATCACTATGCTGCCTCCGGCATTGGTGGCCCTTATCTATGAAGACGGCGGTGGTACAGCCTTTATCAAGGCCTTCTTTATCAGTCTATTTATCGGTTTCTGGCTCTGGTATCCCAATCGCCACCATAAGGCAGAACTCAAGACCCGAGAGGGTTTTTTGATTGTTGTGTTGTTCTGGACCGTACTTGGTGCCATAGGTACCTTGCCCTTTTTGCTATCGAAACAGCCGGACTTGTCGCTGGCCGACAGTATTTTTGAATCTTTTTCGGCACTGACAACCACAGGGGCCACTGTGATTGTCGGCCTGGATAACCTGCCAAAGGCGATACTCTTTTATCGTCACTTGCTGCAATGGCTAGGTGGCATGGGAATTATTGTGTTGGCGGTAGCTATTCTGCCGGTGTTGGGGATTGGGGGGATGCAGCTTTACCGGGCTGAGATCCCCGGGCCCGTAAAAGATTCCAAGATGACCCCCAGGATTGCCGAAACGGCCAAGACGCTCTGGTATATCTATCTGATGTTGACCCTGGCCTGTGCCGGCGCCTACTGGCTTGCCGGTATGAGTGCCTTCGATGCCATCAGTCATTCATTTTCTACTATCGCCATTGGCGGCTTCTCCACCCATGATGCCAGCATGGGCTACTTTCAAAGCCCGACCATCAATTTAATTTGTGTGGTATTTCTACTGATTGCGGCAGTGAACTTCAGCCTGCACTTTGCGGCGTTTTCCCGCCGGGGGATCAACTTCAAGGTTTACTTTCGTGATGCCGAATTCAAGGCGCTTATCGGCATTCAGTTACTGCTGACCGCTATCTGTTTCGCCACCTTGTATCACTCGGGTATCTACGACTCACCGGAACAAACTCTGGATCATGCACTGTTTCAGGCGGTATCCATTTCCACCACAGCCGGTTTTGGTACCGAGAGCTTCCATGTTTGGCCGCTGTTTCTGCCTATTCTGTTGATGTTTTCCAGCTTTATCGGCGGCAGCGGTGGTTCTACTGCCGGCGGGATCAAGGTTATCCGCGTGGTGCTACTGTTACTGCAGGGCTCGCGCGAGCTTAAGCGTCTAATTCATCCCAGGGCCATGTTCTCCATTCGTATCGGTTCCAAGGCGTTGCCGGATAGGGTGATAGACGCTGTTTGGGGCTTCTTCTCCGCTTATGCTCTGGTGTTTGTCATCTGTATGCTGGTCCTGATGGCCATGGGGATGGATGCGATTACGGCCTTCAGTGCCACCGCAGCTTGCCTCAACAACCTGGGGCCAGGCCTTGGCGAAGTTGCCAGCAACTACGCCAGCATAGGTGACGGTGCCAAATACGTGCTTGTGGTTGCCATGTTGTTTGGGCGCTTGGAAATCTTTACCTTATTGGTGTTGTTTACCCCGACTTTCTGGAAGAACTAATGAGCAAGACTCTGATTATTTACTCGACCGTTGATGGCCAGACCAAGGCAATATGCCAGACCATGGCCGATGAATTGAGCCAAGCGGGTGAGATAGTCTCTATGGTATCGCTGGCTGAGGTGGAAACCGATACGTTACCGACATTCGATAAAATCTTGGTGGGTGCCAGCATACGTTATGGTAAGCATAGGCCTGAGCTGTATCGTTTCGTCAATAACCATCATGCGCTGCTGAACGCCAAGAAGAACGCCTTCTTTACCGTGAATGTTGTGGCCCGCAAGCCGGAAAAGAATACACCGGAAACCAACCCTTATATGCAGAAGTTCTTGCAGTTATCCCTGTGGCAGCCACAGTTGCAAGGCGTGTTTGCCGGCAAGATAGCTTATCCCAACTACGGTTTATTTGACCGTAGCATGATTCGGCTGATTATGTGGATAACCAAGGGGCCAACAGATACCAGCGGTACTTATGAATTCACCGATTGGCAGCGGGTGAAAGCGTTTGCTGCCGAGTTTGCCGAGCTTTAATAAGGAAGGTGCGAATAAGTCCTCGTGGCACTCTGGCTTGCACAGCAATTGGCGTTCAAGGCATCTGACTGAAGGCATGCCGGGGCCTGTCGAGGTTGGATAACGCAGAAAGCCGGTTGCTGTGAAAGCCCCTAAGGGCGTGGCTTACAAGCCTGCCTGCTGTGTTGTGCTTCTTGCAAAGGACTAGGGCCATTTGCTGCGAACCACGCCTTGCATCCAGGCCCGTAAGCCGACGCAGAGCACACATGGGACTTATTCGCACCTTCCCTAAGCGCAGTACTTGCGGTGCAGGATAGAGATGACCTCTGTGACCTGCTGGTTCTTGAGCGAGTAGTAAACAACCTGCGAACTCTTGCGGGTTGCCACCAGATCTTCGGCACGCAGTACTGCCAGATGTTGTGACAGAGCGGACTGGCTCAGGGGCACGGTTTCATTCAGCTGAGTGACGCTCAACTCTTGATCCAGTAGTAGGCAGAGGATCATCAGGCGGTAAGGGTTGGCGATGGCCTTGAGCCATTTGGCAGCGTTTTCCGCATTGGAAAGCATGGCTGCGACATCAATATCTTTTTGCATCAGCTTGGAACCTCTTCGCCTTTTGATTAGGTTATTCTAATTGAATGGGGAGATGAGCACAATCATCAGTCTTTTATCTGGATCGCAATTCTAGCCTGAAAAATACCGATACAGCGCAATTTGCGGCAATATTCTCACGGGTTGAAGCCGATTATGTGATCTTTCAACTTGTTCAATCCGGGCGATAAGCCACACAATTTAAGTTACAGACACTCAATAGGCGAACTTATGAAATCCATTCTTGTGCTCTACTTCTCCCGTGGTGGCCACACTGCCAAGATCAGTCGCTGTATTGCCGAAAGGCTACAGCAGTTGGGCCATGAGTGTGACAGCATGGATTTGGCTGCGGCTGAGGCGGAAAACATCGACTGGCAAAAATATGATGTCGTGGTTCTCGGTGCTTGTGTGCTTTATGGTACTTACGACAAGAGTGTGTTCGCTTTTTGCAGCAAACACCAACAGGTGCTGACAGAGAAAGGACTCAGTTTCTTTTCCGTCAATGTGGTGGCTCGCAAGCCGGAGAAACGGATCCCGGAAAACAACAAGTATCTGCAGAAGTTTATTGCCCTGTCGGATTGGAAGCCTAAGGATGTGAAGATTATCGCCGGTAAGGTGGATTACCCCTCTTGGGGCTGGCTGGACAGCTTTATGATCCGGCTGATCATGAAGATGACGGGGGGGCCAACCGATCCCAAGACGGTTATCGACTACACGGACTGGGAAGACGTAAAGCACTATGCGGAGTACCTGAGTGACTTGGCTTCCTGATAGAGGCAATGTTTTCAAAGCGCAGTCCTGGTACTGCGCTTTTTTGTATGTGTGGAAAAGGGTGGCAAGGTAAATTAACTTTCACTATCTGTGTGCCTGTTGTCCGCTTAATATGGCTGGCTTTATTGGCACGACTTTAGGAGGTGTCATGAATGACGGTGAGATTCGCCTACGGGCGCTGGAAAGAACAGACCTGAGGTTTATTCATCAGCTGAATAACAACCGCATCATTATGGCTTACTGGTTTGAAGAGCCCTATGAATCGTTCGATGAGCTTGAAGAGCTCTACAACAAGCATATCCACGATAAGACAGAGCGGCGCTTTATCGCAGAAAATGCTCAGCAGCAGACCATAGGTCTGGTTGAGCTGGTGGAGATCAATGACATTCATCGCAATGCCGAGTTTCAGATAATCATAGCGCCTGAGTTTCAGGGGCGAGGCTACGCCAGGGCCATGGTTAACAAGGCGCTCAACTACGCCTTTACCATACTGAACCTATACAAGGTTTATCTGCATGTGGCTTTGGAGAATGACAAGGCGTTACAACTCTATCAGAAGTGCGGCTTTAAAGAGGAAGGCCATCTGGTGCAGGAGATCTTTATCAACGGCCAATACTCGGATGTCAAACGCATGTATGTCCTGCAGATCGATTATCTACAGCTGAATAAAATTCACTCATAGATAATGTCAGTATTTCCAGAAGCTGGGATGGAACAAGACGGCGACAGTCAGGATCTCCAAGCGGCCCAGTAACATGCCTATCGACAGTGCCCATTTAGCCAAGTCCGGCAGGCTGGAAAAGTTGCCTGCTGGGCCGATAACAGGGCCAAGCCCTGGGCCGACGTTGGTCACTGCCGTGACTGCGCCGGACAGGCTGGTGACAGGGTCAAGACCACAAAGCACCAACACCAGCGTCAGCATCACGATAACCAGCATAAACAGCAGTGCGAAGGTCACCAGGGAACGCACAATCTCTTCATTGATAGGTCGGTTGTTGTAGCGTTCGCGGAAAATGCCGTTGGGATGAAACTGCTGCTTCAATTGTTCGCGCATGATGGCGCCGGCGATCTGGAAGCGGAATATCTTGATTCCGCCGGAGGTTGAACCTGAACAGCTGCCGACAAACATCAGGAACAGAAAAGCGATATTTGCCAGCGCCCCCCAACTGCCATAGTCGGTCAGGCCATAGCCTGTGGTAGTGACCACGGAAACCACGTTGAAACTCGAGAGCCGCAGGGCGTCAATAAAGGCTATTTCACGCGAACTGTAGAGCCAATAAGCCAGAGAGAAAGACACCAGCAGCAGAAAAAGAATAAAGCCTTTCACTTGGGCATCATTCCAGACCTTGATACTACGTTGCTGCAGACTCTGAACAAACATCAGCAGCGGCAGGCCACCGGCCGCCATAAATACCACCCCGACCCAGTGCGCCGCCTTGGGAAAGGCTGCCATGGAACTGTCCGAAGTCGAGTAGCCCCCAGTGGAGAGCGTGGTCATGGCATGGTTGAGCGCTTGGAACCAGTTCATCCCCGCCAGGTGATAAGCCAAACCGCAGCATACTGTCAGCCCCAGATACACCAGAAACAGGTATTTGGCCAGGCTCTGGGTGCGGGGGATAGCCTTCTCGGACCAATCTGAGGATTCTGTTCTGAACAGCCGCATCCCCCCTACGTTGAGAAACGGCAGAATGGCCACCGCCATCACAATAAAGCCTATGCCACCGAGCCACTGCAACAGCGAACGCCAGACAAGAATGCTGTGATCCATGCCGTCCAGCCCGGATAGTACAGTGGAGCCTGTGGTGGTGATCCCCGACATGGTTTCAAAGAAGGCATCGGTATAGCCAATACCGTGATACAGAGTAAAGGGCATGGCGGCGAACAAGCTGACAATAAACCAGGTGAGACTGGTCAGCAGGAACATGTCGCGGATATTCAGATTAAGCTGCTGCCCCTGGCCCCTGTGCATACAGATACTGGAGACAGTACCTGTGACCAGCGCCGATGCCATGAAGGCTGCCGCTGTTTCTTCACCGTAAAATAGGGCGAAGAAGAGTGGAATAAACATAAAGGCCGTCAGCATGGACAAAAACAGGCCGAGGATGAATAGCAGCGGGCGAAAATTCAGCATGGCCAGAGCCTTAGAAGAAGAAAGCGCTCGGCTGGAACAGTTTTTCCACTTCGCCGATAAACTTCTTGTTCACCAGGAAGAGAATGACATGGTCTCCCTGTTCGATAACTGTCTTATCGTGGGCCATCAAGACTTCATCGTCGCGGACTATGGCGCCTATGGTGGTACCCGGTGGTAGCTTGATTTCGCCTATCTGTTTACCCACGACTTTGCTGGTGCTGGAATCACCGTGGGCAATGGCTTCAATCGCCTCGGCAGCGCCTCGGCGCAGTGAATATACGTTGCAGATATCCCCCTGGCGGATATGGGTCAGCAAGGCCGAGATGGTGGCTTGCTGCGGCGAAATGGCGATATCTATATTGGCTTCCTGAACAATATCGACATAGGCTTCACGCTGAATAAGCACCATCACTTTCTTGGCACCCATACGTTTGGCCAACAGCGCCGACATGATATTGGCCTCGTCGTCGTTGGTGACGGCGATAAACACATCGGTTTGATCTATGTGCTCTTCCATCAGGAGTTCCTGATCGGAAGCATCACCGCAGAATACCGTGGTATTTTCCAGCTTTTCCGACAGCGCCTCGGCTCTGTCCTGACGATGTTCTATCAACTTGACCGAGTGATTACGCTGTAGCTTCTTGGCCAGTCCCAAACCTATGTTACCGCCACCGGCGATCATGATATTGCGGTAACTGTTATCCAGCTTCTGCATCTCACTCATTACTGCCCGCACATGGCGACTGTCGGCGACAAAGAACACTTCATCATCGGCTTCTATGATAGTGGTTCCCCTGGGCATAATCGGCCGTCCCTGACGGAAAATCGCCGCTACCCGGGTATCAATATTCGGCATGTGTTCGCGCAGTGCAGCCAGCGCGTTGCCCACCAATGGGCCGCCATAATAGGCGCGAACAGCCACCAGGCTCAGTTTTCCTTCGGCGAACTCCAGAACCTGTAAAGCCCCGGGATAATCTACCAGGCGTTGTATGTAAGCGGTTACTAACTGTTCGGGGGCAATCAGCTCATCTATGATGAAACCACCCCGGGTACGAGGTTCATTACTCTTGGTTTCACTGTCGATAAACAGCTTATCCTGCATCCCCAAGTACTGCTCTGACCGAATACGGGCTATCTTGGTTGGTGTGCCAAACAGGGTATAGGCAATTTGACAGGCGGCCATGTTGCATTCGTCGCTGTTGGTTACAGCGATCAGCATATCGGCATCTTCGGCGCCGGCTTCTTTCAAGACGCCTGGGTGGGCTCCGTGACCGACAACCACCCGCAAGTCATATTTGTCTTGCAGTGCCCTAAGGCGATTTCTGTCACTGTCGACTATGGTGATATCGTTGTTTTCACCCACCAGGTTTTCTGCAAGGGTGCCACCGACCTGACCTGCGCCCAAGATTATTATTTTCATGGCCTCGTCTTATCCCTGAAGTTTCGACTTAACGATTCGCGCGTAATAAAACCCGTCCATATTGTCCTGTCCGGGCAAGATTTGCCAGCCTATCACATCTGGCTGGTCTGCCTGAGTGATAGCTTCCAACCGGGCATCCGGCGTACGCTCCAGGAAGGCGACAACTTGATCGCGGTTTTCCTGTGGCAGGATAGAGCAGGTGGCGTATAACAGTACACCGCC
This sequence comes from Shewanella sp. Iso12, assembly GCF_012030025.1. Classification (NCBI taxonomy): domain Bacteria; kingdom Pseudomonadati; phylum Pseudomonadota; class Gammaproteobacteria; order Alteromonadales; family Shewanellaceae; genus Shewanella; species Shewanella sp. Iso12. Next base: position 60,284 of record NZ_JAAUHW010000017.1, read on the forward strand.
TGGCTTCAACCACTGCCAGCAGTGATCCAATATCTGTTGCTGCACCTTGGCCAACTCCTCAATATCCTGCGGCTTACGCAGCCACATGATATCCGGATGGCGCCGAATAACGCCGGTAGCCGAGCAGGGAGCATCCAGTAATATGCGATCAAACTTGCCACCCTGCCACCATGAAGCAATATTTGCGGCATCGCCGTGCACCAACTTGGCATTCAGTTGCAACCTTTGCAGGTTCTCGGCAACTCTCTGCAGCCGTTTGTTGTCGTTGTCGACCGCCACCAGTTCTATGTCCGGACACAGTTCCAGCAGATGGCAACACTTGCCTCCCGGAGCGGCGCAGGCATCGAGAATGGTTTCGCCCGCTTGAGGTGCCAGCAGGGCGGCGGCCCATTGAGCAGCACCATCCTGCACAGACACTGAGCCTTCGCTAAAGCCGGGCAGAGTGGTGACATCGCAGGCTTGCTCGAGCAATATACTGTCTTCCCCCTGACCTGGAGTGGCGGCAATTTCGGCTTCAGCCAAGTGTTGCAGATATTGCTCACGGCTTTGGGACAAACGGTTGTTGCGCAGCCACAGTGGCGGCCGCTGGTGACTCTGCTGCACCACTTGTTGCCAGTTTTCCGGATAGGCTGAAGTGAGCGCCTTGAGGATCCAGTTGGGCGTATTGTGTTCCAGCACAGGGTTATCTGTGGCCAGTGGACTATTGTCTCGCTGGATATTGCGTAAAACGCCGTTGACTACCTTGACCAGGTTTTCAAACTTCAGCTGACGACAGGCTTCGGCAGTTTCCGAAATGGCTGCATGGGCCGGTATCCGGGTGAAATAAAGCTGGTAACAACCCACAAGAAGCAGCTGGTGGACGATACGCTGTTTCCCTTTGAACTGTTTACTGAGGCAGTCGCTGACTCTCTTGTCCAGTTGTGGCAGGGTGCGCATTACGCCGTAGCAAAGTTCGGCCAAAAGCGCCTTGTCTTTGCCGCTGTGAAGCTGCTGCTGTTGTTCGGGCAGGGCAACCGAGAGGGACATGCCCCGTTCCAGTACCTGAAAGATGGTCTTGGCGGCAAGAGCTCTGAGATTCTGCCTCATGATGCTTGAGCCAAATTTTTTCCGGGCTGGAACCATTCGCCCCTGGCGTTGAGAATATCGGCGATATCCAGCGGTTTTTTCCCTGGCAGTTGCGCCTTTTTCAACACCAATAAGCCATCGGCAGTGGCAATGGCTAATCCTCGCTTGTCGGCGCGCACCACTGTGCCCGGCTCAAACTGCTCGGCGGACTCTTCCACTTCAGCCTGCCAGACCTTGATATTTTGTCCCTGGCATTCAAAGTAGCTCACCGGCCATGGGTTAAAGGCGCGGATCTCCTGCCACAGATTGCGGGCAGCTTTATGCCAGTCGATACGGGCTTCCTCTTTACTGAGCTTTTCGGCGTAGTTGGCCAGTGATTCATCCTGCGGCTCGGCGGTGAGTTTGCCTTCGGCCAGACCTTGCAGAGCTTGGATCAGTGCCACAGGTCCCTGTTGGGCCAGTTTTTCATACAGGGTTGCTGAAGTGTCGTCATCGGCTATCGGCAGCGAGGTCTTGAGCAGCATGTCTCCGGTATCCAAACCGACATCCATCTGCATTATGGTGACCCCGGTTTCTTTGTCCCCGGCCCACAATGCCCTTTGGATAGGCGCCGCACCGCGCCAGCGCGGCAGAATAGAGCCGTGAACATTGATGCATCCCAGGCGGGGAGCCTGCAACACTGCCAATGGCAGGATCAGGCCATAGGCGACCACCACCATAATATCGGCCCCAAGAGCTGCCAGCTCCTGCTGGGCTTCTTCGTGGCGCAACGACTTGGGTTGATAGACGGGAATATCGTGTTCCAACGCCAGCGCCTTGACCGGGCTGGGGGTTAGCTTGTGGCCTCGTCCGGCGGGCTTGTCCACTCGGGTATAGACGGCAATGACTTGATGCTCTGAGTCCAGCAGCGCCTGCAGGTGGCGCGCTGCAAAGTCCGGAGTACCGGCAAAAATGATCTTCAGTGGTTTCAAAATAGATCCTAATTATTCGGGATTAATTCAGGCTTTCGCTTCCTGACGTGCCGCTTTTTCCAGCTTTTGTCTGATCCGCTGACGTTTCAGTGGTGACAGATAATCAACGAACAGCTTACCCTTTAGATGATCTATCTCGTGCTGAATACAGATGGCAAATAAACCGTCTGCTTCAATAGTAAATTCATTGCCATCACGGTCGAGCGCCGTCACGGTAATAAATTCAGCTCTATCCACCTTGGCATAAATACCGGGTACAGACAGACAACCCTCTTCATTACAGAAGTCGCCACTTGCGCTGATAATTTGGGGGTTGATAAAGACTTTTGGACGTTCGACATCGTCCTGCAAGTCCATCACAATCAATTGCTTATGAAAATCGACTTGAGTTGCAGCCAGACCAATACCCTTTTCTTCGTACATGGTCTCGAACATATTATCGATTTGCGCCTGCAGTGCAGAATCAAATTCTGTCACGGGCTGGGCAATCGTGCGTAATCTCTCGTCTGGGAATCGTAATACTTTTAACAGGGCCATAGATAAACTCTTAACAAGTCTGTCAAATCCGTGCCAGTTGGTTATACTGACTTGTGCTATTGCGTTAATTTTAATCCTTAGCGGCTATCAATAACAGCAAAAGCTCTCACTAATGAGCCAGACAACATGGAAGCCCCCATGAAACGGTTAATTTTACTCGCGTTACTGACATTTAATTGCGCCTTCGTTGCAGCAGATACCCTGACATTAAAACCCGGTCATCCTGATACTTATGTGGTCAAGAAAGGCGATACCCTTTGGGATATATCGGCATTGTTCCTCAAAGACCCATGGCGTTGGCCCAAACTCTGGGGCGCCAATCCCCAGATAGCCAATCCACACCTTATTTATCCCGGCGATCGATTAACACTGGTGTTTATCGACGGTGAACCCCGGCTGGTCAATAAACCTCATGTTCGCAAGAGCCCGGCCGGAAGGGTTCAACCCAAAGGCGGTGCCATTCCCGCGGTCGATTTGGCCTTGATTCAACCCTACCTGGTGCAAAACCGGGTGGTCGACCCCGAGTGGTTCAAGGAACAACCTATGGTGCTGGGGGGAGAAAGAGATTCCCGTCACCATGTGATGGACGACATCATCTATATCCAGGCCAATCTGCCACAAGGCGATAAGGTCGGGATGTATCAGCCCGGGCGCGAATTTACCAATAAGGAAACCGGTGAGTTGCTGGGTCAGGAAGTGATCCTCAGTGCCAGCGGTCGAGTGGTGGAGTCGGGTGAGGTTTCCAAGGTGAAGCTGCTCAACAATTTCCGCGAAACCAAAGCCGGTTTCAGAGTGTTGGCGATAGAAGACGACTCCTTGTTGTCTGCCTACTTTATTCCCAAGGCCAGCGATACCGAGGGCGCCAAGGTGTTGGCATCTGAACGTAAAATTCGCGCCATGGGGAAACTGGATGTGTTTTATCTGGATCGGGGCAGCCGTGAAGGAGTAGAGCCCGGCGATGTGTTCTCTATCTACAAAGACGGTGCCGAAGTGGTGATCAACGGCGATGGTATCCCCGTACCGCCGACCGAACGCTCTGCTTACGACAACCTGATGGCCAAGATGGGCTCAGACAATGCCGTCAAACTGCCCGACCTCTATCGCGGTCAGGTAATGGTGTTCAAGGTATTCGACAAGACAGCTCTCGGGCTCATCATGGTGAACGAGAGCCCTGTCAGGGTTGATGACCTTTTGGTCAAGCCTGACATATTACTGAAAGGTGAATGACGCATAATAGTCTGGTTGATTGGCTGGTTGTCGCTGCGGTATCTGGACTGGGACCTCTCCGGATAAGGCAATTACTCTTGCACATGGATGTGGCTGAGTTGAGACAGAGGCTGGAACATGAACCCCAGTCTTTGCCAATAAACCAGACACAGCTCCAACGCTTGGAGTTGGCTCCTGAAAAAGTTGACCAAGCCTTGCAATGGCAGCAGGGTGCAGAGGGCAGATATCTAATCTGCCCCGACGATCCCTTTTACCCGCCATTGTTGAAACATATCCCAGATTTTCCCCCGATTTTGTTCGTCAAAGGACAGGTTGAAACCCTGCTGCAACCCGCGCTGGCCATGGTCGGCAGCCGCGATGCCAGCCGCGCCGGTTTGTCGCTCGCCTGGCAGTGGGGCGCCGAACTGGATGCCTTGAACATCAGCGTATGCAGTGGTATGGCTGCCGGCATAGATGGCGCTGCTCACCGGGGAGCATTATCGTCAACCGGCAAGACTATCGCAGTACTGGGAACCGGAATTGACGAAATTTACCCTCGAAGGCATAGAGCCCTTTATGATGATATTCAAGTACATGGCGCTGTTATCAGTGAACTTTGGCCTTCTGTCGGTGTATTTTCCGGGAATTTCCCCAAACGAAACCGTATAATCAGCGGCCTTGCAATGGGAACCTTGGTGGTAGAAGCCCGTCGGCGCAGTGGTTCACTGATCAGCGCCCGTTTGGCGGCAGAACAAGGCAGAGAAGTCTTTGCGGTTCCGGGTTCCGTTATGGGCGATGAACACCAGGGATGCCACGATTTAATTCGCAATGGGGCAAAACTTGTGGAATCTGTGGCCGATATAGTGGAAGAGTTGGCGCCTTTATGTAGCTGCCACCTTGAAGACTTGCACAATAGTCACCATATAAAACCAAGTGATAACTCTGAGTTGCCATTTAAAACGCTGTTAGCTAGTGTAGATTATGAGACCACACCTTTGGATGTTGTGGTTGAGCATAGTGGAATAACGTTGGATCTGGTGTTGGAACAATTGCTTGAACTTGAGTTGCAAGGTTGGGTTGCCGCAGTACCCGGTGGTTACGTTAGACTTAAGAGGAAATAGCCATGTTTGATATCCTCATGTATCTGTTTGAAAACTATGTTCATAGTGAAGTTGAAATGCTGGTCGACGAAGATGAGTTGACCAAAGAACTCACCCGTGCCGGTTTCCATCAGTCCGAAATCATCAAGGCGCTTTCCTGGCTTGAGCGGTTGGCCGAACTGCAGGAGAGTGATACTCCCTACCTTAGAGGGCATACTCAACATTCCTTCCGCATCTACACTAAAGATGAAATGGAGAAACTGGACGTCGAGTGCCGTGGTTTCCTGTTGTTCCTGGAGCAGATTCGGGTGCTGAATGTGCAAACCCGGGAGATGGTTATCGATAGGGTGATGGAATTGGACGAGCCAGCTATGGTGTTGGAAGACCTCAAGTGGGTGATTCTGATGGTATTGTTCAATGCGCCCGGTAATGAGTCTGCCTATGAGCAGATGGAAGATCTTATCTTCGAGCAACCCGAAGAAGGTCGATTACACTCCTGATCTGTTTTAGCTATGCCGCAGCAGCTTAATTTCCGGATTTAGCTGCCCGGTTTGGCTTTCATTAAGCGACCCTTTTTATTTCTACCATTCCGCAACTAAGCCGGTTTTTGTTCATATTCTTATGTTTTGGAAATACAGGCGCCAGACTTGCCGGCACCTCCCTAAACTCTTTCTTATTTGAATCAAGCATCCGATTACGACATTGTCAGTAGTGTTGATGACGGCCGCTGCTGGCCAAGTGTGCCGGCCGCAGGTAGTCACGATAGCTGTACCTATTGAGCTTGCGTATTGATGGGGCTGTATCCGCGTCACTGCTTTTGGCTGTTTGGGCCAGTTGTTGCAGCCACTGCTGGAAAGCAGGCTCCTTTGATGTTAAGGCCGTCAATTCTTGCTCATAACCGGCAAAATAATCCATTTTCAAGGCTTGGCTCAGGCGAACGAGCGCCTGAGGTTCTTGCTCTGCCAGGAAGCGGATAGCCAAGTAGCTCCAGCGGTAAGTACGATCTTGGCCGTCCTGGTACTCGGTGGCAAAAATACTCGCCAAGTCCAAAGCCTTTTTCTGTTCCAGGGCTTCAGTGGCCAAATCAATCGCCTTAGGATTAGTTTCTCCCTTGGAGATATATTCCGCCAAGCCTTCGGCCCACCACACCATTTTGCCTGGAAAATGGCCAAAGCCACCATATTTGACGAAGCGTCCGTCCAGATAGTGGATGTACTCATGGTTCAGGTTCCAAATGGCGAACTCGGGAGCGATCCAGAATTGGCGAAAGGCAAAGAAGCTGGCTTGGTTGCCAGGTTGCTGTGGTGTACCTTCTATATACATGCCGCCGTTGTCTGTACCTATATCAAACAGCAACTGCCCATAGGCGTTGTACTGGCTCCAGTTTTTGAAAGCTACGACTTGCAGCGCCTGGTTGTGATCGTTGGTTGTAGGTTGTTGCTCTGTTTTGAGCAAAGAGTGGAAATGGCTTTCCTGGGACGTTAGTCGCTGGCAGCTCTCGGCAAATTCAGCGGTGCTGAGATCCTGGGCGACGATAAATAGAGACTCTGAACATTCATGTCTTTGCGGTAGTACAGAGAGTAAGTCCGGTATGCGGCAAAGCTGAGTCTTCTCTTGGCAACTCAGTTGACCACCAAAGTGGTTTACATGGTATCCCAAGGTGTAGCTGTCTTTACCGGCATCACCTCTGGTGGCAATATCTTTGAGTGCCAGGACTTCGAGCTGTGTATCCAGAGCCTGTTGTTCTGGAGTTGGGGCATCGTCAGCTTGTTTGCCCTTGCTGGGGGTCAGTGCCAGGCGATACATGGCCAGGGCCCAATATGCGTTTTCCCGCTCCCATGGTGATCTGTCGCCAGCTACAAAACCCAAAAGATCTGCGTCGAGGCGCTGTTGCAACAGCAGCTTGTTCAACTGGCCATCGAGCCGCTGTCGGCTCTGATTAAGTAGAAATCCATAAGCTCGAATTGTCTCCCATAATGCATAGTCTCTGGCTTCACTGGCAGTTTGTTTACCCAATCGAGACAGCTGGCGGGCGAGCCTCGGCAGTAGTGGTGCAAGTTTTCCGGCTTGCTGGTCGCTGGTGAAATAGAGGTAGAGGGTTACGGCAAACTGCTCATCCATAGAAAAGTTTGCCTGTTGCGGCAACCTTGCCAACGCGTCGGCTATGGCCTGAAAATCTGTGTCGGTCAATTTATCGAAGGGACCGAAATAACTGTATCCCCTCAAATAGAACAGCCCTTGCTGCCACTGTGTCATATCCGTTGTGTTTTGTAGTGACGCGAGCACATGCTGCAATTGCACTGGGTTATAGAGGGCATCCGAGTGTTGCAGTAATTGTTCATGGGAAGCTATCGCTATGGCGGGGGACAGATTCGTGGTCTGTGTGTGGCCGGCGCAGGCGCTGATCATTAGCGTCATCAGTATGGAAGCGAGAGATTTTCCTTGAGTTGTGAGCAGAGGCATAGAGAGGGTCCTTTTTGTTATTTTGGATACAATATATCTTTATCTGCGCTGAGATCCCAGCCCCATTTGTCTTTGCTGTTTGATGACTCCTGTTGCAGGCTCCCTTTATCCGTGTGGCGCTGGTAAAATGTTCGCCTAACTCTTTTAACAGCGAGATGTGTCATGGCCAAGATAGACCAGCAGTTGTTCAATGCTCGGGCGCACGCGCTCGAAAAAGAATATGAACTTTGTCCCAAGTGCGGCAGTGAGCTCTCCGTGCGCCACAGTAAGCATGGTGGCTTCATTGGCTGTAATAATTATCCTGCGTGCGATTACACCCGGCCTTTGGTGCAGCACGAATCCATCGACTCCCAGCCTATTCCCGGCTCCGAGTGTCCCCAGTGTGGCCACGAGTTAGCGGTCAAGTCGGGGCGCTTTGGTATTTTTATTGGTTGTACCCAGTATCCACAATGCACTCATATCGAGCGACACGATCAGCAGGAAGAGGCTGAAAAAGTGCCTTGTCCTCAGTGTAATAGCGGAGTGCTTGAGCATAGGACCAGCAAGTTCGGCAAGAGCTTTTATGCTTGCAGCAACTACCCCAAGTGCAAGTTTCTGGTGAATTTTCCTCCTCGGGCAGAGGCTTGTCCTGAATGCGGTTTCGGTATTCTGGTAGAACGTAAGGGCGCTGCAGGCGACAGACTGGAATGTCCCCGTAAGGAATGTAAGTACAAGCGAACTCTGTGATCCGGCTCAATATGTGACTATAATCACCTCCGCTGTCGCCGAGGGCGCTCAGCCGTCTTTGTCTCTATAAAAGGTACTCTCAATGCTGCACTTGCTCGCCGCCAGGAGTAAGCAACTGCTTCTGGATGGAGGGGTCATAGCGTATCCCACCGAAGCTGTTTATGGTTTGGGATGCGATCCCGATAATGAAGCCGCCGTTTCCCGAATTCTCGACATCAAACAGCGCCCCTGGCACAAGGGGCTTATCATGGTCGCCAGTGACTATCGGCAGTTGCAACCCTATCTGGACGAGTCTCAACTGAGTGATGAGCAACTGCAGCAGGCTTTTGCCAAATGGCCCGGACCTTTTACCTTTGTCATGCCGGTGCGTCAGGGAATGAGCCAACTGCTTTGTGGCCATTTTGATTCTATAGCCGTCAGGGTGTCGGCCCATCCGGTTGTCAGGGAGTTGTGTGATACCTTGGGTAAGCCGCTGGTATCCACCAGTGCCAACTTGGCGGGTGAGCCGCCGGCACTGACTGTGAATGATATTGAAACAACTTTTGCCGGGCAGATAGATGCCCTTATCGAAGGGGAGTTGGGGCAGCAGCGCCAGCCTTCCACCATCATAGATATTCGCAGCGGCCAGATCCTGCGTAATGGCTAATAATTCCAAGCAAGAAGGAGCGAGCATGACGGCACCTGATTCCCACCAGGTAAAAGCATTCTTGATGCAACTGCAACAACAGATTTGTGAAGGACTGGAACGACTGGATGGCAAAGCTGAGTTTGCTACCGATTCCTGGAAACGGGCCGAGGGCGGTGGCGGGATCAGTAAGGTACTTAACGGCGGTGGCGTGTTTGAACAGGCCGGGGTGAACTTCTCCCATGTAGAAGGCGCAGCCATGCCGGCCTCGGCTACGGCACACAGGCCTGAGCTGGCCGGACGAAGCTTTGAAGCTATGGGGGTTTCACTGGTTATCCACCCGCTTAATCCCTATATCCCAACCACCCATGCCAATGTGCGCTTCTTTATCGCCCGTAAAGAAGGTGCCGATCCCGTCTGGTGGTTTGGTGGTGGCTTCGACCTGACCCCCTATTACCCTTTCCTCGAGGATGTGCGCGAATGGCATCAGCAAGCCAAAGCGATTTGTGAGCCATTCGGCGAAGCGGTTTATCCCGAGTACAAAAAATGGTGCGATGAGTATTTCTTCCTGCCACACAGAAACGAAACCCGCGGTGTCGGCGGCCTTTTCTTCGATGACCTCAATGAAGGTGGCTTTGAGCACTGCTTTGCTTTCATGCAAGCTGTCGGAAATGGCTTCTTACCTGCCTATGCCCCCATTGTTGAGCGGCGTAGGGATACCGAATATGGCGAGCGTGAGCGTGAGTTCCAACTGTATCGCCGAGGTCGCTATGTAGAGTTCAACCTGGTCTATGACAGAGGAACGCTGTTTGGGCTGCAAACCGGCGGCCGAACCGAGTCAATACTCATGTCGATGCCGCCCTTGGTTCGCTGGCAATATGCCTATGAACCTGAAGCCGGCTCTGCCGAAGCCAAGCTATACAGTGACTTTTTGCACCCCAGGGATTGGCTCACTGAATAGTTAGTGAGCGTAACCAATAAGCCTTTCTTTGGCTTATTGGTTACGCATATGGTCAGCTAACTGAGCGATAGCATTGAAAATCACCTTCCTGTGTTCAGGATCCTTCAGATTGGCCTCCAGCGAGGCCCTCATGCATAACAGCCACTGATCGCGCATTCTTTCATCAACGGCAAACGGCATGTGTCTGGCTCTCAGCGCCGGGTGGCCATATTTGGCTTGATACAGCTGAGGCCCTCCCAACCAACCGCTGAGAAATTCATATAGTTTCTGTTCCGATTGTGCCAGCGGAGCCTGATGTATGGACAGGAGTTCCTGAGTATCCGGCCGCGTTTGCATTTGCTGATAAAAGCTCTTGGCTATGGCGCGTATCGTCTCATCGCCACCAATCAGATCATAGGCGTTGGACTGGGTGGGGTCCCGCTCGGCTTCGGGTTTGCGATTGATAATTTTCTTTAGCCAGTTCATTTTCGTGTTGAATCTTGTTGTCGATTTTGGCACCAGTATACACTGAAAGCCCCATAGGTCGGCAGCCTTGCCTGGCCTTGGGCCGCTGAGTAGACTGATACCTCTTCCATTGCTCTGGAGCACAGATGACCGACAGCTATGCCGTCTTTGGCAATCCCATTCATCACAGTAAATCACCCGCTATCCATGCAGCCTTTGCCGCTCAGACCGGGCAAACCCTAAGCTATCAAGCGATTCTGGCACCAATCGATGACTTCAGCGGCAGTGTCACGGCTTTTTTTGCTGCCGGGGGGATGGGCGCCAATGTCACTGTGCCTTTCAAGGAACAAGCCTTTCAACTCTGTGATGAGTTGAGCCAGGAAGCCGAAACCGCCGCCGCGGTGAATACCCTGATTAAACTGGATGATGGCAGAATTCGGGGTGACAATACCGATGGCTACGGCTTGGTGGCCGATCTCAGTCGTTACCTGACGCTGAAAGATAAAAAGGTCTTGCTGCTCGGCGCTGGTGGGGCTGCCAGAGGTTGTCTGCTTTCTCTACTGGCGGCCGGTGTCGGCCATATTGATATCTACAACAGAACATACAGTAAGGCCGAGGTGTTGGCGGCTATTGCGCCACAGCAATTGCAGGCGTTGAGGCGAAATGAACTCCATGAGGGCTATGACCTCATAATTAATTCCACCTCAGCCAGTTTGCATGGTGAGCTGCCGGATATTCCCGTAACCGTGGTTGCCAATCATAGCTATTGCTACGACATGATGTATTCGGCACATACAACCGCGTTCAATCGCTGGGCTGCCGAGCAAGGGGCGGCAAAAATACTGGATGGCTTAGGAATGTTGGTGGGGCAGGCGGCTAGAAGTTTCTATTTATGGCGAGGTGTCATGCCCAAAGTTGAGCCTGTACTCGAGAGTCTGCGGCAAGAATTGAAAGGAGAGGCCTCATGAATCAGGGGATCATCTTCAGCGACTTGTGTCAGTGGCAAGCCGAATCAAACAGGCTCATGTTTATGGCCCAGCAGCAAGGGGTCAGTATTCCTTGCTATGTTGGTTTACAACGTATGCAGCAACTAAGTGGCAAGGTTTTTCTCGAAGAACAAGAGATCCTGAGCTTGTTTGAACAGTGGCGCTTCGACTTCGAAGATGAAGCCGAGGCGCTGATTGAGCGGGAGTGCTTCAATGGAGCCGGTGAGATAGAGTTACCTTAGTCAGTACTACTTTGCTCGGCCAGGTACTCATCTTTAAGGCGGACATAGTTGTCTGCCGATTGTGGCAGAAATTGGCGTTCGGCTTCGGTCAAGGGGCGAGCCTGCTTGGCCGGGCTGCCTATATAGAGAAAGCCACTCTTTAGCACCTTGCCGGGAGGCACCAACGAACCTGCACCTAAAATCACATCGTCTTCGATGATGACGCCATCCAAAATAATGGCTCCCATGCCAACCAATACACGATTACCTACCTTGCAACCATGAAGCATGGCTTTGTGCCCTATGGTGACATCATCGCCGATGAGCAGCGGGTGTCCCTCGGGATTGGTCACCGACTTACGGGTAACATGCAGGACAGTGCCATCCTGAACACTACTGCGTTTGCCTATGTGAATATGATTGACGTCACCCCGGGCAGCCACCATAGGCCAAACGCTGGCGTCCTGATCCAAAAAGATGTCACCTACCAGAACCGCTGCTTCATCAACATAGACACCTTCGGCCAACTTTGGCTTGGTACCTTGATAAGATCTGAGAGAATTGGCCATAAAAAGTCCTTATATGAATGGTTTTCGCCATTATAAAGATTAAAAAGTGGCAGGTCAGGACAAATTCTCGACAAGTAAGCCGAAAACAGCAGTTTTCTTATAAAAAGCCCTTGCACAAAAGATTTGGCTCCCTATAATGCGCTCCCACTGACACTGCAACGCGGCAACGCGAAAGACGTGACAGGGTCGAAGAAAAACGGCTCTCGAGTCCTTTCAACGACAGGCGAAAAAAGATGGTAAA
>NZ_JAAUHW010000018.1:0-67961 GCF_012030025.1 Shewanella sp. Iso12
CATATAGTCCTGAATGGTGGTTTTATGTCAACATATGAGTTTAATTTGTCAGCTTATGGGTTTAGTTCCTTTTAAGTATCTGATTTATTGGAGTAACAAGTTCATCCATATAGTCCTGAATGGTGGTTTTATGTCAACATATGAGTTTAATTTGTCAGCTTATGGGTTTTTTATGTCAACTTATGGGTTCAGCGACACTATATGTTGTGTTTTTCAGTCCCAGATCGCTTTCTTAAATAGGCATAGATGGCCACACTTCATCCCAAGGCGGGATTTCCGGTGGATCTTGCTGCTCTTTAACTCCCCTTTGATAGCACTCACTCCACAATCGTTGTGGCCAACCACCAAGGAAAGCATCGTGAAAGAATTGAACGTTCTCCCCAATGCGATTTTGGGCGCTGTCGTTATAGCCCTGCCGAGTGGCTTCAAATTTTATGAATTCTCGCAATTCCATCACTAACGCATCAGCATCAGTAAACTCTGACTCATGCAATCCTGACCAAGCAGGTGTACCAAAATTGCCATTATATTTTGGTGCTTCTGTAGCACTGCCGTATGTTCTCATATCCCCCATAAAACGCGGTTTCCTTTAATTTCCAAAATCCAAATTTCAGTGTTATTCGCCATGCGATTATTTCCCTTAGTTACTTATGAACATCAAAAGCTTCATCAATAAAAAACTCTTCTTTTGTCTCCCAGCCGTCATAATCAGCAGTCATATAGTCACGATATAATTTCACTACCTCTGCTGGCAATTCGGCCTCGGCCTCGTTTTCAATAAATGCCTCGACAAGACATTTAGGAAAGCCGAGGAATGTTGGTTCTTTATCACACTTTACTGCCTTAACTAGATTTAATGCTAATGCGGTTTCCAAAGGCAGTTCAATACTCACGCCCATATAACCGAGCGCTTCTTGATAGCGCTTTGCGAACTTAACTAGATTTAATGCGGTTTCCAAAGACAGGTCAATGCTCACGCCTATATAGCCGAGCGCTTTAGCCGATTCGATAGCTTTTTCAGCTTTATCTACAAACCCCATCAATGACTCGATAACGTGGGGTTCCGGCATGTCAGGATCAAACATATTTTGTTTCCCTTAACTTAAAATCGTGGGCTGCACCCACACCCGCGAGCCACCGCCCTGGAGCAAATAAATTTGCTCGGCGGTCAGCGCCTTTTGGTTAAATCAATGCTGAGATTTGATAGCTAAAGCTTGTTCTAGCGTTGCTTTCACTTCTTCAAACTTCTCAACGTTGATAGCATCTTTATTGCCAAATTCATCAACAACATACCCGCGCTGCAAATCAGTCTTAGTGCAAGCTAATAATTCTTCGATATGAGATCGGGGCATAGTCAAAACATCTTCAAGTATATTAAGTTTCATACCGTTGTTTCCCTTAACTTTGTTTAAAAACAAGATCAGATTAATGCGGTAAAGATAAGAATGACAACGGCTAATGAAAACCCGACTTGACCAACCCATGCTAGCCCTGCGCCCCCTTTTGCGTCTCGCATGATCAAGTGTACTGGAAGTGCTAATCCGACACACACCAGAATGCCAACAATGATCCATTCGACCTTACCAACCAGGAGACTAAGAAAGGGGAGGCCAACAAGCCACGCATCTAGGCTTTCAAACATTTCGGTATTCATGGTGACAGCGGCAAGGAGGCCAGCCACTATCACCCATATGGTCATAAGACCAACAAACTGATTCCCATTTCCTGATTCCATCGAGGTTTCCTTGAACTTAAGCTGCGTTTTCTTTTTCAGCCCTGGCACGGCCTTCAGCAATCAAAGCAGAGATTGGCCGCCCAAGTCTTTCTTCGATTTGTTCAGCCGAAACTGGCTTGTCACTGATGATTGAGCCATCGGCATCTTCGAGATCAGCAACAAACTCGCTAAACCCATCGAAGGGAACTATTGCATCCCACTCTTGCTTCCATTGGGCTTTGCCAGCGAAACCACCGCCGCCCAGTTCGATAATCTGGTTGTCAGCTTGGTCAACCATTACAAATCCAATATATCCTGCGCATTTACCCATTATCCAACCCTACCTATATATTGTGCTGTATCAGCTGCCACCACACACAAGATGTTGTGTTAGTCAGGCCAGCGGATTTCCTTGATCATTGTTCGTGTTGGCGAGGCCACCACTTTTCGAGCCATTCTTGAGCAATCCATTTCCTCGCGCTGCTGGTCGGTAAGCAACTGGTATCCAGTCATAATCACCTCTTTTCCCTTAACTTACTTTAAACCTTGAATAATGACTGACCCTTGGGTGACAGGTAAAACAGCCAGCTTTGTGCCGATAGATGTTGCACAGATTTTCAAATTCCCTGCCTCATGACCAGCACAGCCGCTCGATCACAGGCAAATATTTATCAGACACAATCGTCGCAGAGGCCGGAACCAGGGAGTGTCGAGAATGGATATGCCCCTGAGTGGCCTGTCGCCCCGCAACTCTTGCATCTCAAAACGGGTCTCTTATCGACTGTCTGAGAAGCTGTTCTGTTTGCTAGCACTGCCTCGGCAACTTCTCCGTCACGGCAGTTGCTATACCAATCATTACAATCATTGCGCACCGTTTTCCCAGCCGCCAGAGCGGCAATCAAATCTGCCTCGTTGGAGTAGCCACCAAATTTTACGCAGCGTGCCAAAAACTCCGCCGATCTGTCGCCACAGTCAACCCATTCCCCATTGCTCAGTTGATATTGGAGTTGCATTTCATCAATCCTCTTTAATCCATTAACTATAAAACGCTAATGGGCGACTTTAACGGTATTTCAGCCAACGCTAACAATATTTCGTCTGCGCAATGCTCCCCCTCCGGAGCTAAAAATTGCAGACAACATTCATCGATCCTGATGTGATGTTTTAAAACTGGGTAAGAAGTTGTTCTTGATTTGAGCAAATCAGCTGCCCTCTTGCTTTGAGTTTTAACCGTCACAGTAGCGCAGTTACATACGAGTGAAACATTAAATTTAATACTAAGGTAAGACAGGCTTGAAGTGCTAATTTGGTTGTCCATGATTAAATCCTTTCTTGTTCGTATCTGCCGGAATTGGCATCCCCGCTGTCGTGGGGAACTTGTACCGTTTCGATGCCCTAACTATAACGCATTAGTTATATAACGCAAGCGTTATTTTATGGTTTTTTGATAATTTTTGTTGTCTTGGTGACAAGCACGAAGTCGCCGTTGTCCAGTCTCATTACTTCTCGTTCTTGAGATACCCAATTATTGAAAAACTGGAGCGTCACTCCAGCTGCTTTTGCGGCGGTATTTCTGTCTCCATTGAAATAGGTTTCAGCCATTTCTCTTACTGTGATCTTCATCTGAAAAACTCTTGATTGATAAGCGCGACGGATAACTCTCGGGTCAACGTCCAGGTATGGCCAACTATGATCAATGTCGATATGCCCCAGGATCTGCTGCACGTCCTCGATGCGCCCTCCGGTTTCCTTGAACTATTTGACTATTTTAAAGCCGCCACGATTGGACTTCCGGCACTCTTGGCACATATAGACCTCTGGCCCTTCAAATTTATTCGTTCCATTCACCCCCGCAGTTTGAGAGCGGAGCCTGACCAGGACTACGTTTTCGTTATTGCACCAGTGCGCCACACCCGTTTTATTGCAAGACATACTCATTTCGGTTTCCTTTAACTTACTGGTTGCCAACTCTACGCCTGTAGTGTAAAAGTGATTATGTAACTGCCGAACAGGCAGCTGAAAATATCAACTAACAAGTTTTACGTTAGTACAGCAATTAACTGCCGAATAGGCAGATGCAAGACAAGAAGCGGAGTCCAAACAGGGTTCCGCTTTTTGCTTTTAGCGATCCCTGGCTTTGCTGTTCGGTGTCATACCGTTCTTTCCTCTGACTTAATTATCCCGAGATAGCGTCCATCCATTAGCCCACCCTCACAAACTACCGCGAGCAATGAAACGCTGTTTACACTTAGGACAATCGATGCCAAACGATGCCCCAGACTCACAATCATCCTGCTGGTCATTGAGATCGCAATGAGCCCCACAATAAGGGCATTCACAATACCAACTGGTCTTAACCTCTGGGTACACCGCTACTTCTTTCATTGTTTGTCCTTATTGCTCGTTTCCTTGATCAATTTAACAGCTTGGCTGAGGCCAGTTCGTCTTCGATGTCAGACAGAGCGGCTTTCATATCAGCCGGGGTCATCAAAGACCAGTCGCGTACCCGCTCCCTAATGCTCTGGATCAGCCTATCCTGTTTCAGCAGCTCTTCACCGACCAGGGCAACGATCCCCTCCTGTTCGAGTTCATCTGTTGAGTAGCCTCGACAAATATTCACACAGACCACTATGCGCCGGGCATTAGCTTTCTGCTGGCCTCCATGAATATACGGGCAGATCGCTATGGGGGCGCTGCCCCCCTTCTGCTCGATGATAACTTCTGCATCGTTGCTACGAGCTGGGTGAGTTTTGTTGACTACCCATGGGCTTTCTGTGTGTTCCTCAAAGTTTTTTATCATGATAGTTTCCTATTACTTAATCTGCACTATATGTTGTGCCGTATCAGCTGCCACCACACACAAGATGTTGTGTTAGTCAGGCCAGCGGCTTTCCTATGTCTTCTGGCCTGCGGCAAGACTAGCCCATTCAGGAGTATCAATTGTTTCCATTTCTTGGATGTGCTTGATTTCATCAGCTTTGAAAAAGTGCCTTACACCACCCAAGCCAGAAACAGAGACTGCAATATAGTCACCAATTGGATCTTTGATTAACTGAGGTTTAGCAATCTCGCGATTACCAACAAAATACATTGTTCCATTGGTTCCCTCTTGAATTTCAATTGTTTTCATTCTTCCCCCCTTAATGGATCAACTCTTATTTAACGGTTTCCCTTAACTTCCTGATTTAGAATACATTACGATAAAGCTAATGAATATTGCTAACAGCGAGAACGCAATCCCTCCTGAAGCTAGCAATCTATCAGTGATCCAAAAGACGCCTGAAAACACTAGGATACAGACAACAACTGCCAGCAATAACGATACTTTTTTAGATGCGTCAGATGGTGTATCACCAGCGTCTTGAAAATGCTTCCATATACTCATTGCGAATTCCCTTAACTTGATTGTTCGGTGTTGAGGCTTGCTTTAAGTTGCTCGCGTTCATCCTCTGCATTCTCAGATAAACGCATTACATCGTCAGATGTATAGTCAGTTAAATCTTCACCTTTTTCTGCCAATGCTTTTGCCGCTAAAAAACCGTCATACCAGCCATCGCCGTATATCTGGCTTTTTTCATCATCGCTTAGTGCCATGGTCTGTTTCCTTGATCACTTGTATTCGATTTTTGGGTCGCAGTTTACATCATCAGGATCGCCGCCATCATTTGGGATACCAATGACGCCGCCAACATCGCAATCCACACCGTTCGCATCTTTTTTAAAGACGCGCAGCGAGCCTGACCAACTGAACAATTCCAGCGATTGAGGCCATTTCTTTGCCAGTTTTTCCAGCTCGGCTATGGCTTGCTGTTCTTTCTTTGTCAAAACCACATCAGGCATGTCGAATTCCCTTAACTTGATTGCTTACAGAGAAGCAGCCCAGCGCCGATACTTCATGGCGTCGTCTGCTTGTCGCTTCTGCCGTTCTGCATTGCGTTTTACCGCTGCTTCGTTTGTGTCGCCACCAAAGTAAATCTTGGATTCTTGCTCAGCGTGGCGAGCCATACTAATGAGCATTTCCACCAGTTCAGCTTTCTCTTGTTCGTTTAAAGCCATATCGGTTTCCTATTTCAGTTGTTGCTTCAAGGCAAACCACTCAGCCAAATCCGACTCTGTGATCACCTCAGACCGATCATCGCTGATCAACTTCCAGCATCCACCACGATCGAGGTTACTCCAAACGAAGCCGTCAATCGGAAGGGTGAAATCTGGTCGCTGATGCCAGCGTGGCCATTCATCCAGATTGAACTTCAACCTCTCGATAGCTCGCTGCTTGAGGGTCTGAGTATCGGCCTTGGTAGTCACTCGATTTCCCTTAACTAATTTGCAGGAATGAGATCTGACAAGCTCCATATTTCCCACTTATCACGACCAATATCCGGAGTGTAAAAATAATCTCCGATAACGTGCCCTATCATCTGGATCTGACCATTTTTGGTTTGCATGAATTTACGGGGCCCTTTATCTACACCGAGCGGCCACGGCTGTTTTCGCTTTAATGCTGCCATGATTGTTTCCTTGAACTAGGGCCGGACTCCGGCCCTTCTGATTTAAAGGGTCGCATTCACTTTCACGTAATGGCATTTGTCTCTGACATATTTGATAGTCATGCCTTCTTGACGTAGCTCCCTTAGCGCCTGCTTGAAAGGGTGTCCATCGCCATCAAACGGGCGGCTTGTGCAACGAATGTTGCTCTTGATGTTCTCAATCTGCGTTCGTGAATTGGGCGAAATCCGCTTGGCTCCGGTTCTCATAAGCCGATTTCCGTTTAGTTAAACCAACGCCCAAGATCCGATTTTTGAAAGCAAGCTATATTGAACCCTCTCTCTTGAGCTTCAAAAGCTTCCCTTACCATCTTTCTAGTCAAACCAACATTGTCAACGATCACCGTGGCAGTTGAACCGTCTGGATATTTCTTTTCCCATTGAGTGCTGTTATTGCCAAAAGTCTGTTTTTTTGTGTAACTCTCAAAGTTTTTGATCATGATAGTTTCCTTTAACATGGCCCCGTAAGGCCATGTATTCTATTCACTGCAAGTTATACGGCAATCCAATGTGCGTTCTCAGTGTTCTTATCGATCACTTTCAATGTCACCTCTGCTAATCCAGCCTCTTTTGCTTCATCAACAGATAGAACAACAATTTCCCCATCAACTTCGACAGTCATAACTTTTGCATCATCCATTCGCTCGATTAAAGAAACCGCATTTTCGCTGGCTTTAAACTGCGTATAAACGTGATTAGGACTGTTACTCGATTCGGAATGGCTGTCGAAAACAAACCCCATCTTCATTGCTGATGTGAAACCCACTTTTTTAACTGAATAGTTCATAAAATCACCTTTTGTTTATGAGTTAGCAACTAAGCTGTCTGCATGACAGTGGATAAGTTTCCATGACGTAACTATAACTCAAGCATTATATAACGCAAGCGTTATTTTATGGCTTTTTGATAATTTTTGTGTTCTTGGTAACAAGCACAAAGTCACCGTTATCCAGCCTCATAACTTCACGCCCTTGTGACACCCAATTGTTGAAAAACTGTAGCGTCACGCCAGCAGCTTTGGCGGCAGAGTTCCTGTCTCCATTGAAGTAGGTTTCAGCCATTTCTCTTACAGTGATCTTCATCTATATTAATAACTCTCTCATTATATAACGACACAGTTATACACGGTCAGCCGTCACAGTGCAACCTCAAACGCTCGGCGGATAACTTGCGGATCAACATCGAGATAGGGCCAACTGTGGTCAACGTCGATATGCCCCAGCACTTGCTGAACGTCCTCGATGCGCCCCGTCTGCGCCAGCACCCGCGAGGCCAGCGTTCGCCTGCCTGAGTGACTTGAGCCACCCTTGATCCCGGCGCGGCGGTAGATGCGGCTGATTGTCTGCTGGAGTGCATCACAGCACAGGTACTCGACCGGGCCGGACTCGATGATCCGCTTCTTCCTGGCCAGTTCAAATGACCTGCCTTTGTGGGACAACACCACCCGGCGGGGCGTTCACGGAAACGAAGATCTGAGATCAAAGATTGCATCCCACTTACATATTGATTAATATTTAATCTCACATTGGAAAATGATTCAGGCGCTCGATGAGCTGCCTTTACTTCGCACTAATAGAGGTTCCTATGGAAAATACTCACTTCGATCTTGATCAGGTTTTAAAAGCTAGGTCACTACTCAGTAAAATTACAAGTCCAGAAAATGAGTCAAAAGATTTAACTGGATCAGTATTAGCGGAATACTCACTGGGAAAATATAATGAATCAATAGTTATTATTAATTCAGGATGTAAGGAAAACCAAGAATGGTTTCTTAACAGCTACCAGCGAAGTGTTAGTTACTGCGAGAAGCTAATTTCTGCATTTAAGAAATCTGACGAAATTTCGATTAAATTAAGAAAATTGAGACTTGATAGAAATCTAAAATTATCTCCAAATGATAAAGACGAGAAAGTATCTGTACTGCTCAGAGAAAAAATTGTCAATCTAGAGGTAATAAGGACACTGAGATTAGAACTGAAGAAACTGAAATCAGAACGTTCAGAGATGAGACACAAAAAACCCCACTAAGTGGGGTTTTGCTTTTAGAACAAACCTAGCTGTATGCTTTCACCAAAGCTGGATACGTCACGAAAAAGAATATCATCTTTTCTACTTGCAGAAGAATTATCTTCGAGAACGCCTTCCTTTTCATGCTCAGTTCTAATTCCAGATGAAATTTCAGATGAAAATAATCCCTTAATTTTATTAAACATTCGAGACAAACGAAAGCGGCTCTCCCAATCACCTACATAATGCATCGGAGTTTTATATGAGTATTCAAATTGCATGCTTAGGCTATTTCCGACAACTATTTCACCAGGGATCCCCAGCAAAGATAACTGAATATATGCCATAGCCGCCGCAGTGGGATCTATATCTACACCGCTCACCCACACGCATTCCTGTGGGTTCAGTTTTCTACTCTTTACAACTTCTGTGAACGCGATAATAGTAGAACCCGCTCCAATCGCCGGGTCACTGACGGTAACGAACCCATTCTTTTTGATAGTAGCTATACTGTTCTCATCGAACGTCATCTCAGCCATCGCGTGAGAAACCACATATGGAGTAAAAAATTGCCCCGTATGAGAACTGCCCAACCCCAACTCCATAAAAATGCTGCCAAGAAAATCACTCGGCTCTTCTAGAGCTAGGGTAGTAATAGCAAACAACGTAGAGAACTTAATCAATTCATCTTTAGAATAATTAGCTGCTACCTTCAGATAGCGTTCCTCAATCTCTTCAGATTTAAGAAATGCGTTTTGAATAGAACATGCGGCCATCATACAGAAATCACTAAAAACCCGATATCGGTGGTGTTTAGCATTTATTCCGTTAAAAACCTTGCAAAACTCACTCTTACATTCATTTGGAAGCATAAAAGACCTCTTTATCTTTACGTATAAAGGGCAGCCAAAGGCGCCCATCAATCGACAAATTACATTTAGCATGCTAAACGTATACTTTTCAAGGGCAGCACAACTGTGCGCCCATTTTGTTTTTATGCAGTTAGCATAGAAAGCTGTACTATTATATAAGAAAAACCCGACACTTAAAGTGTCGGGTTCTCATTGTGATGTGTAACAAACAAACTAGCAACAACTAGCCCTTATAACAATCTTCAATAGCCATCCAGAAATCATCATGTCCAGATACGGCGCTGCCGATAACATCATGAGATACTATATACTCATCAAAGATATGGTTGAACTGAACAACATAACCGTTAACCTCAAACTTTTCAGTATTCAAAAACTCCTTAGCTGCAAACCAACCATTACGCCAGCATTGACAACGAAGTTCATGAGATACATCAAGATAAGCATCTGGCATTATGAAGTCCAAGAATCCTTTCGAATAACACGTAAAAGACCTTGCAGTTTCAGGTGCGAGCACTTCCAATTGCTTAAATATTTCATCGTTTGCAAAACTTAAATCACGTTCCGGCATCCGATTATTGGAAAGAGAATTTTTCACCGCTTCGAATAAAGACTGAATCAATATTCCATTTAACTCATCAATAGATTTTTCGGTTTTAGGTGGCATACTTACTGGAGACACAGAAGCATCAGTAAAATTAATACTCATAATATTATCCTCTTAAGTTACGTTTTAAAGGCAGTGATAACACGCCTGTTTTACTTGATATTTAACCCATCACTCCAAGCTATAAGTAAAAAATATTGCTCCTTGGTTAACCATCCACCCATATATTTATCAGTGATTAGTTTACTCCTGAGAGTCCATTTTCTACGCATAGTTAAAGAATCGTCAAATTGGTCGCAGATTTTTTTAAATTCCTCAACAGAATAAAAATTTCCGGTATTTACATTTAACGAACTTGGGAAAAATAACATATTTTCCTGATATGCCAGAGAGGCAATATCGTGGTCAATTGTTGCACACATATTCACTAAACTAACTTACATTTGAGAGGCTGTTGATCAACAACGCCTATTTTATTTGGTGTATTAAACACGATCTAACAAAATCAAATATAACATTACCCTAATCAAATCGCCAGAGCTAGTAGAGACAGAGAGACAGAGATTTAGCATGCCAAATCAACCTTACACCTTCAAAGGCAAGAGATTTTGGTTATGTCACACTTGACTATATTTTGCGATCATTACGTTACTTATTGATTAAATTATATTTTTCATTTTTTCCATGGAAAAAACATCAGTTTTCACTCCAAGCTAAGATCCCAATTATAGAAATAGGTGTATTCTGTGATCACAAGACACAATACACGACATAGAGAGCGGCTAAATGAATCAACTTTCAAAAACAGGATTTTCAACGATTGCATCGACCACTCCCATAGTTCAAGTTAATTGGAACTACTTGATGCAGACCAGAGCTGAAGTATTGCAGCGCCATGACGAAATGCCAGCTTATTTGTTGATGCCGGAAGCCGTTTTACTGATAGATTCAGAGCTCAATGTAAAAAGGCGACTCGCTATGGAAATAATGTATATGACAGGTTGTAGAGTAAGTGAGATGTTATTGCTAACCCCTAGACATTTTGTCTTTTCAGAGAATGGAGCAAACTACGTAAACATTCCAACCTTAAAGAAAAGGAATGATTCTAAAAAAATAACCAAGAAAAGGAGAAGAAAATTTTCAGATACAGATCTTCTTGGAACACTTCCACTGCGACAAGTCCCCATATCAGATCCACTTTTTATAGAAAGGGTAAAATCGTATATAGTAACGGAGCAATTATCGCCTTCCCGAAGATTTTTCAGTTGCGTAAGACGCACGGTAAATAGATGGATAGAAGAAACTGTTGAAAGATATATTGATAGAAATGGGCCTTTTCAAGTTCATATTAGCCCTCACACATTTAGGCACTCATTTGCTGTAAATGCAGTACTGCATTTCACACCAGCCAGAATACTACAATCGTGGTTAGGGCACAGTTCAATTTCAAGCACAGAAGTGTATATGAATGTATTATTTAGTGATACCTTTGCATTTTCTGAAAGAATTTCATGGAGGCCATACACACTCCATGAAATTGAGTTGGTGAAAGATAAAACCTTTTAATATCAATCAAATAAGCTCAATTCTTCACACCTGAAGCACCAAGCTCTATTGATTGCATTCTTTGCTTTTGATGAGAGGGCTTTTGACTCAAGCCTTTCCAGCATCATATCTAATGTTTTTTCAGTTTTACACATCCTAAAACGATAAAGATATTCAACCTCAAGATCATCGAGATCAGATATATCCATGGTTCTTGCCATACATTCCTCAGTCTAAATAGACATATAAAGATGCTCTAATATTCTTAATAAATTCGGACATAGAGCAATTAAGCTCAAACTCATTGCAACTAACACTTGGAATATCACCTAATGTATAAACACAGGCAATACCAGGGGTAGGATAGTGACAGACATTTTCAAAAAAACTATATTCAACACCACTAAACTTTATTGCATTTCTCTCTATCTCAGAATAGAGCAGCATTTCAATTTCGTGTCTCAAATACTCATCTAAATTAGTTTGTTCTTGAATTTCATCATCAAATTTATCAATGTTATCCTTAACAAATGATAATGTTTTTTCCCAATTATTCAGCTCAAACGCAACTGTTACCATCATTACTCAACTTGTGTATAAATGAACTACCTGGAAGCCTAACCAAAACATAAAGAATTCCATCAAAAGCAAAAGCGTCAGCAGATGCCAGCTCAAGTGCCTCGGCAAGCTGATCAGCTTGCTCTTCATTGATCCTGATAGAACTCCTAGATAACCTTCTTGCCACTTCCAAAGCGTCCCCGAGCAGACATACCCAGACCAACGATGATCCGGTTTTCGATAACCCCATTGACAACAGTGCCTTCATTGGTAGACGAGTTATCACATTATCCCAAAGTTCCATCAACCCAACTGTATGAAATTCCCTACAAAAAGCAGCTCCTTTTCATAAAAAAAAACCCAGTCAATCATGACCGGGTTCTTCTGTTAAAAAATTCGTTGTCTCTTTACTTGTTCCTGTCGTCCTTTCCGAACCTGAATCCAAAGCATCAGTAACACGGAAATGGAGACAGCAGAAACCAGCATATCAGACAGAAATGTAGATAAACCCATAATAATCCTCTTTATACGTTTTAAAAGCAGCCAGAAGGCGCCTATATGTGTCAATGTGCTTAGCACGATGAAACATTAATCTAACACTAACCTTTAAGAAATCAAAGGCAAAACGAGCAGTTTTTTAGTTTCAGAACGGCCATAAGCTTTGTCATAGTCGGTGAGATCTTTATATCTAAGAGATTTTTCTTTCTCTTGAAACTGAGGAATAATCAGATAGACCGATTGCAAGGGGCTCTTTGTTATAGCCTCTTCACAACGATCTACCCCAGCATTACTATCACCATACTGATCATTATCAGCAACAAATATTTGAGGGGAATCGGGAAATTGCTTTGCTAGAGCTAATGAAATTGGCACGATATTATCAGCATTCAATGCTGCTATAGACCAAGATGATGTTAGGCTGAAAGCTAATACCGCATCAACATAGCTCTCCATTATGTATATCGGTTGTCCAGGAGCTGGCTCTGGCCGCCCCCCTCCAGGAACCACAACGCATCCCCCAAAAAAGTTCGAATGTTTACGGAACATTTTCTGGCCTGAGTCATATAGTCGCTGCATACACAAAAATTTCCACGAGTTCGTATCGAAAACGGGAACACCAATGAATCGCCCGGTAACACCAACTGAGGTGAAACCCACACGACAATTCAGATGAGATACAACGCTAGTAGGGATCCGCTTCTTTTCAAAATAACTTCCGTCATAATCACTATCAGAAAATGGGGGCAACTTGTTCATCCAAGCTAAATCTCGCCTTGTAGCCTCATCCCGCAACCTCGCGTCTTCAGCCCGAAGATTCTTTAAATGTTGCTCCCTGGCACTCTTTTGAGATGTTTCATTCAACCTGGAGAATCGATTCCCCCCTCGATGATTAATCCATTTCGCATAAAGAACATCAAACCCCTTAAAAACAACAGGTTCAGGGAAATGTTTCCTAAAATTTCTAAAGTAAATAGTTGGGAAGCGGAGCAAATTCTGCTCTCCAGTCTCTTGATCTGTCCAAAGATACTCACTGGTATGACCGATAACCCAGATCCGTCCTCTGTCCGCTAATTCAAGTCCTACGACTCCCGTTTTCACTTTGCAGCTATCCAACGTAACAACATGTCGAGTCTGGTACCAATCCACATTGACCTGACTGGCTACATTAGCAACATCATCAACAAACGCCTCCAACATAGCAGCTGGATCATTTCTATAATAAGTTAAAGCGAACCCATACAGTCCCAATGATGAACAATTTGGCATGCTAAATAATCTCAAACACTATCGTTTCAACGACAATTCCTATTGGATTCCGATATAATGCCCCTTTATGCCTCTGGTCATTTACCAGAAGAAGAAGAAGGGCGCTTCTCGGCTGCCCGTAACAGGCCACCATACCAAGGAGCATGTAAAAACCCATATTTCAAGGACGAAGCGGTGCGGTAGTTAGGATAACTATCGCATCGCACTCTTACGATATCGTTCTATCCGTTTAATATATTCAATCAGCTCAGACTCATGCAGCTCTTCTGTAACAAGAACGGCAATCACTTCATCGAATGATAGAGCATAGCGATACTGCAAAATATCAACCGCTCTAGCAGCCGCAGGCAAATCATTGCGAACACGAGCAGAATGAAACTGCTCAGTTAAGTTAGTTATCATACGCGCTCCTAACGATTCAGGGGCACAACAAAAACAGGTTATAAGCTCCCGGCTTTTGTCAATCTACATTTTGCGTTGGAAGTTCAGAGGTTCAACAATACCGAATGCCGTCAGCATTAAGCGCCATACGGAATAGTTAATGTGGTATGCCCGACTCTCACGCTCAGTGAGTTTGTCCAGCTGGGCCATATCAAAGATCTTCAAAACATCTAGCAACGAAAACCAATCGCTCTGCTCTATATCCAGTGGGGCTTCCTTTTCGCTAGTGTTATCTCGCGTTATCAATGCAATTTTCATTTCGCGGGGTGAAAGCCGCAATTTCTTGGCAGTTTCCATAGGATCCAATGAATAGACATTCATAAATGTCCTCAATTCACGAAATGTGGGGGCTCGCCAACCATCAGCACTAAATACAGTGGATGGAATACTGGCATCCGTGGTACGAGCGGAACGATTCGATGCAAAAAACGTAAGCTTACTAGCATCAATACCAAATATGGCAGATAGCTCTTCCGGGCGGCGTCCTGTCCATGCAATGAATTGTCTGACAATCTTTGGATTTGGTGGCTCATACCCCTCTCCCACTGGCAAAAGGGTACTATCTGGCATGATAGGCGGTGCCATATAATCAGCTAATGTTCTCATCCGTATGCGATTGAGAAATGAAATCCAATCTGCATGCTGAATATGAAATGGCTCCGGCCCTTTATCCGGAGAATGTAACAGATGTTTTATCAAAGGTTCAGGTTGATTTAGAAACCTGGCTATTGTTGAGTCAGCAGAACCCGATCTAACCGCTAGGGTTCGGAATTCAGAAATGTTCGGCTTAACCCACTCTTTACTATCAGAAGTAAAAATAGCAGCTCTGATAAATGGTTTCAGAGGTTCAAGTTTCTTTGGTTCAACAAAGCCAAAGTTCTCTAACCAAAACCTCCAAACAGAATAACTAATTCTCCCATTCTCTCCACGCCGGATATAAAAATCCTCTTTAAAGAAGTTTCTCAGATGTTTTGGAGATATATCAGCAACTCTCGCGAGTTCTCCGGTAGACCATCCAGTAAACATTTTAAACTCAGCGATATCAGCAGGAGTCGGAGCTATCCAGCCAGCATCTAATGTCAAAATGCTTTCACTTTGCATAGGATTCTCTCTTGATTTAAATACAGTAAATTCACTCCAGGCAGCTTGGAAAGCTTGGAGTAGATCAAAAAGGAATGATTTTTTGGATTCGTATTGAAGTCCATGAATGTCTGACAATGGACTATTTGAACTATTCAGTATTTGTATTTGGCTATACACATTAAACCTCACTATTCGAATAACAGGCAGGTAAACGACCGCCTTTCTTGAATGCAACCGTCTCATATATTGGGCGAACAATCAAGCTTTTTATCCTTTTTTAAATTACACCTCCTGTGGATAAGTCGGCCAATAATAAGGATGGGGGGAGATATACACATACCCACACTACAGCTTCGAGTAAATGAAGCTCTACGCTCCGTATGGATATGTGCATATCTCCCCCCTCTTTATGCAAAAAGCGAAATGCCCGGAGGTCATTACGCCTTTTGCGTCAAAGGCACGCCTTTTCACATCGAGTGAAAAGATCGTGCCAACACACGCGCCAACTTCGGATGGGCATCAAGAGCAATCGCCCCTCCTCTTCCGGCGCTGCGCGCTCTAGGTTACGCTGGCGCTGCAACCTAGAGCGCGCTTGTGTGTTGGGATTGACGCAAAAGGCACCCCATTACAAGAACCCATAATGCTGAACCGTTTTTTTTTGCGTGAAATTACCACTTTGAAACGATACAATTACAGCATCACGAATCGGACAAATGAAACGCTATAATATGACAAACAATTATATTTGCAAAAAATCAAATCAAGGTAAAACAGCAGACCAAATAAAGCTTGAAAAAGAAGCAAAAAGAATACTCCAACTTAAAGCAGAAATTAGAGAAAGAAGAAAGAGAAAAGCATACAGTGGCTCAAAATTAAGAAGATTTTTCGGTGAAGCCAAAGTTCTTAGAGAAGTATACGGGTTTACGTTTGAAGATATTTCCTTGTGGTTAAGAGAGTTTAAAAGAGTAAAACTTAGCCCAGCAGGGGTAAAAAGTGCCTATCACAGAATTGACGATGAATTAAATAAAGGTAAGGAAAATGGCTAGAAGTTTAAAAGAACAAGCAGTAGCTGTTATCCGATCTAAAACTCAAATAGGAAGTGATAAAAAGACAAGTGGGAACACACCAGGAAACTATCAAATTATTAAATCTGTAAGATCCGCGAATGATACCGCTCTAGCACTAGCAAAAATAGCTACAGATATGGGTGTAAAAAGAATAAAGCATATTACTCCAGAAATGGCTGCTAACTATCTAAAAGATAGAGCGGAAAACTTCCTAAGCCAGAAATCTTTGGAGCGTGATAGAAAGGCCCTTTCTATTGCAATTGGCATAGAACTCCCAAGAGTAAAGGCTATCTCAGAAAAAGAAATTCGTTCGCGATCCTACTCGAACAAACAGGTCGGTTGGGTAATGGAAAAAATGACTGAGCGCAATTCTCTAAGTGTAGAGATCGCATATAAAGCAGGCTTAAGAGCACATGAACTACTTACCTTAAAACGGATTGACGAAGGAAATAAAAGTTCATCAAGAAGTTGGTCAAATGAAAGGTTCGTAGGAAAAGATGGCGTAAAATACTTGGTAACGGGAAAGGGAGGACTTACCAGAGAAGTAAACCTGCCACATTATCTAGCAGAAAAGCTTGAGAACCGCAGACATCCTCAGCCAGTTGTAAAAAGAGATCGGGGAGTCAATTACGTTACCAGGTACGATATTGGAGCAGGAAATGCATTATCCGCTTCATTTAACAGAGCCTCAAACAGAGCATTAGGTTTTTCAAAAGGACTCCACGGCGTAAGGCATAGTTACGCCCAAGAAAGATTAGATGAGATCAAAATGGTCTTGCGAGTAGGACACAAGAAAGCAAGGGAAGTGCTATCACAAGAATTGGGGCACTTCAGAGGGGATGTCGCCGAGGTTTATCTACGATGATTTAGCATGCCAAACCACGTTTCTATATTTAACTTGCTGAAAGACGTTGGATTTGGCATTGAAAGACCCCATATAAATCATAAGAGAATTAGCTCTTGAACATAGGAAATTAACATGAATAACGAAACTGCGAACATAACTATTGGGGGCGACCTGGTATCTACAACGTATGATGTTGTTTGCAAACATTGTAATGGTACAGGCACCCTGACATTTCAAGCTCCACGTATTGCAAGCCTTACTGTCGGTGGTGTCATCAATTTTACCGATGTTAACTGTTCTAACTGTGGTAATAAGGGGGGTATTTACGCGCCTACTGGAAAGTATGTTAGAGACGATGAAACTGGACGAATGAACCGTCAAGGTTAACCCATGTGCTCCACTTAAACCATCGTTTCTGAGTTCAGGCGACCTGTGTCCATATGCCACAGAAAACATTTACTTCAACAGGGTTCAGCGATAAAGGAAAAAAATCGGCAAACCTGCCGATTTTTTCTTCTCATCATCATATTACATCATAACTTGAAGCCTAATGACGTGTGGATTACAAAGCATCTGCTTATACATTTCAGGCAAAGCTTCCTTATTACATTCAAATACACGAACAATCACTTGATTCGGACGTTCTACAACAACTTTAAGCATTCCAAAGTTAAGTTCTAGTGGACATACAACTTCAGAGACACCATCCAACACCTCAATCCCATCTGAGTCGGGCCCATCAGGGAAGGGCACATAAATGTCGCGGATCATTTCAAATACTTGTCTTGAAATGTCGTCACTGCCAAATTCTTTAAAAACATCAAGCACTGTTTGAAAGTCTTCCCGGAATTGATTAGTTCCAGAAAACACTCTCTCAAACCCAAACATTCGATATATTGGTAATAGCTTTTCATCCCGCTGAAAACAGACCTCTTTCCTAAGAGCAAACTTCAACTGTTCCTCAAACACATCATCTGGCATACATTCTATTGGGCCTAATGTACTCCCACCATTTTCAGCCCACATAACCGTCTTTATACCATCTGATATGCCTTTAAAGTCCGAAGACGTATGCTTCCAAATAAGTGAAACATTCTCAGGGGTCTTTAACAACATCATATTATCCTCATTACGCATTCAAGGCAGCCAATAAGCGCCTGTTAAAGTAAAAGCGCCCGAGGGCGCTTTAGATAGTCAGTTTACTCGGGTTGCGAAACCCAATTCACTCCATGACCTTGTTCTACCAAGTTGCGAAGCCACTGATTCAAGAAATCATTGAGCTCTTTCTTGGCTTTAATATTAACCTTTTCATCCAAATAAACTACCGTATAGATTGGAGGTATGCTCATTTCAAAAGAAAAAGCTTCAACCATATCCAAATCAGGATAAAAAAGAATTTCCATCACTGGATCAGAGCACAAATCCCCATTTTGGGTATAATAATGGGCCATCGAAAAACCTATACAGTTTTGATTTTTCATCCCATCCAACAGCGAATTCCTTTCAACAACAAGATCCATGTACCCCTGGGATAGACTCTTACGATAATTACTGACGTCTCCGTCACGGATAATGGCTAACTTAACCATCAGATCATAGTTTTTCTCATAAACAGACTTCATTTTCACCTCTTTACGTATTGTAGGCAGCCCAAGGGCGCCTTTTTCAATGGATTTAGCATGCAAAATAAAATGCTAACGATTTAAAACATTCAACTCAATCTTTTGTACTGAAGCCAACGGGACTAGAAAGTTGAGCGTCAACTCCAGATAACTTCTCCTATGTTCGATCAGACACAAATCAGCGTTACTCATATTTGTGTACTGCTCCATAACATCGATCAGCAAACTTTCACACTCCATCACTGTGGACTCAGCAACTAAAAGAGGGCATTTCTGTGAGTTCTTGGAAGAAAACCCCTCTTCAGCCATCCTACGTAGATAGTAATCATGGATGCTCTTAGCAACATCATCATTTGCTAAATGAATGAAATCCCAATCATTAATCGGTTTCCCAACAGCACCCAATGCACGACCACATTCCCCATCAGCAACCAACGGTTGAAATTTTGCCAACGCCTCTTTAACAATGGCATTAGAGACAGGGTGGATCAGCTCAACATATGCCTTAGCGTTAAGCACTGCAACTAACGCACTTACGACATCCCCAGGCATTTCTTTCTGAAAAGATTTAATAAAATGTTCGTTCATAAAAACCTCAATTCGAATTATAGGCAGCGAAGAGCGCCTGTTTTTTTTAATTGGCAATATGCCAAAAACACTTATATCTTACCAAACATTGACAGTTCAGGATAGACCTGCGAGATTATGCAGGGTACGCAACTTGTGAAGCGTTTCGCGGTGCCCGAAAAAGACACAAGACCAACTTGAGTGAACATCAATCTAGGCACAAAAAAACCGGCTTTAAAGCCGGTTTTTTTTACCTATTACCTATGGAAATTGGATTTAACCCTTGCAACCAGATCCTCCAAAGAAAGATCTCTAGGTGCTAAGGTTCTGAACCAACGTTTATTATACTCAGCAAACCAGTGATGAAGACCACCACTGACTTCTTCTGGGTAACAAAACACTTCCACCCCAAAACACCTACTCCAACGATATGGAGGAAGCATTTCAAGATACATATTGTAATTGCTGCTATTAATCTCAAAAAGAGTACTTTGAGCGTCACTAAGCCACTCAGCATACATCTTTTTATACCCCTCCAAATCAACAAATCTCAGTCTCAAACCTTCTTCTTTTTGAACATTTGAAACGAAATCATTGATACCAACACCATTTACTTCTTTAACTCCATTAGCCTCAAATACCATAGACTGATAAGAAGGTGAACAGTATGAAGGATGATCAATATCAACCAAATAACCAACATGAATAGTCATAAATACCTCTTTATTTACGTTTTAAAGGCTGCTTCAAAGCGCCTATTTTCTTGAATGGCAATATGCCGATTAACTAACACTCTCTAAAAAACCAAACAAGTCTGTGGAACGGACTCTCCAGAAACAGGGGCGCTAATATCAAGTATCCTTTTCGATAGTGAGAAACCCAGGATCGCCAACTCTACAGGTAGCCCTGTAGTAGTACGGAGGGAAAACAGTGTCTGCGCTCTTTTAGCATCCTTATCGAGCCTCGCTATACTTCCTTTTGGTATTTTGACAACACCGCTTTCCAACAGATGCTTCAGCATGACAGTAGGGCACTTCCCTTGAAGAAATCCATTTTCAACAAGATAAGGGTAAAATGATTCAACAAACATCATAGCCTTTCCTTCCTTCAAATCGACTTCTAGTTTTTCACTCTCGAAATACCTAACAACTCTATGTTTCTCGCCTTTGCGATAGTACACCCTTGCCAAAGATTTGTATTCTCCATCTAAACCTTCATCATCGAGCCCAACAGCGCCATCCTTATCCAAAAAAGCCTCAAGAGGAAAGTAGGTATATGTTGGATTGAACTGAGGAACAATCTTTACCGTTTCGGGGATTGGATAACTTTTACCAACGTTAACTATTTCATCCCAAATCTTAAAGGCCATCCCAGGTTCAGGCTCCCCTCCCTCTCTCGACCAATGATACTGAATAGCTATCAGTTCCTCGTAATCGATCAGGTCAATCGGGTGATAACCATATCGGTGAAACGCTTCTTGCTGAATAGTAAGAATATATCTTAATAGGTTCATACGATACTCTAATGAGTATTGATTTATCCCAACTTTGATATATCCATTTTTCATTTCTCTACCTAATAACGATCTATGGTTATAATCAAAAAGAGTGTTAATCATGTAACGCCTTAATTGATTTAATGGCTGCATAAAACCATAAGTTTTAGGAGAGATCGCAATCTGCGCTTCTAGGCTGTCATCACTTGGATTCATAGCACAGAGAACGCAACCAAAACGAGCACCGCATTCCTTTCTGCTAACTGCACCAGCAAATAAATCACACGTACCACCATTACCAGCAGAATAGTGTTTTCTCATTTCATCAAACTGTGATGAATATGAGTCAAAATCACCTTCATTGAGAATTTTAAACAATCCCCAAACATCAGATAGAGACCAGTCTTTAATGATAGCCAAAGACCATCCCAACTGAGTTCTTACCATTTTATAGGCTGATTCATTCCGCTTTTTCAGGTTCGCCGCTCTCATTGTTGACTCTGAATCACGACTGCCAGATATACTAACAACCTTTAGAGTTTGATGCTTCTTTTGAACACTCTTGAGAAACTTCTCCATTGGTTTTATCTTCCAATCAACAGCACAGTCCCGGCCGTTTGATGCTGTTTGTGGCGTTCTTAACAATTTGCCCCTTCCAACATACTCAACCATAGGATTGTTCGACAACGAAGGCCGAAGAGTTTCAGTCTCTATGGGAAGTCCATTAAACGAGGCATACTGATTCAGATCATCGTGAAGTCTCATCATATAGTCATGTAAGACCATATTATCCAAAGTAGTATTTGTAGTTACGATATAGAGAGGGCCAACATTTTTGTTTATGTCAAAAGCCCGTTTCAACCCCTCGACAACACAAACACTCGCAGCGCCGCTATCTTTACCGGATAGACCCAAAGAGACGATCCAACCATCTAAAAAAAGTTGCTTTGCTCGCTCAATAGCCTCTTCAGACTTATAGTGATTCTTTAACATATTTTCACCTCAGTTCGTGTAAAAGGCAGCCCAAGGGCGCCTACATATCTTCATTTACAGCTTGTTTATCCTACTACTTTTCTTTGGCATGCGAAAGAAAAGGGTGTCCAATTGGACACCCTAGTTTTATGTCAGCATGGGTTTAATTTGTAACTTATGGATTCAGCGATAAAAGGGTAGGGTAACATACGCCAATTCTTAAGAAAAAAGACCCTTCACGGATCCCGCGTACAAAGTACGACTAACCTCAGAGGTATTGGTTTATAAACCTCCCGAGCTATCTCGGAGCGCCTTTGCCTTATGGCCACCTGGCGGGGTGCGTTGCTTAGGCAACGACTCTCGGCGTATGCCCCTTTGAAAAAGGGTAAAAAACAGTTTGAAATGGAGCTGGCTTGCCAAATAAATAACCTTGAAAGTATCCAACCCCAAGTTGCTTCAATAATTCAAACTGTGAAAATTCTTCAATACCTTCTGCCGTCACGCTACAGTTCCCTTTGGCAGAGGCTATATCAAGGACTGATTCTATTATGACTCGATGAGTTTTGCTAGTACAGACTTCAGCAACGATCCCTCTATCAATCTTAACTCCCTGAAATGGTAATTCACCAAAGGCGGCCAAATTAGCATAACCAGACCCGAAATCATCCAACACACATTTAATCCCCATTTCAAAAAAAGAATTCAACGAATCGGCTACATCCCCCGGAGAATATGGTATACGTTCTGTCAGCTCTATGATAAGGCAATGTGGATCCAGCAAACCTAAACTTACTTGCTCTTTAATCAGCTGAACAAATATTGAATTTTGTGCCAGATCAACACTATTCACGTTCAATGTAAATTTCATTCCTGGCATCGTTCTCTGTATAAAAATGTACTTATCCAACAACGAGGGCCAGAGATACCCCCAATCATCAATTTTCAAACTGGAAAAGAATTCGTCAGGACTCAAAATGTTTCCATGCCTAAAATCTCTGATCAAGCATTCATATGCAGAAACTTCAGCGTTTGAATTAACAATGGGCTGCCCAAAATAATTCAAATTCTTCCAACCTATATTTTGAGCAGCAAGCATTATTATTTAGCTCCCTTAGTAGCAACTTTCTTAGCTATATTTTTGGTTTTTTTGAGCCCACTTTTTGCAGCACCAGGCCCACTTTGACCTGCCGAACCAGCCGCACCAGCCATCTTCTGGAATGCCCCGTCAGCACTTACCATTCCAACCCATCCGAGACAGGTTGAAAATAAAATTGGGCCATACAAATAAAACGCACTAGAGATCCACTGAGATAGCATTAACGTATTAACTTCAGAGATACCTATTCCCATTGCCGTAATTATTGTGTCATCGATAAGACGGGCAAGCTCCCAAAAGAAAGGCCAGAAGAGTATTGATGATACAACCCCAATAAAAACGCCTATGTATTTCCACTTGTAACCAGCCATGATCATGGCTGGTAGAAAGCTTACAATTATTCCAAGAATAAGAAATGATTTGACCATTGGCATCCCTATCTGGAGCATGCTGGCCCCGGAAAACTGCTCTATAGATTTACTAGCAACCCCAGCAGTTCCCAATGCTCTAAAAATCCAGTCCGTTACAGATGTTTTCCCTTGTAACCCATAGTCCGTAGTGGTAAGTGATTGCAGTTGTTGAAGTTTAATGGGAGAAAACAGCGCCTCTCTTACTACAGCATCTTTCTTGGCAATATAAACATAATTAGTTCTTTTAACTGTATTTAACTTTGAAGTAATCACCTCATAAATGCCATTATCATTATTCTTTAACCACTCAGAAAGTGAATCGTAAAGGCGAGTAGATAAAGCCTCTGAAGATACATATGGAGTATTAACTTGACCAACTCCAAGCCACCATTCCTTGCACGTTGGAAACCCATAATCAGCAGGAAGATTCGCCGATTCCTCAACAACATTGGTTGTACCACCAAACCCAGGCAAAGCCTTCTTCGAATAAAAACCATCACCATCCGAGTTGTTATAGTATCCACTGTTGGTAAGCAGTGTTCTTGAGCCCGGCCAGTTATCCGCCTCAATAATTCCGCGATTCCAAGACTTCAAGTACTTGCTTCTTGCAGGATCATAGCAAGTCTTCACAAAGTCACTTACCTCATTTCTCAAAGCCTCATCCTCGATGCTTTGAGTTAACATGCTGTCTGATACTAATCGAATATCAGTAGTGCAGGGGAGTTGAGTAACAATCTCATTTTTCAATCCAGACACAACTCTGATCGCGACATAAAAAAGAACAGGAATCATTACATCACGATCATTGATTTGAACTTTCATGTTGGAGACGACATACTCGTTACTTTCTCCCTGGATACTTGATGAAACTGTTCCACCAACATTACTATCATCAGTACACTGACGCTTGAAATATTTGACTCCATCAACGTTTAACTTAACCATAGGAAATAGTGCGAGTTCAAAAGCACATATAATTAGTAACGAACCAACCCATACGGTTCTTATTGCAGAGCGAGTATTTTTATCCTCCATTCCGGATTCGAGCACCCGCTTTGTAGCATTAACTATCAAAGCAATTATTGGTAAAAGAACTATTCCAGTCTCTACAAAAACATCCCACATAATGTTATAGATATAAAAACCAAGCGAAATAGCATATGCGTCTAAAGTGCTGTCAACTACCATATCAACCTACCTTAACGCTCTGAATACTTCTATCAAAACAAAAATGGCAATCATTAACGGCCACATCTTCTTTAAATATAAAACCTGAATCAAATTCAGTCTAAAACTCCGCTCAAAAAACCAAACCACCTCTTTCCAAAAAACAATTATTGAGGCCCCTATAACCAACCTCAAAACCAAAAAATATTGTCCATAACTTTTAATCTCAGCATAGACATGCTCTACGGAGCTAAGAATATTTTCACTTTTTATCATCCATGCGGAGAAGACTATCATTACAGTAAAACTAAATACCATCAGCGCAATCCACGTAGCCACTCCATAGAGTAAAGGGAAAGCAACCTTTATTTTCCTAAACATTACTTCCTCCCAGATATATCACGTAATGCATCACTGATATCTGTTGGGGCAACTGAAGGAGAGGGGGCCATACTTCTCTGATTTAATCTTTCTAGCACCTTAACTGCCACAGAATCTTTAGTAGATGTTCTCAATTCAGCATCTTGTCTGAGCAGTTCCATTTCAGCCCCAATTTCGTCAATTCTAGAATCTAAAATTTTTGATGCCTCTGCATTCTGAGCAATATATGCTTCTCTCTTCCCAGATAGCAGCAATCGTCTTGCCGCGATTAGCCGTTCAACAGTACCCGTAATAGCTACTTCCTCTGCTAATCTCTCAATGAGTACTGACCGATAAACGCCTTCTCCCCTCAATCCCTCGATAACCTGCAACGTCATTTCATAACCTGGCGCGGAAACCTCATCGAGGTCACTCTTTGAAATATCAATTTTTGGATTATCAACAAGTTTGCTTATCGACTTTTCAATACGGCGCTGCTCTTCTTCTATTTTGGGATAAACTCCTTTCCCTGGAACTGTTTTTAAGCGTTCCCCACAATCTTCACACGTTCTTATTGTTGTGGTTCCAACAACAGAGGAGATCCACTCTTCAGCTTCTTTGGGTGATTCCCAATATTTGGCATACCATGGAGTCTTATCAGCATTAGCATTCAGTTGAGATTTGTCATTTACATTTCGACTTGCCAGCTGATTGTATCCCGCTCTTACAGCATCTTTTTCAACCTCAATAGGGGCCTGATTTTCACCGCCCTTTTTATCGCCACCCATCCAAGTTACACCATCTTTACCTGCATCTTTCTTTATATTTTCGTCAACTTGGACAATATCATCATTGCTTGATGCTGCTGAGGCCCACGCCTCAAACTGGGACGTATCAACCCAGCTGGACAATTGGGTTACTGTTCCATAACCGTCTTTAATCACCTTTGACGAAACAGCTTCGCAGGAACTAACCGATGTATTGAATAATTCGCTAGCCTCCAATTTACCTTGTTGAATCATTTCATATAGTTGCGGATCAGTCCTAGCTAACTCAGTCATAGGCCAATTAGAAACGGCCCCCGTAGCTGAAGCTACGAGTTCTTTACCTATATTCTCTAAATCAGATGTAATCCCATTCATTATATTTGTGATGGAAAGCGACATATCAAAATTCCCGCATTGAGGCATTTTCCATCGAATGCCCGTTCCTACTGGTATGTTGAAATTCCTGCGTTGCTTAACTTTAGCTTTGCCCCCAATTTCATATACTAGCCATGGTTGGATTTCACCTCTTTGAGTATCAGCGATAACCCCGAAGGAAAAAACTGACAACACCAATATATTTAATCCTTTCTTAATTATCACCATTACTTATTTGTCCCAGAGTCAACAGAGTATAAAAATATTTGCCCTTTTTTCTCGCAGCATTCATAAGGGCGCCACAACTCAAATCCCGCCAATAAATCAGGAGAGCGGCGATGTTGATATCCATCAAAAACGCCTTTATCAGATCTAGTTGAAGATTCACCAAAAATATGACACTCGCTTTCCATTTTTGGATAAAGCATTCTCCATTTTCCATGTAGTGATGTGTGTTCTTTTATTTGCTTCGGCGGCCACCATCCGGGTTTTCCATTTTTCTCCCCTAAAAATTGATATACATGAAGAGCTGATTTGTCTGTAACTATATCCGCAGCTCGTTGTGCAAAAACCGCTGAAGCTTTATATGAATCATTTTGGACTAGCGCACCAATTCTTGGATAAACATTGCCGAACTTACCTTTGAATAAAAAGGTTTCATTCTCACCATCTTCTCTCTCACCAACCTCTCGCATCCCTGGGACGAAAGAAGCAGGATTCAGAAGATCACCATATGGAAATTTCCATGAAAAATAATCTAGCATTGACACATAATAGGGCATGTAAGGAGTTGCGCCAGATTTACAACCATACTCCATGCTACCAATCATTTCAGATACTGGAATAAGGCTTGGACTTCCAATAACATCTACGTGTCGAGTAATAACTTTGGCACTTTGGCTTTTCCCGCTTTCTGACTTCTCTCGCCCGTTCGCCGGGGTTGTAGCCGTTTGCTTTAGAGATAGAGACTCTGAAAGAAATGACATTTCAGGCCATGGTACATCACCTGGATTGCTGTATACCTGGACAACTGCATCGGGAGTGTAGTGTCTCACTTTCAAAGAGGTTTCTACTGAACACGAAGGAGGGAATGGCCTACACTTCAACCAAAAACAAACACCGATAGGTTTCCAATCAACACATTGAAGAGACAAAGAACTCTCCATTATTGACAGACTATCTAGCTTCTCAGTCGCTCCTGCATTTTGACAAATTGTGATCAGCAAAGGCCATATCAATAGAACGAACTTATTCATTAACTTCTTTCCATTTCTTGTATGACTGTATGGCAGCGGCTACATCAGTAGTTCCATAGACTACGTACCGCTCATTGATCACCACGGCAGGAATTTCTGGCAACTGAAGTGCCACAGCTCTTCCAACACTTTGATAAGAATCCGCAATTTCTTTAAAGATCTGCCGCCCATTTGCACTATTCATAAACCTGGACATATGGGCTGATGCCTGCTCTAGGTTGTTGGGAATATTGGAATTAACTTCTTGCAATAACCCCGAAGCTTTATCCATCTGGTAGTAGATAATCTCTCCAGGGAACTCGGAGGGAAGGGGGAGGGGTAACGAATTGTTAGACTCTCCATGGTAGAACACCTCTACCTTGAAAGGGGCGGCATTACCAACGCCACTAACTGGTACGCAAATAAAAAAAGCACAAAAAAGTATCAGAGCCCTAAATCTTAAACCTTCCATACAAATCTCACCCCCTTATTCAGGACTAAGATTATGAAAGATTATGGTTTGCTTAGCTCTCTAAAATCCCCCTCGATGACTTCGTATTTAAATCTTTGGCATGCCAAATAATCAAGAGTAATACTGGTTATAGAGCTCACCGCGATTCTGCTTGTCTCGCGCTTCTTCCAGGGTCAATGATTCACCATCAACATAAACTGATTGGCCCACTGTTAAGCCTCTCAGTTGGCGATCTTTCTCTTCTTCTTCATCACTAGCATCAGTTAAAACTTCATCAAGAACTGCCACACTTAGATTTAATAACTTTTTAAACATTTTCTTCACTCCCAGGACTTGAAGAAAAGTCCGATAATGCTTCACTAATTTCCACGTAATGCTGCCTAATCCAAGACTTACTGATTGGCCCCCACGAAACCAACTTATACCCCCCACTTCTGGGAGAACCCACAAATTCCACCAAAATCCCAAGATCTGAGATCCCTGCAATATTTGTTTTTACTGTACTTTTAGACCATCCTAGCTTTTCAGCTAACGCAACAGTATTCAACGGCCCGATTTCATCAATCACATATGCCAGTATCAAACGTCTAACGTATGCACTTTGGAACAGGTTGTTTATCTTCATCTATTGTTGACGACTCAATGGCTAACACACTTAGCGCTAATCATAGCGTGAAATAGTGATTTTGTGCCAAAAAAAGGCACTTCTCCAATCCCGACCTGAACGAACAAACTTTATAGCCAGTGCTATTTTACTTAATAACTCAGAAGCTATTGGCACTTGCTCACTTGTTATATGAACCTCTCCTAACACCTTTCTCAACAGGACTGTATCTCTTGGTTCTCCACTTTTGTTTAGCAGAGGGGATTGCATCACCACGCGATCGGCAAACTTCAATTCTAAGAGCCTCGGCACTACTTTTCTCAGATCTCTGTAAGACGACTTACCAAACATCAATACGTCCTGCAAG
Organism: Shewanella sp. Iso12; assembly: GCF_012030025.1. Lineage (NCBI taxonomy): Bacteria > Pseudomonadati > Pseudomonadota > Gammaproteobacteria > Alteromonadales > Shewanellaceae > Shewanella > Shewanella sp. Iso12. The sequence goes on from NZ_JAAUHW010000018.1 coordinate 28,562, forward strand.
TGAATCTCAGCCCCTTCTTTCGACAGAGTGAAAAGCAAACTCTTGGCATCATCAAAATAGTACGCTGGCGGTAAAAAAAAGCTTTGGAGTATTGCAGCTACTAGGACAAGTAACGTTATAGCTGTAGCGTCATACCCCACGAACCATAATGTCGGAACAAACCAAATTGTTATGTAGCAAAGCCATGTAAATAGCTGCCTAACCCGACACAACCATAGCTTTTTTGGAGTTGTAACCCTGAATTTAAAATCCAGTTTCAAAACATAACTAACAAGCATAGATACAACAATGGAGGTGGCAGCCAAAGCTGCCAACTCCAATAAAAAATCACGCATGCTTTTCCCTTCGGAACCAAGCGAGCATTGCACAACAAGCTAATGAAAACCAGCCAAATGAACCACCTGACGATTCCCCGTCCGGCTCAGGCTGTGGAGGAATAGGTTTGGTTTTACCCTTGTTAAGCGTAACACTAAGACCGTCACTCTTGAGTTGTCCCTCAAAACCATTACTAGAAACAACATAAGTGCAAGTTTCAAACGGCTCCACCTGTTCCCCCAAGCAGGTTCCCCCAACAATTGTTGCATCACCAGAAGTGGACGCATTATCAACCACCGTATCGGAGTGAAGGCTTTGGACAGTAATTTCTACCTCACCGGCGCCATTAGTTTCAGCTCGGGTTGGATAGTTCCAGGCGTTCACAGCATTGAGAATAAATTGTGAATTCCCTTCCAGTCTAATCCCTCCTTCAATCCCCCTCAAAACACCAACAATTTTTCCATTTGAATAGTACGCAGCGCCACTATCACCAGGAATGGCATACCCCTTTCCAATATCATTAGTAACTAAACGATAGGGGGCACTTTCAACACTAGCACCAACCTCTAAAGAAACGGCATTCAGCACAGGAAAACTGCCACCAAACCCATTGAATTCAACAACCGCCCCTTCACTTATGTTGCCAATTGATAACGGATTAAATGAATAGACATCTACCGGAGCAGCCAGCTCCCAAACAGCTATATCGCGCTTCAAATCTGGATGATAATCAGGATGGTTAACAACATTTTTGATTGACACTTTCCCATTCCTAAAAGTATCAACCCCCAGGGAAGCTTTGTCCTCACAATGAGCAGCAGTTAGAACCCATCGACCACCAATAACTGTCCCCGTACATTCCATATAAACGGTGCCATCGCTATCTTCCCAAGATACTGCATTACCGTCTTGAGCAGCAAAGGCATTTAGAGAAATCAAAGGGAGTATCGCTATCGAGCATATTTTTTTCTTCATGGGATAAATTCCTATTTATCATCCTACAACCTATCTACCTCCAACAGTAAACCCCTAGAGCTTCACTGTCAATACTTATTTTCCATCTAAATATGCAGCTCTAATCCAGCGATCTTTTTCTTCCCACCGCTTGACAGCACTATATAAAGATTGCTTGCTAATCCCCGTAGCCGCCTTGACAGCCTGATTAGTTACTCCATCGACCAGCACCATCCTGGCAGCGACCGTACTATTTGCGTTGCTATCACCGCGACATAACTTTACCAGCAGGTCGAATTGATCTGACTTACTCCCCTCTGGGCCATAAGCCTCTCGAATCAAACGCCCTTTTTCTTCCCACCGCCCGACCGCATCATATAGGTTTTCCTTGCTAACTCCTGTCACAGCTTTGACGGCTTGATTAGTCGCTCCATCGACAAGCACCATCCTAGCTGCAATTGTACTAGGAGCATTAAAATCCCCTCTGCTCAGCTTCAATAGCACAATAAACTGCTCGTCAGTTAGTTTAGGTGTTGGCATAGATCTTTATCCAATAAATGAAAGGGTTGAATGAGTGTACTATCTACACATCTGATTGCCATAAGCGCATTGCGGCAATCGATCTGTAGAATACGGCCCCCAAGTTCCATTTGACGCGCATGTCCGACTTTCAACCCCTGGCTCACACGTTTTATAACCCGACTGGCAATACAGAGAAGATGTTTGTCGTTGACCTGGCGTACAGTCGCTATACATCTTTACTGAAATATCTGCTTTGGCAATAGACAGAATAAAAGGCTTTGACTCTCTAGCTCCAGCCGCATTGAATGCCCCATTTTCATACACAACCCACCAAGACTTGTCATACCCATAGTGACTTGGCCCCCCCCCTCGCTTTTTAGTGTGATTAGAGCCATCCACGTAAATCCAAACCGTAGCAACAGTTTCAGAGGCATTATATGGATCACCAACGTCAATTAGGTAAGCACCGTTCCCCCATGAGTTTTTCAGACTCTGCGACTTCCCCGTCCAAACAACAGTCAACTTACCACTCCCCCCGGATCCGTCGCTATATGTTGGTTGATGGAAAGCATCATCCCAGGCCGCTTGGCTATCGGTGTTTGATAACCCCTTATACTGTGAAAACGTCTTGTTGTGACTGTTTACAGCATCAGAGTACGTCACTTTAGCTTCAGCGACAGTAAGTAAAAACGGTACAACAGCAATCCCCAAAATTACTTTTTTCATGACAAGTTCCCTCAGTTTTTAAAAAGTTCTACTTACAAACAAGCTCAACCTTTATTTCACCGTCATGGAGTAATGTCGGCTTCCCTTTTACATTTGCCCAATAATCCAGTCCAGCTATCCAATAAGCAGAATACGCAGTTACGTAAGCTCTTGATGAACTTACACCAGAAAACAAATTTGGTTCTGTACGGTTATAAATCCCTTTAATTGAAGCTATTGCATCAGGAGAAAAGCCAGATGGGCATTTATGTTTGTTTATACGTTCCCCATGGTGCACTACCATCACAGGCAACCCCGCAGCAAGACTGCGTTGACTACCATCAGAATTCCTTATGGTTATGTCTCGGGTGTTTGTTATCGCATAGCTCCCACCAACATCCCAATCCCCAAGCAAAGTTGTATCCCCGGAACGAGCCAATAGCGCCTCATGTTGCAATTCTTGGCCTATGCGGTCAACTAACACAATAACCTGTGAAGAGACTGAATTAAACGATGTTCCAGGGATGCCACCTAAAGCGGCCAAGTAACTTTGTCGCTCCCCAAGCCTAAAGGTACTGCTTATTTTAGGAATTGGAATAATCAACTTTAACTGGTAATGAGACATACCAGGGGAAACAGCCTTCTGAAAAGAGATTATTCCTCCCCAAGGGGTTTGACTGGCTTTACGACATTTTCCAGCATTATTATCAGCAGTAGAACAAGCGTTGACATATTTGCCTTCAAGATCAGCCCAGGAATTTGGAAACCATGAAGCCCCCCCATCATTCAATCCTGCTCCAGCCGAAACTCGATCACTTTGATAAGCAATGACCTGCTGACGAATATACTTTACGTGTGATGCAAATCGTTCGGCATCATCCTGCAATGATTTTAATTTTTGTAACTTCCCATATTCGACAAGCGCAATGGAAAGAAAGGTTAACACAATCAAAATTCCAATGACTGAAGAATATCCCTTTTGCCTCTTCCCATTCATTTGTAACATTTTGAGCCCTTATCAAAACTATCCCAGGAAACATCCCTATAAGGCACTTCGCGCCAAAACTCGACCGTCAACCCCCTTATTACCGAGGGGTTTAAACCGAGTGACAAATATCTCTTTGATGGAAATGCTACAGAAACAACATTATTGGTAGGAATGCCATTTACACTAACCAGTTGGGCTCTTATAACCCAAGGTCTATTTAAAACCAACTTCGAGTCCAACCCTTGATCAGCAATCAACTTCGCAAGTGGGACATTTCCAGAGGCTGTCATACAACCAGAACTCAGCCGCTCGAATCCATAGTGGTTTTCTAAAGCAACAAAGGTGGCCGCCACAGCTTGATTTATTTGATAACGCTCAAATGATGAACTGAGTATAGGGTAGAACGTACTCGCTAAAATCAAAGCAATTCCAGATGAGATAGTCAGCGCCAAAACGGCGCCAACCACAGTGAATCCAGAAGTTCGCCTGATATTGATGGTCATTTTACATTGTCATCGTTATCAGCGTGGAAGAGACTTTCAGCGTTGCACATCCGGCAGCCTGGCTACAGTTTTGATAAGTTAAACCAGCCATTGCATCAGCAACCCTGTTCACACGGGTACTATCATTTGGCATGCTAAATCCAACATCTGCACGGGCCTTATTAGCATTTGGCTGAACAGTCCAGTCACCACCAAACTGATTAGTTCCTTTGCCATCATTTGAGGAACCACAGATGCTCTTTTGCGTTATGTACTCATCCGTACATAGTTTAGAGATAGTCAAACCGGTGAAGTCTGGGCGACCTGACAGCTTATAATCTCTCAACGCTGTTTGGATTATCTGGGCGTCAGCCTTGGCACCATTAATCTTCATACTGAGGTAGGCAGAAGGGGCCATTAATACAACAAAAGCCAAGACCATGGCAGCAATTGAATACCCTAACAAGTTATCGACAATAGCCGCCCCACGCTGGCGGTTGGAGAAAAAAGCTTTAAGCTCATTATTGTTAACACTGGTGGATTGATTTTTCATATTTCCCTCAAATCTAAACATTGACATTATTAATAAAATCGATAATTCCGAACAAAATCCCAGCCGCGATTAAAGCACCAACAAAAATAGCAACTGTTTTTATAATTGTCGCACCAAAGAATTTAATTACCCCAACCTCATCCATCAGCTCCTGATGATGAATATCTGCGGACGTAATAAGCGTTTCGATAATTCCCCCGCTATTTCCCAATATCTTAGCGGCGTTAATCTCAGCCTCATTAATCAGCTTGGTATCCAATACATCACCAATGTTAACAACACCTCCATCCAACTTTTTCAGCATTTGCTCAACATGCCATGACAAATATGGGGATGCCTTTTCACTAACAATTTCCAATGATTCATTAAGGCTCATTCCTGTTTTCATCAAATTACCAACAGTTCGGAGTAATACATTGCATTGGATCAGTCGATACTGTCGGTATAGGAGTGGACACCTATCAACCTTCAAACGAAAATCCCCAACGAACAAAGGCAAAGAGATCACCAAAGCTGTTGCAATTGCAATCAAGATAATGAGCCCCAACACCCCCCATGATCCGATCAATTCACCAAACATATATGCAAAATATGTCAGCCCTTGCCAGCCTTTTGGATCTGACAGCTCAGCGATAACGTCAAAGAAGAACTGACTTGCCAACCCAGCAACTCCTATAACAACGAGAAATCCTAAAAATGGTTTTCCAATGTGGATAATCAGCGCAACTGAAGATTCAGACTTAGTGTTTAAAGCATGAATTGCATTATCAACCCCCCCTAAGAGATCTCCAGCTGCCTCTCCCGCCGCCAACGCTGTGTAGGCCATTTTATCTATCCAAGGCAAGAATGCTTCTGAAAACCCCCCCTTCTCAAGTACGGGTTTTAGCTCTACACCGATTTGCTGTTGCCTTTTATCCCCAAACTTGATCAACTGCTCAGCTATGTTGCTGCTGCTGAGATTTTGTGAAAACATCCTCCTGACAAGTTTCATTAACTTTATTTGTTGTTTGATAGAAAATGTTTTTCTATCAAAATCACTTACAAATTCCGAGACAAATTCATTAAGGAGTTCCCAGTAATTTTTTATAGAATCAGAAAGCATAACAAACCTTATCAATTCATGTTGTCAAGCATGTTTTTATAAACGGTCTTTGTGTCTGTTTTCAATAGTCCGGTAACACGAGAAATAGCAGTCCTAATATCTATCTCACCTTTCTTTATTTTGTAAATAGCATGATCTCTCAACTCAAGAAAACCTTTATCATTGAGAGCTTTCTTCCAACCTAAGAAATCGCTTCGCAATATGTAGTCTCTATCCTCATCGTCCAAAACCAACATTTCAACGACTGAAGTTCTACCTTTTTCACCTTTACAACAGCAATCACATCCATCTGGGTTAAAATAGCGGACAGTATTTGTATCACCACAAATACTCTTGCTAATTTCAACAACTACCTCAAACTTTTCTAATTCTTCATTTGATTTACTTGAGTAGTATTCCCTAGCTTTATCTTCTGTTAATTTGCATTTGTTGCACAAGGTACGTACTAAAGCAGTATTAATCCAAAGCCTATGTAACTCGGGAGCGGAAACAACTGCTGCGGGGACATTCCACTGTTTTATGAATGTAGTAGCAATACCTATTGTGGTAGAAGTATGTAAAGTACTAAATAGTAACTGCCCTGTTTCGCCTTTCCGGTGAACTTCCATAGCCGTTTCGTAATCCCGGATCTCACCATGCATTTCTACATCGAGATCATGTCGAAGTAACGCTTTGGAATAGTGAGGAAAACCTCCAGTTACAACATCCTTTTCCTTCACATCTGTTCTAACGTGTGTTTGAACAATACCCTTCAGATCATACTCAACGGGATCCTCCAGTGTATGTATAGCTCTGGAGTCATCAAATTCAGAGAGCATCGCAGCTAGAGCCGAGGTCTTACCGGAGTTAGTTTTCCCTGTCAGCATGATGATACCGCTAGGGCCCTGAAGAATGTCCCTAACAATAGCAACATGGGCTGAAGTCCACCCTAATTGATCTAGTGTCAGCAGTTGAGCGGACTGGTTTAACCACCGCAATACACACCTTCCCCCCGAATTTTTCCCAGGGATATAAGCGGCTCGCCACTCAGTTTTTCTATCTACACCATTCTCTACCAGTTGCGTTTCAAAAGACCCATTCAATACTTTCTTTGGTTCAAAAGTTTCTTGACATTTAGTATTGAATATATTGCCGATAAGTTGCATACCATATTCCCGGTCTCGGACTTCGGAAACAACAACTCTTCGACCATCAATCCTGTGTAATATCTTAGTCAGGTTCTTATATACTTCTATATGTATATCGGATGAACGTTCATCCACTGCCTTCTGAAGTTGCTCACTTACCCTGACACTAACTCTAGAACTCTTATCAGAGTCATCTGTATATTGAGCGGCCTTTCCATTATGAGAAGTTGACCTTAAATCTTCAATTTCGCTTTCATTACACAATTTTACTTTAGGGACTCGGCCCCAATAATCACCCTCCATATTTTGCACATGAGAAACAATTTTATCTATTCGGAGGGTTTCGTAACTTGTAGTATAAATAACAGGCCCCTCCCCTGTCATAACCGCTATACAAAACTTATCTTCAAGATAGTATTCATTCAATTCATCATCAGTAATCAGGTACGTACTCATATCAAATACCTATCCATTTTTTTATCACTTTGCCGCTCAAATCCTTAAAAGAAACAGAGCTGGAGTCGATCCCTGTTACTGTTATATCGCCGACAACATCACCCATTTTTACTGGAATGATTTGGCCGTCAATTTTGATATGAGCAGTATATTTCCGGCCCTCACTAACCACTGATACAATTGCTACCCTATCAGCAACTGCTTCTTTCAATGACTTAAAACCTACATCGTCATAGCTATCATTAGCATCTGGAAGACCGGGGTATTCAACTTCTGGATTATGAATTACAGTCAGCTGTTTGTTTCCATTCGACTCTAATTCCTTTACCTTTGCCTCTTCTTCAAGAGCTAACTTTTTAATAGATGCCAATGAATACCTCTTTGAAGCTTCCTTATACTGGCGTTCATAAGCTGCATCAAATATATCATCAGATGTTGTCGAAGGAATTATTTCAACTTCTTCTTCTGTTTTAAAATTATCGACTACAGCATCAGATGTTTTTAATGTTTCAGCTACGTTATCTAAACTTGACGCACTATCTGCATTTCTATAATAGATATACATAGCTAAAATTAGTATCCAGCATAGAATTGTAAGAGATAAAACTCTTACACTAGGTTTTTTACGTGTTGATTTACTTTCAGTCATTAGACACCTTCCACATACATTACCATCTGAACATCTGCCTTACTTTCACCTGGCCCAACACTTAAACTTGAAAATGAAATGCTATCAATGAAAACTGGCTTATCTTTCAACGTCTTTGCCAGCACAATTATCTTTCCTATATCGAGAGTTTGCTGAGAAGATATACGCCACTTTTTGTACCCAACAATTGATTGTTCTTGTGTTAATGATATTGTTGAAGCACCCATTCTTCCTATGTCATCAGCGAGAATATATGGATAGTCATCTAACCTGTACCTTTTAACATTTTCCACCTGTGAAATATCTAATGAAAGAGTACCGTCTTCAAATTGAGCTCCTTTCGGTAATCTACTAGCCCATCCCCTAATAGACGAATATCGCCCCACTCCATTTCTCATGAGTAGTTCAACGGAAATCCTCCCCCCAGAGATAGAAATAGTACCCGGTATCCAATCATAGGGTAGGCTAGAAAGTAGAATTAACGTATCAGCCAATTTCAGGAATGTTTTATCTGCTGGCAACCCTTGCATGTAACTTCTCGCCCAAGTTTCGTTAGGGTCTTCCACATTTTGAGGTTCCAAGTCTTTAGAGGGCCAAAAATAATACGTAAGAAAGGCAAAAACCACCAGAGGAAATAAAAACAACAACTTACTTCTTGACTTTGTTTTTTGCGTATAAAACTCACTACTTATTACACCACCAAGTGAAATGTGAGTAGGAATTTCAATAACTTTAGCCCGACTTCCGACAAGCTCAGAAACCTCTCTAGAGTGACCACTGAAGCATACAACAATGCCCGTTTTTTTTAGTTCATAACCATATTTTTCTACAAAGCTGTCAGCCTTACAATTTACCTCACTGAGACACTCATTATCAGATGAAATTAAAACCGCATAGATGTTTTCATCATAAAGAGTGAGGAATATAAAGCTTTCCCCATCTGGATAACCTTCAACCTCTTGAGCTAAATTATTTTTTTCCAGTGTGTATTTTACATACTCACAATATATAGGCGTTGCTTTTTCGCTGAAATAACGAACAACATTATCACCTTCTTCTACTATCAGCTCAAAAGGTGCCGGAATTTGCCGCCTATGCTTTTTCAGCTGCCCAACTTTCAGGCGAGCAGCGTTTGCAAGAGTCAGCATTAGTCAGCTCTCCGAACTGTAAGCAATACAAGAGTTTCAACAACATCCCGGCGAACCCCTTTTCCACCGATAGCTGATGAGCCAAAATTTGCTGTTTTCTCTGTTGTTGTAGATGATTGTTGAACGGAGCCTAGCAATATCGTTTGCCCATAGCGCAGCTTATTTGAGAAGGAAAGATCTGATTCACGTGTGTCCATATACGTTACTTTAACGTTATTGACAACCTCCTGGCGCTCATCTGCTATTTTGGTCAACTTTCCGGAAACTCTAAGGGCCACCTCAGTATCCATCACCAGAGGCGTGATCATCATGTCAACCCCCTCATATTCCACCCCCCTGGTGATAGAGGAACTAACCACATTTTCATTTGCTTCTGTTTTCACTTCTGCCGTGTGTGGTTTCTTTAGAACTTGGGAGATCCTGTTTGGCTGATTGTTTAAAATAGCCATTGTTATTGGCGTGGTTGTCGATACAGAACCTTGTTTTTCTAACGCTTTTATCAATGCGCTTGTACCATCCCATTTACCAGAGCCTTCAAATACAACCCCTTGGTCGATAGAGTCCACTATTGTGTTAGTTCCTGGAAGATAGAACTTCATAGCCCCCTGCCCAACATCCTTAACCAAAGTCCAATCTATACCCTGTTCATGCCCCAAATTGCTCCGAAACTCCAATACTCGTAACGAAAAAATCGCTTGCTTAGATAGTTGAGCCTGAACACTATCAATGAGTGCCCTCACCTGTTTCATTCGTGTTGGTGTAGTACGGACAGTGATTGCTGACAAGCTGCTAACGACATTTGCCGAACCTTCCAGTTCTTCCCCACTATTCTCGCCATCAGTATCTTTCTTAAGAATTCCATGAATGGCGCGAAGAACATCATCGAAAGTGTTGACAGATTCATAGTTCACACTGACAAATTGGCCTTCGACCCGAGTAGAACTTCCTCCTTGACCGCCAACTTGTGATGCCTGTCCCTGGGAGCCTTGTTGAGCATTAAGTACACCGCTCGGCAATTTAATAACAAATGTCTCACTCTCATACTTCCAAACTTCCACTGAATCTGAAGTAATTTTTATTGAGTAACCTGTACTATTCTCAATAGCCTCAAGAAGTTTCTTTTTTGAACCCTTACGAAATAGAGAAACAGCAAGATTTTTATCAACCTCACCATCTATCCAAACACGTACATTGTCACTTCCAATGATGTCCCTAATTAAGATTTGCAATGGCATTTTACTTGCTCTGACACTGATCTCTTTTTCTGCCCATAAAATACGTTCCTCATTTTCAATCGGAATAATACTTATAGGGGGCCTATCAGTATAAGTTACCTTCTCATACTCAGGGGCGGATGAAAGCCTTTCTATTTTCTCATGTACTGTTTTTGTTTCTGTCATTGCAGAATCATAATCCTGAGAAATACACCCAGAGAGGAATATTGATAATATTAAAACCCCAACCATTCTCATCTTTTCTTATCCTCTAAAATGTAAACTTCATCAGTACCAAGAACAATTTCAGACCTAACAGGATAGTGCTCAAGAATTTGATCAATTCCCGATATTAAGTTATCACTCGGTACAACTATCGAATAAGGAGATCCAAACTGGTAGTTATTCGTGGTCTGCCAACTTGGCAGTCGGTAGTTATCCCCTAGCCATACCAGCCCCAAGTCAGTTACCGCATTCATAACAGCTTCTTTCAGAGTGTTTCCATGGATCCGAATGATAGATACGGGACGATAACGATAGGGATGATACGCAACAACCCCATTCCCACTAACGGTCAAAGTAAGCTCAGAAAGCCCATCTGTAGACTTTGATATAGATTCAACAGCTTCTTCAAAGGTTCCTCTAACCATTTGTGTTTCTTCATTGACCTGTCTTAACGAATCTCTGAAGTTGCTCTCCTTTGCCCAGGCAATTTCCTTGTAACCAGCTTGCCTTGCCCAGGCCGCCAAAATGGATTGAAACTCCAAGTCTCGCTGCGCTACAAATAATAGTTCTTTGCTTGTATCTATATCAGGCACAATATCATCCGCTCTCCCCTGGTTAACTGTCAGAGAATCCGGAGATAACAGACTTATTGATGTTGTTGAGTTATTACCTACAACTACGGCCCTGTCAGCTATCGCAGACAAAACATCATCTACATCAGGGACAGCGTTATTGTCAATCTGGTCAATATCGCCACCAGTTATTGTTTTAACACCCTCAACTTTACCAAGGAGGAATACACTGTTATCAGCTAGTCCTGTATTAACCAAACAGGCAAACAGTGCCATTGTTAATAACACCCTCATTAAAATTCCTCTCTATTATTTATAAGGAAAACGGTTCTACTCTTGGTATCCGTTTTGTAACTAAATCCAGACAAGTATTTTGATAAATAGGCATCCATGAAAAGAGATATTTCCTGGGTAGTTGCACAGCTCTCATTAGTGACAACATTAATACCTGAAATGAATATTTTTTCGCTCTCACTGAGGGGATTAGAATTTGCACTTAAATCAACATTCCAACAGAGTTCACTAACAAACCCAGAAAGCTGCGAATACTGATCCACACCCGAACTACTGATAGTCCTGCTTGTCGCTCTAGCAATGAACAATCGCTTATCGGACGCCCTATATATATCACCTGCACCATCGACTTTAGAAAAGTCGGCGTTATATGCAAATGATTTTATTTTTTCGTCCCAGGAATCAGTAACGTATACCAAAATGTTATTACTCATTTCGGTTCTTTCAGAAGGTTTTACCAGCAATTTGTAATCAGCATCAACTGTAGGCCCTATTGCTTCAATAAATGAATGTAGCCGTGTTGCCGCCAAAGAGAAATCATCCTCGTCATTACCTGCTGCAACCAAAAGCACAATCGGGCGCTCAACTGGAGTTCTTAGCGCATTGACCAGTTTTTGTCTCAACACAACTCTATTGTTAATAGAAGTATTTGAGGCTTTGAATTGAACAATCATAAGGGGCTTAGGAGATTTGCGCTCAGGTTGTCCAATGGAACACCCGGCGCATAAGAGCGAACCTAACCCAGCAATAGCTAAAACTAATAACGATGTTCTCATTACCGTACCGACATTTTCATACTTGCCAATAGTTTAATGAATCCACGACTATTACTATCTGAAAAACCCCCAGTACTAACACCTGCTTTTACAAAAAAAAAGCGGCCACTTGGCCGCAAAAGGTTGGAGAAAAAAAGATTTAGCATGCCAAACTTCAGGAAGTAAGTGGAACGATAGGGTTAGGTACCTGAATCCCTCGAACAATATCCAACTGCTGAGCAATAACCTCCGCAGACGTTGCTTCATCCATAGAGTACTTCTCCATGATAGATTTGCGTTCTTTCTTCGCTTCCGTATCACCTAAAGCCAGCATAATACTTGGAGGAACGGCCCTAAACAGCTGTGTTAACTTACTGCTTAGTACAACCCCCTCGGTATACGCATTAGGCTGTTTCTTAGCAGCCAAGATCAAATGTCTTTGATCGTCTGTCAACTTTTTGAATCGAGCCACTTCATCTACTTCAGAAGGTTCCATAGCCAACAATATCCAAAATTCAAACAACGACAACATGACGGCAGCTTCATCTGGAAAATCACCCATATTCTGTGTAGCCATCCATAGCCATGCATTTAACTTACGCCACATTTTAACAATCTTAACTACACCAGGAGAAAGTAATGGATTTTTGGTAATAACATGTGCTTCATCAGTCAAAAATATAATAGGTCGGCCAGTGTATTGATCCCTTTCAGCAATATCGTTCACATAGTTCAATATTGACATAAAGGACACAGCCAATTCAGCCCCGGCGTTATCTTTCACAAATTCCTTAAGATCAATATGCGTAATATCGGCCTCCCCCCAGAGCTTACCCGGTCTATTAAAGATTCGACCAGGTAATCCCTCGGTAAAACGGCGCATAGCAGCAGCATACTCATAGAACCTTGTTCTTATCTCTCCAGGAACCTTTTCTTGCTGACTTACGTCATATATCTGATCAGACACATCTTCCGTTAAAACATCCGATCCCCCCCTCTCTCTAACAGCTTTTGCAGCCGCAAGAATACACTCCCTCAAAAGCTGTTGATCACCAAGGCTCACGTTATTGGAACGTTCCTTGTCACCGCCAGAAACCATGATTCTAGCTATGATTTCCATCTCCCCTAGATAATCTTTCACATACTCTTCATCTTCATCTTCGACTTCAGAAATACTTCCTTTTTCTTCAAACTCATCCAAAACCTCTTGAACAGGGTCATTGAAAAACTCAGAAGCCATTGCCTGGTTAGCTTCTTCAATTTCTAGAGCTTTAATCGCATTTGCAAATGGTGGAATGACAGTATTTGTTCCGGCTCCCATAACAACTCTATTAGTTGTAAACCCTGACTTCTTTAAAAAAGAACGCATCAGGCCAAAAGAATTACCCGCTTCAACGATAAATATTCTAGGCCTATGCACAGCACACATTTGCATTATTATTGAAACAAGCGATGCAGATTTACCCGCACCAGTAGGCCCAAACATCAGCATATGTGCATTTTTAGTTCTATCAAGCTTATTTAACGGGTCAAATGACATACTTTCCCCGCCCCGATTGAAAAGCGAGATCCCTGGGTGGCCTGTTCCAGTTCCCCTCCCGATAAATGGAATTATATTAGCAATGTGTTGACTTCTCATGAACCTGGAACGTCTACGAGATTTATCCCTGGATGGTTCATAACACATCGGTAGGGTTCTAATGTAGGAGTCAATCGAGATCAAATCATCACCATAGTTTATGGCGTTCATTCCAGCTTGCTGTAGCAGTTGAAAAACCTTATCTTCCTTTCTTTTCAATTCTTTCAGGTTATCGCCTCGAATAAAAACTGATACTTCAGTTGGATAAAGTACTTCTCCCCTAGCAATCAGTCCTTTTACCTCTGCCACTTCCTCTTTAACCCTTTCCGTTTTAGCGTCAGTGCCTTTCGCCCCGGATTCAACTTTTTCTAATTTATCTTCTACTGCATCCATTGGAGCGATGGTAACTTTAACTGAAAGCACACTACCTTCCGGCATAGAGTCGAACAGAGCAGCGGTTTTGTCATCTGAAATTCTTTTTGGGGCAGTAATAGCTCCAATACCTGGCATACGATTCAGATTTTGTACTGTGACAATCTTGTGGGGAACTCCATCAAATTCAATTGTTCCGTGCTCATCATCAGTGCTAGGAGCATTGAACATAAGTGTTTCTGAAAAGTCCTGACCATAAACACCTTCTTCTACACCAAAATCAGGTTTCATATTTTCTATCAAGGTATCAATATCTGATACCTTGGGTTTTGGATTAAACCAGCGGAACATCCATTCCCAAAAGAGATCACCATTGACTCTTTTTAACTTAAGTCCTCCTGTTGCACATGCCGTTTCAACCTTCAAACACATATCGTGCAATTCTTGTTCAGGATTAACACCACGCAAGTTTTTCGAAGTTCCATACCTTCGGTAAAAAATCATTCGATATGTTTTTGTCGCTCCACGCCAAGGGATCTGTGTCACCTCAGAATCAACAAAAAAACCTCCATCCTTACATACCGAACGGTAATGGTTATCGTAGGTATCTTGAATATACTGGTTATACTTTACGTTTTCTAAACCATTACATTTCTGAGCTGAATATTCCTTAAACTCTTCACTTGCTGTTTTCAATGAAAGTGTATCTGAATGGAAAAACTCAACAACCCATGGATTGCTATCATGTGCAGGGAAAACAGTTTGTAAGAATATTTGAAAATTATTCCTAATTTTAGCAAGCTCACTCAGACGAACTCCTTCACCATTCACAGGAGAAATGTCATAAACAGCGGCAACACTAACATCATCATCAAGCAGAAAACATTTATTTTCAGCAAGATAATCTTTATATGGCAGCTTATCCGTAAATGACCTTCTGATACGATATAGCTTATCCATATCTGCATCAGTGATCATTTCATTAGGCTCTCTTTCGTGAAGCCTAAATGTATCGACTATTGTCTCAAGATAAAGCTTTGATTTATTTACAAAGTTTGATAACCCAGAAACACTATTTGAATCAGCGGTCATTAATAACGTCCTTTTCTAAGTTATAATGGATTTTCTCAAACATTGGGAAGTTAATATAATATCCAGGAACAACAACCCCCATCCGAGTACTTCTATGTGGATAGATGAACATCCTCAGCTCAGGGTTATCAACTCTTCTATATGCTTTATCACTCCAAGGGATGTTATTAACATCACTTTCAAATTCCCTATAAATATAACCAGTGGAATTAACCAAATCACTCATAGACTCACTTGTACCAAGAGTGTGAGACTTATAGTTTTCAACCATATCAGGCCCAGAATGAGACATTTGATATGGATCTTGATTAACCGAACATCCAAAAATTGAAAAACAAAAACTAATCCAAATTACTGTATAAACTTTTTTTACTCTCATAGTTTATCTTCCTATTTTGCGGGATATAGTCAATGTTGATGTTTTCATTAATCAAAAGAGAAACTTTTGTATTCTGTGGAACATATATGGCTTTATAATACGAGTCATATTCTTTAGCTATTATCTCAGCTGTTTTTTCAAAAGCCCCACTACCAATACTTCCAAGAGCCAATTTACCAGCATCACCAGTAATATCTAAGGCAGAAGTATTTCCAGATGAAACAAGCGTCTGTTGGGTTTTACTAATAGTTTCTCCGTAAGAAGCCATGCCAGCCGCTAAAGACTGAGCCGCTATGTACCTTTCAACATCGTTAACCATCACCCCTCTGATGCATGGGTTTCCCCACTTGTCAGCCAATACAGCTAATGGTTTGTCAAAAGTCCCCTTTTGCTGGTAAAGACGGCCGTCCTCAAATGCAAATGTAATTGACGTAACCATGCCTCTAACACAAGAAAAGGCTTGATCTCCTATCGCGACACCAGAAGCTTGGGCATTAACAATCGCCGGCAACTTATGTCCATTTGCCATCAAAGTTTCAGCACCGAGCACAACCTGGAACGGATAAGCATCGTGAGTTTTTCCTTTTCTCTCTATTCTTCCAATCAGCGGTGTCAATGCTGTGTTTCCATGGACACTGCTGTCGGCATGCAGCGTTGCATAACGGATCGGCTCCAGTTCCTTCTTTACAGCCTTAGATGTGGATTCGACTTTTGAAGATACTCTACCCGTAGCGACTTTCATGTTGTTGCCCAACCCCTTTCCGAGATCAGACGTAGCATTCCAAAAATCGGAAATTACACCACTGGAATTAGCGGTTGCAGAGGCTTCGTTGTCATCCAAGCCAAGAGGATACTCCCAGATATATGTATCCGTAGAGTAACTTTGATTACCATCAGTTGGCGTTACTCTATGATTCGAGGTATATGAATTACCAGTTCCAGTAGGATTTATCTCAAATGCATCAGCGAATGGGATCTCATTATTTACATCCCCCACTTGATTTGGATTAACTTCAGATCCAAGCAACAACTCATCCTTCAATTGTTTTTTAATTTCTGAGAGTTTCTTTTCAAAATTAAAACTACTATCACCACTCAGATTTAATTTATCATCAATCAGCTTCTCCACATCTTTTCTTTCAATTTTTGATGACCCCCCAACCCCTTCCATTGCTTCAAGACGATTAGAAAGGGCTGTTTGCTTAGTTTCCAATGCCGTAACATACCCATTTAATGCTGCAATTGTTTCACTATCTGTCTGCAATGGAGTCGAATTAATTTCACCTCCATTTATAGGTGCAGGATTCTTAGTTTCTGACTTATTAGACACTAATATTATAAGTGGAGTAACAATTACAGCCACAGTAATCACTTTTATAAGAGGGTTCCCTTTTAAACGCATTGAAGCCCTCCTTTTATTGCCACATCGAACGGAACTTCAGTCACAACATAAGCTACTGTAAAATTCTTATTAGGATTACTGTACGGATAGACCTTATTGAACTGGGCAGTAACTGAATAAAAATCACCTCTCAGTCTACAGGGTTCAAAATAAACTTCAGTGGAGGAAACATTAGTCAACTTGATCGCAGTTACAAAAAGTCCTCCGGCACTCCACCCGGCTAACAATTCACCTTTTAAAGACCCACCTCTGTAAATATGTGGTAGTTCCCTTGATTTCAGGGCAACTCTCTTTACACCTGGAAGATTTTCTATATAGACTTCACTTTTTGAATACAGACTTTGGGATGCATACTGAACTAAATCAACAGGATTTATTTCTCTGTCTCGACCGTTAAATTCGGCAGTATTAGGTAGTTCAGGTCTAGAGTCATCATCGAGGCCATCATGAGCTTCAGAATCTGGAATGTGAACTACTAGATCTTGATCCACCCTACCAGAATCACCAGTAACAGAAGTCTCAACAATATAAAACCTTCCGCTACTAATTCCCTGAAACACTAACTTTTCGTTAGAAAATTCTTTCATTGGCTTAATATAGAAGTTTCTATCTATCATAGACTTAGAAAAAAATTCTTTATACTTTGGTTTATATGCAAATCTTACTATCTCAGGGAATACAACTTTCCTTTCAATACCAACCCCGAGAAGCAGACTTATTTCTTCTCCCTGACGCCATTTTACATGTTCTGTTGCGAATGAAGATTTAGAAAAAACAACAAACATCGTAAGAAGTAATAAAAGAGGCAGCGACTTTATAGTATTCATTACTTATCCAACCTTCTCTCAGTTCCTTCTTTTCCTGCTATCTGTAATCTCCATGGATTCTTTTCCCTATCCACATCACCTTTAACTATAATATATGGATATCGAATTACTGCGTCCCTAACCTTTCTCCCACCAATATAATCTTTAACATTTACATCAATGAAGACAACCCATGTGTTGGCACCGCGATTTATAACTTTACTTTCAGAGTAGTGCCCTTGCTCTGAAATTGTTCTTTCTTTCCCCCTATCTCTTGAATACGTATTTTTCAAAAGTTCGGTTCTATATTCGGTTGTATAATAGTAGCCATAATCTCTGATATTACTAGGTATATCAGTTGCGCAATCTGACTTACATGAAAAGGTTTTTTGATGGATCATGAAGGCCAATGCATATAGGTTTTCTTTCCTTTGCTCATTTACCTTAATTGTCGCACCATTTGACAAATCAGGAGGCACCTGACATTCAAACTCACTAGGCATAACCGACAAACGATAGTGAGCGTGGCCTAAAAGCACCAAAGAACCTAACAAAACAATTGTCAAAAAACGGATCACCTTGTCCTGAAGATCCCGAGCTCTCTTAGGTTTATTTTGAAACATTATCGCCCCTTACCACTTCTGCCTAATCCCCATCGTCCAGAGAAAGAGATAAACTCACTACTCAATCTCTTTTTATAATAATGCTCAACGTACCCAGGAGGCTTTCCTCTCCGCATTTTTCGTAATTTTCCTGCAAGAAAAAAAACTATAATAATTGGGAACAAGACAACAAATACTAAGACTAACTCTATCATTCCTATGATCAAGGCAACCAATATGCCAATCGGAAGAGACAACAACATAGACAATAGAAAAATATACTTTAATTCATTGTCAGTCATACCCTTAAAAACATAAGGCTCATCATTAATAAAGTCAGCGGTGAAACTGTCAGTAAAATCACCTTCTTCCTCAACCATTTTATGATGTCCAAGTACCAATCCAGTTGAACATAACAATTGCAAGAGTTAGCAACCCCAACCCAGCAACAACATGACCACCAAGATCAATATAACCACCTTTGCCATCAGATATTTCATCATATTTGGCAATAGCCCCCTTAATGATCACGATAAGAAAAAATGCTGACAGAGCTACAACCACAAACTGGCTCAACTTTTCGAGGATCCAGAATAATAGTTCAAAGCCATTTTTATCATCGGCACCGTCTGCAAACTCATCAGTTGTAGGTATACCAGCTGCAATCACATTAGGAGCAAATAATGTCGCCACTGTGATGTAAAAGTACTTCTTCATAGATTTTAAATTTTTCATTAAACCCAAACTCCAAAATATCAAGGCTTTGCCCAGTACCCTATTAACGTAACAAATCCAACAATCAATGCCACTTCAATGATAGTTGTTCCAAAATCGTCATCAAAACCGCGTTGGTAAGCTCCCAACAATCCTATTCCTGCAATAATTATCGCCACAGTAGTCAATATCCAGGCAATGCCGGATCTCAAAATAGCAGGGGATAAACCAACAGTTTCAGTAAATACATCCACATCAATAGTCCAATACCAAGGGCTTCAATTGCCTAGGTTGTCTCGATGGAGAGTTAAGGTGCCTTTCAGCGGCCTTAGTGACCTCTTCCAAATCTTGCACAAATCCTTCATAACTAAATGGCTCAGGATCATCTTCTCTTCGCAGACGACTTATCTCTTTGACCTCTTCGATCAAAAAACGCAATTCAGTTGTGACCCTTCTTAGTTCAACCTTCTCCGGTTCAGATGAAGCGAACACCCCGAAGCTAAAAACCATCAGAAATCCGGCCCCGGCGATAGGCCACAGTGCAAATCTTAGTTTCATGTTAACTGCTTCTGTTTTCCTGTTTCTGTGATGATAGGTGCTTTGAAATAAAATAGGGGGGTAAAAACCCCCCATGCTTCAGCCGGGTTTTCCAAGCTGAGCACTAAATTTGGCATGCCAAACTTACAGATATTTCTTGTAGTTCGATGAGACTAAAAACAATGCATAACCGAACAGCGCGGCAAATGGAACCACTATTAGTGCGGGACTAACAGCATTGGGCCAAGACAAGTACACTACAAAACATAGAACCACTGATGGTTTGAGTAACGAAAGAGACAAATGAAATCGATCAACACTCTCCAAACTCGCGCCAAATCTACGCAGATCTCTCCAAACCAAGCCGCAGGTAACACCGACGACTCCAAAAAGTAGGTAGGCTGGCAGTGAAAATAACAACACACAAACCCTAAGAACAACCACTTTAAAAATATTTACTGAAGCTACGGCATATTTCCAAGTAGCTGTCTGATTTCTTAAATTTCGAGTTTTGTATTTATCATACCCTACTGGTTCAAGTATATTTTTGTCCATCCATCTAATTATCTCGCCAATTGCGATAACTGGAGAACTCCCAATAATGCTTTCTTTAAAGGCACTATTCAAATGCATAGCTTCTTTGTTAAGCATCATTTTACTATGCCCTTCACCCATTCCGACTTCAAAACCAGAAATGACACACATAGTTGGCATAGATGATCTTCCATCATCACAACTATATATCAACACCCATTCGACTAAGATTGAGACGATAGATGTTGCAATTATCATCAAAGGTAGTCCCACAATGAATGAAATAAAGGCCATTAACCCAGGACGCCTCTTGCCAGCGTCCTTGTTTTTATTATCGTTATTTTCTACGCCACGTTTTCCCACCACATGTCTCCAGGATCAGATGAACGATACTTTTGATTCATTTCACTAATAACTTCTGTAACTTTTTTGGGTAGTGGAATATCTCCCTTATCATTAAGTAGAGGTATTCTTATCTTAAACAGCTGATTCCCTTCCTTGAGCACAAATGCCTGCCCTTTTGGTAATGATTGCGGTTCATATGGGCTTATAAGGGGTACTTCTTTATCATTAATACGATCCTGTGCATTGCTATTGAAATTGAGCAACCCACTTTCAGCTGTATTACTCGTCCCGGATATAGCAGTTGAATCAACAACAGGAACTTTCGGAAGTCGGGTTGTAAGCAGTTTGGCGGTTTCTTCATTCTGTACTCTCAACATAATTGTTGTATTGAAGTTACCAATAATCTGCATACTTTTCGGGTTCGCAGTTGTTGTACCAAATTTTGCATCTATGTCTTGTAGAGTTTGTGTATACGCAGTAATGCAAATACCAGCACCACCCCCTTGGTTCACCATGGGAACAAACTCATCACCAACCAGAGAATTGAACTCATCGGCGTGAAGATAAATCTTTGGCATCTTAAATTTGCCACCACCAAGAGAGGGTAAACCTGCATCTTGGCCGTGCTTATACATAAGACCTGCTGTTGATACTAAGTCATTAAACATGGCATTACCAACCGCAGTGCCCACTTCTCGATCAGACAGAGCATCTAAACCAACATAGACTATCCCTTTCCGTTGGATAACATCTTTCCAAGAAAGTATCGGTCTAGCATCATCAGGATCTAAATACTCCGGACTGAGTAATTTAGAGAGCTTGTCTGTATTCAACTTCTCTAAAAATGGTAACAAATTAGCAATCAGCTTTTCGTAAAATCCCTTATCATAACTTGCAGCCATCATTAACTGACGACCTAAATTATCCATTGGAAGCAGTTCTTTCATTAAATTGAATATGGCAACAGTTTCCTTTGATTTCCCCTTTTTCTGCACAAGAGGATTCTTGTCAGGAACCAAAGCAGCTTCTTCTTTTATTGCCTCTTCGGGGTCATCCATTAATTTCCCAAATGCTTTAATTGCATATAGGTACAAAAGCTGTTCAACGTCTGAAACATACTCATTGATAGAATCAACTGTTGGACGCATTCCTATTGCGACTAACCCTTGGGCCACAACATTCACAAATCGCCATGAAAACGCTTTAAATGCTGCACTGTTACCATCACCAGCTAATTGTGCGGTCGTTTTACCAGCGACTTCCGTAACCCTTTGGAACTCGCCCACAGGGTTATACCTACATGAGTCATCTGGATAACCCAAGTGGAAAAAGTAAAAATCATTTTCCCTGCCCGCCCTAATGGCTTCACAATACATTCTACGGAATAGTTCACCATCCCCTTTAGGGTCAATGACAATTACAACTCCGTCCCCTCTTGCTATATCACCAGAAACCAATAGTTCTTCCAGACGAGTTTTACCAACACGTGTAGTACCCAACACTATACAGTGTCCTGGCCGTTCATTCAGACGCCAATAGATATCATTTTCCTTATCTACCCCTACGCCATGTATAGGCGCATATCCCCCTATGTCAGGAAATGGTCTGAGAGGATTAAAAATGGATTCACTACGTAAAGCTTTAGATACAAGGCTGAGTCCAATTGTTTTTTCCCATTTTACTTCCGCTCGCCTTGCCCAATCATAAGAAGCAGATGAATTGATATATGATTGGTTATCTGGTTTATAAGTATCTAAAAGACGTTGAGTGTGTAATGACGTCCAGCGAAATCCCTTACCAAGATAAGAAGCATGCTCTGAAACAGGGGTTTTAGATGGTTTAATAGAAAATGGTTTTAGTGTTCTAAGTGCCCTTTGATAAGAAACCACTTTTAAACCATCCACGGCCCAAGAGTAGCTTATCGCTCCTAAAACCGATGCCGTCATATAGGAAACGGAGGGGGTCATCATCCACAATGACGGAGAGGCAACGCTTACAGCAGCTGCAACCCCGGAAACCAAGGATGCACTAAGTTCTACAGGAGGCCGTAAAAGCCTTTCAATTGGCGCTTCATCTAAACTCATTGAAAAACTCCCTGGCTTGTAACTAAATATGGATATACACCTATATTCAATTCATTGCTAATATCTGAAGATGCAGGTGTAAATTTCAAATAAGGAAATAGCTGTTCTAGTTTTTTTATTTCCTCTTCCGAAGTAGCTTCAATTACAAAAACAGGAGATCTTAATTCAACTAACTTTTGATATCTTAACTTTAACCACCTTAATGAAAGTTCATCTGTGCCTATTACACTAAACGGCTTAACTCCTTTCTTAGGAAGGTCGAAACGGTAGCTTTTAAAGAATCCTGGTTCAAGGTTGCTAACCAACGGGAATATATTGTTTTTTGAAAAGTTCCCTCTTACTTCATTAATCATTTCCTGAATTTTTTCAACATTTGGGCTAACTCTATTCTTAGCTACTATTGAAAAATACTTTTTAGTTGACTCAGTATCCCCAAGCCTTCCGACTTCTATAAGTGATTTTTCTAAAGCAATACTTTTTACAGAAAACGAGATAAATATAATCAGTATTGCAAAACAAGTTCTGCATATAACGCCGCTCTCTCTTGGTTTCCCATAGAATGATAAGCACCAACTACTTCCTCCCATGTTCTACCTCCTTTCTTTAACTTTTTTAAATACTGAGCCGCATAGTTAACGTTATTTATTGGATTCATCATTTCCGCAATGGAAGAGAAGTTTTCGCCATGCCAATACCAATTTATTTGACAAATTCCAACATCAATATTTCTTACACCACCATTCAATTCCCTTTCAGCAAATAAAATAGCGCCTTGCTCACTCCTAAACCACTTCCCGGCCCCCTTTGAATTAACAACCCAAGGCCAAGGTTGTCTTTTATTTTTATAAAAAGATTGGCTTTCATGGGTACAAATACTGTCAATAATATGTGGCGGTACTTCATATTTCATTGATACCTTGTCTACAAGCTCACTCCAGGATGATGCATTGGCAGTACAGCTCGTCATCAGTATAAACAAAAAGAGTAAGATTTCTTTTATCATTGTAATTCCCATTTAATATATGGAACCTTACTCAAATCCCCTGTTCCTTTTGAAAGAGTGACTACCCTGCTTTGATTAACATCCTCTAGCCTGATATTTCGCTTATTAGCCCAAAGGGCTATATCACTATTTGACTCCCCTCCGATAAAAAACAAGTCAATCCCTGATATTTTCCCAGATTTCAGAGTTCCATAATGTTCATTAAACAAGGAAATACAACTATCACAACCAACAGCTTTTAAATAAATCTGAGCTCTCGGGCCAGTATCACGATATGTATCTAAATAGGCGCTTGCAGCAGCTTCTCGATAGAGACTATCTTTAGTAGCAAATCGAGGAACACCGGGATAGTTTCTCTGCCATGCTTCAGACACCTCAAGATCCCAACTTAAAGAGCCTATATTTGCCTTATAGCGCATCTGAACCCACCTATCAGCATACCTCTGCCTCTCTGCGCTCGACTCAGCCTCCAACCCAAGTGCAACAATTGGATTTTTCTCCAGGTCAGGCGATATGTAAGCTCTTGGTGACTGCAAAATTTTCTTAAACTTGAGATATTCCTCATCAGTTAACTCCCAAAGAGCTGCGTAATCTTGTTCAGATTTGGTAAGCTTTGAGTTCGTCAAGGCGGCATCGTCCTTAGCATTAAGGGATAAGGATATGAAAAATAAAAGAGGTGTCACACTACAAATTAGTCTTTTAACTGACATAAAACCTCTCCTTGTAAATAAACTCTCATTTTTCTTGTCTTACTTAAATCCGCCACCCTTATCTTGCTATCAAAGGGTTTGCATATTGGATACGGATTATCAACCTGCGCCTTTACGAGTGGAACTTTATCATCTATCGACAAGGTATCTCTTTGTAAAGAATATGATGAACCGCACCCGGAAATAAGGAGCATAAAAGAAATTGCAATTAATACATTTCTCATATTTCAATCACCTTCTCACTACCATCAACTCCTTTAAAAATGGCTTTTGAACCATCTAAAGAAATTAACTTCCATTTTCCGGCAATGCCTCCAATTCTTAAATTAGAAGTTTGATCCGGTTTTTCCTTCGGAGCAACAGTTAAATAAACATCGTCGCCCCATACCGTTTTCCCATAAACGATAATAGGAAACTCCATTATTTCTCTTTTTACATCCAATCCCAATCCTTGAAGTTGATTAGATATACCACTAAGCCATCTTTCATTTGTACGTAAACCGTCTCTCAGCGTATTAGAAAGACGCTCGCTCTCTCGCGATGAAATGGAACTCTTGCTTTCAATTGCTTCTTGCAACTCCAAAAATAACTGCTCATTTCGTTGCATATAGCCATAAAGCTTATCAATACTCCCTTTCATTGATTGAAGTTGAAGCATCATAACTTCATAGACTTCTCCCTGTCCCTGGGGTGCCCCACCTATTGGATACTCTCCCTGCCCCTGGGATGCCCCACCTATTGGATACTCTCCCTGCCCCTGGGATGCCCCACCTATTGGATACTCTCCCTGCCCCTGGGATGCCCCACCTATTGGATACTCTCCCTGCCCCTGGGATGCCCCACCTATTGGGTATTCCCCCTGCACCTGGGATGCCCCACCTATTGGATACTCATCTTCTACCTCAAGAGTAGGTAATGGAGGTTCATTAATGGTGGCAACTTTGTTGGCAGATGAAAATAATCCAAATTCAGATAATGCGATATATACACCTGCCCCACCAATAATGAGGATAGAAACAAATACCACCAAAAATAAAAGGCTTCCTTTCTTTGACTTTGAATTATTCGAGTTACTTTCACTTTCTAACTGCGGCAGCCCTTCTACATTTTTATCTTCAGCCATTATTAGCTAACCCCTTAAACTCTTCTTTAATGTCAAACGAGTAGATCCTTCTAATTGGATCTTCTACTGGAGAATAATAGTTTCCTACTAGAACCTGTAATGCCGTTCTTAAGGGCATTAATGATAGCTTTCGATGAACTTGTGGTAGGGGCCTTCCCATTGTCAGTTGCAATGCAGAATCGGTTGACTCATCCAAAGCTAAAACCCAGCCGCTATTCAGCAATACAAATCTAACAGCATCACCAACCGTTTTAACATTTGGAGGAAAAGTTATTTGAACATTGACAGACAAAGGATCCAACTCAACACTATCGGCCCCTGGTTTAATATACGTATATCTATCGGTTTTCACATATGCAGCCTCAGTAGAGAACGACATAGTAAAAACGATACCAATAATGAACAATATCATCTTCATTTCACTTTATCCTATCAAATTCGGTTCGTAATTTTTCTACTGCCATTCTAATAAACCGCTTCTGAAAATCTATAAACTCATCTTGAGTTATAGTACCTTCTTTAATAGCCTTAAATCCCCTCTCCCACATAGCAGTTGTTGCAGGATTCTTTAATTGTTCAGGTATTAAAGAAAAATACTTTTCAAAAAGCCTTCCAGAATATAACTGATTCTTTTTTTCCTCTACCAAAGAACAACTAATAATATCTCCAATTATTGTTGGTCTTGTCGCTACGGTTCCAATACCATCAGACTCATTCAACAACTTTTTATCCTCTGGATTGTCAATCCCTGATGCTATGCTAGACATAGCATTCGCGAGAGTTGCTTGAGAATATCTAGCAGGAGCCCTTGTCTTCTTTTCAACTATCTTGACTTCTGCAAGATATAATTTATCCCCTTTTTTCAAATCAGGGAACGTTATAACATCAGATTCTTTTTCATTTTCTGAACTACTTATTTCAAAACGCTTCCAACCAAGTTTTTTTGGAGTTATGCCTTCAGCTACTAATTTTAGATTTCCCGCATCAACATAAACTGTAGTAGTTGAGTACTGATAATCAGGTAAAAATTGAGCTAAATACCGCTTTGATATTAATACATATATCGCTTTCTGTTTATCAGTCAATCGATCAAAATTCAAATCAGTACTGGTTGGGATAATCCCATGATGAACTTCAACTTTTGAGCTATTCCAAGCTTTAGATCTTTTATCTAAATCTAGATGTCCTACATAATCAGAAAAAAGACTGATTTTCATCAAATTATTGACTGTTTTATCAATAGCATCAGCCAATCCTTCTGACAAATATTGAGTGTCTGTTCTGGGATAAGATGTGCACGACAAAGGGCTAGAGTATAATGACTGTGCTATGTCCAATACTTCAGAAGGTGATAATCCATACTTATCCGCAGCACTTTGCAATCTAGTCAGATCATATGGCAATGGAGGCGATTTGGACTTATCACTGCATTTAACAGCATTAACAATTCCTATTTTCTGAGCAAGTAAATACGCAACTGCCTTCTCAGCATATGATTTATTAAAAAGCTTTCCATCTTCGAGAAAATTGTCAGATAGTTCCAGATTTAGGTTGAATGAATTCTTATCCTTGTCCCAAACAGTAGCAACAACACTATAGTAAGTTCTCGGAATAAAATTCTTAATAGCCTTTTCTCGTAGAGAAACCAATCCGCAGGTTGGAGTTTTTACTCGACCGACTTTGAATGCCTTTGCTCTACGCCCCTCTCTCCCTTCTATTTTTTGGGTCAAAAGCGTCATTGCAATAGTCAGATTCATTCCGACTAGCCAATCGGCGATACCCCTTGCAGCTGCGGTTCTTGCCATCCACTCAGTTTCAGTAGCAGGTATAGGATTAGCAAACGCTTTTTCCAAAGTAGCTTGGTCTGTAGACCCATACAGCACCCGAAAAACAGGCCCTTTATACTTTGCAAACATCAACACATTTCTAGCAATACACTCCCCTTCCGGGTCAGGGTCAGTTGCTATATAAACAGCCTTTGCCTTGGAAAGCAGACCTTTAATTACATTGAACTGGCCTTTTGTCTTAGGTGATAGTGTGTAGTCAAATTTTTCGGGAAGAATGGGTAGGCAATCAAAACTCCATTTATCAGCTAACCTAGGTTCATAATGTTCTGGAGGCGATAATCTGAATAAATGCCCGATAGCCCAAGTGACAACAGTATCTCCCGCTTGACAATACCCTTTTCTATTAGAACCAGGGCCCATACCAAGAAACGCCGCAACATCTTTTCCCTGTGACGGCTTCTCGCAAAGATATAGTTTTTCAATTGTCACAATATAATTCCCAAAAAAAAACTGACCCTATGATAGCGTCAGTTTATTCCACTGTTATTCCAAAAACCCCGGATGCTAACTTCATCTTTTAGATCTAAAGTTAGGAGTTAACACCTCATTCGCTGTGCAGTTTGGCATGCTAAATTTTTTCTAACAGCAGACAAAATATCCTCACTAAACTCACCTGCTTCTAATGCTCTTTGATACAATGTCCACAACACATCAAATGAGCAGTTCAGTTTCCGGTGAGCCAAAAGAAAACGTTCCAAATCTGTGCACTGTTGGTTCTCTGTCCATAATAGTATGAAGTCTGTATAGATCTCCATCCGAGCAGACTTAGGGCGACCTCTAACAGGTTCAACTCCAAGCCGCGCTCTCCTAGCCTTTAATGTGTTTTCGTTTTCCTCTGAAAACAGAAACGAAATCATATCGCACGTTGCTTTCTTGGAAACAAATAGATCCTTTAACGCCTCTCTACGCTCATGCCTTATAACAGCTTTTGTCCTGTCAATAAGAACATTTTTATTGAAACGTATTTGCAATCGCTTTTCTTCAATGATTCGGCATGCAAACTCTTCCAACTCCCCAAGTGATATACCACTCAACTCCCTTTTGACTGAAGGAGATATATACCTGGGAAGACCATCACTCATTTCTCCCAGAATAGAGACACCATCAGCCAATAGCAAAACTAATTCTCTGGCAATTTGTCTATGACAAAACAGACGCTCAGTAAGTGATGAAGAAGCACTAGAAAAGCCTTCATTTATATTGTGATCTTGAGGGTTAGAAACACCTAGAGAAAAGGCTGAGGGACTTAGGCAGATCTGTATTGAATCGGAACGTACATACATTTCTGCCAGACGTAACAATTGAGCAGTGGTTGCATGTTTAATGAAATTAAACTCAACTTCACCGATCCCAAAAGCATCAACGATTGGATGATCAAAAGACTTTGCTTCGGCAACAAATGCCATAAGAACTTCTCTCACCAGCAAAGCAGCTCTAGCTTTATAGCCCGATGGAGAAGTTACGTAGGAATGCATTTCCATTACACAACTACCCACTACAAATTGTAAAAACCCATACGCAATATATCACGGGTTACGAATCGGTGGCTAGGAATTATCCACTAAAGTATGACTATATATAATCAAAAAACACTTTTTTTTTGACAAGAGCCAAAAAACACCTACACAAATGTATAGGTGTCAAATTGTGAACGCTCCCAATCATCACATCTAACCAATATTGCCGAAACAATATCCTTACCTTTTTGGGATATTACTTTATGCTCCATTTCACCATGTTCGTTACAAATCCATGAATCAGAAAGGTTAAGATCGTAAATAATTTCATCTCTCACTTTACTTACATCGGCCTCGCTATCAAGATCATAATCAGATCTAACAAATGCTGTGACTACGTCAATATCAGCATCACCAACTCTCAAACCAAGAACAAGCTCCCCATCGTCCAGTACTACGTTGAATACGCCCCCTCCATGGTTCTTTTCGCTTATCGCCCAGCGGATTAGGTCAAGACTTGGTGATGTTGGAACGTAATTCTGATTCGGTACTGGCTTAGGAGTCTTTGTTTTCCCTTCGAGCAACGTAGTAAACTCATCCTCTATTGATTGCTCATTTGATACTGGCTCGGAAGAAATCCCAGGCTTCTGTGATGCTGGTTCAGGAGCCTTCGCCTTCCCTTCGAGCAACGCTGCAAACTCATCCTCTATTGATTGTTCATTGGATACTGGCTCGGAAGAAATCCCAGGCTTCTGTGATGCTGGTTCAGGAGCCTTCGCCTTCCCTTCGAGCAACGTAGTAAACTCATCCTCTATTGATTGTTCATTGGATACTGGCTCGGAAGAAATCCCAGGCTTCTGTGATGCTGATTCAGGAGCCTTCGCCTTCCCTTCGAGCAACGCTGCAAATTCGTCTTCAGGAGACATTGACGGAGTTGTGCCAAGGCCAGTTCTATTCCCTTCAAGCAAAGCCTCAAAGTCCTTGTCACCTGAACTTGTTCCTCCACCAATTTTAGAAATAAGATCATCTAATGAAGCTTCAGAGGATTCATCAGTATGTGAGCTCGGAGTGGGAGATTGCCCGACTAAAGATATTCCCCCATCTAATGTGGGCGAATCAGACTTAGAGGGAATAACTAAGCTTAGTGGCCCCGAATAGAGGCCCTTTTCACCATTTGAAAAAACAGCTTCCAAAACCCCACAAAACTTATCTGGTTGAGACTGAAGCCAGTTCCTTCCTGTACCAGAAAGCATCCGAAACAAAACCGGGACGGATATACAATAGATAGGTGGCAAGTAGTTTTTTCTTTTAGCTTGAACATTATTTAATGTTTCAGTACAAGCGTCCCAAGGAAATACTTGAATAGTCCTTTTGTCTCCTGATTTGCTATTCTCAACAAACGTGAAATTAACCTTGTTCATTCGCTTTGAGATAAACAGTGTACTGAACGAGATAAAAACCGAGTAGTTATTGATATGATCATCTAACGAGTTTTTACCCGGGATCCCCTTTAAAGCCCCAATAATAGATGTCAACTCAGAAGCATACTGTTCATTCAGCTTACTCGCACTAGAAAGACCACCACTGCTAATCTGTATGCAACCAAGACAGGTTTCCACAACACGGATAATAGGCTCATAAAGCTCATTCCAATATGCATCAGAAACAGCTACAGCACGCTTCAAGTTCTGCCTGTTAATTTTAACTGTTAATGCAGTCTGTGGCTTTCGTTGTAACCATTTTCCGAAGTATTTTTTGACCAATCGCATTGTTCGATAATCCATGAAAAAACCTCATCGAGAGGTCTAATAGAACTTTTCTCAGTAAAGACAATATTGCTACCGTGCTTACACTTAAATTTGTCAAATGGTTCAATAAGCGGATCCCAAACACAACCATCCTCTAATGAAACAACATTTTTCTGAAATACTGGTGACTCTAATACCGTTGTAATAAAAAAAGTCTCGGTCGTCAGGTTATTTCTTGCAACTTCAAAAGACAACCGTTGATAAATGAAAGGCACAAGATCAAACTCTTTATCGACACCTTCAGTCCGCTCGACAAGAGTTCGCCAGACGGGTAAAAAAGGTTTCAGGTCAGGAACGCCACTCAAAGTTATTTCAACATCAAGAGAGAGCTTTTCTCGTTCCAATGCCCCCATCGTTTTAAAATCGCTCATAAAAAACCCCAACTAAAAAAGTCGGGGTTATTATACAGCCAGTCACCTAAAAGCTACTGAAAAAAGGCACTGCTTCAAATTACACTTTTACGCACTAAATTCTTTAGCATGCAAAAGATCATGTAAAATCCTTAATGCTGTTTCAGTTGTAAACTGTATATCCTGTAAATTATCAGGTTGATGAAAAGCTAGAATGTTAGCTACCATACTCTGAGTTAAGATTTCTGCTCCAACCCATCCCTCTTCCAAAAGAAGCCTCGATGCCGTAGCAGCAGCCCAAGCTGGAACAACTGTGGAACTATCTAAACACCAACTCGCCAAAGTTTTTCCATACAAAATAGTCTCGCGGTCGATATAGCCATATGAATTCGCGTAATGCAGCAAATTTTTTGCTGCTGCTGCTTTCGTTGGACCATAAAAAACTGAGTATGATTGAATAATGCTGGATCGCTGGATAACAGCCATATCCCAGACAACAGCATCAACTTTCATCATTCAATCAACCAACATAGACTATTGATAATTCACCCAAATCAACACAGTGATGCTGCCCTTTTTCAGTATCATATTCAATCCAACAAAATCCCTCTTCAGCAACAGAATCCAGGACAATAGAAGCAGCCCTATCATTATGAAGCACGTTAATTAAAGTAACTTTCTTCCTTTTAGCCTGAGAAATTACTTCACCATCAGTTTCCTGCTCAAGTTTAAACTTATCGGAACCTAGTTCTTCTTCAGCTCCAGGCTTGACATTAGAACCTGGCTCTTCCTCAGCTCCAGGCTTGACATTAGAGCCTGGCTCTTCTTCAGCTCCAGGCTTGACATTAGAACCTGGCTCTTCCTCAGCTCCTGCTTTTTTCTTAGGAGACTTCTTATTATTAGCAGCGCTTTTATCATCCAACGCTTTAATAATATCTTCAGATGATTGCTCAAAGTCTTTTTTTGATAGTGATTTTGCCCAAGACCTTGTAAGTGAGTTATTTTCAATAGCCCAATTAACCAACGACTCTGTTTTATTAGGATCTACCTGAGCCAAGCGAGTCAATATAGCTAAAGTAGAAAGGTCTTGGCAAAGTTCCTTTTCAAAAAGATTATGAATGAATTTTAACTTTCGATCTGTCTCTGTGTTATACATCAATATACATTCAGAAACATACGTTTCAGACTTACCCAACGACTGAGCAATTTCCTTTTGTTTCAATTTATAACTTTCTTTAAGTGCCACAAAAGAACGTCCCTCCTCCCTCGGATCCAACGCCTTTCGGCTTATATTTTCCATTAGCTGAAGAAATAAAGGCATCTCTATATCATGCTGCACTATCAGCATTGGTAGCATGCCATCAAAATCATTTTTTTTATCTTCAGCATAGGTTTTAACAGAAAGCCAGCGACGGCCGCCCATTAATATTTTATGCCCCTTATCATCTTTTTCCCAAACGACTATAGGCTGATATAAGCGCCCTTTTGTAATGCTAAAAGTAGCCAAGATATCAGCACAGCCTTCAGGAGTTAAGTTTTTATAGCGTGGCTGAGAAACGTCCGGATAACACGATGAATAGTGACCTTCTACCAACCTAAATGCGCCATCATTATTCACTGATGAAATAAGACTCATAAAATCGTCATTCATAAAATGTACTCCCAAAATCCTAATTCTTCATCCGGTTATTCATTGCATCAATAGCATCCCGAACAACTTTGCCCTTTTGGCGATGATTAAAATTTAACGGTGATACCCAAGGGGCAGTAGAACCCATTCTAGCCTCCTTGATAATCAAGGAGTCTGGAATAACCTCGGGCAATAAATAGCTTGAGTAATTTCTCTTTATATCTGTATATATATCAGCATAGGGATTAGAGCCCTTTCTCTCAGTCGGCTTCTTGAATAAATTTAAATAAATACATGCAACTTGGGGATTGACTTTCATACCAGCCGAAACTGCCCGAATCGTTTTAAGCAATGAAATCATTCCTTCATTCGAAAAGTCATCAATCGTTATCGGGACAAAGATATAGTCAACTGCTGCTATTGCTGCAACTTGTGTGATTCCAAGACTGGGAGGTGTATCAAAGATCACATAGTCAAAATCAATGTTTTGCAAGTGCTTACGCAAAGTTCCCACAACGGTTGCGGCGTCTAGAGGGGAAGCTAAAATGGACGCTATTTTCTCTTTATGCGAGGGAATAAAGTAAATATTTTCGTGAACTTCAGAACGATAAACTTCAATATTTCCTTTATCCAAGGATGGATTGAAAAGATCCGCAGAAGTAAAAGATGGATGAAAGCTCTTGTCGGTACGGCTCAAAACCGAACTCATATTACATTGGCCATCAATGTCACAGAACAACACCCTGTTCCCCTGTTCAGCAAGACGAAACCCTTGGTAAAAACCTACTGTGGTCTTACCTACACCGCCTTTCTCATTAGAGTGACAAAGAAACTTCCCTTTCTTTGTAGGAAGGAAATCTGGCTTAACTACTTCTATCATAAGAACTCCTTGAGTCATGGGCATTGAACCCTAAATAATCAGGCCATACTCTATGGCTTGATAGGTAATGTAATTCATCACTGAGCCCAAAGCAAGTAAAATTTAGCATGCCAAATACTGAACAACGCAAACAAATTTAGCATGCCAAACACTATAAAATCAGAGAAAACACCGAATCAAAGGCTATGGATTTGTGAGT
The DNA here is from genome assembly GCF_012030025.1 of Shewanella sp. Iso12. Lineage (NCBI taxonomy): Bacteria > Pseudomonadati > Pseudomonadota > Gammaproteobacteria > Alteromonadales > Shewanellaceae > Shewanella > Shewanella sp. Iso12. The sequence continues at coordinate 62,076 of NZ_JAAUHW010000018.1, forward strand.
TTCGTCCAGGAGACGAACAGCCTAACCGTGATGGACAAGTTTTGCATAAGAACAAATAGCGTTCTTACACAATAACTTGACCACACTCGCGGCTTAACTCACAGAACCACAGCCACAAGGTTACAAATTTTTATTTCCCTTTCTAAGAAGGTGGTTTTTTTCGCAGTGCGGTACGAAACAAGACCACAGCAGTGCCCGGATTATCATTGCTATCATGTAAAACCTCATCCCCTAAAAAGCGGGGAGGTATCTGATGTATACCAAAATTAACACTTTTCTTTATTGGAAGTTCGACCACCTTTGCCTTTGGTGTTGATTTATTGGAGGGTACTTTTTCTTGTGGCAAATGATTTCTGTACTTTGCAACGGTTTGCCGAGTGAGTCCTGCTATACGAGCCAACGCTACAAGAGTGACTTTTTCACCTTTGGCTAATAGCTGTTGATATGCTCCTTGTATTTTCTGAATTGATGCTGTCACCCGAGTCTTATGAGTTCGTGTAGCGCTTGCTCTTTGTTTTTCATCCAACGTCATTGCTAATGAAAACTCACCAGCCATAATCCCTCTGGCACATTTAGAAGAGCCTCTATAATGATTCCATGTCCACCGAGCAACAGACTTAACTGTCGCTCTAACCTGGGCCACAGTTAGATCAGATGAAAAACCAGCTGTCTTTTTGAAAGAGTTTGAAGAATTTGCATAATGCTCAAGTGCTCTAGAAAAGTGTCCATAGGAGCCTTTTTCTCGCTCTTCATTAACGATGCTATATGCATACCACCGCAACTTTTCAAACAACATACAGTGTCGAGAATGAGAAACCGCATCTAAATCAGGGCCGCTCCCCCATCGTTTTTGCTCCAGTTCAACGTAATCAGCCAACTCCCCCAATTCATATGTTGTGTTGTGCAACTCCCATGTTTTCCACCATGGATGCCCAGGAGTCTTAGCAACAGGGCCTCGATAAGCAGGATCAGAGTTCAGACGTCTGGAAAATGCCTCGTAAATTGCGTTTTTATAGTCGATAGGCCGTTGTCGGGCATTGTCATTGGTGCATACGGGAATTATTGCGTAAAACAAATGGGAGTGGCCGCTGTTGCGGTCTTGAACAATCAAATTGGGGGGGGGTAAGCCTGCATCTTCCCAAATCAACGGATTTGAATGATCCAGATCAAAAATCAGCCAGCTACTCATTCCGACACGATTGATCTGCATGTACGGGAAATTGAGGGCCAAATGACGTGGCCGACTAATTGCAGCCGTTTTATCATCACTACATCGAGCGTGATATGGCGCTTCCAGCAATATTCTAGACATTGCCGATGCCGGCGAAAAATACCGCTGGCTAAGAGCATTAGCTGTTGAATTTACAGACAATTTGTTGGCCCTCGATTCATTTTTGAATCGAGCTGCCGTTGTACTCTACGCATAGATGTACCTATCCCTAAAGAATATTTTAGAGAAAGTTACTTGACCGAAGAAGGGGGATTAACTAGAATTGATTTGTCGAATCGAGTTCTAGTTATTGACCTTACGGTTTAGTAACAGCTCAAATTATGTAGGCCTCGCTATTGCGAGGCTTTACTTTTTCTGGTTCATTTCATTTTTACTTTTCTTATTTTACTCATCCTTTCATGCTGCAACGCTAGAAAAGCGGCCGTTGTCGATCACTACTTTTCGGATCCCCAATCTAACACTTAAGCGCCAAGCGGCATCAGGACTGGAGAATGTTCTAACAGCAGGCTTATTCGCCATCGCCAAAAAACCATCAAATAGGCCCGGACAGGATACGGCAAGGGCAAAACGGCCTTCCCCTTCGGGACTAGGCACTAATGAAGAAACAAGATCTTCACGATTAGCAGCAGCTGCTGCTATCGACACTTGGCTTATCAACTGTGTTGTCATACGACCTCCAGATCTCAGTTAGATCCCAAACTATAGAGAACGATCCAACTTCCGTTAATCTAGCACTTTGTCACTACAGATCAAGTTTTTTTCGGAAAAAAAATTTTTTTGCAAAAAAAATGGGCGATCGATAACTATTTGGATTTTTTTGCATTTTCAGTTTCAACCCACTCTGAAAACTGTCTCAGATTCAGAGTGGAACTTTCCGGGATCTTCAAACCTATTTTTCTACATATTTGAACAACCGCATCCACATCATTCTCAGTTGCAGGTCGATAGTTCTTATTACCCGGAGCAGACAGCAACCCCCTAGCCCGAGAGCCTGTCATCAAAGACTCATTAACCAGGAGCTTGACCAACTCGGAACTTTTTAATCCTGTTAACCGCCAGAGCCCTTTAATACATCTATTCCCGTACTGTTCTAGAGTCACATTGACGACCTTATGATAAGAAAAAGTAGGGCCAAAGGCCCTACTGCTGCTTAACAGTTAAGTCTCCGTCAAATATGCAAATTGATCAACCACATCTACAGGCTTTACAGTAAAAGTAAAAGGAGAGTCATTCACAACGAGCGTCACCGCTTCAAGCAAGGATCCCCCTTTAGCAATACATTCTCGCGCAGATTTGATAGCCAAATGCCCACGCTGTTCAGTATCGCACCACTGAGAAATTTGCCAGTTCAATTGCCAATCCCTCCTAAGCCATTGCGAAATGTCATTTCCTCACGAAAAACTTCCATTTCAGAGTGATTAGCTAAAATAGCAAGAGATTCAAACGCCGTGCACTGATCCAGGTGTGAAAACTTCTGGGCTAAAGAATCAGCCGCTATAGCACATCGTTCGTAACTTTCTCGAATTTCTTCAGATGCAGCATTCACAGCCTTTCTGCGAAAAGAATCAGCTGCTTTTTGGGCCAACTCACACAGATCGTGGTTTGACAAAGGACTTCTAACCATAGACACCTCTTTACGTTTTAAAGGCAGCTCATCGAGCGCCTACATTAATCATCACCAATTAGTATTAGTGGTGAATCTCAGAAACCATATAATACCGTTCACCAAGTAAAAATGCACCCCTTGCGGAGTGCATATTTTGACAGTGATTAAAGTTCAAGCAGTAGCCACTTAGCTAGCTACCACAGGCTCCATGTTTGCTTCAGATTCGAATAATGCAATCAGTTTTCTTGCAATTACATATCCTAAGCCTTTGAACAAATTGAAAATAACTCCTTGTCCAAGAGCTTCACTAGCAGCCGTGTAAGACAAACCATCAATAAACTTCAAGGGTACAGTTTTGCAACCAGCGTGCTCCCTCTCGTTTATTAGTCGAGTCTTTGAGTTGAAAGGATTCCCCACAAATGCATCGGTAGACCCAGCCTTGTGGCAAAACTTTCTGATCGTGGGTATAACAGTCTCTGAACCATCTAATACAACCCTACGCCAGCCAGCTCCCTTTTCAGAGTCCTTGAGTTCTTTCGCAACTAATCCTTCGTATTCTCTCCAGGATTTATCTTCCAGAGGAATATCCTCCATCACACAAGCAAAAGATTCATGCCGAGTTCCCAACAGAGGTAAATCGTTCAGAATAAGACCGAGATCTAACCCCAAAGTAGAGGCAACACATACCAACCTTTCCCGTCCTTCTAAAGCAAATTTTTTACCACTCAAAACGAGGTATTCGACTGTATACCCCCAAGTTTTCAGGACTGATAGTATAACAGCAAAAGAAGTACTTTTTTGATAGGGAGGTACGTTCTCTATGATGATGATTCCTGGTTGCGTATACTGTATAAACTGCAATGCATAGAAGAACATATCTCCAGTCAGTTTATGAAATTCTGGTTCTGAGCATGTCGTATTCGCTAGACTTGCACCGTCACAGGGAATACCCATCATTAACAAATCTAACGGGAACCCCTTGCTACGAAACTCCACAAGCTCGATTTCAGAGTGTATAAGCACTGCATCATCGCTAAAAATGTCAGTTTGGTTTTTATAGAATGCGTTTATAAAACGCTTATCTTTTTCAACCACTAACATTCCTTTTGCTCCTAAGCCTCCAGCAACTAACCCTGAATGCACAGCACCATCCATTATGCCAGCACCAGAGAAAAGCGACCCAATCGAAAGTGGAGATCCCGTTAGGATCTTCTCTTTTACTCTTGCTAATCGCTCATCTTTTTGCAATTCCGAACTATGAACCGAAAACGTGATAACTCCTGGCTGAACCACAACTCTGATAGTTTTACCTACACCGAATAAAACATCCAGAAATTCACCTCTCACCTCCAAAAGAGGATTGTTCCCTCTTTTAGAGACTCTGACGGTTCTCATGGGTTCTTTCTCAGCCTCTAGATCTAGAGGATTATAAAGAGATAAAACAAGCCTATTTCTAGCCTCGTTTTCTTCAACTTTAAGTATATCGTTAGGTTTAAAATAACGATTTAAACACGCTTCCACCCAAATTCGAGGCTTGCCTCTATTAAGCCCAATCACTGTATTAGCAATATTCATAAATACCTCTTTACGTTTAGAGGGCAGCCCTTCGGCGCCCAATTATTTAATCTCAATAAGCAAGGAAATTATATCAAAAATGGTGCATCAATCAATTAAGTATTTACTATCGTTCATTTATTGAACCAAAACTCGTACTTTTGCAAGAGCTTCGTTTAGCACTGACGCAGGAGCCTTTTCGATAAACGAGATCCCCCTGGCTTCAAAGTCGATAGTCTTTATCTGTTGGCACAAAACAACTCCTTTAGTTCTGTCTGTGTCAACAACTACTTCGAACCCATGACCTCTGACTGTTGATGTTATTGGCGCGACTAGAGCAAGTTGAATCTGTTTGTTGAACGGCTCTGGCGATAGCACCAGGGCAGGACGATGATGTGCTTGTTCATGCCCAGCAGACGGATCAAAATCAACCCACACAATGTCACCTCGCTTGGGAGTGTAAATCATAAGATTTCTTCCCTACCTACATGCGAAGACAGCCATTGTGCATCTTCGGAATCAAGTTCAAAAGCCCCCTTTGGGCTGACACTTAACAACTCATCAAGAGAGAAAGTTGGGGCGGCAGAACTCATTACAATACGCCCTTTTACAACTTCTATTTCAACTGGATCCCCCATTCCGAATCCGGCTTTCTTCAAAACGGCCGCAGGAATGATTGCTCCGGCAGAGTTACCCCATTTTTTGATGCTGGTCTGCATATTAACCTCATTAGCAGTTATACATTGTTTAACCAAGATAACACCAGAAAGATGTTTATACAATGTATAATTCACACCATAACCAATTAAACTTCAGAGCTTCCAATCCATCCATCGCCGAGATAAGCGTTCCATCCACTTTCTTGACTACTATCTGCTATTGAATTCGCAATAGCATTCATAGCTTCCAGCTTCTCAACTGTCCACCCTTTTTCGGGAGCCCCGACAATCAAAAGCACGTTGTCATTCAGCCCTGTGATCACAAGTTTATGCCCCTCGAAACCATTTAAAATATCCGGTTCTTTATCACTCAACTTTCTCACTACAATCATTGTTTTTATCTTTTGCATGCTAAATATTTTCAGGGTTCACAGGCTTAACCGGAACGCGAAATTTTCTAACAGTGACCAGAGGCTCCTTGCTCAACGTGAGCATCAAACCGCCACTCACAATGCCTATTGCCGCCAGGATTAAACTAGCCAGATTGTCGCTGTATGAACCCAAAACCAATGCAAGAAACCCAAGTGCTAAGTTAACCACACCCCAGAGTTTCAACAAGTTATACCTTTTCTGCGTCAATTCAATTTCCATATGGTTTCCTTTAACTTTGCTCTTCAACTGGTTCCCAAACTAAACCGCTATCAAGCAGCTTGCCCAAAGCTACCTTAGCACCTGCCAGATCACTTGATACGCTAATTTGACTTGATACGCTAATTTGTCAACTTATGGGTTTAGTTCCTTTTAAGTATCTGATTTATTGGAGTAACAAGTTCATC
>NZ_JAAUHW010000019.1:0-50899 GCF_012030025.1 Shewanella sp. Iso12
AATTGTTTGGCTGACAAAGCCGTGACGAGCGAGCCGCGCAGTGTACTGAAGTACATGAGCAGCGTAGCAAGGAAACAATACCGTCAGACGGACAATTAACCAGTAAGAATATGTCTGGTGACAATAGCATTGTGGTCCCACCTGATCCCATCCCGAACTCAGAAGTGAAACGCAATCGCGCCGATGGTAGTGTGGGGTCTCCCCATGTGAGAGTAGGTCATCGCCAGACGCCACTTTGGTTTTCACTTTTTAGAAAAGTAAAGACAAGACAGTAACGATGGATCCCCAGCACTTTGTGTTGGGGATTTTTCGTTTTAATTGCATTTTGAAATGTCCACTCTCACATGGGGAAGATAAAGAGTCCGAACGCAGTGAGGCACAATCCCATGTGGAGTAGGGTGAGGTTGTCGCATCAAACTCAGTTTGATGCGACAAACGAACGCGGAGAGCTTGCTCGAAGCTGGCCATCGCCAGACGGCTAATACCAATTTGATTAACTATCTGGTCAGATTTATCCAATCTCTGGAGCACAAAGATTTCACCCAACCGGTATCCTCAATAAAGGTACTCGAGGCTTAAGTCGAGAAGGGTTTATCTCGCTTCCAGCGAGCATGACTTTCATGGCAGTCATATATTTCAGCTCGCCGTGGTGCAGTTTAATGTCACAAGCACTCATCAAAACCTGTTGTCATATGCTATCAATCCAAAGGCTTTAAGATGTTACTGGTGGCTTTATGATACAGCTAACTGTCATGGACAGGCTTTTCCTTTATAATTAACAATTTGATGCTTTCATATATTCTTGGTTAAGAATGAGGAGTCGAGCTTGCTGACCAAAATTCTGCTGACGGCCTTGGTATTGGTACTGGCGTGGACCATGCTCAAGCGAAGGGCAAGCCCTGAAGTGAGGCAGAAGGAGATTGCCGAGCCTTTGCCCCTGTTCAAACGCTTTCTGGTCCCTGGAGCCGTGGGCGTTACCTTGATACTGGCCTGCGGCTTTTTTGCCTGGCAATGGTTTGATGGTTATCAGGTGGTTTCCGTGACCTTGGTTTCACCCAAGGAGGAGCGGCGGGAAGTTTATCAGGTGCGCAAGAAAGATATCTCAACTAATGAATTGGTTACCGTGGATGGACTTAGGATCCGCCTTTCCAGTGAGGAGCGTTTGATGATAGCCGAGAAAAGTGTTCCCTGACGCCATTGAGCACTTTCCATTAATGGCTTATCAGGTAAACTAGGCACATTTTTTTGCCGGGCATTTCTTTCTACGGCACGGCTATCTTCAGGAGGACCCATGATTACTGCATACACCTATCAGGATCAGCAGCTTAAAATTATTGAGCTGACAATAGAAGACGGTCTTCCGGAGCAAACTCTGTGGTTGGATCTCTACAAGCCGGATGACGATGAGCGGGATTGGTTGAGTCGTTACTCGGTGGAAGAGGTACCCGACGAGGAAGATATCAATGAGATTGAGGCCTCGGCACGTTTCTATCAAAACAAAGACGGCTTGCATATCAACTCTCTGTTTCCGCAGCGGGTTGGCCAGGATGTTCGTGGTGTCAACGTCTCATTCAACCTGCGTAACCGGTTTTTGGTTACCATACGTGAAGAGGATGTCGGTCTTATTCGTTTGCTGCGTAACTATTTGCGCCTCGGACGCATCATGGTGGCCACGCCTCAAGCGCTGTTTATCGAACTCTTTAATCTTAAGGTAGAGTACCTCTCTGACTTGATTGAAGATGTTTACACTGTGCTGGAAAACGTTGGTGAGCAGGTGTTTGAGAGTAATGAACTCGATGATGTGTTCAAGCTGATCACTTTGCAGGAAGACTCCAACGGCAAGATACGTTTGAGTCTGCTCGATACCCAAAGGTCTCTGCGTTACATACAGAAGTATTACCGTAAAGAACTGGCCGAAGATGAGCTCAAGGAGATCCGCGAGATGTTGTCGGACATCGAATCTCTTATGCCTCACAGTCAGTTTATCTTCGACAAACTCAACTTCTTATTGGATGCTGCCATGGGTTTCAGTGGCTTGCAGCAAAACAAGATCATTAAAATCTTCTCGGTTGCGGCCGTGGTCTTTCTGCCGCCAACCCTGATTGCCAGTAGCTACGGGATGAACTTCAGAGAGATGCCTGAGCTTGAGTGGTACTTCGGTTACCCTATGGCGCTGGTGATGATGTTGGCCAGTGCGGCAGGCACTTACCTGTTTTTCCGCCGCAAAGGTTGGCTGTAACGTTGTAAGGGCTTTAGCAACTTGGTTACAGGGGCTTGCGCCTTAATGGTATCACCTGAGCCTTGTGATCTCTGTACTGGTCCGGTGCTTCCAACACGCTCGCCAACGCGGCGAACTTGTGGCGCATAATGCGGATGCTGACCAGGCATCTGTGATAGGGGTTATTGCAGCGTGCCAGACTCTGCTGCAGGTGGTGTTTAATGGTTCTGAGCTGGTCCTGGTTGGAGTCGGAACCATTGATCAACTCATCACTCAAACGCTCCTGTAGCTTGTCCAATTCTTCAGGCTGGTTTTGAGCCAGCCACATCAAGGTGTCAAAATCCGGTAGTTCTGTCATTGCCGGCCTCCGCCTGTGAGGGGTGAGCCTGGTTTCAGGCTACCCAAATCCAGGTTGCAACAACAAGATTAGTTCAGTCTAACTATGATGGCGATAATGACTTTGGTTATATAGGCCGAAGGGCTCAGCCTTTGCTTTCGCTGCCGAAGTAATAGCTGACCCGTTCTCTGGGATTGAGATACTTGAAGATTTTCTCCGGCAGGGCCGCCGGTGGCAGGCAGCGCACAATAGAAAGGCCTTCTGCTTCCAAGTCGATAATCGGTGCCTGATCTTTGGGCACCAGAGCGTCATATACCAGAATTCGTGGCAGAAGTAGCTTATCCAGGTTGACCGACATTACCAGCCCATATTGACCGGAAGAGAGTTCGACCACGCTGCCGGGAGGATAGACCCCGAGCATCTTGATCATCTTGCCGACATATTCCTGATTCAGCTTCCCCTTGGAGTATTTATACAGATAGCCCAGAGCAGCATAAGGCGTTTTGGCCTTGGATTGCACTCCAGGGTGACAAAGAGAGTCATATTGGTTCACCACAGCCACCAACTGGGCGGTCTGGCTCAGTTCATCGGCTTTCAGGCCTCTTGGGAAACCGCTGCCATCGAGCAGCTCATGGTGATTGGTGATAACGTCCCTGGCATTTTCCGGAAAATCGGCTGCCAGCTTGATGAACTCTGCGCCCATCAACGGGTGCTGATTCAGCAGGTTTTGTTCGGGTTTGTTCAGTGGCTCCTGCTTACGCAGTATCTGGCTTGGCAGTTTGAGCTTGCCTACGTCATGGAACAGTGAACCCAGGCCCACGGCCTCGATATCTTCTCTGGGCCATTGCAACTCTTTGGCTACCAACATGGCGAGAATGGCTACGTTGAGAGAGTGAAAATAGATGCCTTCGTCTTTATCCGAATCGGCCATCAGATGCAGAATAAGGTTGTCGGAGGATAACAGTTGCTCGGCTATGTCACGCACCAAGTCCTGCGCCTCGGTAACAGCATTCAGAGGCCGGCTGCGTAGTTTGTTGACCAGATTGCGCATTCTTGCCAGTGAACGGTCAAAATGTTCCTCTGTCTTATGCAGCTCACGGCGCATTTTCTTGAGGATCTCGATTCGCCTTTGCTTGTCGCTTTCCATCTGTTGTTGCAGAGAGTCGACTTCCTGTGGATTTTCCACCGGAGCAGGCTGCTGATCGGCCGGTAGCGGCGGGGTATCACTGCGATCCGGCACCACGAATACACTGTCTATGCCCAGCTTGCGGATAAGCTCGATTTGAGCCTGCTGTTTGATACGGAAGCTACTGAAAAGAAAAGGGTGATCTTTCCACGCCAGTGGAAGGCGGACGAAGTTGCCTACCTGCAGTTGTTGGACACTGACTCTACAGCTCTTGTTCATTCAAATCATCTTTTTTAAGCAATCGAATCATTTTAGCGCAAAGAGTACGCTTTACAATTAGTTAGCTCACATGTAAGCATGTTTGGATAAAAAATTAATCAAATTGAGATTTTTATGGACTTTATCGAAGTATATCCCAATGCCATTCCTGATGAGTTATGCGATCGTCTTATTGCCGCCTTTGATGCTCATCCGGGTGTTACTGAGGGCCGCACAGGCCATGGTGTCGACAAGGAAAAGAAAATCAGCCGCGATCTGACATTGGATCAGTATCCCGAGTTGCAGCCTCTGCGCAATGAGCTGCTGGGCCACACACTAAAGCATGCCGGGCGATACTTTGATAAGTATGCCATGGCGCTGATGGGAGCCGTTGCCGTGCAGGTGGCTGATGAGTCCGGCAATGCAGTAACCCTGACACCGGATAACTATGCTCGTCTGGGAGCCCCCCGAGCCGAGGCGCTGGTACAATACCTTTATCGTAGTGGTACCATCAATCTGCAAAGATATCAGCGCGATGTCGGTGGTTATCCTCATTGGCATTCTGAGCAGTTTCCCCAGGCCGGTCACAACGACGCCCTTCACAGAGTGGTGCTCTACATGTTCTATCTCAATGATGTGGCCGAAGGCGGGGAGACTGAATTCTTTTATCAGCAGCGCAAAATTGTGCCAAAGAAGGGCACCATGGTGATAGCCCCGGCGGGATTTACCCATAGTCATAGGGGGAATCGTCCCAAGAGTGATGACAAGTATATTGCCACCTCCTGGATCATGTTTAACCGCGCCGAGCAACTTTATGGGCCAACCCGGCGCTGAGACTCACTGCATGGGAATTTGAATGCGGAAGCGGGCACCTTCCAGATCTGAATCCTCAATGCTGAGGGTGCCGCCGTAACTGCTGACGATTTCGTTACATACCGCCAGACCAATTCCCTGTCCCGGTGACTGGGTATCGGCGCGCACGCCGCGCTGGATGATCTTCTGTTTAAGGCTCTCATCAACCCCTGGGCCGTCATCTTCTACCAGTATCTGCAGTATGTTGCCTTGATAACCGGCACTGACGCGAACGGTTGAGATACACAGGCGGAACGCATTTTCCATCAGGTTGCCGAACAGCTCCATCAAGTCGCCCTGATTGCCGGGAAACTGCAGCTCTTCCTCTATTTTGGCGCTGAACTTCACCTGTTTGTCACGGTATACCTTAAACAGCATCTGTGCCAGTTGCTCCACCAGAGGGGCAATCGGAGTCTGTTCCTGCTTGAGGCCTTTGCGTCCCAGCATGGCGCGCTTGAGCTGATATTTCACCAGCTGATCCATCTGGCTCACCTGTTCCATGATTTTTTCGCTGCTGGCCTGTTTGTCCAGGCTGGCATCATCTGTGATGGCATGCACGGCGGCGAGACGGGTCTTGAGGCTGTGGGCCAGGTCATTCATGGCATTTTGATAGCGCTGTTGTTGGGCGCTGGATTGCTGCAGCAGTTGGTTGAGAGCTTGGGTGACGCCTTCAAGCTCCACAGGATAACCGCCCGAGAGTGACTTGGACTTACCGTTGATGATGGATCTCAACTCATTTCGCATCTGTACCAGTGGCCGCATGCCCCAGTAAGCGGCGCTGATAAGCAGTACCAGCGCCAGTGCCAACACCAGTGCCAGGCGAATATAGGTGCGTTTGGCAAATTGGCTGTATTCCTGCTCCAGTTTGGCCGCATCCTTGAGCACCAACAGGTTGTAGTGAATACCGGCGATATCGACCGACAGCAGATAGGCAAAATAGGCGCGATTATCGGCCATGTTGAGGTAGTAGGGGGGCGCTTCGTTGCGGATTTCATTGAAACGTTCACAGGTATCGAACAGACCTCTGTCCACCGCCAGCGACGAGGTCCATACCTGCTTGAACTTCTCGTCACAGGAGGCGATGACATAGCGCTCCTGTTTGTTGTTCTCCTCAAGCCAGGAGCTGGTGTCCGGTATCAGGTCGTGCTCCCTGAGCTCGGCAGCCACCTGAGGGATTTCGGCTATCAGCTGCGCCGTCTCTTCGTTGTAGCTGTTTTGCGCATGCAATATGTTGACCATCCAGGCCAAGCCAAAACCGACCACGGCAATGATCGATAACGAAGTGAGAAACATCCGCGTCAGCAGGCGTTTCTTGGGCTTTATTCTCAATTGCATGGCAGGTTGAATTTGTACCCCTGGCCTCTGATGGTCACTATTGGATTTTCGATGCCGTCACGGGTCAACTTCTTGCGTAGTCGGCTCACCATCACCTCAATGGTGTTGGGATCGCCTTCCTTGTCGCCGTAAATAACGTCCAGCAGGCGTTGTTTGGCGACCACTTCATGGTTGTGACGCATCAGGTACTCAAGAATTTGATATTCGAAGGCGGTGATTTCCATCGGCTCACCGTTCATGGTGACTTGCTTGGCGGCGAGATCCAACGACAGGTCGCCGCTGTTGATCACCGGCTTGACGAAACCGGCACTGCGGCGGACCAAGGCATCAAGACGGGCCACCAGTTCCTCTTTTTGAAAAGGTTTGACCAGGTAGTCATCGGCGCCGGCGTTGAGTCCCTCAACTTTGTCTTGCCAGTTGACCCGGGCAGTAAGGATCAGGATAGGGGCTTTGACATCTTCATCCCGCAGGCGTTGGATAAGCGCAATGCCGTCCTGATCCGGCAATCCCAAATCCACAATGGCGACATCAATGGGGTAGTTGGTCGCCTGAAAAAATCCCTCTTTGGCTGTTCCCGCCACCTGGACCTGATTTCCCAATTCTCCCAGTTGTACCTTGAGGTGATGGGAGAGTAAGGGATCGTCTTCAACAACCAAAATTCTCATATTCTTTACGCCTTTAACTGAAATCCAAACAGTGTACGCAGTTCCCTGGAACAGCTCAAGCCGAGGGGCTAAATCAAGGGCTTAGGCCAAAGACCCGGCTGGCTTAAACAGGGCTATACACTGGCTCGAGTGTATAGTCCTTTTACTTAACCTGTGCTGACCTCTGACGCGGATTGTTGAGTAATTGGTCTAAGAATTGGAAAGGTTGTGGTGAGTTGCCGTTATGGCAGGCGGCTACGGTTTCTCGCCAGCCCATTACCACTCCAGGCGCACAGCAGAGTAAACAGGGTGACCCCGCCCATAATGAATGCCAGCCTGACCCAGGGGGCATCCATGGCCTGGCGCATGGCAACATATTCAAAGCCACTCTTGGCCCATACCAGCAAGGCGCCGGCCAATAGGCCGACTTGCAGGATGCGAACGACAACGGCGCTTTTCACAAACAGCACGGCCGGCGCCAACAGGCAGATAGCGGCGGCGATTGTGTGTGAGTATCTGAGAAAATGGGCACCCAGCAGCCAATAAGCAAGACAGAGTAAAACAACACGCCACCACATAGAAACCTCGAATCGATTGAGTTGGGGCTATTCTAGTCTGGATTTAAAATGCATTCTATTTACTGCTTCACAGTTTACTCCCGGAGCTCCAAGGGTTAAGTCCTTCAGGCTTTATACCAAGTTTGTGGCTCAATTGTTCTGCGTCAAGCCGTCAGCAACCTCAGCAGTATGGCAACCGAGACGGCCAGGAAGATAGCGCCGCAAAGGTAATCTATGTAATGGCCAAAGCGCAGCAGGCGTTGCTGCACCCGGGCGTGAGACAGCAGCATGGCCAGCATGGCAAACCAGATAACCGAGAGCAGCGGCAGTAATATGGCGGCCAATAGCTTGGTCTGGCTGTTGACCTCCGGGGTGATAAGGGTGGAAAACAGCGTTAAAAAGAACACCAACGCCTTGGGGTTGAACAGGTTGGTCGATAACCCAAGCAGCAACCCGGCGGCGGCAGACATGGTGTTATCGCTCGCACTTTTACCTGGCTCATTGTCTACCCTATTGTTTAACTCCTCGGACTGCATGACTTGTGTATCATTGATTGCTGCCCGGCAGGTTGGCAATTCATTGGTTTGAGCTTCAGCGAGTGGTCTTGCCGCCAAGGCGCGTTTAAGCCAGGCCTGAACACCAAAGGCTCCCAGTCCCATCCAGCCCAGATAAAGGGCGCCAAAGAGCTGCACCAGCACAAACAGGGTATGCGAGCTTTGAATGGCCAGGCTGACACCTGTGAGGCTCAGGACAGTGTGCACCAATATCGCCAGAGAGATGCCAACGGCGGCCGCCAGTGCGGTGCTGCGCTGCTCTCGGCTGGCAATTTTCAGGATCAATGCAAAATCCGGCCCCGGGCTCGCCAATGCCAGCAGGTGAATGGTGCCCAGGGTCAGCAAAAGATGCAGATCTGTCATAGTCAACTCTATCCTGTAGTGCCTCATTAAGACGAGGCTGAAAGTGTTTGGGTATAGGGGTAAAAATGCTCAGCCACCAGAGAGGGGCGTGTGGCATTCACAGCATGCGCCGCTGAAACGCCTGTGGAGAAAGCAGGAAGGCACGCTTGAAGGCTTTGTTCAGATGGCTCTGATCGAAGAAGCCGACTTGCTGCGCCACCGAAATCACACTGTCTCCCCTGAGCAGGGCTTTCTTGGCATATTCCAGGCGGATCCGCTTTAAATAGGCATGTGGCGTCATGCCGGTTCTCTGGCGAAACTGCCTAAGCAGTTGGTATTGGCTGAGATCCAGCTCCTTGGCAAGCTGCGGCAACCTAAATGGCGCACCGGGATCGGCATGAAAGGTTTCTCTTAACCTATCGAGCTGACTCTGACTCAAGGCATGGGGCTGCCTCTCGGTATTGAGCTGGCGGCCATGCAGGCGCATCAGCTTTTCCAAAAAGGCAATAACCGCGGCTTCGGGAACCAGGAGATCATTGGCTGCTATGGGTTGGGTCAGCAAATGGTGCAGCTGGCAAAATTCCTGATACAGCGCTGGATGATGCAACATAGGCGCGGCAAAACTGAAATATCCCAGGCCGAGATCCCGCGCCAGTTGTTGCAGCCAGTCATGGGGCAGGGACATTACCAGGGCACAATAGCCCTGTTGTTCGCTGCTCTGGCCATCATGGCTGCTGTCGGGATCCAGGGTCGACAGCCAATTGGGTCTCAGGTGCCAGGTTTGGCCACGGTAATGAAAGTCCTGGCCGCCGTGACTGACCACACCGATATGAAAGTCCAGATGAACATGGGGCTCGAAGTGAAAATGTTGAAAACTGGCCCGACTGATCTCCAGTTCGGGATGGGATGGGGCGCGCCAGTAATGGATTTTCTCCTCGTGCATCTTGCTATCCTGGGTAAGAATTTATGTTATCTTAGCGGTCGGTGATCCAGGCCGCCTAGTAAATTATTGCACGGCCGGTATCAAAGTCAGACTTATAAACACCGATAACAGATTGGAGCCCACTGTGAAAGGACAGATCTTAAGAGAAATGAAAGTACTGAGTGCTATTGAACCTGAATATGAGGTGGAAAGGCGGGTAGCATTTCTCAAGGCCAAACTGCAGGAGGCTCACTGCAAGACTCTGGTTCTGGGGATCAGTGGCGGGGTCGATTCTTCCCTGGCCGGACGCTTATGTCAGTTGGCGGTAGATTCGCTAAATGAAGGCAAAGCCGAGGCTGAGTACCGTTTTGTGGCCATGCGTTTACCTTACCTTGAGCAGCGCGATGAACACGAGGCGCAGCAGGCGCTGGCATTTATCCGCCCCAGCAAACTGGTGACTGTGAATATTCATGACGGGGTTAGCGGCATTCATCAGCATGTACTCAGTGGCTTTGACCGCGCTGAACTGGCGCTACCGGATGCCAATAAGGTTGATTTTGTGAAGGGTAATGTCAAGGCCAGAATGCGGATGGCAGCCCAATACGAAGTGGCGGGTCTGCTGGGTGGCCTGGTGGTTGGTACAGATCACAGCGCCGAAAATGTCACAGGTTTCTATACCAAGTGGGGCGATGGTGCTTGCGACTTGGCGCCGCTTTTTGGCCTGAATAAGCGTCAGGTCAGGCAGTTGGCCGCCTTCCTCGGCGCCTCGGAAACCTTGGTACGCAAGGCGCCAACGGCGGATCTTGAGTGTGACAACCCTGGGCTTGAGGACGAAGTCGCCCTTGGGCTGAGTTACGATCAGATAGACGACTTCCTTGAGGGCAAGCCGGTTTCCGCCGAGGTGGAAAGCAGGATCATAGCCATCTACAAAGCCACGCAGCATAAGCGCAGGCCTATCCCGACCATTTACGATTAACGGCTCAAATTGAATCGTAAAACGCCGCGTTAATCGCGGCGTTTTCTTTATGGGGTGCAGTGCAGCGCTTGGCGCAGCAGCAAAATACTGGCGTTGGGAAATTGGCGGTAATCCAAGTAGGGGACTTTCCAGCGCCACTGATCCAGCCGCTGTATCCCGGGGGCAACAGTGAGCTTCTGTCCGGCATCGTCGGCGATATTGAGTTTGCCGGCGGCTTCATTGCCGGCAATAAGAGCTATGCCGCTATCGGTTGCCAACCGGGTCGCTGCTATCTCAAGTGCGACCTGGGAAAAGAGCCGCTGCTGCAGAAAGCTACGCCAGTCGTCATCCGGGGCAAATATCTTGGCGCAGATCACCAGGATTTTGCGCCAGTGGTTGGAGTTGGCGGCTATCAAGGCCGCAGCGGCATCGCTCTGTTGCCAATGCCAGTCAAGCGGCAGTGTTGGCGGGTTGGGCAGATAAACCCGCGCTTTGGCCAGGTCGTTACCAATACGCAAAGGAAATGAAGGCGTTGAGTGTGCGTGCACGTTTGCTCTCTGTTAGACTTTTATGCCAATGAATCTCAGTGTAATGCCATTCCAGCGTCGCCACTTTGGGGCAGTTCAAGGTAAAGGTCAATGAAAACTCTGCTTATCAGTTCGGGGAAACAGCTCTCTATCGCGCTTTTTTATGCTTGCTTCGGTATAGGGCTGGCGTTGACTGTAACCGGGATCTGGCTACTCAATGGCCGCGCCGATTTAAGTCCTTGGCATACCCATTTTCTGAGCCATGAGTTTGATCGCCACAAGGGAGTCGAGGACTTCGGTGATTATCTCAAGTTGGAGCAGCAGCTGTTTACCGAGCTTGATCAGGAACTTGGCAAGCTTTCTGGTGGCATAAGTTCTCCCATCAATCGTTATCACACTGGCAGCATAGCGGATCCCAAGCGCTGGGCTTTGCCTTGGAATCAAAGTTTTGAGTGGGCCAATGCGGACGCGCAGTTCGGGCTCTTGTTGCTTCATGGCATGTCAGATTCACCCTACGCCATGCATCAGTTTGCCGAGCAGTTCAAGGGGCGCGCTCATGTGTTGGCGTTGAGGCTACCGGGACATGGCACTCTGCCATCAGGCCTGGTGCGCCTGGAATGGCAGGATCTCGCCGCTGCCGTCAGGCTGGCCAGTCGCCATATGAGCCAGGTGCTAAACGGCAAACCTCTCTACGTGATAGGTTATTCCACCGGTGCCAGTTTGGCACTCAACCATGAGTTGGAAAACCTTCACAGCGGCAGGCCTGCGGACTATGAAAAGGTGGTGATGCTGTCACCGGCCATAGGTTTGGCCCCCATGGCCGTGGGCGCGCAGTGGCAGTCGCAGCTGGGCTATATTCTGGGGCTGGAGAAACTCAGCTGGAATACTATCTCACCCGAGTATGACCCTTTCAAATACAGCTCTTTTGCCGTTAATGCCGGTGATGTGGTTTATCGCCTGGCGCAGCACAACAGTCAGCGTTTGTTGGCTTTGCCTGAGGATAAAAAACGCCAGTTGCCGCCGATTTTGGCGTTTCAGTCGTTGGTGGATGATTCGGTATCGACGAAAGCTGTGCTGGAGAACCTGTTTCTGCAACTGCCCAAGGGAGCCAATGAACTGGTGATCTATGATATGAACCGCAGTCAAGTGAACCTCAGCATGACACCTGTGGATCCGCTGGCGGAAATCAGCGGCATACTGGCGCGAACCAACCTGACTTTCCGGGGAACTTTGATTGAGAACCAGGTGGGCTTTAGCCATTTGGTGCAGGCCAGAGAGTTTGGTACTCATAGCGGAGTGGAAAAACTCGACTTCAAATGGCCCGTGTCTGTCTATTCCCTGTCTCATGTGGCCTTGCCGTTTTCTGCCAACGACAGCCTGTATGGCAATCAGATGCCAAACAGTATGGAGCGCATTCAAATTGGCGCCGCAGCGTCCCGAGGGGAGCGCGGTGTCATCAGCATTCCGGCTGCGGATATGCTGCGCCAACGTTGGAACCCTTTCTTCGATTATCAGATGCAGCGGATTGAAGCCTTTTTCAGCCAAAATCCTGAGCCGACAGAGTACAGATGACCCGGTTGCGTCCCTCGCTTTTGGCCTGGTACAGGTTGGCATCGGCTTCTTTCAACCATACCTCGAGAGATGAGCTGTAGGAGGCGTTGGCAATCAGGGCGCCGATACTGACAGTGACACTTATTAGGCGTTGATCTTCGGGGTTGATGATCTCAAGCTCGGCAATGGCCTGACGAATTTCATTCAGAAACTGCTCTATCTTGAGTGGGTTGCACATGGGCAGCAGCAACAATAACTCTTCACCGCCATAACGGCTGATAAGATCCGAGTCGCGCTTGAATTTTGTCTTAAGTAAATCGGCAACCCGTTTCAAGGTCTCATCGCCGCCCAGATGACCATATTCATCATTGACCCGCTTGAAAAAGTCCAGATCCATCAGCACCACGGCTATGGCTTCGTGATTGCGCTGACACAGACCCTGCAAAGTGGCGAAACTCGCTTCGGCATGGCGTCTATTGGCAAGTCCTGTGAGTGGATCTGTCTGGGCCAACTGTTTGAGTTTACGGTTGGCCTGCTCAAGCTCCAGAGTTCGTATGATGACTTTTTCCTCCAGATCCAACTGATGCGCCATCAGTTGGCGTTGGCTTTCCTTGAGCTCACTGTAGAGATGGCTTACTTCCACGGGCACATTGTGGCCATCGAGTAACTTATCCTCGGTAAGGCGTTTACCCTTGTTGAGCTGCTCTGAAATCAACTCCAGCGGCATGGTCAGGCGCTGCCCCACCACCCTGGCGACCAGCAGCGACAAGAGTAAAAACAGCAACAGTAGAGCAAAAGTGAACATAAACTGGCGCTCTACTTCGTGCAGCAATGGGGCGTAAGGGTCGAGCACAAAAATTTGCCAGTTGTTTGGCAGGCGATAGTGGCTGTAAACATATTCCGGGCTGTCATTATCCAACGCTTTTAGATTGAGCATGGGCAATAAAGAGCTGTAGTGCTTGCCACTTTGGCGATAGTTGAGCCGCTCGAGTTTTGGCAAGGCCAACTCCCTGGAGGCATAGATAAGGCGCATGTTCTCATCGACAATAAACATCAACTGGTTGGTTTGTTCCAGAAAGTCATTATCCAGTTCGCTGAAACGATTGAGGTTGAGTGAGCCTTCCAATATGCCGATAACTTGTGGGCCTGTGGCGAGATACAGCGGGCTGCTGATGGCGACTATGGCATCTGAGCCGAAGCCCCGGCCGAGAAATACCGGTGAGACATAGAGGCGCTCGTTGAAAAACGCCTGCTGGAAATAATCCCTGTCATCTATACGAATATGATTTCCTTCAAGGCCCTGAAGCCTGCTGACAGGGCTTGCCTGCACTATGCTGCCTTCGGGATCGGCAATCAACATGGTTAAAAATCCCGGATTGAGTTTGTGGAGCCGCGACAGCATCCGCTGCAATTCATTGGGAGTGGGTGAACTGTGTTTGATAAGCTCGGCGGCAGTGGCTATAACCGACTTATGCCGCTCGAGATAATGCTCTACCGCCAGGCCGATATTTTTGGCGGTTTCATGTAAGTGTTTACCCAGGATCTGTTGCTGTTTATTGACCCAGTAATAATTGAATACCAGGGTAGAGATCATCAGGCTCAGGTTAAGCAGCAGTAAAAAGCTGTAAAAGAGTTGCTCGCCAAAGCCACTGCGCTTGGCGGGTAACTGACGAGCAATCAGGCGTGTCAATGCAGGGATTAACAATACAATCAAGCAGGCCAGGGTGATATAGACCATGGCATTGACCGATTGCTTGATCACCACAAATGGAATGTATTCCGAAGGTAAGTCGCTGAAAAAGTGGAGATAACCATAAATAAGTGGCATGCCCAGCAACAACCAGAAGCCGACACCCGCGTAAAATACCGGCCAGCGCCTGAGCCTGGCAACCCCCAGTGCCAGGGCCTCAAGGCAGAAAAGCAGATAAACGTGCGGGCTGTCCCATTGCAGCATCAGCGAGGTGACGCTGATGGTGGCGGCGAGCAGGGCATACCAAGGCCCAAGTAAGATGGCAACAATCACATAGAGGGTATTACCCAACACCAGCTGCACATTGGCAAACAAGGGGATAGGGAAGCTGTTACAGGCAAAGCCTATCAGGCCGGCCATCAGACTCAGCAACAGTGGTTGTCGATACCAGGGCAAGTGGGTCAAGTCAGTTTCAACTCCCGTCTGGAGTTAACGAATAGTTAATGACAAATGCTAGAGCTAAATGGTTTATTTAACAATAATTTTTGAATATTTGTCTTGAGCGCTATCCAATACCTGTTTCGAATCGGTACTCGCCAAGGTTCGCTGTGGTGGCGGTTTTGCATAAAAAGGGATGGTTGGGTGGTCAAACAGGGCAAGCCAATAAAGATGAATAGCTGAAGATAGCGGCCGGAAAAAGCATCAAGGCGCCCTTGAACAATGAAAGCGCCTTGATGTGTTTGACAGCCTTATTCGCCCTTGAGGCGCCGGTCCAGTTGATCTTTTAAGTTGGCGGGCACGCCTTTGATTAAAATGGTATCCGAGATAGGGTCGTAGATGACCCGTTCGCCCAGATGTGAGCTGTCAAAGCTCAGGGTCAGGCCGCCGCCGGTGCCGGAGAATTTCTTCAACTGCCTCAGGGTGGATTTATCGGCCGGAAACTCCTCTTCCAAACCGTAATCACCGCCCACGGCAAAGTCATAGAAGGAATCCATGCCGGATTCTGCCAGTTCATCGGCCAGATCCTTGAGCATGACTTCACTGCCGTTGTCGACCTGGGAGGTGCAGTATTCAAACACCCGGTCGCGGCAGGTTTGACGCTCTTCTTTGGTCAGTTCACCGCCACCGACAAAGTCTTCCACCGCCTGCATCAGGGTCTTGCTCTGCTGCTTGGGGTTAACCCCTTCGACGCAGCCCATAAAGTCGAGGAAGAAGTCGGCCACCTTGCGACCGGCTCTGCCGCGGATAAAGGAGATATATTTGCGTGACTCACTGTCGGCTTGCCACTCGGTGAGATCGATTCGGGCCGCCAACTGGATATTATTCAGATCCAGATGGTCGTTTTGCGACAGCTCCATATCATCCAGCACCGTCATTGACGACTTGGCATTCAGCAGTGCCACAAACAGGTAGTCGCTGGCCATAAAGGTATAGCAGGCCAGCAGCAAAAATCCGCCCTGGCTGAAGTCATACTTGGAGAGTTCTTCCTGCAGCAGTTTGCCGGCAGTGGCTGAGAATTCTACAAAGCCTTGCTGCCCATCGCGATAAGACTTGAGTGCTTCCTTGAAGGCGGGGTTGGCTTCGCCATCATCACCGGGGACGCCAAAATAACCAAAGCCTTTTCCCGCTTTGCTGGAATAGCTTTGGTGCAGCTCATCAAGCATGGTCTCAACAGCCTGGCTGTTCAGCAGTGGTTGAGGGCGCAGACGGCAGCTGAGCTGGCCTTCGCCGTTTTGGGTGATTGCGTGAATAATCGCTTGTTCGACGTGAATACTCATAAGCCCCGATAGTGATACTCTGTTGTAAATCCGCTATTATATGCCGCTAATCCTAATCTGAGTGAATCATTTTTTATTTATGGCTATCCAATCAAAATATACCAATGCTCAAGTTGAATCCCTGATCGCCGAATTGCTGGCTGTGCTGGAAAAACACCAGGCTCCGACCGATCTTGGCCTGATGGCGCTGGGGAATGCGGCTTCGCATCTGTTATCGACCAAGGTGCCCAAGGAAGCCCGTCAGCAGGTGGCGGAACAATTTGCCAAGGCATTGACACAATCCCTGCGTTGACTTGTAACAACTGAAATGCGCTAAATAGTGGCGTTGTAAGTCAAAAAGCACATAATAGCAATCAATGTAAGATACACAGGCAACTTACAAAAAGCGGATCCATATGGTCGAGCGAACAAAGCAGTTGGGCAAGGATAGGGTTTCACGCCTAATCAATTGGGGGCACTGGTTTGCCTTCTTCAATGGCTTTTTGGCCATGATAGTCGGCAGTCGATATCTGGAAAGTGTCGGCTACCCGGAAACCTGGATTGGTTGGGGTTACCTTGGCGTCAGTACCATAGGCCATTTCAGCTTCCTGGCGTTTATTGTCTATCTGGTGTTGCTGTTTCCCGTTACTCTGCTGTTGCCTTACTCGCGTATCCTTCGGGGATACGCGGCAGTGGTGGCCACCCTTGGCCTGTGTATCATGCTTTATGACACCATAGTCTATGACGACTATGGTATGCATTTGAGTCCCTTCGCAGTCGATTTGGCCTGGGCCGACCTCAACAGTCTGCTGCATGGCACTTCCTATATCGTCACCCCCCTTGGGATCCTCGCTCTGGAGTTGACCGCCGCCAACTTTATCTGGAAGCGGATTGAGAAAATTCAAAAGCGCAATTATGGCAACAAGGTGGTGGCCTTTATCGGGGTTTGCTTTGTCAGTAGCCATCTTATTCATATCTGGGCCGATGCCGCCGATGTCACTGAAATTACCCGTTTCGATGATGCCTACCCGTTATCCTATCCGGCAACGGCGCGCACCTTCATGGAAAATCACGGTATCGATGGTTCCAGCAGCTTGAAGGTGGATACCGAAACCAGCTTTAAATACCCAAGAGCGCCGCTGACCTGCAGCGCCGAAGAACATCCCAATGTGCTGCTTATTGCCATCGACAGCCTCAGGGCCGATATGGCCGACGAGCAGACCATGCCGTTTTTCAGCCGCTACAGCAAACAAAACCATGAGTTTATGAATCACCTCAGCGGTGGCAATACCTACCGCAGCGGCATGTTTTCCCTGCTTTATGGGCTGCAGGGCAGTTATATGGACGCGGTGGAACTCAATTACACCAGCCCCTTGCTGGGGCAGAGCCTCAAGCAGCAGGGTTATAATCTGGGGCTGTTTACCAGCAGAAGCAATTATGCAGAGGCGCGGCCCCAGGCAATTTTCCGCGACTTCGACGCTCATATTGCCGAAGATGAGGGTGGCAGTGCCATGGCCGATATTCAAAATATCGACAGTTTCAAGCAGTGGCGGGCCCAGCAACAAGCTCCTTGGTTTGCACTGCTGAACCTCAAATCACCGGAAGACTATGATACCCCGGTAGGTTTCCTCGGTGTGCAGACGGTAAAACCCGACAGTGCCCTCAAGCCGGCGCAGAAGGTGTTGTTCAATCAATATCGGCAATCGTTGAACTTTATCGACAAACAGCTGGAGCAACTCTTGTCTGCTATGCCGGAAAATACCCTGGTGATTATCACAGGTGTCAATGGCAAGGTGTTCACCAGTAATGCCGATGAAGCCAGGCGCGACCTGTCACCGGCCAATGTCAATGTGCCTCTGGTGATCCATTGGCCCGTCGGCGGCCACGCCCAGGCTAAATACCGCACCAGCCACTATGGTTTGGTGCCAACCTTGATGAGCCAGGTGCTGGGGTGCAGCAATCCGGCCACAGATTACAGTGCCGGTCGTCATTTGCTGCAACCGGACAGTCTCACTTGGGTCTATGTCGGTGATGCCAGAATTTTTGCCATCTATCAGCAGTCGGAGATCACTGTGATTGACCGTCACGGTCAATATCGTATCTATGACAAGGCTTATCAGAACCGCCTGGACAAGAAGATGAGTGCCCCGGAACTTATCGAAGTGATGCGTGAAGGGCGGCGTTTGTACAACCATTAAGCGCTGTGGATTAAAGACTGTACGATAGAGAAAAAACAGACCACAAACTAGGCAGTTAAACTAAAAATCCTCAGATGGAGCTTGCACAGCCTCGCGACTGTTGATAAAGTTCTGCCTCGTTGAGACGGCACACTGCGCCAGCCGCTCAAGACAAATATCGGTATGTAGCGCAGCCTGGTAGCGCACTGTCATGGGGTGTCAGGGGTCGGAGGTTCGAATCCTCTCATACCGACCACATTCAAAACAAAAAAGCCCAATCTTATGATTGGGCTTTTTTGTGCCTGTTTTTTGTATCTGTCTTTTTTATCGTCTTTGGGTAAGCAGCGAAGTCAGCAGTCTTGCTGGTTTATATTACTGTGCCTGTTAATGGTCAAGGTTCCCAAGCCAGGAGAATGAACGGCGGATAAAGCGGTCGGCATCCCGGGACTGACATTCGCCGTGGGCTATGATGAGTTTCTCCGCTCGCCAGCCAAGTATAGTCGCCAGGGCCTTTCGGGCCTGAGGCTTGCCAAAGCTGAAGCTCAGGCGCCAATCCAGAGGTGTCTTGCCGTTAGGGGCCAGTATGCCGCTGATGCGTGCCAGCGGTCTTTGCCAGGCTTTGAAGCACTCGGGCTGAAAGTTCTCAATCAAGTCGGTCAGGATCAGCGTGCGGCTGTGGCGATGAAAGAATACAGCCTCCTGCATCACAGGGCTGCCCTGAAACAGGCAGAAGTCCAGCTCGTCAAGCCAAGGGGCATTGTGTTGCGAGTCTGCCAATTCGCTGAGCAGCAGTTGGTCGAAATGCAGATCGCTGCGTTTTTTTGCCAGTTCTTCGGTCGCGTAGCTTAGGGCGTTGGGAAAGGCTTGCTGCCAGTCTTTGATAAACAGATGGTGCAATGAGTTGGGCGCCAGCAGATAGCTGACTTCACCGAGGGCCTTGACCTCCTCGAGCAGTTCGCGGCTGAGCTCAATGGGGGAGTGGAGCCAAAGCGTGCCATCATCAAGCCTGACCACTGTCATCCGGGTACTGTAAGGCAGGCCAAAGAAAGGCACTGTCTTGCCTGCAACTATCCAGATGTTATCACCGAAGGGTATGAGTCTGTGATTTGGCATTCCGGCTCCTTGGTCTCACTTCTTCCATGGCATTGTCATCTAACGCCGATGATCCCGCCCATTGTCAATGTTACTCCTGTGGGGCTTTTAATTCCCTCAGGTAGCGGTAAATGGTGTGCACAGAAATATCCAGGCGCTTGGCGGCCACTTGGGCACTGTCTTTGAGCTCAAAAATACCGGCATCGAAGAGGCGAGTCACTATTTCACGGCTCTTTTTCGATGGCGGGATCAGTTCACTGTGGCGTACTTCCTGGTTGACCTTGTCTATGGTGCTGTGCAGCGCTTCTTCGATATTACGGGCAAAGACTTCCGATGTGCCACTGCTCTCTGTGAGCGGACATTGCTGCGGCAGCATGGAGCGCAGTACAGACATCAAGGGCGCATCCATATCCGTATTGATACACAAAAGGCCTATGGCCATCTGCTTTTCGTTGCGAATAACCGTAGTGATGGATTTCAAGGTCTTGCCGTTGCTGCTCTGGCTGAGATAGGCCTCGGAAATATCGTGGCCGCTCTTGAGCTTTTCCAATGCCAGATTGGTAATGGGAGCGCCGACACTGCGGCCGGTGACATGGCCATTGGCTATTTTGATGATTGAAGGGTGGTCTCGGTCCAGACTGTGCAAAACCACTTCTGTGTGTTGCCCATACATGGTGGCTATACCATCGACCACATTTCCCATGGCGTTGAGTATGTCCATATCTTTGGGGGTCAACTTATGAAGTTTCACAGCTATCCTCTTGCGATGGCCCGGCAATTGCCGGGCGTCGGAGATTAGGCAGACATAATACTGATAATGGTACTGTCGGTCGACACCATTCCATCACAGATCATCTGTCCCAGATTCTTGATTGTTTGTTCGACATCGGCGGCGACTATGCCCTGAGTCGATACGGCATGCTGATTGAGTGCCATCAAAAACGCCCTGACTGCCGTGCTTGATGAGGTACTGACCTTCATGGCGCAGGAGGCTTTGGCGCCGTCACAAACCATGCCGGCACTGTCACTGATAACGTTCTGAATGGCGTAGCAACCTTGCTCAAAACTGCCTCCGGCGAGATAAACCATGGCCATGGCAGCGGCGGCACTGGTCACTGTATTGCCGCAAAAAGCTGACAGTGGCGGATAGTGGGACTTGATATAAATCGCGCCCAAGTGGCTCATGATGAGTGCCCGGGCCAGCTGCTCTTCACTGCAGTTGAACTTCTTGGCCGTTACAACCACAGGCACAGTGGCGGCTATCCCCTGGTTGCCACTGCCAAAATTGCTCATGGCCGGCAGGGTGGCGCCACCCATGCGGGCATCAGAAGCCGCGGCCGTATACATGACTATGGAGTTGAGCAGGTCATCACTCAGCAAGCCGGTATCTATGTTTTTCTTCAGCGTTCTGCCCACCTCCAGGCCATAGGCCGAATTCATGCCTTCGTCGGACAAACGGGAATTCAGATCCGATGCCGCCAGAATAAATCTGATCCGGTTAACATCTATCCCGGTGGCAAACTCATATATTGAGGCGATGCTGATATCGACCCCGTCGCATACCGAAGCGGTACTGCCCTTGGCAGAGGCTTCGGCCCGATACAATTGTTGGCCGTCGAGCCATTTCTCGGCAATCCGGGTATGGCTGCCACTGATAACGATTTTGGCCTGGTGCTTGTCGTTGGCAGCTGTCACAGCGCAGTAAATGAACTCATCGGCCTGAATGCGGCATACCTTGACCTTACCGGCATCAATAAGTGCCTGAGCCTCGGCCACTTGTGCCGGGTTGATATTTGCCAGCACTTCAAGGCCGGCATTGGCATCGCCCCCCAGGGCTCCTGCAGCTGCGGCAATGGCCAGGCCAATCTTGCCTGTGCCGGGAACAAATACTCCCATGGAGTTTTTGTAGAGGTTATCCGAAACCTGAACTTCCAGGCTCAAAGGCTTGGCGCCCAAGGTTTCGGCTGCAACGGCCGCGGCATAAGCCGCCGCGATAGGCTCGGTGCAGCCCAGCGCGGGACGCACAACTTGATTAAGGATATCTATATATTGTTGCCACTGTGGTTTCATCACTAGGTTCCACCGAGTCTGGTTTAAGGATTGATATGGGCAATGGCTTCGACTTCCACCAAGGCGCCCATGGGCAGATCTTTCACCGCAAAACAGCTGCGGGCAGGGCAGTCTTGCTTGAAGAAGGTCTTGTAGACTTCGTTGAAGGCGGCAAAGTCATTGATGTCGGATAGATAACAGGTGGTTTTGAGCACGTTTTGCAGACCACTGTTGGCGGCTTCAAGCACATATTGCAGATTCAAAAGTGATTGGCGGGACTGTTCACTGATCCCACCTTCGACCAAAGCACCTTGTTCACGGCAGACTGGCAGCTGGCCTGAGGTGAAAAGCAGCTCACCATAAGCGGCTGCATGAGAATAGGGGCCTATGGCTGCGGGGGCTTTGTCTGCATTGATAGTCTTTTTCATGATATTCCTTGCAAATATATTTGAGTAACAAGAGATTTTGTCTGCACAATTATTTGCAAATAGGCTTCTTCTTGCAAATTTATTTTATAAAAAGGTGGGCTGTAATTGCTTTTAGTGTGACGTTGATCTTATAAGTTGGCGGTTTTGTGGTTAAATTCTCGGCATCAGCAAAAGTTGCAAAAATCTGGTTGCTGCTGTCAGTTGGTTCAAATATATTTGCAAAAAATAACATGTTGGGTATCCAACAATAACTAAGGTTGTTATATGAAAACTGACACTTTGACATCAGAGTGGGGCGCAACAATTACTCGGGAAGACACGCAGGCCTGGAAGGAAGCGACCCGATTCGACAGTACTGACTGGGGCTGGATCATCATGTCCATCGGCATGGCCATAGGCGCGGGCATAGTATTTTTGCCTGTGCAGGTGGGGTTAATGGGATTATGGGTGTTTCTTTTGTCTGCCGTGGTGGGTTATCCGGCCATGTACATGTTTCAGAAGTTGTTTATCAATACCCTGGCCGAGTCCCGCGAATGTCAGGATTATCCCAGTGTGATCAGTGGCTATCTGGGGAAAAACTGGGGCATATTTCTCGGCGCACTCTACTTTGTCATGTTGGTCATCTGGGTGTTTGTCTACTCGACGGCGATCACCAATGACAGTGCCTCTTTCCTGCAGAGTTTTGGAGCCACCAAGAGCCTGCTGTCTGAAAACCCCTTCTATGGTCTGGGGCTTATTTGTCTTCTGGTCGCATTGGCCTCCCGCGGCGAAAACCTGTTGTTCAAGATTTCTACCCTTATGGTGCTCACCAAGTTGGGTGTGGTGGCGCTGCTCGGCTTAATGATGGTCGACAAGTGGGATATCAATAATGTCGGTGCAGTGCCCACTACGACTCATTGGATCCGTGATGCCGTGGTGATGTTGCCCTTTACCTTGACTTCCATTCTGTTTATCCAGAGTCTCAGCCCCATGGTGATCTCTTATCGATCGCGGGAGAAGTCGATTGAAGTGGCGCGCTTCAAGGCGATGCGAGCCATGAATATTGCCTTTGGTGTGCTGTTTGTTACCGTGTTCTTCTACGCCGTTTCTTTCACTCTGGCGATGGGCCATGAGCAAGCTGTGAGGGCCGAGCAGGAAAATATCTCTGCCTTGGCCATGGTGGCTCAAGGTATGCCTGGCCAGACGCTGAAACTCCTGAGCCTGACGCTGAACATCTTTGCCGTGATGACGGCTTACTTCGGGGTGTATCTGGGTTTTCGGGAGGCGTGCCAGGGGATCACCATGAACCTACTGCAGCGGGTTATGCCCAAGGAGAAGATCAACGCCAAGCTGGTGGGGTATGGCATCATGGTATTCACCATACTGCTGTCCTGGGGTGCGATTGTGCTGAATGCCCCTGTGCTGAGTTTCACCTCCATCTGCAGCCCGGTATTTGGTTTGGTGGGCTGTCTGATCCCTGCCTATTTGGTTTACCGGGTACCTTCGCTGCACAAATACAAGGGCGTTGGCCTGTATGTGATTATCGCCACTGGTATCTTGCTGTGTATCTCGCCCTTCCTGGCGTTCAGTTGATAGATGCAATTGGCT
This sequence comes from Shewanella sp. Iso12, assembly GCF_012030025.1. Lineage (NCBI taxonomy): Bacteria > Pseudomonadati > Pseudomonadota > Gammaproteobacteria > Alteromonadales > Shewanellaceae > Shewanella > Shewanella sp. Iso12. The sequence continues at coordinate 22,959 of NZ_JAAUHW010000019.1, forward strand.
TTAAGAACGCAGTCTTAAAATCAGTGCCAAAGAGCCCCGCAGATGTGGGGCTCTTTAAGCTTCAGGCGGCAGACTCAGGCTTGGTCCTGCTGCTGCAAAAACTCATGAAATTCCTCTTCATAGAGACGGAACAGCACCAAGGTAACGGCAAAGATGATCGGGCCGTAAATCAGACCGATTAGACCAAATAGCTGCAAGCCACCCAGCAAAGAGAAGAAAATTAACAGGGTGCTCATTCCGGCAGATCCCTGCATCAGAATCGGCCTCAGGAAGTTGTCAATGGAGCCAACCACCAATATGCCCCAGGCGCAAAGGAACAGCCCCCAGCCCCAGTCTCCGGTCAATGCCAGATAGAGCGCTGCTGGCACCCAGATAAGTGCGGTACCCACCACAGGAATAAAAGAGGCGAATGCCATCATGGAGCCGAGGAACAATCCCGGCAGGCCGACTATGGCCATGGCAATACCACCGGCAAAACCCTGTGCCAAGGCGGTCAGGAATGAGCCGAGTACCGCCGACTTGGCGACTTTTTCCACCTCATCGAGAATTTTGTCTTCCTGACTGCGGGACAGGGGGATCACGTGTCTGAGACTGGCAATAATCTGTTCGTTGTCCCTGAGGAAGAAAAACAGTACGAACAACATCAGGGAGAAATTGACAAAGAAACCTGTGATATTGCCGAGCAATGCCGTGCTCAAACCAACCAGACGGGTGCTGAGCTCCGTAAGCGCTGCGGTGGCTTTTTGCAATATCTCCTGCGGCTCTATGCTGTCAAACGGCAGCCATTTATTGGCCAGCGCCAGTGCCGACTGTACCCAAGGATGTTCCAACAGCTCCTTGGCACCACCATGGGTCAGCCATTGATAGGCATGGGTGGCGGAGTTGACGCCCTGTTCAATCACGGAAATCAGCATGAACAGCAAGGGGATCAAGATGATCACCGTCAACAAGATGCAGGAAAGCAATGCACTCAGGTTGGGATGTTTGGGGAGTTTCGCTTCTATGCGCTTGTGCACAGGCAAAAACAGCAAGGAGACGATAAATCCCAGCAGTATTGCCCCCAGATAGGGAGCGACCAATAGATAACAGGCGTAGGCAGCAATGGCCAACGCGGCGAGGATCAACCAATGGCGGGGTTCAACCCGAAAACGTACGGACACGGGAATTCCTTTTAATCAAGAGTGTGTTGAATTTGCCATCTGCAGGGAAGGGCATGGTTTATAGACTCATCGGTCTGTTGCCAAGGACTCCGGCTTTTAAGCCAAGCATATCCGGGACTTGCTTGTACCTTCCTCTGCCTGTCCGGGCGACCCAGACTCGGTTACAGCGGAAGTTATTAAACCACGGAGCGACGGGGCAAGAGAAGCACTGCTTGGTTGATAAGGGGGATTGGCGCTGGTTTTGTATGCTATGCGTTGCCGCCGGTGCCGTAGGGGGCGGATACTGGGGCAAAATGCTTGTCAAACTTAGGTTTTAGTCGCATTGCCGCATAACTGGCGGAATAGACTTTTAGAACCGTTTTTTATAGGCTAACTCATTGAAATTAGGAAACGAGCGTTAATCCCGTTAGCAATAAACCTATAGCAGATAGGAACAGATGTAAGGCTATGTTTAGACCATAAGCCGCTGTTAACTGGTATGCAGACTGAGAAAATAAATTAACCATGAATCTACTTTTTGTATGCAGTGAGAATCGCTTGCGAAGCCCTACCGGAGAAGAGGTTTTCTCGGCATTTGAGGGGGGTTACGCGATTGGAGCCGGTACAAAGGAAGGTGTGAATAAGTCCTCGCGGCACTCTGGCTTACACAGCAATTGGCGTTCAAGGCATCTGACTGAAGGCATGCCGGGGCCTGTCGAAGTCGGATAACGCAGAGAGCCGGTTGCTGTGAAAGCCCCTAAGGGCGTGGCTTACAGACCTGCCTGCTGTGTTGTGCTTCTTGCAAAGGACTAGGGCCATTTGCTGCGAATCACGCCTTGCATCCAGGCCCGTAAGCCGACGCAGAGCACGCATGGGACTTGTTCGCACCTTCCCTAATGCCGAAACTGTGGTAAGTGGCGATCTTATTCAATGGGCTGACTTTATCTTTGTCATGGAAAAGTCTCACAAGATTAAGGTCGCAAAGAAGTTTAAGGAGCTTCTGAAAGGCAAGAAGCTTGTGTGTCTGGATATTCCTGACAATTACCAGCGGATGGATCCTGCTCTTGTGACCTTACTTAAAAATAAGGTTGCCCAGCATGTTCGATTATCTTAGAAAATAATAAAAATCATGAACTTGCTATGTTAAGGCCTTAAATTCCGGAAAAGATAGCAACTGGCATAGCTTCAGTTTACCGAATTCATTATGCATTGACTTGAAATAAACAAGATATTGACCAGCATCACGCATACTTGTGTCTATGTAAAAAGGGCTCCTTCAACGGAGCCCTTGGTTTAGCGATTAACTGCGATTAAGTGCGACTAAAAGTGAGGCGTTGGCCCAAGGTATTGTCGATAAAGCGACTGCCGTCAAACAGTTGGTTACCATTGACCCAGGTACCACTGATAGATGCGGCAAACTTGTGGCCGGTAAAGGGCGACCAACCGCAGTGATAGCGGGTGTTTTCCAGCGTGGCCTCGAAAGGCTTGTTGAGATCCACCAGTACCAGATCCGCCAGATAGCCTTCGCGCAGATAGCCCCTGTCTTTGAGTTCAAAGCGCTCGGCCACCGCATGGCTGGTCTTTTGGACGATTTTTTCCAAACTGAAGTGCCCCTTGGCATGCAGATCCAGCAGGCCGAGCAGTGCATGTTGCACCAGCGGCAAACCGGACGGCGCCTTGAAATAGCTGTCGGCTTGCTTCTCTTCCCAGGTGTGCGGCGCGTGATCTGTGGCGATAATGTCAATGATGTCGCGATTGACGGCATCTATCAGTGCCTGTTGATCGGCAAGGGTCTTGATGGCCGGGTTACACTTTATCTGGCTGCCGAGGCGGGCGTAGTCACTGTCGTTGAACGAAAGATGGTGTACACAGACTTCGGCGGTAATGTTGGCACCCTTGAGTTGTGCCAGTTGCTTGGCCGGCTCAAACAGATAGAGTTCGTCGGCGGTGGTTAAATGCAGTACATGCAGGCGTGCCTTGTGACGGATGGCCAGTTCGGTCGCCAGTTGAGATGACTTGAGGCAGGCTTCACGGGAGCGGATTTCGCCGTGCAGCTCCATAGGTATGGCATCGCCGTATTTTTCACGCATGGCGGCTTCATTGGCGGCTATGGTGGGGCTGTCTTCACAGTGAGTGGCAATGACCACAGGAGAGTTGGCGAAGATGCCGTCAAGAGTGGCACTGTTATCCACCAACATATTGCCGGTAGAGGCGCCCATAAAGATTTTTACACCACAGGCCTGGTTGGGATCGAGACGTTTAATCTCTTCCAGGTTATCGTTGGTGGCGCCGAGATAGAAAGCAAAGTTGGCCAATGAACTTTGAGACGCGCGGGTATACTTGTCTTCCAGCGCCTGCAGATTGGTGGTTTGCGGGTTAACATTGGGCATTTCCATAAAGCTTGTGATACCCCCGGCCACGGCGGCGCGGGATTCACTGGCGATGGTGCCCTTATTGGGGAAACCCGGCTCACGGAAATGCACCTGATCGTCGATCATCCCCGGCAGCAGGTGTTTACCCTGAGCATCTATGACCTGAGCCCCTGCCGGAGCCGTGATCTGGGGGGCAATCTGGCTGATGCGGCCGTTGTCGATCAGCAGATCCTGAGTACGGATTGTTCCTTCATTAACCAATTGGGCGTTGCAGATGAGGGTTTTCATAGGATACCTGATTAGCGTTATTAATATTGGCAGTGACTTGCGTATAATACCGGAAACTCAAGCAAAAAGCTGTGGAGCTTTTGGACAAGATCACAGACTTTTTGCGAAAGATACGTCAAGTGCCGATACCCTAGCCGGTATCGGTTCAATCGGTGCCAATATCGGCCGGCCGATAACACATGGGTGGACTGTTTATCTGCCTGGGAGCGAGAATGCAATTATTTGTCAAAGATTTAACTGTGGTTGATTTTTCTTACCTGTGCCCGTTTCGCGGCATGGTAGGCGAAAGTTGGATAGTCGATGTGCTGCTCGACGGTGGCCTGGATGAGCAAAACATGTTGCTCGACTTTTCCAAGGTCAAACGCACCATAAAGCAAACCATAGATGATGTGGCCGATCACCGTTTATTGGTGCCCACCGCCTGTAGCCAGGTACGCTGGCAACAGCAGGGCGACAAGGTGTGGATGGACTTCCATAGTCTGCGCGGCAGCATTCACCTGGCTTGCCCGGCGCAGGCTTTCGCCCTTATCCCCAGCGAGATTATCGATTTTGACAGCGTTAACCTGTTTTTGCACAAGGCGCTGACAGATGCCTTGCCGGACAATGTTCAGGGTATCAGCCTGACACTTCGCAACGAGGTGCTGGAAACGCCCTATTACCATTACAGTCACGGCTTGCGTAAGCACGACGGTAACTGCCAGCGTATCGCTCACGGCCACCGCAGTCCTGTCAATGTGTTTGCCGATGGTATCGCCGCGCCCAAATGGGATGAATACTGGGCCAAACGTTGGAAAGATATCTACCTTGGCAGTGAAGAAGATGTGGTTGGTGTCAGCGAGCTTGAGCTGTCACCCCAAACCAAGATAGATGACAAGAGCCATATTGGCTTCAGATACCAGGCGCCGCAGGGGGATTTCCAGTTGGCGATGCCAAGAGACTGCTGTGATTTGATCCCCCACGACACTACGGTCGAATTGCTGGCTCATTTTATGGCCGACAGCATGGCGGGCTTTGAGCCGGGCAAACATTTTAAAGTGGTAGCCTTCGAGGGTATAGGTAAGGGCGCCATCGCATCGGCGCAGCATCAGGGTGACTGATAGATACTGCCTGGCCTGAGCAGGGCCAGGAATAAAGCCAACCTAAAAGCATCTAGAGGCATCCGCAAATAGACCGCACCTTGGGGTCTATGGGGCGTAAAGATAAAGAGGAGCAAGAGTGAAGTTCAATAACAGCAAGATGCCAATCCCATCTTTTAAGGCGCTGCCGCTGATGCTGCTGGGCACTTTGGTTGTGAGTCCTATGCTGCAGGCCGAATCCAAGTCTGAGCCTCAGCCCAACATCAAACCCGAGTCATCACGGGTGCAGTTTCAGGGCAAGTTTGAGCAGGGGGCCCTGATCAGAGCCAGAACAGAGCCGGGTACTGAGGTACAGCTCAATGGCGAGAGCATCACACTGACGCCTGATGGCCGGTTTGCCTTTGGTTTTGAGCGTGAGGCCGCGCTCGAGCAAACGCTGACACTCAGTTACCCGGATGGCAGCAGTGAGAGCCGTAGCCTCAAACTCGACAAGCGGGATTATCGCATTCAGTATGTTGAAGGGATCAGCAAGAAAATCATGAAGCCGGATCCCAAGGCCCAGGAGCGCGCCGCCAAAGACAGCGCTCAGGTCAAGGCGGCCCGCAGTCATTTCAGTACCCAGCAGTCGTTTGCCGACGACTTTATCTGGCCGCTGACAGGGCGAATTTCAGGGGTTTATGGCAGCCAAAGGGTCTACAACGGCAAGCCAGGCACACCGCATTATGGTGTGGATGTGGCTGCGAAAACCGGCACTGTGGTGGTGGCACCGGCCGATGGCGTTATCAGCCTGTCGGTACCGGACATGTTCTATTCCGGCGGCACCATGATTATCGATCACGGCTATGGCGTCAGCTCCAGCTTTTTGCACTTAAGCAAGCTCTATGTCAAAGAGGGCGATGAGGTGAAACAGGGCCAGGCGGTGGCCGAAGTGGGGGCGACAGGACGAGCCACAGGGCCACATCTGGATTGGCGGGTGAACTGGTATCAGGTGCGTCTGGATCCTACCACTTTAGTGCCGCCAATGAGTCAGGTATTACAGCAAGCCAAGAGTGACGCGAAAAAGTAGCGATTTACTTTGACTGACTCACACTCGATGTCATACGCCGCCGGACTTAACCCCAGGCGGCGTTGTTTTTTTCTTTGTCAGCCACAGGCTTAGAAGGGGTTGGCTATACTCATTCTATGAATATAGCCGGAAGAATAAGTGACTGATTTGAGACGTTGGGGGCGCGACGAATGGCTGCTGCTTTTGCTCGGAGGTTTGGTCTGCTATCTCAGCGGCCGACTGGGCATGGCCACTTTGGTATTGCAGCCGAGCAATATAACCCTTCTATGGTTACCTTCTGGGATAGGGCTTATTCTGTGCTTGCGTTTTGGCGCCGTCGCCATAGTCCCTTTGTTTCTCGCCTCCTTTCTGGCCAATCTTCCCGGGCTCAATAACGGTCATCTGAGCCAAACCTTGCTGCACACCTGGGTCTCCGCCGCAATTGATGCCCTGATGCCACTTTTGGCCGCCAGAATGCTGCGTTGGGCTCTGCCCATGGGGTTGCAAAGAGCCAGGGAGTTACTGGGTTTTGGGATCTACGCTTGCGTTATTCCTGTGGCGTTGTCCAGTATCCTGCTGGCGGCAAATCTTGTTTGGGGCGGTTATATCGACAAGAGTTACTGGCCAACTATGGTGGTGATGCTGTTTTTGGCTGATGCCCTGGGGATAGTCTTGGTTTATCAGGTGTATCTGGGGTGGTCTGAGCGGTTTTTTATCAGCCAACGGCAAATCCGGGCATCTTTGTTGTCGATCCTGGCTTTAGTACTCATTTTCACTCTGGCATTTGGCAATCAACCCTGGGTCTTGTATCTGCTGTTGCCTGTGTTGGTGATGCAGGCATTTGAGGGCAGTTTCCTGCTGACTTGCAGCCTCAGCAGTAGTGCCTTCATTGTCGTTATCTGTGGCAGCGCCAAGGGGCTGGGGCCCTTTGATGCCGGATTGTATTCGGCAGAAACGGCGGAACTGGCCGCGTTTTGTTTTGCCAATGCGCTGGTTTTACTGGGGATTGCCCTGCAAAATCGCCAGTTGCGCCTATCCGAGCAGCACAGGGAAGCCTGGCAGCAGGTGGCCTTTCGCGATCCGCTGACAGGGTTACTCAATCGCCGTGGATTCGAGCCGCAATTGGAGCTGGTGGATAAGCAGGCCAGGCTCAATCGTGAAGATTACAGCCTGGCGCTTTTGGATCTGGATCATTTCAAGTTAATCAACGACAGCTTTGGTCATGCCACCGGCGACAAAGTATTGAAGCAACTGGCCGGCTTAATGCAGGCCCAGTGTCGCCAATCGGATGCCATTGCCAGAATTGGTGGTGAGGAGTTTGCTATCTTGCTGCCAAACTGCGCGCCGGCTCAGGCTGTTAATCTGATGGAGCGGCTGCGGGTCAAAGTGGCCGATGAAGATTTCCATGATGAGAGCGGCCAACCTATCCGCCTCAGTATCAGCGTTGGCCTGGTTTCCGGCCCCGCTGGTTGTCGCTCGGGTAAAGATCTGCAGGATAAAGCCGATCATTTTCTTTATGTTGCCAAGGCTGAAGGGCGCAACCGGGTCGTTCAAGGGTAAAGCGGCATCAGAGCCGCTTACTGCTCGCTGGCGATGATGGCCTGAATGCTGTGAGGGTGCACCTTGACGCAGACACCGCCGGCCTTGAACGCCAACGTCGGGTTGGCCAGACGTTCGGCTTCGCCTTTAGGGCTGCTGGCCTTGAGTTTAATATCCGTGTCGCCATCGAGTATGGCTTGGGTCCGGGGGCAAAGAGTACGCAGTTGCTCAGCCAGTTCATCGCAGCTTTGGGCGCCACCAGGCAAAACCAGCTCCAGATGTTCCCATCCCTCTTCGGGATAGTGTTTATCGCCGGGGAAGGGCAGCTCGATACAGGGAATTTGCCATTGACCCAGTTGCAGGGGGTTCTGCAGACGTATGATCAGGATAGGGCGGCCGTTGATGATGTTTTCCGAGATAATTTCACCACATTGAGCAAACTCGGCCTTGAGCTTTTCTGCCGCGGCGACAGAGTTGACCCGCAGCGCGGCGTGATCGCACTCGCCTAAACGCTCGAGTCCCAGGCGCTCAATCAGGGGCATGATTTTGTCGGCAAAGGCTTGCCAGTCTGCCAACAACTGCGACAGAGATTGAAGGTTTTGCATATCTGATTCCTGTTTCAGGGCCAAATTTCTATTGGCGTGCCCGGCTCAATCAACTGCCAGAGTTCATCCATCTCTTTATTGGTGAGGGCGATACAGCCGTTGGTCCAGTTAAACTGCTGCGCCTCTTCCGGAGTTAACCCAGAGCGGGGATTTTGGCCGTGGATCATGATTTGGCCGCCCGGGCTGACCCCAAGCGCCTTGGCCCTGAGTCTGTCCTCGTCATTGGGGTAGGAGATGTGAATCGCGCGGTAAAAGGCGCTGTCGGCCTTTTTGTAGTCCAGCAGATAGCGCCCCTCAGGGGTACGTTGATCGCCTTCCTGATATTTGTGGCCCTTGGGCATATCCCCCATGGCGATGCGATATTCCTTGATTACCTTACCGGCCTTAATCAGGCTCAGACGTGAATCTGACTTGTTGACCAGCACCAAATCCACCTGTGCCGAGGCAAAGGGGCTGTACAACTGGGCAAACGCCAGCAGAAATATTGCATAAACTATATGACGAAACGATGGGCCCATGACCACTTGGCTCTGATTATGGTTATTTTGACGGGATAATAACTGAAAAAGGGGGCCCTCTTGAAGCCCTTGAACAAGATTGTTGCCGAGAGTCGCGGAGCGTCAGCCAGAGAATATTTGGCACTCACGCCAATGCGTGGCAGACTTACGCCCCTGCCTTTTGGGCGCGGCGCCACGAACTCGAATGCGTGAGACTCGAAAGGGTAAAGATTGAGGTGCCGTTTGGTTGGAAAGTAAGGAAAGCTTAGCGCATGAATCAACATAAGATGACAGATACGCCGCCGGAGCCGGAACTCAAGCGTAAGCTCAGGATCATCATCTTTGGTACCGAAACGCCCGCCGGCCGCTGGTTTGATATCAGCTTGATCATCTGCATTATTCTCAGTGTTGCCCTGGTTTTTCTCGATACAGTGGCCGATATCCATGCCCGTTTCGGACATATCATCCTGGCACTGGAATGGGCCTTTACCTTGGTGTTCACTCTGGAATATCTGCTGCGGCTCTATTGTTCCAGCAATCGCTTGAGTTATGCCCGCAGTTTTTATGGCGTAGTGGATCTGCTCAGTATCCTGCCCAGTTATCTGGCGCTGTTCTTCCCCGGGGCCAATTTTACCCTGGTGATCCGTATTCTGCGGCTGTTCAGAATTTTTCGGGTACTCAAGCTGCTCAGATACTTGAGTGAAGGGAACCTCCTGCTTAAGGCGATGCTGCAGTCGAGTCGCAAGGTGTTTATCTTCTTTTTCTCTGTGAGTCTTATCATTATGGTGCTCAGCGCCATCATGTATGTGGTCGAAGGCCCGGACAATGGCTTCAGCTCGATCCCCAAGTCTGTCTATTGGACCATAGTGACCATTACCACAGTAGGGTACGGTGATATCACTCCCAAGACAGAACTCGGACAGGCCATAGCGGCGTTTACCATGCTCTTGGGTTATTCGATAATCGCCATTCCCACGGGGATCCTCACCGCTGAAATCTCCCAGGAGATGGGCCGTAGCCGCGATCTGCGCCGCTGCGCCAACTGCTTGAAAACCGGGCATGATCACCATGCTCTCTACTGTAACCGTTGTGGCAGTGAACTGGAGCCACCTCCGGAAGAAAACAAGGACTAGGGTGTCAAACAACCAATCATCTGCTAAGACAGTCACTCAAACAGCCACTCAGGCCGTCACTCAGGCTAAGTTTGTTGAGGGCAATATACTGCGTCACATTCTGGTGATGAGCTCTACCGCGGCCGTTGGGATCTCGGCGCTGTTTGTGGTCGACCTGCTGGACATTTTTTTCCTCAGCATGCTGGGAGAGTTGGAGTTGGCGGCCGCCGTGGGCTATGCCGGTACCATCTCTTTCTTTACCACTTCCATAGGTATCGGCCTGTCGATTGCGCTGGGGGCACTGGTGTCCCGCGCCGTAGGTGCCAGAGACACAGAAGGAGCCAAGCGCTTGCTGCTGAATGCCGCCATGGTAACTCTGCTGGTATCCAGTCTGATGGCGATAGTGGTGACGGCTCTTATCCCTGAACTGCTGGCGCTGGTGGGCGCCAGGGGACATACCGCCGAGCTTGCCGCCGATTATCTGTATATTCTGGTGCCTTCCTTGCCGGTCATCTGTTTGGCGATGGCGCTTGGCAGTGCCCTGCGCGCCGTGGGTGATGCCAGGCTCTCCATGCTATCGACCCTGGCGGGCGGCGCGGTCAATGCGGTATTTGACCCCATTTTTATTTTCCTGTTTGCCATGGGCATAGAAGGCGCGGCTACCGCCTCGGTATTGGCGCGCCTCAGTGTGCTGCTGATCGCGGCAAGAGGTGTGTTTATCAAACACGGCCTTTGGAGCCGTTTCGAACTTGCAAGCTTTCGCGGCGATCTGCGCGCCATTTTTGCCATCGCAGGGCCGGCCATGCTGACCAATGTGGCCACCCCCATAGGCAATGCGGTAGTGACCCGGGCGATTGCCGACTTTGGTGACAGCTTCGTCGCCGGCTGGGCCGTCGTTGGGCGTTTGACCCCTGTGGCCTTTGGAATGATCTTTGCGCTTTCCGGCGCCATAGGGCCCATCATAGGGCAGAATTATGGCGCCAGGGCCTATGACAGGCTCAGCGAATGCCTGACAAGGGCGCTGCAATTCTGTATCGCCTATGTGCTTGGAATGTCGCTGCTGTTGTGGTTGCTGCGCGAGCCTTTGGTTTTGGCATTCGACATGCGCGGGGATTCTGCCGAGCTGGTACGTTTCTTCTGCCAGTATATGGCGCTGTTTTTCCTGTTCAACGGCGCACTGTTTGTGGCCAACGCCTCGTTCAACAATCTGGGTAAAGCCAAGTATTCGACCGCCTTCAATGTGGGCAAGGCCACTATCGGGACGCTGCCATTTGTTTATCTGGGAGCCGAGCTCGGTGGGGTATATGGAGTCTTGATTGGTCAGGCATTGGGTTCAGTGCTCTTTGGTGTATTGGCGGTGATCACCGCCTACCGCTTGGTTGCCAGAGTGGCCGCCAATGGCCGCCAGCAAGGTCTTGAGGCCGACGGGCTTGATGAGGAGGAGCTCTCAATGGCCTCCAGCAGTCCATTGTCGTCTTCCTGTACCCAGATGGGGCAGATGACCGAAGAGCTGGAGCCGATAGCCAGTGCCCAGGCTACCTCGCCCCAGCGGGAGAGGTCTTAATGCCGGGAACGACTCATGCGTTTAAAGAGGGGGCCTGGAAACGTTTTATTGGGTGTCAGATTGGGAAGTCGCGGCCGCAGCGCTTTCCGTAGCGCCGTTATCTGGCTGCTCAACAGCATTGTTTTCTGCTTGCTCGGCGGCAGCGATTTTGGCGCGCTCGGCCTTGGAGATGTAACCCTGTTTGGCTGGGCCTGAGTTGGGGATCTCTTTCTTGTTTTCCCGGGCTTTGGCACGCTTGGCCAGTTTTTTGGTCAGTTTTTGTCGCTTGTTCATGCTAAATTTCCTGGTACTTCCCACTTGGATGGGCAAAGGGCAGGCATTTTAGCCTGCCGGCGGCCGGGCAACAAGCTCAAACTGTCTCAGTGTCGGTGTTTGAATACCGCGATGACTGGAGCCTACTTAGAGGAACAGGGTCATGAAGACACCGATATAGCTCATGGAAACCGCGACCCCAATACTGAGCAGGGCCATATCCAACATCAGTGGCCTATCCGGCGTTTTGGCAGCCTTGATAAGTTCTACCACGCTGGTGGGGATCACTATCAGCCCCGAGACTATCAGCAACAAAAAACCGGGGCGGAACAGGCTGAGTTGCAGTGCGCTTTCATCCTGCCACAGGTGCGCATATTGATCGCCAAACAGCAATAAAGCCATGGCGACCACGGCCGACAGACTGGTGGCCAACAACAACTGACGATTAACCTTGCTGCGGTTAACCGACTCTTCTATCTCCTGAATAATTCCTGTGGGTTCCATCTCAAATACACCTGAAGCGGGAAACTGCGGCAAAACTAGCAAATTTGAGGCTTATTTTCAAAAAAATTACTTGTTGCCGAAGCGACTCCTGTCCATCTCACTGGCGCCATCCCGACATTCACCGCGGATCTCCCCTCTGTCGGATTGCAGCAGACGACTGAGTTCATAAAAACCTTCACGGCAGTATTGATTCATTTTGAGGGTGTTATCGAGTCCAAGCTGCAGTTGCTGTTCAAACACGGCTTGCCTGGCTTCTCTGATAGCCAGTTGTTGGCGCATCTCCTTTGCCGTACGTGGTGCCTGGACACTTATCCTGTAACTGCCGCCAGAATCGGGCGTTATCAGCCGCGCCGTATAGGTAAAGAGCTTCAAGCCATCGGCCTTGATATCCGTCTGGAAACTGTCTTTGATGGCACCGGCAAAATCGGCCGGATCTATGCTGGGTTTTGAGCTGCAACTACAAAGCAGCAGTGGCAGTAATAACAGAAAAAGCGCACGCATAAGCTGGGGTGATTATCCTTATTATTTTTTTGGAGATACAAATTATCGTTAACTTACTGCAGAATAAGCACAATTGCATTAACGGCGTGATAAGTCAGCGCAGCATCGACCTCTACCGCCTTTGTTTGATAACCGGATGGTAGGTTATGTTCGAGTATCTTCAACATCTTTTCGATAAGGTGCAATGGCAACCTGGGCTGACGGATATCCTCTATTTGGTTCTGCTCGTTGGCTGGTATGCCTGGATCTGGCCCAAACGGGACTGGCAACAACTGCTGGCGGACAAGAGCTTGCAGTGGCGGGCGCTGCTCAGTACCTTGGCCATTAATGGCCTTTGGCTACTCAATGCCAGTGTTACCGAGGGGATCCACGCTCATTTTCTGGCCTTGGTAACCCTGATGTTGATGTTCGGCTGGCGCTTGGCGTCCGTATTGATGCTGCTGCCGGTGAGCTTCTTTTGCCTGTTTGTCTATCACCAGCCCTGGATGCTGGGCCCCATGATGTTGTTTGCTGTCTGCCTGCCGCTTTTATTGGCATTGACCGTACACAGCTTGAGTTATCATAAATTACCCAACCATTTGTTTGTGTTCATTTTTGTGGCAGGTTTTCTCAATGCCGGGCTATCTGTCGTCAGCCATATTCTCGCTTGGTCGACTTATCTCTGGGCCAGCACGGATTACAGTGCCACTTACCTGGTGGATAACTATCTGCTGCTTATTCCGCTGCTTGGATTCCCGGAGGCTTTACTCAACGGTATGGCAGTGACTCTATTGGTGGTTTACCGGCCCGAGTGGCTCTACGACTACTCGGACCGGGTCTATCTCTGGCGTCACTGACAGGTGCGACTTTAGTCTTTGGGGGCGCGGATCACCAGGGTGCCGGCGAGTTTGTCATGCCAGCTTTGTTTCCGGGGATCGAAGGCCACCCAGAGATAGCCAAGGCCGAGTACCAGAGTAGAGGGGATATAGCCTAAATAGCGCACTATCAGGCTGGCGGTTGATGGCTTTTGCAAAGTGTCGGCATCAACAATGACGGCTCTTAGCACCATCTTGCCCGGAGTCGCCGACTTATAATGCCAGAACAAGATGATCAAGATGAAAGGCAACAGGTAGTTGATCACAACATCGAGCGGGCCCAAGATTAGGGCATCGTTCTCCAATATGGCATCAATGCCAAAGACTAGCAGAGTCAGTGGCACTGTGATGCACATCAACATGAGTGAGTCCAGCAGGGTTGCCGCCAGTCGCTCCCAAAAACCGACATAGATGGGATAGCTGGATTCATTGTTTGCTGCTTCTGCAACGGGTGGTGGAGGCGTCATTCCCGAGGCCAGTTCCGTAGGGATTGTCTGTTCTTGATGAGCCAAGACTGACTCTATGTTGCGTGGGTTTTGCTCTGCTGCCATTTACTCTGTCCCTGATTAATAATTACTGTTGGGACGATACACAGGAATAAAGCTTGGAACAAGCTGTGCCTGCCGTATTGGCACGGCAGGCAAGGGATTGATCAACCGAAACGCTGATTGAGATAGCTGATGATGTCGTTGGATTCATACATCCAGGTCACTTCACCGGCTTGTTCTATTTTCAAACAGGGAACTTTCATGGTGCCGCCCCCGTTTTGCAGGGCACTCTTGTGTGGCTCCTGCTTGGCATCCAGGGTGGTGATATTCAGGCTCTGGCGTTTCATGGCTCGTCTTACCTTGACGCAGAAAGGGCAGGCCGGATACTGATACAGGCTGAGGCTACGACATTGTTCATCGATATCCGCCTGCTGCTCGGGTTGCCGCTTAAGGCCCTTGGGTGAAAAAACAAAGTTGAGCAGCAAAATAATCCGCCCCAGGATCCAACGAATAACAAACATAAGCATCCTCTATATAAGCTTGAAACGGCAGGCAGTTTAACTCAGTGGTGGTGAAACTCAAGCCCGGACTTGGAGTTCAAGGGTAGCGATGATTTCATCTTCATCCTCCGGATCCGGCCCTTGCTCAACAAAGCCGAAACCGGCGTAAAACGCTCTTGCTGTTTGGTTTTCATCTGCATAGCAGATATGCACCCGCTGCGCATTTTCCTGGGCGCGGATCTCCTCGAGTACCAGAGCCATCGTGCGGCTGCCTATGCCTTTTTGCTGATACCCTTCGGCCACCATGAAGCGGAATATGTTGTAATCGTTGGGTTTGCCTTCTTCAGCAAGCGATTCATACATCAAAAAGCCTACCGGAGTGTCGTCCAGGTAAATCGCCTTGGGCACATAGAAAGGAAAAAACTGGGCTTCGGCGATGGAAAGCATATTATCGGCCAGCAGATCGCGTTGCTCCGGCTTGGGGGCCTACGATTTCAAAGTTGTCTCGGGTTATCTGTTGCAGACTTATTGGCATTTGTGGTTATTGGTTTTGGCTGAATTGATTGCCGGCGATAATAACAGCCCTGCAACACTTTACCAGTTCAATAATCCGTCATGAATACGAAAAAGGCTCCCATAGGAGCCTTTCTATGGTGATTTCAATAGGTTTTAATCGGCATTCAGTGACAGAATCGCCTGAGATGCATCCTGTTTCATCTCTGTCTTGCTGTCGAGCAGGAAGACTCTTTCCGGGGCGACGGCTGCTCTGTCCACCAGGAAGGCCTTGATGGCCTGGGCCCTGGCCTGAGCCAGATTAGCCAGCTCGTTATTGCTGATCTCCTGAGCGCTGAGCAGTTGGTTGTAAAGGCCCATATGCCAGACGGTGAGCAGGGTATCTTCATCGACTTTTTCACCGTCGGCCTTTTCGGCAAGTTTTTGCTTCACTTTGTCTTTTTCCGCATCGGCATCCAGTTTGAGCTGTTGCTCGAACAATTCCACCAGGGCATCTGCCAGCTTACCCTGGGTAGGGAATCGACTGGCGCTCAGCTCGTCCGGCAGGGCTGCAAGCTTGCTGGCCTTGAGCAGTTGCAGCTGCAGTTTTTGCTCTGCCAGCGCCTCACTGTCTTCCCGCAGCGCCACGCTGCCTTCAATGCTCAATTGCAGCTTGGGCCTGTCATCCAGCGCCTTGGCCAGCTTGCTCAGCTTATCTTCGGCGTCAGCGTCCAGCGTGGCTATACCGGGTTGGAAAGCGACCAGGTTCAGCTCTTCATCACTGCCAACCAGACCGGCCAGCAAAGAGAAGGGGGCGGTGACCGCCTTGGTGATGACATTGGTGATGGCGGTCATCACTATGCTGCCGAAGCTGAAACTTGGGCTGTCGAGATCTCCTGAAACCTGTAAGCCAAGATCTATCACCCCATGTCTGTCCTGCAAAAGGGCGATAGCCAAGGTAATCGGCAAACTGGTGGCCAGATCGGAATCACTGGGTTTACCCAGCTTAAGCTGATCTATCACCAGATGATTGTCTCCCTTCAGCTGGTTGTCTTCCAGTTGATAGTTGAGCGCTAAAGACAGCTGGCCTTTGTCTATGTAGTAACCGGCATAGGTGCCCGAATAGGGATTCACCGAGGTCAACTCGACACTCTTGAATACCAAATCCAGATCCAGATAGGGTTTCTCCAGCAGCGGATTCACCTCTCCCCTTAGGGTGACTGGAGCATACTTGTCTATCTTGCCCTTGATATCGACACTGGCCTTGGTTCCCGGGGTAGAAGACAGGTGGCTTATCTTGCCTTCCAGCGCCTCGATACCTGAAGCAAAGTTAGGGGTGAGGGAGTTATCGGCAAAATAGGCCGAGCCGTTTTTGATGGCAATGCTGCCGATATCCAGTTTAAATGCCTTATCTGTCGAGGCCTTGGTGTTGATTTTTTCCTTGGCGGCCGTTTGCTGCGGCGCTTCGTTTTCCTGGCTTTGTTTTGTCTGCGACTGAGCCGCCGAGTTATCACCAGGTGGTTCGGCGCGGATCAGCTCGCCGATATTAGTGCGCTGATCTTCGGTGATCATCACCTTGGCGTATGGCTGTTCCAGCAATATATTGCTGATTTTCAGGCTGTTTGCTTCGGAATCAAAGCTCATCGCATCTATCGCCATATTCTGCCATTTCAGCAGAGGCTCAAATGCCAATCCATCCTTGATAAGCAGCTTGCCAATTCCGGCTTGTCCCTGAAAATGGGCCTTCCCCTCGGCGTTGGCAGTGAACTTGCCCTGAGTGCTCAACTTGCCGCTTTCAAGCTGCATATTGAGATAGGGCGTCAGATAGGGCTGGAACTGTTGCAGCTCCAGCTCAGTCAGCGTCAGCTCGCCATTGACAGTGAATGCCTTGGCATCTATCGCGCCGGTGGCGCTGAACTGGCCTTGGCTGGTTTCCGGCTGGGTTTGGGCATCAGAACTCAGTGCCAGCTGCAACTGGTAGTCTATGCTTCCTTCGAGATCGGAACGCACTGGACCTGTGGTGATATCCAATGGGTAGACACGCCAGTGGACACCATTGCTTTGCTGCTGCTCAAACAGGTTGAGATCGGCCTGTTTGAGACTGATTTTGCCAATAGTCAGCAGCCACTGTTTGTCTTGCTCCTGGGCTTTGTTTGGCTCTGCGGCTGTATGCGCTGTGGCTTTTTCTTGCGCTGTGGCCTTATTTAGCGCCTCGGTTTCATCTGCCGCCTCTGGTTGGGCTAGTGCTGGTTCCACTTGCGCCTTGGCCGCGGTGTCATCGGGCTTGGCATTTGTGGCGGGCATAAAGAGCTGCTGTAGATCCAGGCCTTGCTTATCCAGGCGGGCATCGGCCCACAGACCTTGCAGCGCCAGTTCGTCGATATCAACACTCTGGTTGTCGCCGTCCACCCGAATGTTATCCAGTGCCAACAGCGGCAACTTGACTCTGGCTTGCTGTTGGTCGGAGAAGAGCAGATTTTCCAGAATAAACCGGCCCTTGTGGGTACTGTAATGCAGTTGGTCTTGTTGCTGTTTCAACTGGTACTGGCTTTGGAAGCTGAGTTCACCGTCACTGAGCTTAGCGGCAATAAGCGCATCGGCAAACGGCCAGAAGGGTAGCAGGGAAACTTTGGCCAGTTGCAGCTCACCGGTGACTTCGAGAGGCTGCAGCTGAAACTGTCCCTGAGTCTGCAATTGTCCGTTATCGCTGCCGGTCAACGACAGGGCATAGCGGTTGGCATCTTTCGCCAGTACCGGTTCGTTCTCGTCTTCCGGCAAGCTGAGGCTATAAGCCTTGGTATCCAAAGCTTGCAGGCTGAAATTAAGCTCGTCGTAACTGAGCTCTGTATTGGCGACCTTATCCATATAAGCGAACTTACCCTCTGTTACCCGGATATCCCGGGCAATGACTCTGGGCGGTTCAGAGGTGTCTTCTGTAGCCTCGGCTTGCGGTGTTTGCTTGGCTTCAAGGCGGGCAAGCATATCGCTGAAGTTGAATTGAGCTTGGCCATTCTCTGACGCAAGCCTTTGCACATTCACTTGCGGATCAACGAGGTAGATATGATCTATGGCGATGGCCCCTTGGGTCAGCGAGCGCCAAAATGCCAGCTCCAACTCAAGCTGGCTGAAAGATGCAAAGACTTGCTGTGGGTCGCTCTCCTGCAGGGCGAAGTTATCCAGGCGGACTCTGAGAAGGAAAGGGTTGATGCTGATATCGTTCAGGCTCGCCTGACGGCCGAGCAGTTGTTGCAGTTGCTTTGGGGCTTGTGACTTTATCACCCAGGGGGCGAGCCCACCAAGCAACAGGGCGTAGAGGCCATACCCGAGGAGCAGATAGATGCCTGTTTTGATGGCGAGCGGCGCCCGGCGAAAGCGTGAAAAGAGCTGAGTCAGCACATTGGGCATAGCGGTGTGAGATCCCTTGAAGCAGGTTTGCGGCAAAAATTTGGCGTTATTCTAACGCGTATTCGGTATGCTTTGTAAGTCACTTCTGAACCTATGATTTTTGTTATCTTGCTCGATACCTGCATGATACAAAAAGAAAACTTAGCTAAGGAAGGTGTGAATAAGTCCTCGCGGCACTCTGGCTTACACGGCAATTGGCATTCAAGGCATCTGACTGAAGGCATGCCGGGGCCTGTCAAAGTCGGATAACGCAGAGAGCCAGTTGCTGTGAGAGCCCCGAAGGGCGTGGCTTACAGACCTGCCTGCTGTGTTGTACTTCTTGCAAAGGACTAAGGCCATTTGCCGCGAACCACGCCTTGCATCCAGGCCTGTAAGCCGACGCAGAGCACGCATGGGACTTGTTCGCACCTTCCCTAACTCATGTTGCAATGATCAAGAGTGATTTTCGCTGAACATTGCATTCACAAGAGGGCAATAACCAAGGTTGTAAAGACCTTGAATGTTCAGTATCAGCTCAGCAAACCTGAATCCTGGCAAGACTATTGCCTTTGCCCGCCCTTATCCTTTGGTTGGGCTGCTGTAGGTGATGGCGGCGATAATAGCGCCGCAGGGGTCTTTTATCCAACAAAAGCGGCCGACCTGGGGAATGTCCTCAGGGCCGTAGAGTACATCGCCCCCCAGTGCTTTGGCCTTAATGGCGACGGCGTCGACATCTTTAACGGTAATGTAACCAGTCCAGTTACTTGGCATGGCCGGCGCCGGGCTGTCTGTGATGCCACCTATGCTGATACCGTCATTTTCTATGATGTGATAGGGGCCTTGTGGCAACTGCATCGTCTTGAAGCTCCATCCAAAAATCTCACCATAAAACCGCATCGCCAACTCAGAGTCATTGGCGGTCAGTTCGTGCCAACTTAAGGCTCCATGGGTAGTAAAAGGGGAGTTCATAGATAGGTTCTCCTGAGACTGAGGGGCTGACAATTCGGCTGTGAAGATCGCCGGCCAGCAGATCTTGAGCCGCTTTGAGTTCAGCTTTGAGTGTAGTCGAGTCGGCTGTGCTTTGTGGCTTTCTTGGACTACGAAGAAGAGGGGAGGTTAGCTGATGAGCTTGATGTAATCTGCAATCTCAGTGCGGCCCCATTCATGGGCAAACTCGAGGGCTCCCATGTCCTTCATCGTCTGGCCGGTATAACGGATGCTGGTATCTATGCCCGCCTCAACCAACCGCTTCACAATATGGAAGTGGCCATAATGAATTGCGGTAAAAAGGGGATTACGGTCTGGCTCAGAAATATCGAGCCTTGCGCCAAGGCCGATGAAGTAGTTCAAAATATCTTCGTTGCCATTCGAAGCAGCCCTATGGATTGGGCTGCTACCACTGAGATTGTCTCTACTATCTATATCGGCTCCCAGCTTGACTAGAGCCTGGCACAATTCCAAGTTGTCATTATCAGCGGCAATATGAAGAAAGCTGCCCAATGGCGTTTGTAACTGAACCAGCTCAGTGTTCATTGATAGAAAGTCGATTGCATCAGCGGTTCTCTTCTCCCTGATGCATGCCATGAGTGTCCTTAATTTCAGTATTACTGCTTCGTTCACTTATTTATCCGTCCTGACTTAATGATCCCCTGTGGGTATCAAGCCTAGTGTTTTCGAGTGTATTCGATTAATCGACCGTCTCATGCTTGCCGAGTTTTACCGTAAAATACTGGCAAACATTCGCAAGTGGTCAGTATACCTAAGGAAGGTGCGAACAAGTCCTCGTGGCACTCTGTTTGTAGAGAGAGGCCTAATTTGCAGTTGCCGCTTTGGCAGAAGGTTGCGGCGACTCACTAAGTGCAGAAGTTCTTACTATTAGGATCATCAGGGTTCAGTACTTGTATCCTGAAGTCCGGTGCCAGATTAAACCGTTTTATAACGCTCGATATTCGGTCAGATGTTAATGCAGAACCGAAATCCAAGAAGAATGGGATTGGATCATTATTGATAGCCCACATCTCATTCATTTTCTTGGCTAATTCTCTGGCTTGCTCCCAATCTCCTGCAAATATCTTGGAGTAATCAAAATAGGGCCATGCTGCGATATCATCTTCCTCTGCCGAATCTTCGCTGAAGAGAAAGGATACGCTAATCTCCGAGTGCCAGGGAAATACGCCTATATCAATGATTCTTAGCTCTTTTTTACCAAAATTATCTACCGCTTCCTGCAGTTTTCCTTCTAGCAGTTGCTCAATATTTTCTCTGCTGTATTCCATATCCATTTCTTTTGATGTCTTAATTAAGTTGTATTGGCTTACATGAACAATCGGGCTTCATGCCTGCTTCACCAAGGATGCAAGATGCAGCATGTAGTCCGGTTTGCTTATGTCCAGACCTTTATGGCGAAGAATATCGTAGGCCGTAACCATGTGGAAGTAAAAATTGGGGATGAGGAAGTCATTGATATATAAGGTACCTGGAAGGTCTATGTACGAGCCTTGATCCAGCTCAATGCGCGTTACTTCCAACATCTTTGAGTCATCACTCTGTGCAGCAAGCAACAGTTGTTTGGTGTTGTTGATATGTACCAGTGCCTTATCTAACGACTCCACACACGAATCCAGATTGTCCATAGGCTGATTGGCACACCACTGCGCGAAGTTGCGTGGTTGATTGTATGTAAAGGCTATTTGTCCACAAGACCGTTCTATCAGGTCGCGTTCCGCAAAAAGCTGTACGGCACACTGGAGGAACTGCAAAAAGACTTGGACGAATGGTTGGCGCTGTATAACAATGAACGCACCCATCAAGGCAAAATGTGCTGCGGCCGCACACCGATGGCAACATTAATTGATGGAAAACGGATTAGGGCGGAAAAGAATTTAACCCAAATCTAATCTGACAACGGCACCCCAAAATCGGGTAACTGTCAGCTCAGGTCTGAGCTAGTACAACTTACACAAGTACATACTTTGTCTTTTTACCTGCTAGCGAGCTTTCTGCGATTTCTATGAGTCCGCTCCATTTCGATTCAGTACATGCTAAAAGAAAACTTTTAGTTAAAGC
Organism: Shewanella sp. Iso12; assembly: GCF_012030025.1. Classification (NCBI taxonomy): domain Bacteria; kingdom Pseudomonadati; phylum Pseudomonadota; class Gammaproteobacteria; order Alteromonadales; family Shewanellaceae; genus Shewanella; species Shewanella sp. Iso12. Next base: position 44,237 of record NZ_JAAUHW010000019.1, read on the forward strand.
TTGAGGCCAATTGTAGCAAGCTGCAGCAATGTAACATCTAGGTGTTATTACTTTACCTTCATCCAAATCTCTTTTAATGACGGAGCTTAATAGCATATTGATCGTCTTTTCATCTGGTACCCTGCCCGACGTTAAAATTGCAGCGCATGCCCCTGAAAGCAAAAGGTCATTCTCTGTATCGAGAATGCTCAAAATGTATAAGAATGAATCATTGCTCACATCATTAATCATGCAAATTGCAAAACCTATATCCTTGTAAAGAACTGTTGCATCATGACTCTTGCTTTCAAGTTCTCTTAGGTATTCAAGAGATAAACTAGAACCAACGAAGCCAAGAGCTCTTATCACTTCAGATTGTGCTTGCCAGGAATTTGGCCTCTCGACCAAACACTTTAAAGCATCCAGCAGTAGTTGTTCATAACCGCCAAATTTACTCTTGGCTATCTTTTGGGCAGCTTTCTTAATTCTAGGTGGTGACTTTGACTTTAATTCTTCTTTGAATTCCATAACTGACTACTTTAGGTATTTAGACACAATGATTCTCTATGCCGTTGTAGGCCTCCACGTTTTTGCGTGGATTAGTTAAATATAGTTAAACAAGAGCCACTGTTTGTTGCCTTTATTGAAAGACCTGGCAAACAATTACAGAGGGCCGACATGTCTAAAGTAAACACACTTTTTATCGGGTTGGATGTACACAAGGAGACCACTGATATGGCCTGGCTTTCTGACAAGCCCGCTTATGAGGCAGGTCCCGGAAAACATGGTCATGTGGTTAAACCTCACGCCGCTCTCTTCGAAATAGTTGCAAGGTCAACCGTCGACCTGGCTCGCCAAAGTCCGATGCTGCCTTTGCATTTTATGCTTTTGGCGGCCAATTATAATTTACCCATTCTTCATAAAATCAAATTCATACTGTAGATTGGTTATTTTATGGGGTAATTTGGCAGCTCTTAAAAACTCTGAAAATTGTGAAACGACTTTTCTGGCCGGGATCGGGGATTTATGAGATATAAACATTGAAAATGTGTATACATCATTTTCTTGAGATTCAAACGTAAAACCTGCAATTTCAGATACTTTGTTTTGCTTTAGTACAAATGTGTTTGAGAGAGTCTCTACAAGCTCTAATTCTATAGGACACTTACTGAGGTGCTTTTTCAAGCATTCCAGCCCCAGTACTGCCACTATCTCTATATCGAAATCCTGATCCATGATTCTTAATTCCACATAACGTCCGTATGATTTTGATGCGTTGCTATTAAATCCAAGAGAGCCATAATTCTTGCACTCACGTCTATAGCCGAATGGCCTCATAAAGAGGCGAATGACTGATTTTCTCTTCGTGGAAACACCAGTCTTTTAGGAGTCTGGGTGCTAAAGTCTTTGCTCAGTTAAGAGTGGAGGCATATTTGGGGGCCAGTCCAAAATTTTCTAGAAATTACCAAAACAAACAGTAGTAACAACACCATATTCAGTTTGAACTTCAAACTCATGCTCTTGAAAGTAATAGCTTTCCATTGAGCCATAATCTTCAAATTCGTACTTGGTTCCAAATATTATTTTGAGTTTAGAAATTGCTTCGTCTACGTCTAGACCTATGATGTTAATCCCTTGAATAGATAACGCAGGGTTTGAACATTGAATCCAGTGAAGTCTATCCGCCTCGTCAATCCAAAAAGTACACATTAGCTTATTGTATTGAAGAAGAGGAAATCCATCATTATCAGTATTAATTTTACTGGGTTCCCCTAGTTGCTTTGTCAGGTAGATTTGGTCTAAGCCAAATCGAATATCACCTAATCCAATCCCTAGTTTTACTTCCATGCTAAAAACCTATGTCTAGACATAATGATTCCCTGTGCAAGTGTTGGCCGCTGTAGTGGATTAGTTAAACCAGAGCCAAACTGTTTGTTGATCCGATAGGTAAACAATCACCAGAGGTCGACATGCCTAAAACTAGCACACTTTTTTATCGGGTTGGATGTACACAAGGTGACCACTGATGTGACTTGGGTACTAATAGTGTCCGTATTGCTTCAAATGCATATAGCTTAGTACTGTTGCTTTTCAAAAAAATCTACAACTTTAATAAAACGAACACCGGATAATTTTCTCTGAACGATAAAATCAACTACCTTCTGATGGAAAAATAGATAACTTTTAGAACAATTAGCGATTTTGAATATCAATCGTTCGTTTTCTGCTATTTTTTCCAAAACACGGCTGTCTAGAGAAAACTTCTTAACTTCTAAGAGTTCATCGTCATCATCATCAAAATCGAAAATTTCAATGGAAGAATTATCACGATCAAGACAGTCAAGCTCTTTATAAAAACCCAAATACCAATAGTTCTCATGCCACACGTTATTATCATCAATATATATTGAAGGATAAATTTGCATCCCATCAATATCATAATTATCCATTTTCAGCTTAACTTCCTTATTAATCAACAAACCAGCAGAATCAACAAACAAGTCCGTTAGTGGCCATCTATTTTTGTCTTCACCCTTAAAACCGTTCAAAAAGAACAAAGGCTTTTCTCCATAAAACAGCTGCTTGAAATGATATTGTCTTTTTGCAGTGTTTAAGTCTGGCTTAATATAAATCTGGTTATCTCCACTAGGACGAAAAGCAATGTAATACTCATCATTATAATTTTTCACTGGTCTATCCTTAATAAAATATCAAGCCGCCCATTATAAAATAGCTTGTTATGTCAAATTTGGTAATTCATCTTTTGCCAAATTAATTAGCTGATCTAAATACTTTTTTGAAACGCTTCTGATTTCTTTGGATAGAATAAACAACCATTCCTTTCGGCCACGATCTGTATCTAAATCTGGCAGACTTTCTTCATTGATTTGGAACCTTACTTGGTAAAGTTCGGCATGAGCTTGCTTCAATACTTCTTGAAACTTGGATGATGAGAACAACCCGCCAGAAACACTATGTCTTGCAATCTTACGTAGGGATGAATCAAAATCTACGTCCCCTTCAATGACTGGTTCACCGCAATGGGATGCTCTTACATATTCACACCAAAATATTATTTCTTCAAATGACTCAATCACTTCTTTGTAGATTGATCGCCGTTCATCCCAGATTTTTTCTCTTTTAAATTTTCTTAGTGCCAATAAAGATCCCAAATACGCGGCGATAAATCCCACAGTCAATGGTGCTATAAATTTAGAGATCTCGTCGATTTCCACTTGCTACTCCCTAGACATAACGCGGAACTTTGCGGCCGCGAAGCGGCGGAAAAATTGTCCGACAACAGTGAATTGTTAGGTGCACCCAGACTTGAAGGTGACCCGGGGGGACGCGTAATCCAGAATACTGACACAATCATTGATTCCGGCTACAAGATACTCCTTTAGTTGACTGTTTTCCGCGATGGACGGCGCTGTTTCGCGAGCGGCTTCTGCAGCTAGCCAACCATTGTTCAAGACTTCGAATACCCAGTGATCCTTGGAATCATCGCCCCAGAACTCCAGCAATTGACCTTCATCGAGTACGCGAAAGCCTTCCACCGCTTCAAAATCAACATATACAATCTCATTGGGCTGGAACGCAAGAGTGAGGCGTAGCGTCCACAGGTCATAATTGACCGTGAGAAGTTCCGGCATATTGCCTTCTTGTCTCGCTTCTATCCCCTTGAGGCGCGGGAATGTCATAGTTCACCTAGACATAATGATTCCTTGTGCAAGTTTAGGCCTCCGTGTTTCCCGTGGATTAGTTAAATCAGAGCCACACTGTTTGTTGATCCAATAGGCAAACAATCATAGGAGACCGATATGGCTAAAGCTAACACACTTTTTATCGGGTTGGACGTACACAAGGAGACCACTGACGTGGCCTGGGTTTCTGATAAGTCTGCTGAGACTGTGCATTACCATGGCACAATCCCAACCAACCTGCGTTTATTTGATAAACTCATTAAAAATCAGCAAGGCTCCTGCGGCGAACACAAGTAATGCGAATAACCAAACTCGCGCGGTTCTATTCAAAAGAGTGCAAGGTCAACCGCCGACACTTACTCGCCAAAGTCCGACTGTCAGAGTGTCCTTACCGGAGATTTTTGGGTCTCCGGTAAGGACACTTTTATCTATTTGACAATGGGAATCATATCAACGCCGCGCTCTGCGGCAAATTTGGAGCGCAGCGGAAAATTTGTCCGACAGCAGTGCTTTGTTATACGGCGACAAGCCGACTCTCATAACTATATCTCGGCCAGTCTTAATTGATAGTTATCAATTCAATTTCAACCGCTAACATCAAGCTGTATACTTCTCATACTCTTCTAAGTACATGTTTTCCGACTCGTCACGAAATTGCTGCCGTCTCTGGTGCAAATCACAAAGCTTTTCACTAATACTTTTATAAATAATTTGATGGGCTTGATTCCTAAGTTGATTTTCGTCATACGCATCGATTTCAAAGCCATCTTCGAGAGCCAGGTTAACCAATCTCAGTAGAACGTTTTTATCCAGTTTATCTATTGGTTCATAGCCACTTTCTTCTGTTAAATAATAACCTTGGCTATTATCAATCTTTAATGCTTTCATAACCGTTCTTCCTTTCAATATATGCATCTTTACCAGCTTCCAGTGAGTCTAGTGTCACCTTGAAATTACAAATCTTTTTGCCATCAACTGAGTGAAGTTCTTTATCCGATGGATGGCCCGAATACCTTCGATACACAATCTCACGTCCTTCAACTTCCTTAGATGTGTAAACAATATAATCTGCACTTATTGAAGCACCGACAGTACTGTTGTGCGTAACAACTACTACAGGCATGGTTCTAGAAAGCTCTTTCAATATCTGATTAACTTCTCCTTTCAGGAATAGGTTATCAAAAGAAGACTCTGGCTCATCGATCAATAAGTAGTCATAATTTTGAGCGTCTTTTATTTCTTGAAGTAATCTAAATTCTGATCTTTCACCGCCAGAAACCTTAAAGCCGTCTCGGTTTAGTATCTCGTATTCAATGCACGCAAAATACTTATAAAACTCGGAGGGCGTTAGAGATTCGTTATCCCTCAATACCACTAGGTATTGGTATGGAGAAGAGTACTCTTTATACGCATCGGCAAAAGCGACTTTCCTACCACTAACACCTTTAATCTCACCTGGTCCTATAAAAGCGCGTTGCTTACAGACCACTTTAAATCCCTGTATGTTTTCTTCATGTATAACCTTTTCTGTCTGTAACCGTTTTGCAATTTGATTAAACCGCTGCACTTTTTGATGCTCAATCATGACCTTGTATAGATCAACATCTTTAACTTGAGTGGAAGATGAGCGCAGATGAAGTTTGCTTTTAACGTCTCGAACAACATCATTTACAGCACTCTTTTTCTTCCGCTCTAGGTTCTTAGCCCAAAAAAGTCTAATCAATTCACATGCCAGTGCTTTCAAAGAGGAAGTGTTGATATGCCTATCAATTATTTCCCTATGTTCAATATTTTCGATCAATAGACGTACAGCACCAACAAGGTCACTAAGCCCCTTTTCCTCGTTTGTATCAAATAACGTTTCGTTAAACAGTGACACTTTTGAGAAAGCATCACGTTTACCGGCTTCCTCTGCTAACTTCAATAGGCTGTCAAGATAATCACCTACTTTTCGCCGATTTGCTGCAAGATCAATGTTTATAACATCATCTAAAACAGCCTTAAAAGGGCTCAAATGTTTATCTGCAAAGTTGCTTTTTTTGCGAGCTACACCTTCATTAAACTCTCTCTCATTAGCGGCATCATCTCTCTGCACTAGAGAAAACTGGGGAATGTATTTAACATTTTCACACTCTTCATTTATTCGATTTAAGGTTACAGTTTTACCGGACGATCTTGCGCCTAAAATAATATTCAAACCAGTAGACAACTGCTGGCCATCATCAAAAATGTTAAAAAGTGAATTCCCGTCTGATTTCGATAGAGCAACCTTTTTCCTATCCCTAAGGCTGTGCTTTATGGCATTTAAGGTCAGCTCCCCACAATCAATATAAGTCTGCCTAGGCGGGAAAATACGCAAGCCTTCCTTGATCCTTAAATCACTAAATAGAACTGGCGTTAACTCAGCTTCATCTCTCGCCATACGGATAAATTTTTTGGGGCTGTCAACCTCGCCCGCAGAGATGAATGCATTTAGTTCTTGAATGTTGCCTTTCGAGACAGCGGGCTTTTTCTGGTAATGAGGATAAGCAAATAGTTATTTAGATCGCCAAATATTTGGATTAGTTCACCTGCACTTATTGAATCTCCAATTTCCTTGATCTTGTCCGAAACCAGATTTGTTTTAATTTGAAACTCTTCTAAATTTCTATTTTCGGAAATAACTAAGATGTGACCATTGTCTAGGTTAATTTCAATGCCGGGGAAAACGATACAGTCTAAAGCGGCTTCGATCTTATGGAATTGTCCAAGATCGAAAATATCGTGATTTGTTATCGCGACCGCATCAAGTTCAGCAGAGTTAACGTACTCGATAAACTTGTCTAACGAAAATGTAAAATCCGCATCACTGACCGTAGGTATTGTGTGCAAGTGAAGATCAATTTTCTTCAATGGTTTCTCCAAAATCGGCTATATGAAGATGTAAATCCTTCTCTTCATTGAAAAAATTTTACACAAAGGTATCCCGTGTACGATGCCG
>NZ_JAAUHW010000002.1:0-604115 GCF_012030025.1 Shewanella sp. Iso12
AGAGGGGATGAACAACAAAATCAAACTGCTGAAGCGAATGGGCTATGGCTACCGGGATACCGAATACTTCTTTCTGAAAGTCAGAGAGGCGTTCCCCGGAGATCCGCGATGAACCTTAAAAAAGCCTGCTCAATGCAGGCTTTTTTAATGGAATCAACGAAAGAGCTTAGTCTTTCTTGTAGACGTCGTGGCAGCCTTTGCAGCTTTTGCCAACGGCACCGAAGGCTTTTTTCAGCTCATTCTTGTCGCCACCTTTGGCTGCTATGGCCAGGGCATCGGCATTGGTTTGCAGTTCTTTGAACTTGGCTTCAAAGTCAGCCTTGTCAGCCCAAATCTTGGCCAGGGCTTCAGTATTACCCTTGTCTGAACCGTCGATAAAGCCTTCCAGTGGCAGTTTCGCCAGGGCGGCCACATTGGCTGCACGCATAGCTGCAACATCGGCGTCAAAGTCTTTCTTGCCTTTGAGCATGGCACCGATATCACCGAAGTTATAGGCCATCAGGCTGAAACCAGACTGACGGTACTGGATGGCATCATCGCTGCTTTCAAAGTTGTGGGCCTGAACAGCTGTAGCGCTAAGCGCCGCGGTGGCGGCTAACATCAGTAAGTATTTTTTCATTATCATTCTCACAAGTTTGTGCGTTAATGTGACATTGCTTGGCTATTGTACACATTTTGTGTGACAGAGGGAGTAGGCTTTTTCAGTTTACATGTAAAGTTTTGTCAGTAACTGGCTGCTAAAACACGACTTTTTTTCGCAGGAAAACGAGGCTATACTGTGTTCACGTACCATTACGTGAACACGAATGAGTTTATATGCGCCCAGATTGGATATCAGTACTGGATAAGGTGCTGGCCCATAACAATCCAGAAGATCTTAATTGCCTGTTTGAGCTGCTGCTGACCGATGATGAAAGGCATGCCATCGCCGGCCGTTTGAAGGTGTTTCAGGTATTGCTTGAAGGGGAGATGAGTCAAAGACAGATAGCTGCCGAATATGAGGTGAGCATTGCGACAATCACCCGTTGCTCCAACTATTTGAAGCATATGCCCGCAGCGCTGAAAGAAAAGATCCGCGCCTTGATCCTTTGAGTTACATCAAGGGCTGTCGCGGCAATTTGTGGCGGCGGTAGAGGTGACGCTGACTCAGAATATAGCTTCCCCAGGCACAAATGAGCAGCCCCAGCAGTTGGTACACTTCCTTATCTGCAAATCTCAACAGCAGCATGCCCGACAGTAACCAGAGGAAAGGCAATCCTGCATACAGGGGTTCGGGCCAAAATCCTCCCCGTCGCAGGCGTTTGGGATCGCTGCGTCTGTGACTCGAACGCAAATTGTAAATCCAGGCCGCGGCCAATATAAGCAAAACGGAACCCAGGATCCCAAGTAGGGGATCGAGTAGATAGAGTGCCAGACTACCGGTAAAAAAATACAGATAGGGCAGACTCTCATAGACCATTCTGGACAAGATCACGGGGCATTCCTTCGCATCCAGGTTATCTATTGATTCTAGTCCAAAGCAGGAGCCCCAGCCTTGTTTTCCAAAGTGGAATAAACAAAGAGTCCGGCATTGGCCGGACTCTCGATTGATATCAGTAGTAGGCGTCGGTGTGACTGGCTATCAACCGCGGCAGCCGCAACCACCGTTACCGTCACAACCTTCTTTCTTGGTGCCTTCTTCGGCATCTGAGCTACAGCAACCGCCATGCTCGTGATCATGACCGCCACAGCATCCGCCGTGATCATGGCCGTGACTACCGCAACCGCCATGGGCGTGGATATGGCCGTGGGCGACCTCTTCGGCCGTCGCTTCACGCACGTCCATCACTTCCACATTAAAGGTCAGTGATTGGCCAGCCAGAGGGTGGTTGCCATCAACGATAACACTGTTGTCCAGTACTTCGGTCACTTGTACCGGGCGCTGGCCCATTTCAGTTTCGGCGATAAAGCGCATGCCTGGTACTATGTCCTGGATATCGCCAAAGGCTTCCAGAGGAACTTCCTGACGCAGACCATCGTGGTATGGGCCATAGGCTTCTTCGGCTTCTATGGTCACTTCCAGCGTATCGCCTTTGCCTTTGCCTTCCAGTGCTTTTTCAAGTCCCGGGATCAGGTTTTCCATACCGTGGAGGTAGACCATAGGATCTGCCTCAAAAGAACTTTCTATCAACTGACCCTTGGCGTCAGTCAGGCGGTAGTGAATGGTAACCGCGCTGTGTTGGGTGATTTGCATATCGCCTCCCGTTCAGAATGTGGCCGCATGATAACGTGCTTTTTCCGCGCTGGCGATATCCGAGCGTTGCTTATGCCAACTGTTGCACAGAGTTTTGCCACCATGACGACATTTTGGGTTGGAAAGGCACTAAAAAAGCCATTATTTTTCAAACGTCTTTCCAAAAATCTTGACTTGAGTGTTTTTGAACCCTGTAGGCTTTCACCTTGGTGTGCTCGACGGTTCCTGCTTGGCTGATACTCAGCTTTTATCCAATACACTTTACGTCAAGGTTAATTGCAATGAGGAGATTTCGTTGATGCTTATCCAGTTAAAAACAGACTTTGGTGAGGCTTATTCAATGAGATTGCCATTTCATTAAAATTTTCATGAAAACGCCCCTTGACAAGGGCTACAAAAAAAAGCAATCCTGTTTGCATTGCTGTCATTCTCGGGCTCAACTCCTGAATGAACCGGCCTGAACACAAGAGAACGAAACGAGTATAGAAACCCAATGTATCAGCTAAGCTCAGTTGTAATTACCACCATTACAACCACCACCATTACCAGTGTGGGGGCGGGCTGACTATACCCTGAAGAATTGCAAACAAGAAGCCCGCTCCCACCAAGGAGCGGGCTTTTTTGTTTCCTGGGCGGGCGCGGTATTTAAAGGAGAGATAGATGAAAGTAATGAAGTTCGGCGGTACCTCGCTGGCAAACTGGCAACGGTTTGAAATGGCAGCAGAAATAGTTCTGACCAGTGCCAGAGAAGAGCAAGTGGCCACAGTGCTGTCGGCTCCGGCAACCGTAACCAACAATCTATTGGCCATGGTCGATATGGTATTGGCAAAGGGGGATGTCGACGAGGCCCTTGCCAAGGTGGCTGAGGTATTTGAAGCCTTGTATGCCGATGCATCTGTATCTCTCGCAGAGGAAGCCGGACAGCAGCTGAAGAAGGTATTGGCGCAGCAACTGGCGAGTTGGCAGGCAAAATTGGCTGGGGTTCAGCTTCTGGGGGAGTGTCCTGACAGTGTGCGGGCCGAGATCCTGGTAGCCGGGGAGCGACTCTCGGCAGCCTTGATGGTTGAAGTGCTCAAGGCCAAGGGAGTCAGTGCCGGTTTACTCGACCCGAGAGAATTATTCCTCGGCGTCGGTACACCTCTGGAGTCTGTGGTGGATATCGCCGTCAGTAAGCCCAGATTTGCGTTGCTTAAACTCGATGAGCAGAGAGTGTGGGTTATGCCCGGGTTTACCGCCGCCGGTGCCGATGGCAAGGTGGTGACTCTAGGACGCAATGGTTCGGATTATTCGGCCGCAGTTCTGGCAGCCTGTCTGGATGCCGACAGCTGCGAAATCTGGACAGATGTCGATGGGGTCTATAATACCGACCCCCGGGTGGTTGCCGATGCCAAGCTGCTCTCCCAGCTCAGTTACCAGGAGGCGATGGAGCTCTCCTACTTTGGCGCCAAGGTACTGCACCCCAAGACCATTTCACCCATAGCCCAGTTCCAAATCCCTTGCTACATCAAAAACAGTTTCAACCCCGAGGCGCCGGGTACTCTGGTATCCAATCTGCCGGATCAGACCGGGCTGCAGGTCAAGGCGATTTCCAATCTGGATAACCAAACCATGTTCAACGTCTCAGGCCCGGGAATGAAAGGCATGGTGGGTATGGCGTCGCGTATTCTGGAGTCCATCGCCAGAGCCAAGGTTTCGGTATCGCTGATCACTCAAAGCTCCAGTGAGTACAGCATCAGTTTCTGTGTGGCCACTTTGGATGCCCCCAGAGTTAAGTGGGCGCTGGAGCAGGAGTTTGAACTTGAGCTCAAGAGTGAACTGTTGGAGCCGCTGGAGATGCGGGATCAACTGGCGATAGTGTCCCTGATAGGTGACGGTATGCGTACCCATAAGGGCGTGGCTGCGCGCTTTTTCCAGGCTCTGGCCCAGGCTAGTGTCAATATCATCGCCATTGCCCAGGGCTCGTCCGAGCGCTCCATTTCGGCCGTGGTCGAGCAGCGCAAGACGCGTCATGCGGTGGCGGCCTGTCACCAGGGTTTTTTCGATGTGCAGCAGTATCTCGATGTCTTTCTGGTTGGCGCCGGTAATATAGGCGCAGGCTTGCTGGAGCAGATAAAACAGCAGGAAGCCATGCTCAAGGAGCAACATATCAGTATTCGGGTTTGCGCCATCGCCAACTCAGGCAAGATGTTGCTCGATGCCGCCGGTATCTCCCTGGCCGCTTGGCAATCAAAGCTCAACGATTCGCCCGTCGCCTTTGATCTGACAAAGATGTTGGCCTGGGCCAAGGAGCAGCAGTTGCTCAATCCCGTATTGCTGGATTGCACCTCTTCGGATGTCATTGCCGGCCGTTATCTGGACGTGATGAATGCCGGTTTGCACGTGGTGACACCCAACAAGAAGGCCAATACCCGTGAGTTGGCTTTTTACCGCGCGCTGCGGCAAACCGCGCTGGCCCAGCGGCGCCAGTTCCTTTATGAAACCAATGTCGGCGCCGGTTTGCCGGTTATCGATAACCTGAAAAAGCTGCTGTTTGCCGGTGATAAGCTGCTGCGTTTCCAGGGGATACTCTCGGGTTCGCTGTCGTTTATCTTCGGTATGCTGGATGAGGGGATGAGTCTGTCACAGGCCACGGCCATAGCCCGGGAAAAGTGCTTCACCGAGCCGGACCCCAGGGACGATCTCAATGGTATGGATGTAGCGCGCAAGGTGTTGATTTTGGCCCGGGAAGTGGGCTTGCCGCTGGAGCTTGATGATATTCAGGTGGAGTCTGTCTTGCCGGATGACTTCGATGCATCAGGCGATGTGGCCCAGTTTATGGCGGCTCTGCCACAGCTGGATGCCGCCGTTGCCGAGCGAGTCGCTGCCGCCCATGCCAAGGGTAAACGCCTGCGTTATGTCGGCCAGATAGATGAGTCAGGTTGCAGGGTGCGTATCGCCGAAGTGGCGGCTGATGATCCCCTGTTCAGCGTCAAAGGCGGTGAGAATGCGCTGGCTTTCTACAGCCGCTACTATCAGCCGATCCCCTTTGTGCTCAGAGGCTATGGCGCCGGTACTGAAGTCACTGCCGCCGGGGTGTTTGCCGACTTGCTCAGAACCCTCAACTGGACTCGGGAGGTCAGCGCATGAGTCAGTTTATTCCCGCCAATGCACCTGTGACTGTCTATGCGCCCGCCTCTATGGGAAATGTCGGTGTCGGCTTTGATTTGCTGGGCGCCGCACTGGCCCCCATTGATGGCAGTTTGCTGGGGGATACAGTTACAGTGGGCCCAGCGCCTTGCGGCGTTTCTCTCACTCAACTTGGCCCCTGGGCTCATAAGCTGCCACAGGAGCCGCAGCAGAATATTGTTTATCGCTGCGCCGAGTTTTTCCTAGGTGAGGCCGGGATCAATCAAGGCGTTTCCTTGACCCTGTCCAAGAACCTGCCGGTGGGTAGCGGCCTTGGCTCCAGTGCCAGTTCAGTGGTGGCGGCGCTCTATGGTCTCAATGAGTATTTCGGCCGTCCCTATGATGAGCCGGCCTTGCTGGGGTTAATGGGGCGTTTTGAAGGGGAGATCAGTGGCTCGGTGCATTATGACAATGTGGCGCCTTGCTACTTGGGTGGATTGCAACTGATGCTGGATTTGCCCGGGCGTATCTGCGAGCCCTTGCCGGCCTTTGATTCCTGGTACTGGCTGGTGGCTTATCCTGGGATTTCATTATCGACGGCGGCCATGCGCGCCTTGATGCCGAACCTATACGACAAGGGAACCTGCATAGAATTTGGCCGCAATCTCAGTGCCTTTGTTCATGCCTGTTATCGCCAGGATGAGGCGCTGGCGCTGACTGTGTTGAAAGATGTGTTGGCCGAACCCTATCGGGCCGAGGCTATCCCCGGGTATCTGGCGGCGCGGCGCGGATTGTCTGAGCTGGGTATGTTGGCCACCGGGATTTCCGGCAGCGGCCCAACCCTGTTTTCCATCAGCGCCGATCTGGCCCGCGCCGAGCAGGCCAAGCGCTACCTGGAACAACACTATTTAACCGAAGCGGGCGGCTTTGCCCACATCTGCCGCCTGGATATGCAAGGCACCCGGGTATTGTCCTGAAACGCATTTTCATCCAAAAAAGAATTTAAGGCATCAATATGGAACTCTATAACCTCAAGCACCCGGCACAGCGGGTAAGTTTTACTGAAGCGCTCAAGCTGGGTCTTGGCATGGACCGAGGGCTCTTTTTCCCAACCCGGATCCCGAAAATGGCAGATGTCGATGCCCTGTTGGCCCTGCCTTTTGTTGAGCGCAGCAAGCAGATACTCGGTGCCTGGCTCGCCGATGAACTGGGGCAGGACTGTGTCGACAAGCTGGTGGAGAAGGCGTTTAATTTCCCTCTGCCGCTGGTGCAGGTGGACGAGCAGCGCAGTTGTCTGGAGCTGTTTCATGGGCCAACCTTGGCTTTTAAAGACTTCGGTGCCCGTTTTATGGCTCAGTGTCTCAACCAGCTTGGCGGCTCAGAACCGCTGACCATTTTGACCGCGACCTCGGGGGATACAGGCGCGGCGGTGGCTGATGCCTTCTTTGGCCTGGATAAGGTGCGGGTGATGGTGCTCTATCCCAAAGGCAAGATCAGTGAGTTGCAGGAGAAGATGTTTGCCACTCTGGGCGGCAATATTCACACAGTTGCGGTTGAAGCCGACTTCGATGCCTGTCAGCACTTGGTCAAGCAAGCCTTTGAAGACAGTGATATTCGTGACGGTTTGCACCTGAATTCGGCCAACTCCATCAACATCAGCCGCTTGTTGGCGCAGATCTGTTATTACTTTGAAGCGGTTGCCCAGCATAGAAAGCAGCATCAATCGGCGCCGGTTGTCAGTGTCCCCAGTGGTAACTTCGGTAACCTGACCGCGGGTCTGCTGGCCAAAGCCATGGGATTGCCCATCAAGCGTTTTGTGGCGGCCACCAACAGCAATGATACCGTACCGCGCTATTTGAGTTTTGGTGATTGGGCGCCGCGGCAAACTGTTGCGACCATGTCCAACGCCATGGATGTGTCCGAGCCGAGCAACTGGCCCAGAGTGGAAGCGATTTTTGCCGAGATGAAATGGCCGCTGTCTGACTTGTCAGGCTTGGCGCTTTCCGAGGGGCAAACCCGTCAGGCCATGTTAGCGCTTGAGCAGACAGGTTATCTGGCAGAGCCCCATGCAGCGGTGGCCGCCGAGGCACTGCGTTTGTCTCTGCAGGATGAAGAGCAGGGGATTTTTCTGGCGACGGCACATCCGGCCAAATTCAAGGATGTGGTCGACCGCGAGTTGAACACCAGTCTGCCACTGCCACAGGCATTGCAAAGGGTGGCTGATAAGCCGCTGCTGTCGGCTGTTCTGCCGGCCGATTTTGATAGCCTTAAACAGCACATGTTTGCGGTATTGAACTAAGGCCTTGGCTCAGTTCTTGGTTCAGCTCTTGGAGGTCGATAGGGCTGAGAAGGATTGAATTTAGTGCAGCAATTATCCCAAAAGCCGCATCATTTGCGGCTTTTTACTGGGGCAGTCAGGAGATTGAATCGACGGAGAGCGAATGGATGGTTTAGCGGCTAAGGCTGTTCAGCCAGGCAATTTCTTCGGGCCAGATCTCCGGGCGTATGGTTTCCAATATCAAGGGTATCCCCTTGGTGGCTGGGTGGCCGAGAATATACTCGAAAGCGGTTTTGCCTATTTCGCCCATGCCCAAGGAGTCGTGGCGATCGACCCGGCTGCCGAGTCCCGTCTTGCTGTCGTTGAGGTGCATGCCCTTGAGGTATTGAAAGCCCACTATGCGGCCAAAGGCGTCAAAGCTTTCCCGGCAGCTTTCCTGAGTGCGCATGTCGTAACCCGCGGCAAACATATGGGCGGTATCCAGGCAAACACCGACTCTGGATTTATCCTCAACCCCATCAATGATCTGCGCCAGTTGTTCAAATCTGTGTCCCAGGTTGGAGCCTTGTCCCGCGGTATTTTCGATGACGGCACAGACGCCATCACAAGCTGCCAATGCCAGGTTGATTGAATCGCTGATGTTACGCAGACAGTGGTTTTCACTTATCTGTCGCAAGTGGCTGCCGGGATGAAAGTTCAGCAAGGTTAATCCTAACTGTTTGCAACGAAGCATCTCATCGACAAAGGCATCGCGGGATTTTTCCAGCAGCAAGGGATCCGGGTGTCCCAAGTTAATCAGATAGCTGTCGTGGGGTAGAATCGCCTCGGGTCTGAACCCCAATTTTTGGCAGTTTTCCTGAAAGGCGGCGATGGACTGCTCGGTTAAAGGTGCTGCCTGCCAGCGACGTTGATTCTTGGTAAACAGTGCAAAGGCACTGGCCCCTATCTTGTGGGCATTGAGCGGAGCATTTTCCACACCACCCTGGGCGCTGACATGGGCACCAACCCACCTTTCCTGACTCGTCACCCAGACTCCTCTATAGCGTTTGGCAAGCTGGATAAGTCGCTAATATTGCAAACTTGTCTATGCTTGAATGACTGAAAAACAACGGAAAGGGACTTTAACGTGTTTTCCTCTGAGGCTCAAACCGAATTCCCTGGCGACTGGTCCCGACTGCTGATTGAACTGGCTAAATTGCAACTGGGTTTGACCCAGGGACAGGACGTATTGCCGGCCCTGTGCCAGACCCTGGTACATGCCTCAGGGGCAGAGGCTTTGCTGATGGTGGAACGCTCAGAGTTGGGCGCCAACGATATGCCGGAATCAGTCACTTGTTGGTGTCGGGATCCGGTTATCTATTTGACGCTTTGGAGCAGTGTTAATCAATGGGCCAAAGAAGCGAGCCAACAAGAGCTTCATCAATGGCTGAAGTTTACCGTCTGGCCAATCAAAGATTCAGAACTATTGCTGTTTTTCCACTCATCGGCTCCCGGTTGGTTTGAGTCTTTGGCCTCATGCCAGGCCAGTATCGGTCCCTTGGTGGGGGCCATCTATCAATGTCAGCTCAGCCGCAGTTCATCACAGTCGGCAGAGGATGAACTCTGCTTCAAGGCCGTTATAGACGGTGCCGACAGTTTATTACTGCTGTTTAGTCTCGAATCTGAGCGAGAACCCATCCTTTACGCCAACCCGGCAGCCACAGCTGTGACCTTATATGCCAACCGGGAATTGGTGGGCGCCAATTTAACCGGCCTGTTGTTTGAAGGCGAAGAAAGTGACTCTTTTAGGGAACAGTTGCGCCGCAAGGGCAGTTATACCGGGGAACTTTGGTGTCATAAAGGCGATGGCGGCAGGGAGTTATTGCATCTCAACTGTTACTGTATTTCCCGAAACCGGCGCATATACGCCGTTATAGGTCGCGATTACAGCGAGCAGCATCAATTGCAGCAGGCCGTGGCCAGAACCCAGAAGATGCAGGCCATAGGGGAGTTGGTCGGCGGCATAGCCCACGACTTCAACAATATTCTCGGGGTATTGAAGGGTAACCTGGAGTTAATGCAGCTTAAAACCTCTGATCCCAAAGCTGAAAAATACCTCAATACCGCCTTTAAGGCCTGCCAGCGAGGCACAGATCTGACCCGCAGACTGTTGTCGTTTTCGCGCCAGGAACAGTTCAATGCCGAGCCTTGCCAGGTCAATGAGGTGATTGAAGGTTTACAGGAGTTGTTTGCCAAGTCCTTGACCAGTCAAATAACGCTGAGTATTGAGCTGGCACCGGATAACAAACCTGTGATGCTCGATAAAGGGGAGCTTGAAGACGCCTTATTGAATCTGCTGCTCAATGGCCGCGATGCCATGGAGGGCAAGGGAGAACTCAAGATCCGTACCGGCAGTTGCTATTTGAGTGGTTATCTGCCCGGGATCGCCATAGGCAAGACCCAGGTAGAGCCCGGGCATTATGTATGGATCAGCGTGATTGATGGTGGCAGTGGTATTCCTGAAGCCTTTCAGGACAAGGTATTCGACCCGTTCTTCACCACCAAGGACAAGAGCAAGGGCACAGGTCTTGGGCTGGCCATGGTGTACGGTTTTGTTAAACGTTCCAAGGGTTATATCGCCATCCTGAACACGGGAGTTGCCGGCACTGAATTCAGATTATGGTTCCCGCAGAGTCGTAAGTTGGCGACTGAGCCACAACTCAGTACCCATACGGGGGAATTGCCCAGAGTCAGGCGTCCGATAAAGGCGATAGTGGTGGATGATGAGCCTGAGATGCTGGAAGTGATGGCCGACTATTGCGACCTGCTGGGGATAGAGGCGGAGCTGTTCCATGATCCCATCACAGTGCTGCAACGCTACGAGCAGCAGCGTTGTGATGCCGAGCTTCTTATCACAGATGTGTTGATGCCTGGCGGTATCAACGGCTACGAACTTGCACAAAAACTCAATGTTAAACACTCACTGCTTGTATTGCTGATCTCTGGCTTTATTCAGGACATAGGTATTTCCAGCGCCGATGAGATGCCGTTTCCGGTACTGCATAAACCCTTTGATCTGACAGGATTGATTCTGGCACTCAAGCAGGTGGGAATTAGATTTGCTGATGACAGTAAGGGAGAGTTATGGACAATTTAACTGTCTGGGTAGTGGATGATGATGTTGATTATCTGGCTTTGATAGAGGAAGTCTTACAGGATGATTACTCCGTCAAAGTGTTTGATTCGGCAGCAGCTTATTTGGCGGCGTTGGAGTCGGCGACACCGGAAATTATCCTGATGGATATCAATCTGCCGGATTCCAGCGGTGTGGAGTTATGTGCTCACTTGCAATCACAGGGGCGAGAGGCGTCAGTGGTATTTGTTTCCGGTATGAATACCCTCAATGAGCGCCTCAAGGCCTATGAGGCCGGGGCGGTAGACTTTATCGCTAAACCCTTTGAGCTGAAAGAGCTGTTGGCCAAGGTACGCAGTGTGGCGCAATATCAACAGCGCAAACAGTCTCTGATGCAGGCCGAGTCCATGTCGAGAAATATGGCGTTTCAGTCCATGAGTGAATCGTCCCAATATGGCTGCGTGCTGCAATTCTTCCGCCAATGTTTTCTTTGTAACAACTACCGTGCCCTTGCCGATGCCTTTTTTGAGCTGATGACTCAGCTCAACCTCAATACCTGTCTGGAAATACGCACAGACAGCGCCGAATATTTTGTGCCGGACAATACCCAGATAAGCCCGATAGAAGCCAATATCTTTGAACTTTTGGACAAACAGGGACGCCTGTATGACTTTGGCAACCGAACCATGTGCAATGACAAGCATGTGTCATTCTTGATCAAGAATATGCCGGTCAAGGATGAGGTGCTTTACGGCCGCCTCAGGGATGTGATTGCCGTTGTGGTCGAAGGATTGGAGGCCAGGGTATTGGACATAGAGCGCCAGCAGATGCTGCGACGGGTGATGGATAGGTTACACCTGCTGATGAAGCAGTTGGGTGATTCCATGCAGCAACAGGATCAGCGCTTCTGCGATACCTTATCGGGGATCACTACTGAAATTCGCAGCAGCTTTCATGTGCTGGACATGACAGAAGAGCAGGAGAGTTATTTTACCTCCATGGTTGAGCGACATCTGCGCGAAGCCAGCTCTGCCGGTGAAGCCTTCAATCGTATCCGTGGCTCTCTCAAAGAGATGCTGGTGATGATGGAGGAAAGCCAAGGGGGCTGAGGCGCCTGGCCCGCTTTTGGGGCAAGCAGCGTAAGGGCATTGAAGATTATACAAGGTGCTAATTTATGAATTATTGATTTAGAAGGTTATTTTCCTTGATCTTTATCATGTCCCCGGAAAACATCTATGGTTAGTATTGAGTAATATTTGGCCTGTTTACTACTATTACCTAGAAAGGCCCGACTCAAAATGGAGTGCCCTATGCTGCAAAGATTGATGAATGACCACAAGCATATTGCCATATTGCTGAAGTTGCTGAAGGGGAAATACCTGAAGCTGGCCGAAGGTGAGCACGTCAATTTTAATCTGGTACGGGATGTTGTCGAATATATGCAGGGCTATGCCGAGCACAGCCATCATCCACTCGAAGACATCATTTACGACTATTTCCTTATCAAGGAGAGCCGTACCGAGCCTACCCGGCGTCTTGAGGAAGAGCACCAAAAATTGATTGAAGCTTCATCGGCCTTGATGGCGACACTCAACCTGATCCTGAACGACGTGGTGGTGGCCAAGGAAAAACTG
Organism: Shewanella sp. Iso12; assembly: GCF_012030025.1. Taxonomy (NCBI): domain Bacteria; kingdom Pseudomonadati; phylum Pseudomonadota; class Gammaproteobacteria; order Alteromonadales; family Shewanellaceae; genus Shewanella; species Shewanella sp. Iso12. The sequence goes on from NZ_JAAUHW010000002.1 coordinate 12,363, forward strand.
GTTGCTGAATTGAAGGGATATGTGGATTTGCAGGAAAAGCACATGCTGTATGAAGAGCGGGAGATCTTTCCTTTGCTTGCCAAGAGCCTGAAGGATGAAGACTGGCAGAAGATCCAAAGCATGTGTGAGTTGAAGCTGATAGAGGATCCTTTGTTCAGCAGCGATGATAACCAGCTATTCGACGAGCTGAGAAGCTATATTCAAACCGCAGACAGATAACCTTGTGGGAAGCAGACATTAAAAAAGAGCGCTTGGCGCTCTTTTTTAATGTCTCTCATATTCAGAGGAGGCTGTCGATATCATAGTCAAAACTGCTGTCTATCTCCTGTAGTTCCTTCAACAGACGATGTTTATCTTTCAGCGCTTCGATTTCACGCCATTTGCGCTTCTTGTTGGAGCTTCGAGAGCGGCTTGGTCTTTCAACGACTTCGTCTAGCGCACTACCATAATCCAAACGATCCATGGCAACCTCCTGTTGTTGTATGTTTTATCAACATTTAAATATCATACTTGGCAAACAGGGTGCAAGAAGAATGTTTCTATTTTGTTAAACTTGAGTGATGCTTTGATGAAGGCGTATAGACAAGATGGCGGGCAAAAAAATACCAGCCAGTGGAGCTGGCTGGTATCTGTTGATTTACAAGGTTAACGGGCTAGATTTTTCCTTGTCTGAAGAGATTGATCAGGGCATTGCTGGAAGCATCCAGATCCTGGCTGTTTTGCTCTGCGCCGATACGCGACAGCACTTCATTTCCCAACGTCTTACCCAACTCGACTCCCCATTGATCGAATGAGTTAATATCCCAGATAGCGCCTTGAACCAGGGTTCTGTGCTCGTAAAGAGCAAGCAAGGCGCCCAGGGTTATTGGGGTCAGCTTGTCCATCAACAGGGTATTGCTCGGCTTGTTGCCTTCCATGACCTTATGTTTGGCAATAAGCTGTTTCTCAGCCTCTGAGAGTGGGCTGTCGGCCAGTTCGGCCAAGGCTTCATCGAAGGTTCGTCCTTGCATCAGCGCCTGGGTCTGACCAAAACAGTTGGATGCCAGCTGAGCGTGATGCTCACCGATAGGATTATGGCTTTGCAGCGGCAGGATAAAGTCTGCCGGAATCAAAGCTGTACCTTGGTGCAACAGCTGGTGGTAGGCGTGTTGGCCATTGGTGCCTTCTCCGCCCCAAATAACCGGCCCTGTGCTGTAATCCACTGAATTGCCGTCCAGAGTGGCGGACTTGCCGTTACTCTCCATATCCAGCTGCTGGAAATAGGCCGGAAGCCCTCTGAGGTAGTGATCATAGGTCAACACCACGTGGGACTGGGCATTGAAGAAATTGTTGTACCATACAGAGAGCAGGCCCATGATCACCGGCATATTCTGCTCAAGAGGTCTGGATGCGAAATGTACATCCATTGCTCTGGCGCCGGCCAACAGTGCCTTGAAGTTATCCATGCCTATCAGGGCGGCTATGGGCAAACCTATGGCCGACCAGAGAGAATAGCGCCCGCCAACCCAATCCCACATGGGGAAGATGTTGTCTTCATCTATGCCAAACGCCGTTGCCTTGGCGACATTGGAGGTAATTGCCGCAAAGTGCTTGCCGATATCCTGCTGTGAACCGCCTTTGGCCAGGAACCACTCTTTGGCGCTGAGGGTGTTGGTTAGGGTTTCCTGAGTACCAAAGGACTTTGACGACATCAGGAACAGGGTGGTTTCTGGATCCAGCTTCTTCAGTTTTTCACTGATGGCCGTGCCGTCGACATTGGCGACGAAGTGACACTGTAGCTTACCGTTCCAATAGGGACGCAGGGCCTCGGAGATAATCTTGGGGCCGAGGAAGGAACCGCCAATTCCGATGGAGACAAGATCTGTGATCTTCTTGCCGGTATAGCCGCGCCACTGACCTGAATAGAGCGCGTCGACAAAAGCCTCCATTTGCGCCAGGGTTTGCTGAACTTCAGGGACTACATTGACGCCATCGACGCGAATATCCGCATCGGCCGGTGCTCTCAGAGCTGTGTGCAACACGGCACGCTGCTCCGTGGTATTGATTGCTTCGCCGGCAAACATAGCCGCTATTTTTTGCTCAAGTCCGGCTTCACGGGCGAGTTTGAGCAGCTCCTGCAGCACGGTATCAGTGAGGCGGTTCTTGGAATAATCCAGCAGCAGTCCACAGTCTTTGAGCGACAGCTGTTCAAAGCGCTGTGCGTTTTCGGCAAAGAGTTCACGCATGTGAGGCAGGTCTGCACTCATCGCCTTAAGCGCCTGCCAGCTAGCAGATTGAGTCAAATGTGTCATGAGTTGTCCCTGATCTTCAATTTCAGCACAGACCTTGTTTAGCTCAGTTTAGCCTTGAGCATGGTCTCGAGTTTGCCCTGATCTATGGCAAAGTTACGGATACCTTCAGCCAGTTTTTCCACTGCCATGGGATCTTCGTTGAACTCCCAGCGGAACTCAGCCTCGGTCAACGGCTTGGGTGGTTCTTGGGTTTCAGTGGCAGGTTGCAGCTTGGTCACTATTTGGGCGTCTGAGTTGGCCAGTTCTTCCAGCAAAGATGGGCCTATAGTCAGGCGATCACAGCCGGCGAGCTCAATGATTTCACCTGTGTTACGGAAGCTGGCACCCATAACCACTGTCTGATAACCATGCTGTTTATAGTAGTTGTAGATCTGGGTTACTGAGACCACGCCTGGATCTTCACTGGCGCTATAGTCCTTGCCGGTGTTCTTCTTGTACCAGTCGAGAATACGGCCGACGAAGGGCGAGATCAGGTAAACTCCGGCTTCGGCGCAGGCTCTGGCCTGGGCGAAACTGAACAAGAGTGTCAGATTGCAGTTGATACCGTTTTGCTCCAGCTCTTTGGCGGCACAGATGCCTTCCCAGGTGGAAGCCAGTTTGATCAGAATGCGTGACTTATCGATACCGGCTGCTTCATAGAGCTTAACCAGCTTATAGGCTTTGGCGATGGAGCCGGCTTTATCAAATGACAGGCGGGCATCTACTTCGGTTGAAATACGTCCCGGTACCAGCTTGAGAATTTCCACCCCTATGTTGACCGCCAGCTTGTCTGCGGCGTCTTCCAGTTGTTGCTGCGGATCCTGGCTCTGAGATTTGGCCCAGGAAATAGCATCATCGATCAGTGGGGCATACTCAGGGATCTGAGAGGCTTTAAGGATCAGTGATGGGTTGGTGGTGGCATCTTGCGGATGATAGAGCTTGATCGCCTCGATGTCGCCGGTATCAGCAACTATGGTTGTAACGGATTTGAGTTGCGTGAGTGTGTTTGCCATGAAAAACATCCTTCTCAGATTGCGGCCGTTTACGCGGGGATTGCATGACGCTATTAAAAGCGATTTTGCCCTCGTTTCCAACCAGGATTGAAAAAAAATTACAAAAATGGTGAGAAATTGTCAATGAGGGCCGTTTTCGGTTAAAGGAAGTGTACTCCCATAACCGGGGGAATTCTAATGACACAAAGGCTGAAAACAAAAAAGTCGCTGCAGGGCAGCGACTTTTCCAGAAGAAGTTCAGCTTACTTCAGCAGAGCTTCTTTTTCTTTAAAGCTCATGTGAGCTTCAATACGGCGGTTAACCTTATTGGCTTCAGCAGAAGAACCCTGCATCAGCGGCTGGCTTTCACCGTAGCCCTTGGCGTTGATACGGCTGGCATCGATGCCATACTGGTCAACCAGTACTTTGGCAACTGCGTCGGCACGTTTCTGAGACAGCCACTGGTTGTAATCGGCTTTACCAGGCAGTGATGCGTGGCCGGCGATTTCCAGATCGGCTTTAGGGTACTTGTTCATGAAGTCAGCGACTTTCTGGATTTCAGCCATAGAGTCGGCTTTCAGTACAGATGAGTTGTTATCGAACTCAGCCTTAACTTCCAGCTTCTCCAGCTTCTCAACATAGATAGAGCAACCGTTGGCGTCTACCTTGTGGTTAGCTGGTGTGTTTGGACACTGGTCCATATCGTCGTTGACACCGTCGTTGTCGCTGTCAACTGGCTCTATGACCACTGGTGCTACTGGAGCAGGCTTTGAAGTGCTGCCGAAACGGTAGCTCAGTTCAAGACCCCAGTAGTTGCTTTCCATTGCCAGAGTGTTCCACTTTTCTTCGTCGAGGTTTTCATAACGACGATACTTGGCGGCCAGTTTCAGGTTCTCTGTGATGTTGTAACCGATACCGGCACCGAAGTAAGGTGCAACACCGCTGTCACTGTAGTACTCGCTACCCCATTGTCTGTTGTTGGAAATGTGGTAGTTCATGGCACCGGCTTCAGCAGACAGGCTCCATTTGTCGGCGAAAGGCCAGAAAGCCACCAGGCCCAGAGTGGCGCCCTTGGCACCTACGTCATTGAGCTTGTTGGCATAGTCGGTCCATTCGGCACGCCCCAGGTCACGATAACCCAGTTCTACACCAAAGTAATCGTTGAACAGGTAACCTGCAAACACGTCCCATGCATATGGATCGTCTTCACCACAGGTTTTCATGGTTTTCTGATCGCAGTTAGGTTCGTAGTTATTTACACCGAGGCCCGCACCCACATACCATGGGCTGAGCTCGTCTGCTGCAGATGCTGCAAAAGGCATCATAGATGCGAGCAACAATACTTTAAATGTCTTATTCATCATGTTCTCCAAGTCCATTGCTATTCAATTACCCAGATGTCCCGTATAGGAAACATGACTAGCACTTAATGTGGGATTTCCTTTAGTGTTTTAGCTAGCTGGGTCAATTATCCATTGAAAAAAAGCAATTTTCCACTTATCGACCAATAAATTTATTGTTCAAGATTTGCTCTTGGGCTTTGCTTAACAATTTAAAATAAAGAAAAAGCGCCTGTTTGAAGGCGCTTTTTTTATTTTTGGCAAACAATTTTATAACTAAATTATTTGTCTATTGTTTAGCTAAGGTTCAGCTTAACGGGTCCAAATCCAGTTCTCGATATACTCAGGATCCACACCATTGGCCTTGATATAATTTCTATGATCAACCAAGCGTTGTAACATATCTGTGGTAATCGCAACGTGGCGGGTTTCATCGATAACACCTTGCTGGAATAGTTTGTAAGCCATATCTATTACCAGGTGATAACGGGAAGTGCCGTTACGAACACCCATATCAAATGGTGTGGTGGTTGAACCTTCCTCTTCATAACCTTTAATTCTGAATCTGTGACTACCTTTGTAATCGAAGATCAGTTTTTTGATGGTGTTTGGATAACCGTGATAGTTAAATACCACACCTTTATTTTCGGTGAATATCTCATCCATCAACCAAGGTTTTTCCTGGAACTTGAGGCTACCCAGACCACTGCTGTGTAATTCAGTGACGCTGACAAAGCGGATACGCACTCTTGGCAGGAGTTCACGAATTAATACCAATGCCGCCATACACTCCTGAGTGACATAGTCACCACAGCCAGCCAGGACGACATCTGGGTTTTCATCAGAGGCAAAGTCCCAGACCATTACACCGTCTTTGGCTTGTTTACGGGCTTCATCAAGGCTCAGCCATTGAGGCAGCTCTTTCTTACCGGCGACCAGAATGTTCAGTTTGTCGCGGTCGGCGAAAGCGCGTTCTGTGTAAACCAGAGTGGTGTTGGCATCCGCAGGCAGATAAGCCGAGATAATCTTCGGATGTTTCTCAAGCATGGCGCCCAGGAAAGAAGGGTTCTGGTGAGAGTAACCGTTGTGATCCTGACGTTCCAGCAGAGAGGAAAGCACCACGTTGCAAGCCGGCAGCGGCTTACGGAAGTGAACCCCTTGGCTGGCATAGACATACTTACAGTATTGGTCAGCCATGGAAGACACTACCTGAGAGAAAGACTCATAGGTAGGGAACATGGCGTGACGGCCGGTAACTGTGTAGCCGTGCATCATGCCAAACAGCAGGTTTTCAGACAACAGCTCCATGACCCGACCATCGCGGCTCATATCTTCATCCCAGCTTTCAATCGGCCATTGCCAGGCGCGATCTGTCGCTTCGAATACGGCTTGCAGCTGGTTGGAGTAAGTTTCGTCAGGGCTGAAGATCCGCAGGTTGCGCTGATCTTTATTGAGGCGGAAGGCTTCGCGCATCCACTGACCCATTTTCAGCATGGAATAACCACGATGACCTCTTGGAACTTCGGGGCCATAGGCCAGTTTTTCCAGATCAGGATTGCTGAGGGCGCGCACCACTTCACCACCATAGCTCATCTTTTGACGGCCACAGCAGAGTTCTGCAGGGGGCAGCAGTGATTGGATGTCTTTGTCGAAGACAATCTGGTTCTGCTCATTGATGGAGTAAAGTTCAGAGAACTTGTAGCTGTCGAGCCAGCCATCCAATGCGGCCAGATGACCTTTGTCGGTGGCACACTTATTGACAATTACCTGGTGAGACTCGCAGTTGCCTTCGAGTTTTTTGCCATCGTATTCGGGAACGCCGGTCCAGCCTTTGGCGGTGCGCATCAGGATCACCGGCCAACGTGGCTTGACCACATCTTCGCCGTTGCGGGCACGTTTCTGGATGTCGTTGATCATCTCATAAGCCGTATCCATCGCTTTGGTCATCTGCAGGTAGACATCTTCTTCCTGCTCGCTGTCCACTATGATGGGGTGATAACCCAGGCCTCTGAATTCAAGTTCCAGCTCTTCGTGGCTCATGCGTCCCATACGGGTTGGGCCGGAAATCTTGTAACCATTAATATGCACTATTGGCAGTATGGCACCGTTGGTGGCAGGAGAAACCAGACGGTTGGCATACCAGGAAGCAGCCAGTGGACCGGTTTCAGATTCGCCGTCACCGACGAGTACAGCGGCAATCAAGTCAGGATTATCCAGAACAGCGCCCCAGGCGACAGACAAGGAGTAGCCCAGCTCACCCCCTTCAAGGATTTGTCCGGGAGCTTCGGGGTTGGCATGCGAAGGATAGCCGTAAGCCGCGGAGAACTTGCGACAGATATCTTCAATACCGATTTCGTTGTAAGGAATGGTTTCTGGATAGAAGTGGCTGAGAGAGCCTTCGAGGAAGAGGTTAGCCTGTACAGCTGGGAAACCGTGACCTGGGCCGACCAGGTAGAGGAATGGGCGCTTGTGCTTGGTAATCAATCTGTTCACGTTGGCGTATACAAAGTTGATCCCCGGACAGGTTCCCCAGTGACCCAAGAGCCTTGGCTTAATATCACTGTGTTGCAACGGGCGTTTGTACAATACATTGTGCTTGAGGTAAATCTGTGAGGTTGCCAGGAAGTTAGTGGCCCGGACAAATTTCTTCAGTGCACCTATCTCTTGCTTTTGGGTCATATCGTGCCTCGCTTGAGCTAGCTAAAAGTGAATCAGATTATCTTGTAGGTACTATATTTGTAGTTTTATTACAAAAATGTGTCCCGCATCCAAGTTTTGAAAGTTTGTTTAGCCGGTGGCTTTTTTCGAAAGTCTCTGTGATGCCCTTGTTATTTAGGTTATAACACTAGCTTGTTCTGGTGTTTTTATGGTGAATTTACTGTCACATGAGTGATTAAGTGTGATCTTGATCACGCGAGAATTTTAGCATCCTATGCTATTTTCTCCGCCCTCAAGCGCGGCCGGCATACCTTAGTGTATGTAGGATAATTCGAAAAGAAACTGGCCGATGCTTATCCTTTTTCATTCAGGAAGGAATCTTAACCACAAATTTGGCGTCATCCAGTCAGTGATGGGCCAGGTTTGCCACGGGAAAGCTTACAATTATGATAATAGAAACTATCGAAACCATAGTCGGTTTTTTGAACTCTCTTCTTTGGGGAAAACTATTGGTTTATGCCCTGGTGGGGGCCGGCCTGTACTTTACCCTGAGGTTGTTGTTCATTCAGCTTACTCACCTGGGGCATTCTGCCAAGGTGATGGCAACCAGTAGACAGGGCTGTGAAAGTGGTTTGTCTTCATTTCAGGTGTTTTGCACCAGCATGGCCGCCAGGGTCGGGGCCGGTAATATGGCCGGTGTGGCGGTTGCCATAGGGGCTGGTGGCCCTGGAGCCGTATTCTGGATGTGGCTCATTGCCCTTCTGGGTATGGCCACGGCTATGATTGAGTCGACTCTGGCTCAGATCTATAAAGTAAAAGATAAAGATGGCCAGTTTCGTGGTGGTCCCTCCTATTATATGGAACGGGGACTGGGACAACGCTGGATGGGGATTCTTTTCTCCGTGTTTCTGATCATCGCCTTCGGCTTGGTATTTAATGCGGTGCAGTCCAATACCATAGCCGGTGCTCTGGAAATCGTGTTTGATGTAAAAGAGGCCTACTGGTTTGATGTAAAAGCCAGTTATTGGATAGGTATTTTCCTGGTGCTGGCCAGCAGTGTGGTGATCATGGGGGGGCTGCGTAAGGTAGCGCGGGTCTCCGAGGTGGTTGTGCCTATTATGGCTTTTGCCTATATCCTGATCGCCATGGTCGTTGTCGGCATGAATATTGAGCAACTGCCGACCATTATTGAATTGATAGTCAACAGTGCCTTCGGCTGGCAGGAAGCGGCCGCAGGGGGAGTCGCTTATACTGTGGCTCAGGCGATGCAGTCCGGGGTTGCCCGCGGTCTGTTCTCCAACGAGGCCGGTATGGGTAGTGCCGCTAATGTGGCTGCCAGCGCGTCGCCAACGCCTAACCATCCAGCATCTCAAGGTTTTGTACAGATGATAGGTGTGTTTATGGACACTATCGTTATCTGTAGTGCTACTGCTGCCATCATATTGCTGGCCGGTGATCTCAGCAGTGTCAACGTCAGCGAGGGAGACAAGGGGATCCAACTGACCATAGCTGCTTTGACCAACCATGTTGGTGATTGGGGCGGCCTGTTTGTGGCCTTTGCCATCTTGCTATTCTGTTTCACTTCCATTATCGCCAACTACTCTTACGCTGAAACCAATGTGCTGTTCCTTTCCAATAACAGCCGCAAGGTACTGCCACTGTTCCGCTTGTGTGTACTCGGCATGGTGATGTTTGGCGCTGTTGCCAAGATCCAGCTGGTGTGGGATATGGCAGACTTGTCCATGGGGTTGATGGCCACAGTCAATATTATCGCCTTGGTATTGCTTTCCGGTGTTGCCATGCGGGTGATCAATGACTACCGTGATCAGCTGAGCGAAGGCAAAGAGCCTGTGTTTGACAAGAGCCAATTCCCAGAGCTTGAAGGCCATATCGAAGAGGGTATCTGGACCGGTGAACCTGTGGTTCGCAGTGACAAAGGCCTGTAACTGAATCCGGCCCCAGATTGGGGCCATCGAAAAAACCACGCCATCAGTGCGTGGTTTTTTTATTTCCTGCCAGTATCATAGGTAAATCTATATGAATAAGACGGAGTGAATATGCTGATTTTGGTTTCACCGGCCAAGACCCTGGATTATGACAACCCTGCGGCGGTATCTGAATACAGCCTGCCACAGTTTCTTGAGCACAGCAGCGAGCTTATTCAGGTTTGCCGGGATCTGACTCCAGCCAATATTGCTTCTTTGATGAAAGTCAGTGACAAAATTGCCGGCTTGAATGCCGCCAGATTCGCCGAGTGGCAACCTGATTTCACCCCGGAGAATGCCAAGCAGGCACTCTATGCCTTCCGTGGTGACGTATACACAGGTCTGGATGCTGACAGCCTTGCTCCGGAAACAGTTGCTCGGGCTCAGCAGCATCTGCGTATTTTGTCAGGTCTCTATGGCCTCTTGAGGCCTCTGGACTTGATGCAAGCCTATCGGCTGGAAATGGGCACCTCCTTGGTCAATCCTAGGGGCAATAACCTTTACGCCTTCTGGGGGGATATCATCACAGATGCCATTAATCAGGCATTGGCTCAGCAAGGGGATGATATTGTAGTGAATTTGGCGTCCAACGAGTACTTCAAGGCGGTTAAAACCAAGCAGGTTGACGGGCGTATCATTACGCCTGTGTTCAAGGACTGTAAAAAAGGTCAGTACAAGGTGATAAGCTTCTATGCCAAGAAGGCCAGAGGCATGATGGCTCGTTACCTATTGGAGCAAGAGGAACAGAGTCTGGAGCGGTTAAGGGCATTCAACAGCGCCGGCTATTATTACAGTGAAGCCGAGTCCAGCACTGATACTCCAGTGTTCCTGCGGGAAGAACAGAGCTGATAGTGCTTTCCTGTATATAAAGATAAGAAAGCCGTTCATTATTGAACGGCTTTCTATATAGAAGGCGGCAGTGATTTATTGTTTGGCAGGCAGTGGCCGCAGTTCCAGTTCAGACTGTGCCATCAAATAGGCGAACTGGGCATAGGCCGCAATGTTTTGTGCCAGCGCCTTGGGATCTATCTTGTCCAAGGTATCGTTGGGGGTATGGTGGTAGTCGAAGTAATCGGTACCATCCTGGCGCAGGGAGGCGACAGGAACGCCACTGGCCGGCAGCATGGAAACATCCGGGCCACCATAGGCGCTGTTGTCACCGGCGGCAACGCCGTTTCGCTGCATCACCTGGGTCAGTTGCTGTAGTTTCGGCAGCACTTGCTCATTGACCTGAAAGTCAATGCGGTAGATAGGGCCTGCCCCGAAATCGGATTCTGCAGCGATATAGTGTTTATCCAGCTCTGCAGCGTGGGCTTTGGCATAAGCCTTACCACCAACCAAGCCTATCTCTTCGGCCGCATAAAGCACGACACGTACTGTGCGTGCAGGTTTTACAGGTAAATCCTGGATAAGCTTCCCGGCCGCAGTGACAATCGCGACTCCGGCACCGTCATCTATGGCCCCTGTACCTTCATCCCAGGAGTCCAGATGAGCCCCTATCAGCACGATTTCATCTGGCTTGCTGCTGCCGGTGACTTCGGCGATGACGTTATAGGAAATGGCGCTGCCCTTGTTCTCGGGTGACATCTTTAACGTGAGAGTTATATCTGCAGAGCGCTTGAGCATGGCATTGACAAGATCGGCATCCGGCGCCGACATGGCCGCAGCCGGGATCCGCTTCAAGCCTTCTTCATAGCGCATGGTACCTGTGTGAGCCATACGGTCATGATCTGTACCTATCGAACGGATAACTATTGCCAAGGCTCCTTTACGCGCCGCCTCTATGGCGCCTCTTGAGCGGCCACCTACGCTCTTGCCGTAACCTTTACCTGTCTTGTGGCGCTCGGTTTTCTGATCGATAAAGACAATTTTCCCGGCAACATCATCAGGATTGGCTTCTTTAAGTGCAGCCAGGCTGTCAAAGCGGACTATCTTGGCCGTAATGCCCTCTGCCGGGGTGGCAACGCTGCCGCCTAAGGCCGTGATGACCAGAGGCTGTTGGAAGGGGGCCACTATGCTGGCGCTGGCTTCACCGCGCTCCCACACTGGGACTTCCACCGCTTCCTTATAGACACGGTCAAAACCCAGTGACTGTAGCTTTTTCTCCGCCCAGGCAACCGCCATGGCGTCTTTTGGGCTACCGGCCAGGCGAGGGCCGACTTCCACTGTTAAAGATTCCACAATTTGAAAGCCGAGGTCAGAATCTAGGGCTTTTTGCTGCAATGATTCAGCAAGCAGTTGATTTGTATTGGAAGGAGAGGGGGATTGACAACCAATAAGTGAAGAAATCAACAGTGGGAGTAACAGGGCGGTTCGATAGTTTTTCATGTGTTTCCTTTGTTTTTATTAGGTATGTCCCATTTTTGAAAACAATCTAACAAAAAGTGTGCTTTATGTCCCGACTATCTCCGTAAGGCAAGGCTATATTAGGGACGGAGTTTGTATTAGGAGAATAGGCTCGTCATGAATATTGAGTTGATGCAGCAGCGAGCGGACCATGCCGTCGTATTATTGAAGGCGCTGGCCAATGAGAGGCGTTTATTTATTCTGTGCTATCTCCTGAGTGAGGGAGAGATGTGCGTTGGGGAAATGAACAAGAAACTGGGATTGAGTCAGTCGGCTTTGTCTCAGCATCTGGCTTGGTTGCGGAAAGACAATCTGGTGGCAACCCGCAAAGAAGCCCAGACAGTGTACTATTCGCTTAAGAGTGAAGAAGTGCGCGAAATCATCAAGCTGTTGAATAACATCTATTGTCATTGATGTTATTGAATTTCAGATATAAAAAAACCGGCAAATGCCGGTTTTTTTTATGCTGGTATCGAATTAAGCAGCCAGTGCTTTGATACGAGCGTTCAGACGAGCCTTATGACGGGCAGCCTTGTTCTTGTGGATCAGGCCTTTGGTTGCCATACGGTCAAGAATGGGTTGTGCAACAGCGAAAGCTTCAGTAGCCGCTTTGTGATCGCCAGCTTTGATAGCAGCGATAACTTTTTTCACGTAGGTACGCAACATAGAGCGACGGCTAGCGTTGTGTTGACGACGCTTTTCTGATTGAAGCGCGCGCTTCTTTGCAGTCTTGCTATTAGCCAAGGTGCAACTCCTAAAAACTGGATTTGATACTTTTAAAGGCCGAGGAGAATGCCCGGTTTTCGCCACTTTGTCAATGACAATGATTGAATATCCATCATAAAGATAAATTAATCCAACCTGATTTGGCTATCCTCAACCCAACTCGTGTAAGATGTGGCGCAATTCTACCAGCAATTGCTGGCATGTGACAGAGCTTAAGTGGAATTTTTGAGACTTGTCGCCGTTTATGGCGGCTTGAGTCTTCTGGGGGAATATTTGAGCAAAAAATTGGTACGGTCCGGCGCCATTGTCAGCGTCATGACCTTGATTTCTCGTGTGCTGGGATTAGTACGGGATGTGGTAGTCGCCAACTTGATGGGCGCGGGCAGCAGTGCCGATGTGTTCTTTTTTGCCAACAAGATCCCTAACTTTTTGCGGCGCTTGTTTGCTGAAGGTGCCTTTGCTCAGGCTTTTGTACCTGTATTGACTCAATATCAGGAGAAAGAGTCCAGCGAAGAGGTCAAACTGTTATTATCAAAGGTTGCCGGTACCTTGGGGTTATTGGTAACAGTAGTGACCCTGATTGGGGTTCTGGCTTCGCCAATATTGACCGCTTTGTTCGGAGCCGGCTGGTTTATGGCCTGGGTCAATGACGAGCCTGACGGTGCCAAGTTTGAACTGGCCTCGTTAATGCTGAAGATCACCTTTCCCTATCTATGGTTTATCACTTTCACCGCCTTGGCCGGCTCGATTCTCAATACCCGGGGCCGCTTTGCCGTTTCAGCCTTTACCCCGGTATTTCTCAATGTTGCCATTATCGCCGCTGCCCTATGGTTGAGCCCCACCCTGGATAAGCCTGAAATAGGTTTGGCCTGGGGGGTGTTCTTTGGTGGTGTGATTCAGTTTTTGTTTCAAATTCCTTTTCTGCTGCAGGAAAAAGCCCTGGTTCGGCCCTCATGGGGCTGGAATCATCCGGGAGTGGTCAAAATCCGTACTCTGATGATCCCGGCACTGTTTGGGGTATCTGTGTCGCAAATTAACCTGATGCTGGATACCTTTATTGCCAGTTTCCTGGTCACAGGTTCTATCAGTTGGCTCTATTATTCAGACCGTTTGTTGGAGTTTCCGCTGGGATTATTTGGTATTGCCATTGCCACTGTTATTTTACCTGCTCTATCCAAAAACCATGTCAATGCCGAGGGTGAGGGCTTTGGTCGCACCATGGATTGGGGGATTCGTGCCATTATGCTGCTGGGTTTACCGGCCATGATGGGGCTGATTGTATTGGCTCAGCCGATGTTGATGGTGCTTTTTATGCGTGGCGCCTTTAGCATCAGTGACGTGGAAATGGCTTCCTATTCTCTGGTGGCCTACGGCACAGGTTTGTTGAGTTTTATGCTGATCAAGGTACTGGCGCCCGGATATTATGCCCGTCAGGACACCAAGACACCTGTGCGTTATGGCATCATTGCTATGGTTAGCAACATGGGTTTCAATATTATTTTTGCCGTGCCATTTGGATATGTGGGGCTGGCGATCGCCACTTCTCTGTCTGCTTTACTCAACGCTTCCCTGTTATATCGCGGTTTGCATCTGGCCGGTGTTTATCGAGTCAGCAAACAAACAATCATCTTTTTTATCAAGGCATTACTTGCTACTGTCGTGATGGTGGCCCTATTGCTCTACTTTTCTCCAGAGCAGGCGCAATGGCTTGGCTGGTCGTTTGTTGAGCGAATCAGCCATTTGTTTGCCCTGATCTTAGGTGGCGCTCTGGGGTATTTTATTACACTGGTGCTGCTTGGGATCCGTCCATGGCGGCTCAAAGCCCGGAACTGAGGGCTGATTCTGCTGCCGAGCTGTTATATAATCCGCCAATTTACGTTTGAGCGGTCGTTGATTTCATGGAACTGATTCGCGGAATACACAATATATTGCCGGCCCATCGCGGTTGTGTGCTGACCATAGGTAACTTCGATGGCGTGCACAGGGGCCATGCCGAAGTGATAGCCAATCTGGTCAAGAAGGCACGTCACTTTGGTTTACCGGCCACCCTGATGACATTTGAGCCGCAACCGCAGGAACTGTTTCGCGGCCAGGATGCCCCTGCGCGCTTGAGCCTGCTTCGCGACAAGGTCAAGCTGCTTGCTGAACTTGGAATAGACAGGCTTGTGTGTGTCAATTTCAATCAAAAGTTTGCCCAAATGCCGGCCAAGGAGTTTGTCGAAGAGCTGCTGGTGCGTAAACTTGGGGTCAAGTATCTGGTGGTCGGTGACGATTTCTGTTTCGGACGGGCTCGTCAGGGCAATTTTGAGCTGCTTCGCTCTGCCGGTGAACAGCACGGTTTTGCGGTAGTCAGTACCCAAAGCTTTTTGGTTGGCGATCACAGGGTCAGTTCCACCATGGTCAGAGATGCGCTGGCCAAGGGCAATCTTGAGCAGGCCAGACGTTTATTGGGACATCCCTATACTCTCAGTGGTAAGGTGGCCCATGGGAAAAAGCTGGGCCGGACGCTGGGGTTCCCCACTGCCAATATCGCCATGAAGCGCAAGGTGGTTCCTGTGAGGGGCGTATTTGCGGTCAGGCTCTGGTGGGATGGCAGTGAGCAATACGATGGTGTTGCCAATGTGGGGTTTCGACCCACGGTTCAGGGACAAAACTGCCAGTTGGAAGTGCACCTGTTTGACTTTGAAGGTGACCTCTACGGGCGTAAAGTAGAAGTGGAATTAGTGGCCAAGATCCGTGACGAGAAACCGTTCGAGTCCCTTGAGGCACTTAAGAAACAAATAATGAATGACGCTGATGAGGCTCGCGCCTTACTCAGCAATGAAGCAGGCTGAGCTCTCTTAGCTAAATTAATGGTATAGGATCAATGAGCGACTATAAATCAACTTTGAATTTGCCGGAAACCGAGTTTCCGATGCGTGGTAATTTGGCAAATCGCGAGCCAGAGATGTTGAAACGCTGGACCGAGGATAATCTGTACCAACAGATCCGTGATAGCCGTATTGGCCGCAAGCTGTTCATTCTGCACGATGGCCCTCCATATGCGAATGGCGATATTCATATTGGTCACTCAGTTAACAAGATCCTCAAAGATATTATTATCAAGTCCAAGACCTTGTCAGGATTTGATGCGCCTTACGTGCCAGGTTGGGACTGCCATGGTCTGCCGATTGAACTTAAGGTAGAACAGAAAGTCGGTAAGCCAGGGCAGAAAATCTCTGCTGCCGAGTTTCGTGACGAGTGCCGTAAGTATGCCGCCAAACAGGTGGATGGCCAGCGCAATGACTTTATCCGTCTCGGCGTGCTCGGTGACTGGTTTAAACCTTACCTGACCATGGATTTCAGCACTGAGGCCAACATCATTCGCTCATTGGCCAAAGTGATTGACAACGGCCACCTACACAAAGGGGTTAAGCCGGTGCATTGGTGTACCGACTGTGGTTCTGCCCTGGCCGAAGCCGAAGTGGAATATGAAGACAAGACTTCACCGGCTATAGACGTGGCTTTTACCGCTGTGGACAAGACTAAAGTTTTGGCCGTTTTCGGGGTTACTGAGTATCAAGCGCCAGTTTCCATGGTTATCTGGACTACCACTCCCTGGACCTTACCTGCCAACCGCGCGCTGTCTCTGAGCCCGGATTTGGACTATGTGCTGGTGGAGATTGAGTCTGAAGACGGCGCCAAGCAAGCTGTTATTCTGGCGGAAGCCCTGGTGGAAAGCTGTATCACCCGTTATGGCGTCAAGAGCCATCAGATCCTTGGTCGTGCCAAAGGTGCCGAGCTTGAGTTGATGCAGTTCCAGCACCCTTTCTATGATTTCAGTGTGCCGGCGATTCTTGGCGATCATGTGACCACCGAATCCGGTACCGGTGTGGTACACACAGCACCTGGACACGGTCAGGACGACTTTGTGGTTGGCCAGAAGTACGGTCTGGAAGTGGCTAATCCTGTGGGTGATAACGGCGTTTACAAGGCGGATACCCCGCTGTTTGCCGGCAAACACGTGTTCAAGGCCAATGATGAAATTGTGGCGCTGCTGCAGGAAAAAGATGCCTTGCTGCACCGTGAAGCCTATCGTCACAGCTATCCACACTGCTGGCGCCACAAGACACCTATTATCTTCCGCGCCACACCGCAGTGGTTTATCTCCATGGATAACAAAGGGCTGCGTGCTCAAGCCATGGGTGAAATCGAGCAAACCCAGTGGATCCCTGATTGGGGACAGAGCCGGATTGAGAAGATGGTCGAGAACCGTCCTGACTGGTGTATCTCGCGCCAGCGTACCTGGGGCGTACCTATCACTCTGTTTGTTCACAAGGAAACCGAAGAGCTGCATCCAGATAGCGTGGCCTTGATGGAGCGTGTTGCTCATCGCATTGAGCAGCAGGGCATTCAAGCCTGGTGGGATCTGGATGAGTCTGAGCTCCTGGGTGAAGATGCGGCTCAGTACCGCAAGGTGACCGACACTCTGGATGTTTGGTATGACTCAGGTTCTACCTTCTCATCAGTGGTTGCTGCCCGCCCTGAATTCCAGGGGCAGGGAATTGACCTCTATCTGGAAGGCTCTGATCAGCACCGTGGTTGGTTCATGTCATCACTGATGATTTCAACTGCCATGAACGGCAAGGCTCCTTACAAGCAGGTATTGACTCACGGCTTTACCGTGGATGGCAAGGGCCGCAAGATGTCCAAGTCCATCGGCAACGTGATTGCACCACAGCAGGTAACCAACAAACTGGGCGCCGATATTCTGCGTCTGTGGGTGGCTTCTACCGACTACAGCGGTGAAATGACGGTATCCGATGAGATCCTCAACCGTAGCGCCGATGCTTATCGCCGTATCCGTAACACCGCCCGCTTCCTGTTGGCCAACCTGAGCGGTTTTGAGCCAGAGACAGACATGATCGCCATCGAAGACATGGTGGCGCTGGATCGCTGGGTGGTGCGCCGCGCCGCCAAGCTGCAGGAAGAGTTGTTGGAAGCCTATGATGCTTACAACTTCCACATAGTGACCCAGAAGCTGATGCAATTCTGCTCGGTTGAATTGGGCAGCTTCTATCTGGATATCATCAAGGACAGGCAGTACACCGCCAAGCGTGATGGTCACGCCCGTCGCAGCTGTCAGTCGGCTCTGTATCTGATTGCCGAAGCCATGGTGCGTTGGGTTGCCCCTATCCTCAGCTTCACTGCCGATGAAATCTGGCAGTTGCTGCCGGGTAAACGTGACGCCTATGTGTTTACTCAGGAATGGTACCAGGGCCTCAAGGCCGTGCAGCTGGACTCAGATCTGAGTGATGAATACTGGGCACAGTTGCTGCAGGTTCGTGATGAAGTCAACAAGGCACTGGAGCAGGGCCGCCGCGATAAACTGATCGGCGGCGCGCTGGAAGCCGAGGTAACTCTGTTTGCCGATGCGGCGCTGACCGAAGCTCTGGCCAAACTGGGTGACGAGCTGCGCTTTGTGCTGCTGACCTCCAAAGCCGTGGTTAAGCCGCTTGCCGATGCGCCTGCCGATGCCCGTGAAACTGAGCTGGCATCACTTAAGCTCAGCGTCGCCAAGTCCGAAGCGGCCAAGTGTGACCGCTGCTGGCACCACAGAGAAGACGTTGGCCAGATCGCCGAGCATCCACTGCTGTGTGGCCGCTGTGTGACCAATATCGAAGGAGAAGGTGAACAACGCCTGTTCGCCTGAGGATAATAAACATGCCCGCAGACTGGAAACAAAGTGGCCTGCGCTGGTATTGGGTGGCTGTGTTGGCTTTTTTGGCTGACCAGCTGTCCAAACAGTGGGTATTGGGTAACTTCAAGCTGTATGAGTCGGTGCAGCTGTTGCCTTTCTTTAATCTGACCTATGTGCGCAACTACGGCGCCGCCTTCAGCTTCCTCAGTGATGCCGGTGGCTGGCAGCGTTGGTTATTTACCGCCGTCGCTGTCGGTTTCAGTGTGTTGCTGACCGTTTGGCTTAGACGGCAATCGGCCGGCTTGTGGCGCCTCAACCTGGCTTACACTCTGGTAATAGGCGGCGCGCTGGGAAATCTTGTCGATCGCCTGATGCACGGTTTTGTGGTGGACTTCCTCGATTTCTACTGGAAAACCAGTCACTACCCGGCATTCAATATCGCTGACTCGGCTATCTGTGTTGGCGCAGTCCTGATCATCTGGGATTCATTTTTTGGCGGTGACAAGGCCGCTGCCAAGCAGAATGAAGCCAAGGAGTAACACAGATGTCTGATGTGAAATCCCTCTTGTGTCACCTGAATATACTGCTGGAAGACGGCTCGACCGCCGACAGCACCAAAGCCTCCGGTAAACCCGCCCGGCTCAATATCGGTGACGGTAGTCTGAGCCCGGCGTTTGAGGCTGAGCTTCTAAAGCTGAAAACCGGCGACAATCACAGCTTTACCTTGGCCCCTGCCGATGCTTTCGGCGAGTCCAATCCCGATGCCATTCATCACTTGGATCGCAGCCGATTCCCGGCAGATATGACGCTGGAACCCGGTGTTATCGTCAGTTTTGCTGGCCCAGGTGGCAGTGAAATACCTGGAATTGTCAGGGAGATAGCCGGTGATTCTGTCACAGTCGATCTGAACCATCCGCTGGCGGGCCATCAGGTGACATTTGAACTGGAAGTATTGCAGGAGCTTTGATATGTCAGTAGCAAAATCTACCGGTCTTAACATATTGCTGGCCAATCCCAGAGGCTTCTGTGCCGGTGTCGACCGGGCCATCAGCATAGTGGAACGAGCGCTGGAACTCTTTTCCCCGCCTATCTATGTGCGCCATGAAGTGGTGCATAACCGTTATGTGGTTGAAGATCTCAAGCAGCGCGGGGCGATTTTTGTCGACGAACTGGATCAGGTACCCGACAACAGCATAGTGATTTTCAGTGCCCATGGGGTGTCACAGGCGGTGCGCAATGAGGCCAAGCGTCGCGGTCTTAAGGTGTTTGATGCCACTTGTCCTTTGGTGACCAAGGTACATCTGCAGGTCACCCGCGCCAGTCGTAAGGGGATTGAGTGCATTCTTATCGGTCATGCCGGTCATCCCGAAGTGGAAGGCACCATGGGGCAGTACGATAACCCTGAAGGGGGAGTCTATCTCATTGAGTCTCCGGCCGACGTGGATGCATTGCAGGTGAAAGAGCCGGACAATCTCTGCTTTGTCACCCAAACCACGCTGTCGGTGGATGATACCCTGGATATTATTGCTGCGCTGCAGAAGCGGTTCCCTTCGATTGAAGGTCCTCGTAAAGACGATATCTGCTACGCGACTCAAAATCGCCAGGATGCGGTACGTAAGATGGCCCAGGATGTAGACTTGTTGATAGTGGTTGGCTCCAAAAACAGCTCCAACTCCAACAGACTGCGCGAATTGGCGCTCAAGTCTGGCACTCAGGCCTATTTGGTGGATAACGCCGATGATGTTGAGCGGGATTGGTTTGATGGCGTCAGCAAGGTTGCGGTTACTGCAGGGGCTTCTGCTCCTGAGGTGTTGGTGCAGCAGGTGGTTGAGGCCATAGCCAAACTGGCGCCAAGCGTGGTGACCGAAGTGGAAGGGCGCAAGGAAGATACCGTGTTTGCCGTTCCTGTGGAGCTAAGGTAAGAAGCCGCGGATTTATTGCGCTTATATAAGTGAAAAGCATTTTAAGAAGAGGCTATCTAAGCCTCTTTTTTTTATGGAAAAAATACCTCTTATAAGGCTTGAATTTATTAGCGTTCTTTGTTACTGGAGATTTACATTCGACTCAACTATCATTAACAGGTATTATTGTGGTCTTGAGCTAACTATAAGATATTAAAGAACTAATAGGCTGAATTTATTGTCAAAAACATGGCATTGTCTGGAGATTTGACACAGATGAAAAAACGGAGAGAGGGATTCTCTCTGATTGAGGTTATGGTAGCGCTCGTCATTTTGGTGATAGGGCTTATCGGGATATTTAATTTACATATAGTGGCAAAGCGCGCCAGCTTTGAATCATTTCAACAGACTCAGGCGGCGTACTTTGCCAACGATATCCTCAATCGGATGAAGCTTAATAACACGGTACTGAATAATTACGACGACGGCTCTCCCTATTCCGGGGGCGGAAGTGCTCCTGCAAAATCCTGCGATGTGGCCCTTGGCGCCACGGTGACCTGCACTGCTGCCGAGACCCTGGCCTGGGATCTTTACCAATGGCAAGAACTCTTTACCGGCGCCGCTGAAGCCGTGGGCAGCCAGAATGTCGGCGGCCTCGACAGTGCTACCGCTTGTCTGAATGTCAATGGCAGCAATGTCACTATTGTGATGGCATGGCGAGGCATTCAGGAAACCGCCGGCACCGCCTATGAAACGACTGACTGCGGCAGTAGCTTGGGTAAGCGCCGGCGGATCTTTATCCTCAAGACAGTGATCAATCAAGGTTAAGGCGGTGAGTGTGAAAAATTCAAAGCAGTCGGGTTTTTCTCTGGTAGAACTCATGGTGGCCATGGTCATCAGTCTGTTTCTGGCGCTCGGATTGTTCGCCATGTTCAGTATGTCTGCCACTAATGTTACTACCACAGGGCAGTTCAATCAGTTACAGGAAAATGGCCGTATTGCGTTGGCCATCATGGTGCCGGATCTGAGTCAGGTAGGCTTCTTTGGCGATATGACAGGGACAGATTTCGTGCTGGGTACCAACGCTCGGGTCGATGATGCTGTCGGGACAGATTGTATTGGACAAGGGCTCAACAATGCCACTCTGCCCAATGGCCAACCGGCCCACTTCAGACGTCTTTGGGGGTATGAGGCCGGGGTGAGTGCCGGCTCACTGAGCTGTGTCAATTCAGCGATGACAGGGACAGATGTGATTCAGATTAAACGACTGGTAGGCCCTCCCGGAGCCACCAGTGGTTTTCGGGTGGCAGCAACGGCCAGCCAGGCGGTGTTTTTTAAAGATACAGATCCCGGCCTTGAAAACCAGAGGGTGTGGGAATACCAACACCATGTCTACTTTATTAAAGACAACAACGGCGTGCCGGTTCTGACCCGCAAATCACTCTCTGCCAGCGGAATGAACGTAGACGAGCCCTTGGTCGAGGGTATCGAAAACATGCGTATTCTCTATGGTTTCGACGAGAACGGTGATGACACGGCCGATAGCTTTATGCCGGTACAGAATGTGACGGATCTGATGTGGGACAACCAGTTGTTCCAGCGAATAGTGGCCTTGAGAATATTTTTATTGGTGCGTTCGCCCAATGCTGACAATAGTTACACCAATAATGCGACTTACTCACTGGGCGACAAAACCGGCGACAGAGCCATCAGTGGTGGTGGCGATAACTTCCGCCGGAAAGTGGTTTCGACCACAGTGGTACTTGAAAACCCTGTGTTGATTAGGAACTAAGCAGATGAAAATAAGACAACAGCGGGGAGTCGTACTATTCTTCGCACTTATCCTCTTGATTATTCTGACCCTGATTGGGGTGGCTCTGGCAGTTAACTCCAGTCAGTCGCTGCGTATGGCCGGCGCCGGTGCCGAGCGGGTGGAAGCCAAGGCCTTGGCCGACGGTGGTTTGCAGGCGGTATTGAATGCCAAGAGCCAAGCAGAATTGGCGACAATGACAGCGATAGATACAGGCAACAGCTATTCGGGTGGCACTCAGGTTTTGACGCCTCTGCCATTAAAGAGTGATGGCACTGTGGATGCCAGGAATGTTTCCTGTCAGCGTAGCAGGGATGCCAGCGGTACAGATCTTATCAAGTGCCGAAGAGTGGAGGTTTCCAGCCAGGTTAGGTACGGCCGGGACAACCTCGGGCAACTGACAGTTATCGAAGGAGTTGAGCAGGAAGTGCTTAACGGGAGCGGATCATGAAACTCAAAAAGTGTTTATGCGGTTTGTTGTTTGTGCTGGTTGGCTCTTCCGGGCAAGTCTCGGCCGATGATACAGACCTTTACTTGATCCCGCCGCCAAATCAGGGACGAGCCAAGGTGCTGATTATTTTTGATAATTCGGCATCCATGGATACCATAGAAACCGGAGTGCCAGGAGGATATGATCCAACCGAAGAGTATCCCCCTGTCGGTTCCTCGAATTCCTATCAAGGAAGGATGATCTACTTTACCGTCGGCTCCGGGATGGATGAAAGTTCATTACCTGTGCCGGACAGCCCTTCGGAATCGCGCCGTTTCAACGATGCTCTCAATGGTTGCGCCGTCGCTAAAACCTCCTTGGATCGCTATGGTCGTTTTACCGGTTATATCCGAGAGTTTGTGTTTTCCGGTAATGCCAAGGGAACCTGGCAGCAGATAAAAGAAAACAGTGGCGCCGAAAAGAACAACCCGGTGGACTGTTGGGAAGATATTGAAGCCGCCAATCCAAGCAATAACGGTATCACAGTAGATGGGGTTACCTATGGTGATGGCTATCCACAGAATAGCGTCAAAGTGGGTAAAAACTATATTCCATACAGCAATGAAGCAAATGCACTCAGCAACGCGCAATCCATGGGCTTTAACCAAGGCGAGCTGGTAACCTTATACACTGACAATTATCTGCGTTGGTACACCCTATATAAGAATGGCGACTTGGATGATACTCAAGACCTCAGCAGACTGGATATTGCCAAGACAGCTATCGCCGGGGTGATAAGTTCGATGCCGACGGTTGATTTTGGCCTGGCGGTATTCAATATGAACTATCGCTATGAGGGGGATCGGGATGGTGGCCGAATCGTCGCCGGTATTCGTAGCCGCACGGCGCCTGAGAAAGAAACCCTGATCAGTACGGTTGAAAACCTGCCGGCCGAAACCAACACTCCACTTTGTGAAACTTTGTTTGAAGCCTATCGGTACTTTAGCGGCGGCCCGATTACCTTTGGCCACAGTGATAGGAACTATAACAGTGGCTCGATAAAGTATACCGCCAACAGGCCTATGTATGACACGACCATTGAGAATAGCGGTAATTATAAGTCTCCCATGAGTGTCTGTAGTGATATTGCTTATATCATCTATATTACCGATGGGGTGCCAACGCTGGACTCATCTGCCGATGCCGCGATTCAATCCATTACAAGCGCTTCGGGGGTGAACTCCGACGGTAATTACAGCCCATACA
Organism: Shewanella sp. Iso12; assembly: GCF_012030025.1. Lineage (NCBI taxonomy): Bacteria > Pseudomonadati > Pseudomonadota > Gammaproteobacteria > Alteromonadales > Shewanellaceae > Shewanella > Shewanella sp. Iso12. Next base: position 35,767 of record NZ_JAAUHW010000002.1, read on the forward strand.
CCTATGAAGTAGATTATTACGGTAGAGAAAAGAAGAGCTATCTGCCGGCGCTGGCCAGTTACATGTATCGCAACGATATTTTGCCGGCCACGGAGAAATTCCAAAGGGTGGTAACTCACACCATAGGTTTTGCGCTGGATGAGGGATCTGCGGCCGAGCCCTTGCTGGAAGAGACAGCCAAACGAGGAAAGGGCAAATACCATGCTGCCAATAGTGTGGCCGATCTGCAGCAGGCCTTCAGCAATGTGCTTGACAGTATCACGGACGAAGGACAAAGGTTTTCGGCGCCAGGGGTAGCCTTCAGTAATGCTGACCCAACCCGTACTCTTGACTCTGCCTATTATGCCTTGTTCAGCCCATCTCAAGGGCCCAAGTGGGCCGGTAACCTGAAGAAGTTGAAGGTGAACTCTTCTGGCGTACTGATAGATGCCAACGACAGACCGGCTATCTCAAGTTCGGGTGGTATTGCGGACACGGCTTGTAGTCTATGGAGTCACTGCTCTCCGGACCCTGATGGCAACGATGTACAGGAAGGCGGTGCAGCCAGAACCATAGTACCTGACAGCCGTACTCTCTACAGTAACATCAAGGTAGGGGGTGGCCTGGCGACCCTGAGCAAGAATCAGGCTTCCAGCTATGCCGGTGGTGACCTTGCCTTGTTGACTCATATGAACATGAGTGTAGCCGCCGGTACAGAAAGCTCTGAGCTGGAAAAAGCCTTTGAGTGGATCAAGGGCAAAAATGTCGATAAAGATGAAAATGGTGAGTTTACCTCTGACGATTACAACGGGGTTCGCGGCGATATAATGGGTGACCCCATGCACTCGCAACCGCTTGCCATTGATTTTGGTGGCGATGGCAATAGCAATGTGCGCATTTTCGTTGGCACCAACCATGGTATGTTACATGCCTTCAAAGACACGGGTAGCAGTGTTGAAGAGAGTTGGGCCTTTATGCCCTATGAGCTACTCAGTAATGTGCAGGAACTCAGAGATAACAGCTATGCCAATGGTCACAGTGTTTATGGCATAGATGGCTCGCCGGTTTCCTATTTGGAGCGCAACGACTCGGGTGCCATTACCAAGGCTTGGATCTTCTTCGGCATGCGCCGGGGCGGGAGTTCTTACTATGGCTTCGATGTTACCGCCCCGGATTCACCTCGAATGATGTGGCGGATTGACAACAATAGCGCCGGGTTTGCCAATATGGGGCAGACTTGGTCGACACCGGTTGTGACTAAGGTGCCGGGTTCAGATAAACCTGTAGTGATCTTCGGCGGTGGTTACAATCTGGGATATGACGCCAACACAGGCAGCAACTCAGATGGCCGCAATGTGTACGTGGTTGACGCCGAAACCGGGGTACTCAAGCATAGCTTTGGTGTCGATGGTGGCACAGCGTTGACCGGCATAGAACACAGCATTGCCGGTTCAATAGCCACTCTCGACAGCAACAGCGATGGCGCTACAGACAGGTTATATGCCGCAGACCTTGGTGGTAATGTCTGGCGTATGGATATGCCTTCAGAAAACACCTCCAGTTGGAGTGGCTTCAAGTTTGCCTCTGTGGGCGGCGCGCTGGCATCTTCCGATCGCCGCTTCTTCTATGAGCCTGTGGTGGCTCAGACGGTATTTACCAATGTCACCCGGGTGACAACGACAGATGCCGACGGTAACACCAGCACTACTACGGCATATCAAAACGTACCTTATGATGCCGTCACGCTCGGCAGTGGTAACAGGGCATCGCCACTGGCTACCGATGCCGAAGATATGTTCTTTGTGCTGCAGGATCGCAACGTGGTGACCAAGACTTTTGGCGGCTCAGGTGCGACAGTGCCCAGCCCGATCACTTTGGCCAACCTTTACAATGTGACATCGGCGGCGCCAAGCAGCGACAGTGAGAATATCGACTTTGGTACCAAGCTGGGCTGGTACTATAACTTCTCTGTCATTGGTGAGAAGAGTCTGTCACCTTCGGCCATCATCAAAGGGCGTGTCTACTTCACCTCCTTTGTACCGGCACAGTCGACACCCGAAACTGAAAATAGCTGTCTCATCTCTTCGACCGGACGCTTGTACAGTTTCGACCTGCATAAAGGCGGGCGTTACAATTATGAGTTTTTGGAAGTGTGTGAGGATTGTATTCCTCAGCCACCCAAGATCATTACCCCGCCCAAAGATCCAGATGACCCGGATAATCCGGACAATCCAGATGCTGCCTTGATTATTGGTCGCGGTGAGTGTGATGAAACCGGTGAAAACTGTTCCGGTACAGTGGCGCTGGATACAGGCCTGAGTACCAACAAGATTTATTATCATGTGAATGAGTAGGATAAGAGATGAAAAAAGCAGCGGGTTTTACCCTGATTGAAGTCATGATCACTGTGGTCATTATCGGCATACTGGCGGCGATCGCTTATCCCTCTTATGTGCAGTACATTGCCAAGAGTACCAGGGCTGAGGCTCATGCAGCCTTGATGCGACTGGCCAATCTGCAGGAGCAGTACTATTTGGACAATCGCACTTACGCCACGGATATGACCAAACTGGGGCTCAATGCCAGCCCCTTTATTACTGAAAATGGTCACTACAGCATAGCGTCAACCGGCACCGGCAGTTTTACCCTGACAGCAACGGCGCAAGGGGTACAGGCCAGTCGTGACAGCAAGTGCAAGACGCTGACCTTGACTGACGCCGGGGTTAAAGGCGGCGCCTCTGCGGAGTGTTGGAAATGATGAAATCAATCAAATATGGCTTGTTGCTCATCTTGCCCGGTATCGTTTTGACAACTCATGCCGCCGAGCGGCAGGAGGTGAAGTGTCACTTGATCACCAGCAAGGGAGAGCAAATTGCCTTTTATCGTTGGGATCTGGAAAAGCAGCCGCTATTGATGGCGCGTTTGAGTAGCAAGCCGCTCAAGGATACTCAGGGGAAACGTTACTATATCAAGCAGGCCAGTGAGTGTGTGTTGCTCAATGAGGAGTTCAGCTCTGAAAAGGCCCGTAAGTTGGATGAGGTAACTCTGAGATAGCTTTCACCCAGGCCTATGAAGTCTGAGCCTATTGTGGTTAACAGCAATAGGCTCGCAATAGATCCTTCCAGGTTACTATGCCGACAATTTCACCGTTTTCCAGTACCGGCAGTGAACCTATATCTTTCTCCAGCAGTAGTCTGGATGCCTGAGCCAAGCCTAGATGCGGCGCAACGGTCACAGGATTACGGCTCATCACTTGATGCACCCGCTTATTGAGGGTCTCCAGATCTCTGCTGGTGGCCGTTTCGCTGCCAAGATTGGGGCTTAAGGCCCGCAGCAGATCCCGCTCGGACAAGACGCCTTCCAGCTTGCCTTCATCATCCACCACCAGCAGATGATGAAAGCCTGCATGATGAAATATCTCTTTGGCCACACTCAGGCGGTCGTCCATTTCCACTGTAACGACCCGGGTGATCATGATATCGGCGATGCAGAGCTGCATAGGGATCCTCCATAACCTTTTCTTTGTTATATCAGAGCCCTGTCAATAATGCTAACTCGGAGCGTTCTCATCTTGCTGATTGAGTTCTTGCAGATGACAATCGATATAGCGGCTGCGTTTCTTGAACTTGAGCTTGTCCAAGTCCACCAGCACCAAACCATCGATACAGTCGGCAAAGTCGGCATCCACTCCAAAGGCGAGAAAGCGCACCCCATCAGGCTGGCAAAGTTCGCCGTATTGCTTGTAGAGAGTTGGCACAGCGGCGCCCATACTGGCAAGGGTCTGCTTGAGCAATTTGAATGCGCCTTGGTAATCTGAATCAACATAGAGCTTATCCAGTTCAGCCTGGCGCTCAGGAGGCAGACCAAAAGGCGTGAAAGACTGTGCCAGCTGTGTCTTACAGGGAAACTGCTGCAGGTAGAAGTGCACCAACATCTCCTTGGCCTGTGCCGGCAACTGATTGCTTATGGTCACCGGACCGAAAAGGTAGCGGTAGCCGGGATGACGAGCCAGAAAGGCACCTATGCCGTACCAGAGATAATCGAGACTGCGCTTTCCCCAATATTTAGGTTGCACAAAGCTGCGGCCGAGTTCCAGGCCCTTGGCGAAATAGGGAGCAAATTCTGTTTGATAGTGAAACAGTGACTCACTGTAGAGGTTTTCACCTGCACTGTGCAAGCGGGCGACTTCGGCAAAACGGTAGGCGCCGACTATCTCCAGCTCCTTGGGATCCCAGAGTACCAGGTGTAGATAACTGGAGTCGTATTTGTCTATGTCTCTGCGTTTTCCTGTGCCTTCACCCACGGCGCGAAAAGCCAGCTCCCGCAGCCGACCTATTTCCCGCATCACTGGGCTGCTGCCCTGATGGCGATAGAGGAAAATCTGCTTGTCATCCTGAGTTTGACCAAGCTGTTCGCACTGCAGTAAAGCCTGTTGCAACTCACGACGTTTTTCCGGATGGGCGATGGCGCTCTGGGTGTTGAACAGTGGGCTGCGGTTCTTGCCTATGCGATAGAGGTGGTTCTTCAGCAGGCTGACCCGGGTTTTAAGCGGGAAGTCACTGCCGCTGACCGCTTCGGCCGGGATAAGCTCGCCGATACGCACCGGCAGAGTATTACTGGCTTGTTTAAACATCTCCTTGACCAACAGCAGGGTAGCCAAAGGTTTATACAAGATGGAAGCACCGTAAAAGGTCGCCGAGTTCTTGGCATCGACATACATGGGCAGCAGCGGCGCATTGCAGTTGATAGCCATCTTCAGGAAGCCTGTTTGCCACTGGGTATCGCGAATGCCGCTTGGTCTGAGCCTGGATACCTCACCCGATGGAAAGATGAGCACAGCGCCTTCACTGCGCAGATGTTGATGGATCTTCTCCAGGTGTTGTCTGGGGGTTCCGCCTGTCATATTGCGAACCGGCAGCAGGATGTTGTGCAGTGGCGTCAGTGTCATCAACAGCTCGTTGGCAACCACTTTAATGTCAGGCCTGACTTCGCTGATTAGTTTTATCAGCACCAGAGCATCCAGCGAACCTATTGGATGATTAGCGAAGATAACGACCCGGCCCTGATGGGGAATGTTTTCCACCTCACTGTCCGGAACCGTATAGCTGACGGCAAAGCTTTCCAGCACTTGTTCAACAAAATCCACGCCCTTGAGAAAACTGAATTGGCCGGCGATATCATTGCACTCCCGCTCATTGAGCAGATAACGCAGTAAGGCCTTGGTTGGCTTGGCGAGCCAAGGCTTGCTGTTGATATTGGGCAGATTGGATTCCACGACTTTATCGACGGTAAACATCATAATGGGGTACCTGATTTAAGCAGCTTGTTGTTCTTGTCCCTGCCAGGCGAAGCGTTTCAGTACTTCGGTCCGGCCCAGTTGTTCATTCCAGCGCTCGAGTTGCAGCTCGCCCTCGAGGGTTTCAGTCAATAGAGTGCAGTTCTCTACCCAGTCACCATCATTGGCATAGATAAAGCCGCTCATTTCCGTGAGCTCCGGCTGGTGAATATGGCCACAGATGATGCCGTCCACCTTCTGCTTGCGGCCATAACGCACCACGGCTTCGCGAAAACTGTTGATGGCTTGCTGGGCCTTGCCGACTCTTTGCTTGATAAAGCCGGCCAAAGACCAATAGGGATAACCGAGACGGCGGCGAACCTTGTGCAATTGGCGGTTGAGAAACATCAATACATCGTAGAGGTGATCGCCGAGGCGGGCGGTGATACGGCCGATACAGACTTCGGAGTCAAATTGATCGCCATGCAGCATCAGCAGGGTTTTGCCGCTCAGGGTTTGATGTCTGTACTCTTTGCTGATAATGACATCGGCGAGTTGCAGCTGGTGGTAATCCTTAAACAGCTCGTCATGGTTGCCGGGCAGATACACCAGCTTGATGCCGCTCTGTGCCATTTGCAGCAGTTTTTGCAGCAGTTGGTTGTGACTCTCGGGCCAGAATACCCGGCGTTTGAGGGCCCAGATATCGACTATGTCCCCCACCAGATACAGCACCTTGGGCTGAACGCTGTTTAGGAAATGCAGCAGATATTCGGCCTTGCAGTCAATGCTGCCCAGGTGAATATCCGAGAGCCAGAGGGCGTTGAGCTTGATGACAGACTCGGCTGCGCGGCGGGAGGATGGGTGAAATGTCGATGGTTTTGCTACCAATGACTTGCTGTCTTTCATCGCGGCTCCTGGATAAAACCAGTGAAACGGGTTTGACTGTGAAAGACTCTAAGTCAGTTATTTGACCTTGAAGTGACGTCTTGATGACCTTATTGTGACGCCCCTGAACTTACCTCTATATCATTTGGCAGTATGATGCGGAACTCGCTGCCATGACCCGGTGCACTGATCAGACGGATCTCGCCGCCAAGTACTTGAGTCACCAGGTTATAGACTATGTTCATCCCCAGGCCACTGCCGCCTTTACCGCGTTTGGTGGTAAAAAAGGGAACAAAAATATTCTGCTGTACTTCGGTATTCATGCCGCAACCATCATCACGGTAGACAAGCTCTATGCCGTTATCTGTGCGGCTGACATTGAGCGACATCCGTCCCTCGCTTCCTTCTGGAAAGGCGTGTACCAGTGAATTGGTAAAGAGGTTACTGATAATTTGGTAAAAGACGCCCGGAGTGGAGTTGAGGGTGATGTCGGCCGGGCATTGATAGCTGTACTTGTGAGGCGAGCGGTGCAGCATGGGGTTGAGCGACAGGAAAATCTCATCCAGATAGTGCCCCAGGTTAAATTCCCGCAGTTCTTCATGGGATTGATCGACGGAGAGCTGTTTGAAGCTGCGGATCAGCTTGGCGGCGCGTTCCAGGTTGGTCAGCATCAGTCGGCTGCAGTCGGCCACTTCACTCTGGTACTGTTCGAAATCCTGCTGATCGACATCCTCGGCGTAAAAGCGCTTGTTGAAGGCTTTAACATTCTCCGCCAGATGCGAAGCCGCGGTGACACAGATGCCTATGGGAGTGTTGACTTCATGGGTGATGCTGGCAACCAGACCACCAAGTGTGGCCATTTTCTCCTTATCCAGCAGTTCAGACTGCGCCAGTCGTAACTCTTCCAGGGTGTGGTTCAGTTCATCATTGCTCTGTTGCAGCGCTTCAGTGCGCTGTTTAACCCTCTGCTCCAACTCCTGATTGAAGCGACGCAGTGCCGATTCGGTTTCTTTCAGTTTCTGAATATCCTTGATGGTTCCTGTAATCCTTAAAGGGCGCCCCTCTTGATCCCTGGTCATGACCCGGCCACGGTTGAGTACCCAAAGCCAGCTGTCGTCCTGGGTCTTGCCGCGATAGCTGAGTTCAAATTCTTGCCGGCCTTTATGAAGGCAGGCATCAATCTCGGGCCAGATGAGCGGCAAGTCTTCGGGATGGACACAGCGCTCCAGCGTATCTTTCAGGTGGGTTTCGGGCTCGGGATACCAGAGAAATGCGTTATTGCGATTGGCCTCCTGTGCCTGCAAATCCCAATCCCAAAACTCATCGCCACTGCCGATAAGTGCCAGTTGCAGCTTTTGCTCGCTGCTCGCCACCTGTTGCAGCAGTTTTCGTTGCTCAATAAACTTCTGCCACCTGTTATAGGCAAAGCCAAATATCAGGCTCAGCAACAATAAGCTGTAAATAGTATAAGCCCAGGGGCTTTGCCAGGGCCTGGGGGTTATGCTCAGCAGCAGGCTCTGCGCCGGGCTGGTATTGCCGTCAATATCCACAGCTCTGACCATAAAGCGATAGTCACCGGGTTTGAGCGCCGGGAAGAAGGCGGTTCTGGCCCCCCGTGTATTGAGCCACTCCTGCTGCATGCCTTCGAGTTTGTATTGATACTCAAGATGCCTGGCGTGATGCAGGTTCGGGCTGTGGAATTTGAGACTCAGCGGCAAGGCATCAACCCCCAGAACCAGTTTCTGTCGGCTCCAGGGTTTTGGTGCGTGCTCTTGTGTTTGCCCCAGGGCCTGCAGTTCATCTATGATCGGCTGCGCCGGAGGTTTCCTCGCGGGTAAAGCGGGGGGCTGGATATGGTTGAGACCTTTTACACCGCCGAGAAACAAGCTACCGTCCCGATCGAGAAACCCGGCGCCAAAGTTGAACTCGTTGGCTTGCAAGCCATCTTCATAAGCAAAATTCCGGCTTGTGCCTGTTGCGGGATCCAGCCATGACAGGCCGCTGGCGCTGCCAATCCAGAGTTTGTTGTCGGCATCATGTTGCATCAGGTAGGCGACATCGCCTATCAGGCCGTGTTGGCGATCAAACATTTGATACTGCCCGCTATCCGGGGTGAATGAGAATACGCCGTCACTGGATGCTATCCATAACTGTCCATCCGGATGTTGGTAGATGGAAAACAGATGCTTGCTGGGTAGAGGGACTTCAGTATCCGTGGACCAATGAGATACACTGCCATCCGGCTTGAGCCTGAATAGGCCTTCACCGTAACTGGTGATCCAGATATTGCCGCCGTTATCCTCCAGTATCGAAGTGGTTTCTGTTTTGGGCAGCGGCGTGGCATCCGGCGCGGCAAAGCCTTTTTCGATACCAAGATAACGGCTGACTCCGGCTTCTTTGGTTGCTATCCAGGCAATGCCACTTTGATCAAAGGTTAAACTGTAGAGGGTGTTGGCCGGCAGTGAGCCCGGTTCATTGGCCTGATGGCGATAGTGCAGATAGCTGTCGCGCTCGGCATTGAAGATCAGTAAGCCTTCGCCCCGAGTGCCAATCCACAGCCGGCCCTGACTGTCTTCTTTGATAAAACCGATAAAGGCCTTATCCAGCAGTTGGCTTGCTAGCGGCGAGGGTTTGAAGCCTTGAATTTTGCCTGAGTCAGACTCCAGTGCCTGATAAAGGCCGCTGGCGGTGCCGACCCAGAGTTGCCCCAGATGATCGCGAAAAATCGCTCTGACATCGCCATTACCCAGGTTGTGGTTCTCGAAACTGTTGGGGAGCAGTTTTCCCATGGCTTCCTGATTGAGATCCAGCTTACCGAGACCGGCTCCCTTGGTCGCTATCCAAAGTTGGTTGCTGTCATCCAGATGCAGCGTCTGGATGGTCTTGCCATCGCTGTTTTGTTGCCAAAGAAGCTCCCGGGTTTGAGGTGTAAACCGCACTAGACCGAGTTTATCCACCGCCAACCAGAGACGTTGCTGTGGATCCAAAACCATATGCCGAATGCCGGCATCGCCAAGTTGGTTGATGGAGTAAGGCACGGCCTCGGTTCCCAAAGACCAGTACCAGAGCGTTCCTTTGCTTGCGAGCCATAAACTGCCGTCTTTGGCCTGTATCAGAGACTCTACCTGAGCAGACTGCGGCAATATTGTCATCTGTTGCCAGGACTTGCTGTCATCCAGCTGCCAGAGCGAGTCTCCTGCAAGATACAAGTCGCCGGAAGGCGTTGCATAAAACCTCAGTTGTGAAACGGTATTTGTCTGAAGCTGCTGGCTATCCAGGCGTTGGCGGCGTTTTGGGTCGTAGCGCCAAACCTTGGCATCATCCATCAGCAGCCAGAGCATGCCTTGCTTGTCTTCTGCCAGCTCGCGGATCCCGGTCAGCGGCAGATCGGCTTCGGCACCCAATATTTCAAAGCGGCCACTGTCCGGATGATAAAGATTCAGGCCATCGCTCAAGGTCAGCAGCCACAACTCCTTCTGGCTTGAAAACAACAGCCTTTCAATGTGATTGCCACTAGGGCCGTGGGGAGCGTCCTGCTTACTGTAGATTCTGAAATGTTCGCCATCGAAGCGGTTGAGTCCGGCTTGTGTGGCTATCCACAGGTGACCACGATCGTCTGTGGCGAGGTCATTGACAGTGTTCATCGACAAGCCGTCTTCGGCCTGAAATTGCTCAAGGACGGGGCGATAGCCCAATGACGGCGTCAGGCTATCGAGGCACCAAAGTGCCGTAAAAAGGAGCAGCAACGCAAAGATTTTCACCGAAAAGCCTCAAAAACGAACTTTTTTCAGTGTAGATGCTGGTGGCCGAAATGCGAATTTTGTGAGCACATTCTAGTGCTTAGAAATAAAAAACGGCCGCATGTAGCGGCCGTTGTGGGGAAGTCCGGCTAAATTGCCCTTAGAACAGTAGATGTGCCATCCCGGCAATCACAGGCAGAGTAACCAGGGTTCGCAGCAGGAAGATGGCAAACAACTCCCAAATTTTCACCGGTATCTTGCTGCCGATAAGCAAGGCACCTACTTCACTCATGTAGATCAATTGGGTGACAGACAGCGCCGCAATCACAAAGCGTGTCATGTCGGATTCTATGCTGGTGGCCAGAATCGAGGGGATAAACATATCGGCAAACCCGACGACTATAGTCTTGGAGGCTTGGGTAGCTTCGGGGATCTGCATCAGTTCCAACAATGGAATAAAAGGCTTACCAAGATAGTTAAATACCGGGGTGTATTCGGCGATGACCAGAGCTATGGTACCTAATGCCATTACGACGGGGAGCACACCGAAGATCATATCGATGACATTTTTCACCCCTTCGGAGAGCACCTTGAATACGCCACCTGTGTGGGACGCCTTGGTGAGCGCCAGATCCAACCCCCAGGACAGAGAGTTATGACCTTCTGGCAGCGACTCATCATCTTTCCGTCTGGGGCTGCCATCAACATAAACATCCTTCTTGCGCGACAGCGGCGGCAACTTGGGCACTATTATGGCGGCAACAATACCGGCCAGACAGACTGTCAGGTAGAAGGGTACAAACATTGCCTGCAGTTTCACTTGGGTGAGTACCACAAGGGTAAAAGTGATGGAGACTGCCGAGAAGGTGGTGCCGATAACCGCCGCTTCACGCTGGGTATAAAAGCGGTTCTCATACTGTTTACTGGTCAGCAAAATACCAACGCTACCATCCCCGAGCCAGGAGGCCATACAATCGATGGCGCTGCGTCCCGGTAGGTTGAACACCGGCCGCATCAACTTGGTCAGTAAGGTTCCGAAGAGTTCCAGCAGGCCAAAGTTGAGCAACAAAGGCAGGAACATACCGGCAAAAAAGAATACACAGAACAGCAGTGGCAACAGTTTACTCATCACCAAGGCGCCGGTGGAATCGGCTATGAGCATCTCAGGGCCAACCTGGAAGAAGGTCAGACAGATAAATATGGCGCCCAAAACCCTGACCAAGAGCCAGGCAGGGCTGATATTCAACAGGGAATTGAGAAACTTGCTGCGGCGGATAAAACCGGGGCGCAGGAGTTTCACCAATACACTGGCCGTGGCGGTAAATACCACTATGGCGCAAATTATGCTGGTCAAATAATCATTGAGCAAATTCTTGAGTTCATCGGCCAACACCGCCACAGGAATGGTCAGTTCGTTGTTATAGCTGATAGGCGTCATAAAGAGTAAGACGCCGAGCAGAGATGGCACCAGGAAAGTGAGTATGGTTGTTATGTTGCGGGGTTGTTTTTCGTCTGCCACGGTTATTACACCCTGAATCTACACTAATTGGATGAGTAACAAAGCTACTCGCCAGGGGCAATATTGGCTCTGAATGCATTTTCATTCAACCGGCCCCCGAATTTAAGGGGGCAAGATTACCCCCTTAGCGCGGCTATGTAAATTCATTCGCTGTCAGTTCTGTCTCTTTGATCACAACAGCATAGTTATTTCCTGTCCTTGCTTAATTATTATTTAAGCAGTTTCTTATGAAAAATCCTTCAAAAAGAAATGGTTAAATATTTGTTATTCAGGCTGAACCTGGGCTTTGTCTCAGCCGAAAGTCTGTCTCAGGTTCAGCGACCTGTCGGCACTGGCCTTTAACTGCAATACGGCTTGCTCAACCTGACACAGGGCGCTGACATTGTCATTGGTGGCGCCGTGAATCGTCTGTATGCCGCCTGCTATCTCTTGCACTACTTGCCCTTGCTGGGTTGCCGCCACGGCGTTTTGTCTGGCGAGATCGTGTATTTCAGCCATCCCCTGATTAACTGTGTTGATGGACTCCACAGCCGACAATGCTTCGGTGGCGCACTCCTGTGCCTGTTGTCTACTGGCTTCCATCTCATTGGCCCACTGGGTCAGCATGCTGAACATGGCCTCTATGCTGGCAGATATACTCTTGGTGGACTGCTGGGTGCGGCCGGATAAGGCTCTGACCTCATCGGCGACCACCGCAAAGCCGCGTCCCTGTTCGCCGGCTCTGGCTGCTTCTATGGCTGCATTGAGAGCCAGCAGGTTGGTTTGGTCGGCAATGGCGTCGATTTCCGACATGGCGTTGGCAACTTGCTGTGCTTCATCGTTCAGGCGTTTGGCATTGGAAGCCGCCCTGGCAACATCATCGGCCAGGTGGAGAATATGTTCACTGTTCTGATGCATCACATCCCGGCTTTGACGACAGAGGCCATAAGCCTCATCTATACGGCCTGAGGTTGCCTGGGTGTTGTCAGCCACCTCACTGATAGTGGCATGCAGCTCTTCGATGGCACTGGCTATCTGCTGCATCTGTTGTTGTTCCAGAACCATGCCGACTCTGGCCTGCTCTGTGGCCACCACCAACTGAGCGGCAATATCATTGGTTTTAAGCGCTTGATCCTGAGTCCGGCCCAAAACGCCCTGAAGCATGGCGGTCTTACGCTGCAACTGAAATTCGAGCACGGATGACGTATCGTGCCCGGCATAGATGAAGCGACTGACAGAATCGTACTCTTGCTTGAGTGCCATCAATCGTGCCGGAATACGAAAGGCTTCGTCATAGAAGATAGCCAGATTGAGCGCCATCAACATGGCTCCGGCCAACACCACGCCCCAGCCCCAGATATAGCCGCTAAGCAGTAAGCCAGAGCTGGCCACCAGTGCCGAAAGCAAGCGTTTTTGCGTCAGCGTCAGCGGATCTTTGACTCTTTTGCCCTGATTCAGGCGACTGTATACCTTGATGGCCCGTTTGATGGTGCCTTGACTGGGTTTAACCCTGACAGATTGATAACCAATGATTTTTCCCTGTTCAAAGATGGGGGACACGAAAGCATCGACCCAGTAAAAACCACCGTCCTTACAACGGTTTTTGACCAATCCCCGCCAGGAACTGCCGGCCTTGAGGCATTGCCACATTTCGGCAAAGGCCGCCTTGGGCATGTCGGGATGGCGAACCATGTTGTGGCTGTGGCCCAACAGCTCGGCTTCAGAAAAACCCGATATCTCAGCAAAGGCCGGGTTGACGTAAGTGATAACGCCGCGAAGATCTGTGGTGGAAATGAGTTCGTCGGTGGATTGCAGACAGACTTCCCTGTCTGTGGTAGTGGAATTCCTTCTGGACATCTTTAATTCCGGCTCAGAGTTAGTGGCCCGATATTGATTCAGGCCTTATTATCGTTTTAAGTGTGATAAGCATAACATTTTTGTGGTTATTTGAGTGAGCGCTTTTTGCAACTTTTTTAGAGGTAAAGCGTTTGCAGGTTATTGATATGTATACTAATTGAAAACTTCGATGGCCAGTGTTTTAGTCGGGATAAAACTCTGCAAACAAGCAATCCAACGGCTGGACACAGTGAAATCTGCTAGCGCTGTATTTTTGCTCTTGGGCGGAACTGCAGTTTCCAGACCCGGCATGATCTTGCTAACCAAGGTTACTGTCATCTCCTGCGGGAGGATATGCCAAAACAGCAAAGAATGGCCGAGGCATCAAAGTGCAATAATTCGACCGGAAGCGAATTTTGTTGTTTAAACTCGGGTAAATAAGCGATCGGTAACGCAAAAAGACCTTGCCCGGGCTTTAAAAAAAATCTGGAGCATGTAAGTTAGACAGCAGAAAATGAATCCGGGGCATACACTGGCATGTTAAGAAGACAGAGACTGGCAAGAATGGCGTTGAGCTTTGGTTTGCTGGGACTCTTTGGACTGCTGCTTGGCCTGGGTTTGGTTATCTGGGGCTATCAGAGCGGCGATGGGCGGGAGTTCAGCCTGCTCAATCACAGCCTGAGTGAGCTGGGCAGTTATGGCCATTCTAAGTTGGCGGTACTGCTCAATGGTGGTTTGTTCTTCGGCAGTTTGAGCCTGGTGCTCTGTTGGTTATTCACCCTGCAGTTGTCTCGCTTATTGAGCGGCCATCTCCTGTATCTCAGCCTGACCCTGACTTGTATGGCCCTGGCCGGTGTTGGCCTGTTTCCCGTCAATGTCTATCACCTTCATATCCTGATGCTGAAGTGGTTTTTTATCTTTGGCTGTATCAGTGTTGGCTGCTACCTGGTTTATCTGCTGCAGCGCCCCTTTGGTGCCGCCACTCTGTGGACTCTGATCCCGGCGCTTATCAGCGGCGTCAGTCTGGGCGCGTTTCTGTTTCTACCGCATCTTGAACTTGGTATTACCGAGGGGGATAACCCCTTTTACCATGAGTTGGTGCTGCAATTACCTCGGCCTGACTTTTGGTGGCCGGCAGTCCTCGAATGGCTGGGGCTCGGCAGCTTTATGCTCTGGGTCCTGTGTTTGTTGCTGTGCACAAAAAAGGCCCCCGATGAACAGGAGCCTGTTGAAAGTCCTTATTAAAGGCCGGAAAAGCCCACAGCACGGGCTTGCTTAAGACCTTGACGCTAACGTCTATAGACCATGCCAGGTGCGCCGTGCCAGTATCCATTACAGGCTTCTTTGCCTGTTTCAGCATCGACTTCACTCCCTGCATTTTGCAGTAAAGACTCCGCCAAAGCGATGGAGTCATGGCCATCCGGTGACACCCTGAACCAGTCAACACCCATACGTTTCATTTCTGGTATTTCCCGTCTGAGATCGCAGCGGGCTGCCGACTGAGTCTGTATGCCGTTGAGTCGCAATAGTGGTTGTTGCTCCTGGGTCTGGGCGACCAGGCCTTTTGGATGCTTGATGCATACCGTCTGACAGTCATCCTTTGCCAACCCTTGATGACGGGCGGTGAAGCAACGGGCCGAGTGCGCCAATGGCAAATAACCATGACCCAGTACTTCAATTTCAAAGTTTGGCGTCGGGGCGGTGACTTTTTGCAGCCACATTTTTGACAGCTCAATGGGCATCACAAAGCGCTGCATGCCCCATTGATGCAGCTTTTCCAGGCTGGCTCTGTTGTAGTTATTGATACTGGCACCACAGACAAAAGGCAGTTCCTGCTCCCGCGCCATACCAACGGCTGCCATATCATTGGCCTCAACTATGAACTCGCCATTATCGAGTTGCTTTTTAAGCTCTTTAAGCTCGGATTGTGCCTCTATCAAGGCCAGAGTCGACAATACAACCTGTTTGCCGGCGTCCTTGAGCTCAAGGGCCAGGGCCAGATAATCGGCAAACTTCATCTGCCTGCGGCGGCTGCAAACGGCTTCACCCAGATAAACCAGTGGAATAGTGCTGTCTGCAACTTCACGGTAGAAGGCCTGCACTTGTGCTTTGGGCCAGCAATAGAGCAGCGGGCCAAGAGAAATATTCATAGAAAACTTCCTATTGCCAGCTGCGCTCGTAGGCACCCAGCGTGGTGGTTTGCCCCTCGGATACTTTGGCCAGCGCGGCATGCCATTCGGGTTTGGATTGGAACCGCTCCGGCGCATTCTGATAGGTGTCCAGCGCCTGACGCCAAACCCGGGTAACCTGTTCCACATAGGCGGGGCTGCGTTGGCGACCTTCAATTTTAAGTGACACTATGCCGGCCTGGGCCAGTTCCGGCAGCAAGTCCAGGGTATTGAGGCTGGTGGGGGACTCCAGCAAAAAGCCCGGCTGGCTGTCTTCTTCGGTCAGATAACGTCCCTTGCACACAACCGGGTAGCCCATCTGCTCGTTCAACCCCGAGCTGTCAATCAAGACTTCGTTGAGGCGGGTCTGGCGACAGCCCTGATTTTCCTGCCAGCGCACATGTTTTGCCGGTGAGCAGGAGCCACCTGAATTGGGCGATTCCCCAGTTACATAGGAAGACAACTGACAGCGCCCTTCGGCCATGATACATAGACTGCCGAAGGCAAACACTTCCAGATCAACCGGACTGGCCTTGGCAAGATCTTTGACCTGCTTGATGGATAGCACTCTGGGGAGTACGGCGCGCTCAATGTTGAACTCACGCTTATAGAGTGCCAGGGCACCGAGATTGGTGGCGCTGGCCTGTACCGAAAGATGCAGCGGCAGGTGAGGGTAGTGGCCATGGGCATAATCCAGTAGCGACAGATCGGCCATGATCAGCCCATCTATATCCGTGTTGGCGGCCAGATCGACGGCCTGGTACCAACGTTTCTCTTCACCCGGTTGCGGAAAGGTATTAATAGTCAGATACAGCTTGCGCCCTTGAGACTTTACCTCTTTGGCTGCCTGTTGCAGTTTGGTCGGTGTGAAGTTCAGTCCGGCAAATGAGCGGGCATTGGTGTCGTCTTTCAGCCCCAGATAGAGGGCATCGGCGCCGGCGTTGAGAGCAGCCTTGAGTGATGCCAAGTTCCCGGCCGGACACAGGAGTTCCATGTTAACTTTCTCCCTAATTACAAACAAAGCCGCAGTTTATCGACCTTTGGATCTCACAGAATTGATATAAAACAGGTTTATGATCATAAAACTTGGTTAGACTGCCGGAGTTTTGGCATTTTAATCAGGAGTAATTCAAGATGCGCACGGCTTTAGCCGCCAAGGCGGCGCGCGATATTCTCACTCTGGCTCCCAAGTTGGTTGGAAAACCGCTGACCTTGGTTCCCTTCGCCATCAAGGCGAACGTACTGCAGCAGCTATTGGCGGTATTGCTCAGCGAACAGGTTAAGGATGGTGAATTGGACTTTCTTGAAGGGCAATGGGTGGGCGTTCGGGTCGAGGACATGGAGTTGGCATTTGAAGTCAGTTTCGAACAAGGTTTCAAGGTGCGGCCTTTTACGGCTCCGGAAGTCACCTTCAGCGCCAATAGCGCCGAACTCTTGCTGGTCGCCGCTGCCAAAGAGGATCCTGACACCCTGTTTTTCCAGCGCCGACTCAGTATTGAGGGCGATACCGAATTGGGCCTCGAGGTCAAAAACTTGCTGCTTGGCATAGATGTTCAAAGTATGCCAAAGGGGTTGAAGCTGATGTTGGATAAGCTGGCCAATATGCTGACCACGCTCCTGCAAAGTTCACAAACCGCACCTCAATGGGCCTGACAAACAGTAAAATCCTGGCATAAAAAAAGCGACCCATTTGGGTCGCTGTCAGAGTTCAATCTAAACTCTGGATGGTGCGCTAGAAACCATCTTGAAGGGAGGATAATGATGAAACACTCGGTTCACTAATTCTGACTGCCGATTTTTCCGCGAGTTCCCGCACCAAGCAAAATAATTCAGTTTTATTTGCTTCACTCCTATCTGTAGATCCCCAAAAAGTCTGTCACATTATGCTCTTACAGTGATTTTGACTCAGTCTTTTCATTTTCTTGAATGGCAATATTGGCATTAACTATTTATCTATCCGAATGAGTCGAGCTGTAGGATAAAAAAATGGCAACCCAAGGGGCTGCCATACAAATTCGTACAAAACTGGGTCGTACAAAACTAAGTCATGCAAAGAATGAAAACCCGCTGCGCTAGCGTCGGGCCCCCATCCAAGGGAGGTGATGATGAAACACTTGAAAAAGGTTCAGTTATTCAGAGTCGGCTTTGACGAAAAAGTTTCCCTGGAAGAGAAATTTTTTTGCTGACCTTGGTTTGCAATGAAAAACCGGGGATAAAAAAATGGCAACCCAAGGGGCTGCCATACAAGGTCGTACAAAACTGATTCGTACAAAACTAAGTCGTGCAAAGAATGAAAACCCGCTGCGCTAGCGTCGGGCCCCCATCCAAGGGAGGTGATGATGAAACACTTGAAAAAGGTTCAGTTATTCAGAGTCGGCTTTGACGAAAAAGTTTCCCTGGAAGAGAAATTTTTTTGCTGGCCTTGGTATGCAATGAAAGACCGGGGATAAAAAAATGGCAACCCAAGGGGCTGCCATACAAATTCGTACAAAACTAGGTCGTACAAAACTGATTCGTACAAAAAGTCATGCAAAGAATGAAAACCCGCTGCGCTAGCGTCGGGCTCCCATCCAAGGGAGGTGATGATGAAACACTTGAAAAAGGTTCAGTTATTCAGAGTCGGCTTTGACGAAAAAGTTTCCCTGGTGGATAAATTTTTTATCTGCGACATGCCAAGCATGATTAAAGGCAGAGGGTTAAGTCCCCAAACAGCATGAAAATAGAGAATAAAAATGGCAGTCCAAAGGACTGCCTAAAAAATGCAGGGGACAAAGATCTTGTGCGCTAGCTCCAGTATCTCAGTCCAAAGGGAGATGATGATGAAACCGTTAAAATCGCTTCACTTATTCAGAGCCATTCGGAGAGAAAAAGTTCAGCCATAAAGAGATTTTTCTTGGGGAGCCGGCAGGCATAAAAAAAGGCAGCCATTAAGGACTGCCTTATGATCTATCGAAGATCAATGGGGCTGCGCTAGAAGCCCCTTAGGGAGAATGATGAACATGAAAAAGTAAATTCACTGCTCACTATGTTGGAGTCTTTAGTGATGTTTTGGTTCCCCCTGAATGGCGAAAAATAATCATGTTTTTTTAATTGGTTTATTTTTCAATTGATTATTTATCCTGTAACAGCTGGAGAATCTGTTCACGCAGAGCCTCGGGTTTGGTTGTGGGAGCATAGCGCTTGATGACTTTGCCATGGCGATCGACCAGAAACTTGGTGAAATTCCATTTAATCCCTTCCGAACCCAACACGCCAGGGGCCTGTTGCTTGAGCAGTTTAAACAAGGGATGAGCATTGGGGCCATTGACTTCCAGCTTGGCAAACAGTGGGAAGCTGACACCAAAATTCAATTCGCAGAAGGACTGGATCTCCTGCTCATTGCCCTTTTCCTGAGCACCAAACTGGTTACAGGGAAAGCCGAGTACAACCAGGCCTTGGTCTTTGAATTCCTGATACAGGCTTTCCAATCCGGCATACTGAGGAGTAAAGCCACAGGCACTGGCGGTATTGACCAGTAACATGACCCGGCCTTGAAATTCGCTGAGATCCGTTTGTTGTCCTTGGATATTCTCCAGTGGGATAGCGTATATTGAGTTAGACATAGTGGCTCCTTGGTTGAGTCTTTACTATATATCACAAGTTTCATTGTCAGCAATTTATTTGTGTGCAATTTAAATTGTTGGTCCAAGCGCATACCAAGAAAAAAGAGAGGAGAGTTGAGTGACACAAACAGCAGCCGAGCCGGAGCTTCAACCTCAAGCAGAAGTGGGGCAGGTGGTACAGCAGTTAACGCTATTGGAGGGCGAGGCTCAGGCCGAGGTCTTTGGTGAGATCCTTGAAGAGGCCGAACCTGGCACTATAGCCTTATTGCTGGAGTCCTTGCCGCTGGATGAACGCTATGAGCGCTGGAATCAGATAGCCTTTGCCGAGCGCTCGGCTGTGCTCAGCTTGATGAGAGCCGAACCCAGGATGAGCCTTCTTAGGCAGATGTCTGTGGAAGAGGTGGATCTGTTGCTGGCGCAGCTGTCAGCTGAAGAGATGATCGAGTGGAGCGATTATCTGCCCGACAGCTTTATCGACCGCGCTTTGGCGCAAATGGGTGAGCGGCAACGCAAGCGCTACGAGCTTTATGATCAATACTCGGAAAATGAAATAGGCCGTTACACAGAACATCAGGCCTTGGTGCTCAGTAACAAAAGCCGGGTGGAACAGGCGCAGCGTTTTTTCCGCCGCATTGACTTGGATTGCTGCGAAAATCTCTATCTGGTGGATGAGGATAATCATTACCAGGGGACAGTCAGTCGCTATGAGATTTTTCGCCAGGATCCACAAACCCAGCTTATTTCGCTTATTGAACCGGACAGCCGGGTATTGTCGGCCGATTCATCCTTGATAGAGGCGGCCGAAGCGATAGAGCATAGCTCAGACATTGAACTGCCGGTGGTCGATGAAGAAGGCACCTTAATCGGCCGCTTGACGCTGCGAACGGCAACCGCCTTGGTGCGAGAACACTATGAAGCGCGTTTGATGGCTTCGGCCGGTATGGATGAATCCGATGACCTGTTTGCGCCTATCGTCAAGGGCGCGCGTCGCCGTGCCATTTGGCTGGGGATCAATCTGCTGACGGCATTTTTGGCCTCTGCCACCATAGGTTTGTTCGAGGATGTATTGGCAAAAGTAGTGGCGCTGGCGGTATTGATGCCGATAGTGGCTTCTATGGGGGGTATTGCCGGATCGCAATCATTGACCCTGATGATCCGCGGCATGGCGATGGGACAGATTTCCATAGGCAACCTGTTTTCCTTGATGAAGAACGAACTCGGGATAGGGGCACTCAACGGCATTCTCTGGGCCATACTCATAGGTTTGGTGGCCGGGCTCTGGTTTGACGATAACCTGATTGGTATGACGATAGCCGTGGCAATTTTGGTCAATATGCTGGTTGCGGCCTTGGCCGGGGTGGCAGTACCCATGATATTACAGAAATTCAATCAGGATGCTGCGCTTTCCGGCTCGGTGATCCTGACCACGGTCACGGATGTTGTCGGCTTCTTTACCTTCCTTGGATTGGCAACCTTACTGTATCTATAGTCGTTAGCTTTTTTATGGCGCAGCATTGACCACTTCTGCAAAGTGGGCTCAATAGAAGACAGTCAAAAGAAAAGGGAGCACAGGCTCCCTTTCACAAAAGGCTTTGAAAGCTACTGGGCGACAATTGCGTTGAAATCTTGCACAGTGTCGGTTTGGTTGCTCAGGGTGACCTGATGCAACTGAGGGGCAGGGTTGGGAATGATAAGACCATCATATTGCTCTGGATCGTCATTTTCCGCGCTGCAGCTGAAGGCTACTGTATAATCCCCGGCGGGAATAAAGCCAAAGGCGTATTTGCCGAAGTTACCCACTTCATACTCTACTTCGACCGAGTTGTAAGGCACTACGGCACCTTCTGGTACGGCATTCTGATTGACATCCGGATCCAGGTTGTCGGTCAGCAGTGCAGGGTCCAGATCGTGGCCGGGATAGAGGTAGACAAAGTTACCGCTATCGGCAGCACATTCACCGGCGTTGAACAGGTTGATATCCACTTGGCCGGACAATGAAGCCACAGTCGCGTTGTCGACTATAGTCACGCCATGAGGCTTGAGGTTGTAACGCTGGCCATTTTGGTTCTCCACCAGACTACGGCGCAGGTCAAACTCTATGGTAAAACGCTGAACGCCGGCGCTGCCAACCTCAAAGCTGCCCAAACGCAGTTTATTACTGGGTTGTTTGAGTGGCACTTGACCGGTTTCGTCGATCACATAGCTGAGATCTGAACCGACCGATTCATCCAATACATGCAGGATGAGTTCTGAATAAGTGCCTACTTCCAACTCGGCATCGCTGAGGATGAGGGCGCTGTCGCTGCCTTGATATTCCAGCAGATCCAGTTGGCGGTAGTCCTCGCCATTGGCGCCGGAGACCTCGAGGATGATGTTATCCTGTCCTGCCCTTACCAGCTCAATTTTGTCAAATGCCACTACCACTTTTTCGGCGCTGTCGACCGGGGCATCAGACACGGCAAAGCTGACTTTGGCGGTATCAGGCGTAGGTGTCGGCGGGGTGTCATTGTCACTACCACCACAGGCCGCCAGTAATAGGCCTGAGCCGCAAAGCAGTGCAATAGTCGAGATACGATTTTTCATCTTGGTTCCTCTTGTTGTTCCCGGAGCGTGACAGCTACCCGATTACCGGGGGTTACTCAGAGAATTATGTTTGTTGTCTGCCACAAACTCCCTCAATGGGGCTAACATAAGGAAGGTGCGAACAGGTTCCATGTGTGCTCTGCGTCGGCTTACAGGCCAGGATGCAAGGCGTGGTTCGCAGTAAATGGCTCAGTCCTTTGCAAGAAGCACAACACAGCAGACTGGCCTGTAAGCCACGCCCTTCGGGGCTTTCACAGCAACCGGCTCTCTGCGTTATCCGACTTCGACAGGCCCCGGCATGCCTTCAGTCAGATGCCTTGAACGCCAATTGCTGTGTAAGCCAGAGTGCCACGAGGACTTATTCGCACCTTCCCGAACCAATTGCGGCTTTTACCTGTAGCCATACGTTAATCTGGTTAAGCCGAGGTTAAGTTTTATGGGGGATGTCCCCTTCAATAGCTCACATATCCGCCAAGTATAGTCACCAAAGGAGTATCTATGCCTAATCCTGCCCAGGAAATCACGGTTTCCCTGGCTCAAAGCCCTGACCTGATTGCTGCCGCTTGCGCTTTGGTGGACAGCCGCGATGATAATGCTCACCCCTTGGATCATCAGGCCTTTATGGCCTCTCGTGCCGTGATAGTGGCGCAAAACGGGACCGGGGAGCTGGTGGGCTGTGCTGTGATTAAGGCCGGGCGAGGAGATATCGCCGAGCTTGGGTATTTAATGGTGCATCCTGAGTACAGACGGCGGGGGATTGCGGCGGCCTTGACGCGAAAGCGGATCCAAATCGCCCGGGAAATGGGGATTCGGCTATTGTTTGCTACAGTTAGAGAAGAGAATCGTGCCAGTCGTGACAACTTGCTCAAGTCCGGGATGCAGTTTTGGGGTAATTATCTGAGTATCAGGGGCACAGGCAATACCGTGGGTTGGTACTTTTTAGTGTTGGATGACCAAGTGGATGTCGCTGCAGAAATGCTCAAGTTGGTAGGGGATAGGGTCAGAATCGACTGAATTTACACTTTTTTGTCATCAGCTCGTGGCAAACTTGCGTTTCCTGACAGAATTTTGTCACGAATGCCGTGAGCCAGATTGCAAAATGCCATTAGCCGAAATAGAGTTAAATCACCAACAATAAAAATAGATTCAGTGCCTTGGGCGTTTGTGTACTCAGGGATAAGGATACGGCCATGGTCTTGGACGGAAATCGATTTGCCGACAGACAAACGTTCGCCCTTCAATATGGATAAACACCCAGGTTACCTTTTCAGGATACTGCTTGCGTTTGTTCTGTTCCAATTCAGTGTTGGTGCCTGGGCCGCTCAGGTGCTCGACAACAGCTACATTCTTAAGGCTGAGCCACAACAGCTGGCTCCGACCTCATTCGAGGGGGTACCTGCCTGGATCCGAGCGCAACAGGAAACCAGCCTGAGTTTGAGTGGTGGCAGTTACTGGATGGTGAACCCTTTGCGGGTGGCCAGTCGTGAACAGACTTGGGTCATAGACGTACGCAACTCCATCATAGAATCCATCGACCTTCTGCTGCTTGGGCAGGATGGCAGCATGCAACAAGCCCACTCTGGCTATGATGCCGACTATCAGTATCTGTTTGATTACGGCAGGCGGTTCACCATCAAGCCGGGGATAGATTATTGGTTGGTGGTCAAGGTCGAGAGCCGTTACTACTCATCGGCACCCGAGATCCGCCTGGCACCGGAAAGGGAACACAGACTCAGTGCCGACAGGCATGCCACAGCCGTGGTGCTATGCCTCGGGGGCTTGATTTTTATCGCCTGCTATAACCTGTTCATCTTCTTTACCACCCGTGACAAGGCGTTTTTTTGGTACGGTCTTTATGTGCTGGCCT
Organism: Shewanella sp. Iso12; assembly: GCF_012030025.1. Lineage (NCBI taxonomy): Bacteria > Pseudomonadati > Pseudomonadota > Gammaproteobacteria > Alteromonadales > Shewanellaceae > Shewanella > Shewanella sp. Iso12. The sequence goes on from NZ_JAAUHW010000002.1 coordinate 59,200, forward strand.
ACTTCTGCGGCTGGGCCTTGACCTTCCACTTGCCGGTGCACCTGTTTCAGTTCCGTCAACTCGAGCTGCACCACCTGTTCTTTATCAGTCTGCCAATATTGAACATCTTGTTCTATAACAATTTTTTGCAGCTTTCTCTTTATTCGCCCAAGCTTTGGCGCCTCAGTCGCATCTTGCTGTGGGCCTGTGTGCTGGCTCTGCCTACCAGTATCTGGCTCTTGTCCTACACGGCGATTATTGCTTCCGTACTTATCATGCTCTGGATTGGACTGGCGATAGTTTGCGGTAATGTCTGTCTGATGAAAGGCTTCTCGCCGGCACGCTATTTCATCATGGCTTTCAGCTGTTTGCTATTGCCGGCAATCATCATATTGCCCGGTAACATGGGTATCACCCCGGACTTCTTTGAGTATGCCGAGCTGGCGACTCTGCTGGGCGGCACTGCCGATGCTCTGCTGCTGTCCTTGGCGTTGGCAAGCAAGCTCAAACTCTTGTCGGAAGAGCGCCAGGAGTATATCCGCAAGTTGGGCATCGCTTGGGAGCGAGCCCGCAGTGATAGCCTCACAGGTCTTGCCAACCGCTTGGCCTATGATGAGAGTCTGGCGGATACTTGCCTGAGTAGTGGCATGCCCAAGCCGGGATATATGTTGGTATTGCTGGATATTGAGGGGCTGAAACGGGTCAATGACACCCTGGGGCATGGGGAAGGGGATAGATTGCTGCTGGCGGTAGCCGAAGAGCTAAAGAGCTGGTCTGTGGCCAAGTTAAAGCCTTTTCGTATCGGTGGCGATGACTTTGCTTTGCTGTTGCCGGAAGCCGAGGCGCAGCAACTGCAGAACTTACTGCCGAGGCTGGAGCAGCGTATTGCCAGTGAAGGTTTTGCTGAGCTCTGTGTCAATCATGGCTCTGCCACCAGTACAGATAAAGAAAAGATCCAGGATTGGGTCCGCGCCGCCGACAAAGACTTGTATCAGTGCAAGAGTCTGCGTCGCCGTGAGCTGCACGCCAGACAACTTGCAGCAGCCGAAGGCCTGCCCCGCTAAACTCACGGGGCTAATTTCGGGACTAATTCCTGGGCTAAGTCAGGAGCAAGTCCAAAGCCGAGTCAACAGGCTAAATCTCGCCTGGATGCCTATCAGAAGTCTTCCTCACCCTTGATATGGCGCGGATAGCCACAGATAGCCTTGGAGGCGTGCATACCCGCCATGGTTGCGGCTTCGACGCAGCCCACATTCAGCCCTGTTTTTATCCAATCGCCGGTGACATAGAGGTTATCCAGCCCAGTACCGTCTGTGGTGATGCGAAAACGCGAGCTATCTTTCACCGACAACACATACCGCTCGGACGGGTCGACATTGGCACGCCAGTATTGGCTGTCAAAGCGCTGTTGTCCTTGACGTTCCTCCGGGTCGTGCAGCCAATCCCAGACAAAGCCATTTTTGGCTTCCGGCCAGAGATTGCCTATTTGATGCTCGAGTTGCCCCAGAGCCCCGGACTTGGCCACGGCATTCATTTGCTGGTTAAAGTCACTCTGCTCTCTGGGTGGATATTCGGCAACCGGCAGCGCCGAGCAGAAGTAACTGGCATTTTTGACGCTGCCTATCGGCCAGCTTTCTTTGTCAATCAATTGATCCATACTGGCCCAGGTGTCATAGGGCTCGCTGAAGGCCGACAGCACAGGCTCTTCGCCGGAAGTCGGAAAAAGTTGCCAGCCAAGGCCGTTGAGATCTGTGTTGAGCCACAACTGATAGGCCTGGGTCGCCACGGTTTGCACCTTGGCCACAGCTTGAGATAGCGCCGGACTTTGGGTCATCACCTCTTTAGCCACATGAGGAACGGCTCCTATGGATAGACCGAAGATCACCTTGTCAAAATCAATCCCCTTACGCAGCTGTTTCACCGGCAGAACGTGGCCGGTTTCTTGCTGGTACAGCTGCGGCCAATCACTCCAGAAGTGTTCCAGGTTGACCCGGTTTTCGGCAATTAATCTGGCTTGAGTTTCATCCAGTTGTGATAGCAGAGGCTCGCTTGGCCAGCAGCCGAGTCCTTTGACATCCACCAGCGGCTGATACTCGCTGAGTCCGGGTTTGAGGCTGGCCTGCTCCATTATCTCTATGCTGCTGACGGATTGCCCTTGACAATGCAGCTGTTGTACCTGATGGAAGAAGTGAAAATTCACTCCTCGGCGTTTCAACACTTCATAGTAGGGGGTGAATACTGTGTCGCCCATGCCGGCCTGCATTTTCCACATCACGCCCCCTTGGTAGCAGAGGGCAATTCGCAGCATGGAGCGGATTATGGTGCCGGCTTCCACATTGGGGCGGGAGAAATCGCCCTGCTCGTAGGCAAACACCAGATCGTAGAAGCCCCTGACCGGTGCTGAATCGACAGTGTAGCGCTCGCTGGCGCCATGGCGACGCAGCCATTCGCGGTAGTCATAGCCGTTGATAACATCGAATCCGCCCTTGAATACCCCATCGACAAACATCCCCTTGAGTATGGTCAAACCAAGGTCGGCACCTATGTAGAGGCGCCTGAGCTCGTCATTGCCACTCAAGTGATCGCCAAAGCGGTGGTTGAGACGCCGATGCAGTATATCGACGGCACTCTCGATTAGGCCATCGTCCTCGACAGTGTCGTGGTGGTGATCGTCACACTCCTGGCCTATCAGCTGGTTGAAGCGGCACTCCAGCTTGTCCCCCAGGGTTTCCAGGCTATCTTTGGCGTCATCCAGCGCCTCTTCGATGCGATCGTTCAGGCGTTCAAACCAGTCGCGGGAGAACCAGTCTCTGGGGCTATCCTTGGCCACGGCCTCATCGACTTCATCCATCTGTTTTAACCATTGACGGATCCAGTAGAAGGCCGCCTTGACCAATTTCCACAGCGTCAGGGTTTCTGTACTGTCGCCGGGGATACCCGGCATGGGCGGGAACTCTATGGGCCAGCTCAGGCTGCGACCCTCTATCTGCTCCTGCAGCACAATGAAGTTATGGGGCTTGAAGGCTTCGACAAAGCTGGCCAGCGGCGCGTCATCCGCTCGCCCCAGTTCTTCATAGGCTTTGCGCATCAGAGCGGCGGCATTTTGGTAGAAACCAAACCAAATATGCAGCCCATGCTCTTCGATACGATTCCCCATGGCGGCATTGCGCCCGGAGGCTCCCTTGCCACCAATGCGCCAGCCCTGTTGATAGATATCTATCTGGTACCGGTTTTGCCAGCCGGGTTGTTCGGTCAGACACATGGCTGCGGTAATGGCGGCAACGCCTCCACCGAGAATGGCAATTTTCTCTTTTTTGACCACAGAGTTGTCCACCAACACTTCGCCCGGCGGTACCTCAAAGTCAAAGTTCACATGGTAGGGCAGCAGCACCTGCTGCTCGCCGAGTTGTACCCCCAGGGTGTCGGCCAGCGGGAAGCTGTCGTTGGCAAAGACGGTGGCCACCAGGGAGTTATCCAGCAGCGACAGATGATGCACCTTGTTGACTCTGGCCGGCGCCTGCAGCAGCGCCTGATATACCGCCTTGGTACCGGAAGCGTCGGGGAACTGCTTCAGGAAAACTTGCTCCACCGCCGGTTTGAACAGCAGTTCGAATACCTGCTCGGCTCCAAGAGCATCCAGATCGGGAATAAAGTCGCTTTGGGCCTGAATAAAGTCCCAGGTTTGGCCTATGGCTTCCAGTGGTGAGAGGGCATTCTCCTGCTGCGGCCTGCACTTAACCTGGAGCAGTGGTGCCATTGCCAGTTCGGCATCCGGGGAAAATTTTTGAAAACTCTTGGCCGACAACGATAGTTCTGTCAGCGGCTCATCTACGCCAGGCATCCGGTATTCGCAGGCGTATTTGGGATAACCAAATAACTCGCGGCCATTGATCAATGCCATGGCATCATTGACCCAGATATGCAGCGGCTGAAACAGAATTTCGCTGATTTCGCCGGAATCCGGACCGGCCTGTTTACCCACCATCACCCAGGTGATGATATCGGTTTCCTGGATCCAACCCTTGTTGCGATCCACCTCGACACTGGAATAAGCCTTGGCGATTTGAGTGAAAGTTGTCAGTACATAAGGGGACAACACCTTGAAATACATCTTGTTGTTGGCGACCCGGTTCAGGGTTTGGTCAACACTCTGTTGTAAATTGGCAAGCTTGCCCTTGAGGAAAAAGCCGTACATATCGGCCTGGGTTAACACCAGAGGAGAGTGCATAAGCACTGAGCCGGGAGGGTAGATAAAGTCGGGGCGTTGTTCGTTCATGGCGACCATCCTTGTGTACTGACGTTTGCCAGATTTATCTGGCTGAATTAACTGAATAAACCTAGCGTATATTCAGGCATCTTACAATTGCAGTCCTGTTGCCTGTGGTTTGCTCTTTGTGGGAACCTTGAACCAAGCTCGCTTGAGCGAAAGGGGACGTCGCCGCTATGCTTGCGTTCCGGGCATGAGCCGGAAGATTGTGTCAAGGCAAGGAGATAAGGGAAAGCGATGCGGCATTTATTGAGACACTACAGTGAAAGCGACGCCACAGGGTGCCATAGCCACGATATCGGTCAGCTTATCTATCTGCATCATGGCGCGGTTTTGCTGGAGAGTGGCCAAGCCGAGTCCTTGCTGCTCAGCGGTCAACTCCTGTACCTGCCGCCCGGGTGCGAGCATGCTCATAGATTGCTGAAACATACACGCTGCAGTTTATTCTATTTGCGGCCCGAGGTATTGCCGCAGCATTGGCAGTCTCATGGATTGCATCAAGGACCTGCGCCCATGAGCGTCAGTCCACTGTGGTCGGCGCTGCTGCAAAGACTGGAAACTGTCACTGAAGACAAGGAGGCCGCCTATCTTGAAGTGCTGCAGGATAATCTGTGTCAGCTTCAGCCTCAAGGCCGGCTCGAGCCGCTTTACCAGAGTCTGGCCCCCAGGCTATTGCCAGTTATCGAAACCATGCAGCGTTCACCCAATCTTAAGCTGCGTCTAGAGGATTTTTCCAAGCACTGCGGCGCTTCCGAGCGGACGCTGAATCGCTTGTTCCGTGTGTGCCTGGGGGTGAGCTTTAAGGACTGGCGCCGTCGTAGCCTTATGCTCGAAGCCCAGCGCCGACTGCGGCAAGGGCAGCCGATGACACAGGTGGCTTTGGAGCTTGGCTATCAGAATCTCAGTGCGTTTTCGGCGGCTTATCACAGGTTCTTCCGGCGCCAGTCATATCCTCAGTAGCTCTGCGCCAGCCGCTTGGCGCTATCATCGCCGCTTAACACACAACTCATCTCGTCAGTGCGGATAATACGTTCGGCCTCGAATTGAAACAGGGCCAATACTCTGATGCTGAATCGGCTGCCATCGGCTTTCTCTCCCGCCACTCTATGACAGGAAAACACCTTTTGCTGCTGACAAATGAGCTGCTCAAAGCCGATCTCGCTAATTTTTACCTGGCTTCTGAGCCAGTGAATGTGAGCACAAAAGGCCCGGTAATCCAGCTCCTTACCATCTACCCACTGACGATATTCCGGATGAAAGTCCTGCGTTAATGCCAGTTGCCAATCGGCGCGGGTCAGCACTCGGCCCAATATCTGTTGCACTCTGCCGGCTAACAATTTCTCTTTGGGATCCAGCTTCATTTTCGGCTCCTTGTTGGTCTATCCCGGGGGATGTCCCGGTTAAGCTTTTCTGTTAAGCAACACCATGGTGCCGCATCAGGCTGGGTGCTGCTTTGGTATTGGCGCCAACTTGTGTGGTTTTCACGCCATAATGTGCTGGCGATGTCCAAGGAATATGGTGCTTGGTGAAGATGACAATGCCGGTGCCAGTGCCTTAATCGTTTCAAGGCAACCGGACTCTCGGCAACTGGAGCTCGGCAACTGGACAGTCACCTTAAGTTGGCGCTAATTTGAGCACTATGAAGAGAGTCTTTTTAGTCGCAAGCGCGAGCATGAGCATAAACATACGCACTGCCAGGTTAAGCGATATCCCCGCCATGATGTCACTGAGGTTGAATGTGAGCGAAAATCGCCTGCAGGATCCCGGGCGGATCACTCATGCCTGTTATCTCGGTTACCTGAGTGGCCGGCGGCGAAGCTGGGTTGCCGAGACTGACACCCAACTGCTGGGCTTTAGCTGCGCCGACCGTGAAGATGCCAGAATTTGGGCGCTTTTTATCGCTCAAGAGGCGGAAGGAAATGGCATAGGTAAGGCTCTGTTACAGCAAGCTGTTGACTGGCTCCACGCCGGTGGCTGTAGCAAGCTGCAACTCAGTACCGAGCCGGGTACCCGCGCCGAAGGCTTCTATCGCCATCTCGGCTGGCAATCATTGGGGCTTACTGAAGATGGCGAGCTGCATCTGCAGCTTATCCCCCAGAGTCATCAGTCTTGCGGCTAACTACTGTGGACTTTCGTCTGTGCTAAAGGCAGTCCAGCTATTCACAAAGAAGGTGATGGATTGTCGCTTCGACGGAAACCCAGGCCAAGTAGGTTAGCGATTTAAGGGCTAGAGTTGGATAGCCTTTATGCAAGTGCATCCATGCATGACCTACAGCGCTGCCAGTTTTAAGTTCATAAAACAGCTATTTGGATCTTGTTGATAGTCGGCGAAGGGGGCGCAGAAGCTGAAGCCTTCACTCGCGTACAAGGCTCTGGCCGGGGCGAAATAGGCCATAGTGCCAGTTTCCAGATAAAGCCTTTGGACACCCAGGCCTGCGGCATGATGCAGCAGGTGTCTGAGCATGGCTCTGGCATACCCACGGTGGCGGAAACTTGCAGCTGTGCGCATGGATTTAAGCTCGGCCTCGGCGTTGCCAAGAAGTTTGATGGCACCACAGGCGGCGGGTATTTCTGTTACCCAAAGGGTGAAGAAGTGGATATCCGTTTGTTTCAGGCCGCTGAGGTCGAGGGCATGCACGCTCTTGGGCGGCGATGTGGCCTGCATCTCTTGCAGGTGCTCTGCAAGCAGTTGCAAAACCGCCGGGTGGCTTAAATCATCGGCTCTGATCTGCATTGAATCTTCTTTGGGCATGATATTCATGGTTTTGCTCGTTGCTATGGTTCGTTGCTAAGGTTCGTTGCTATGGCTCGCTATAATTAGTGGCTTGGCGCTATTGACCAAGCAGCGAACGTGGCAATGCTTATGCCATCTTTGCAAAGATGGCCATTTTAGACATGGAATTGAAGTTGGACGCGGTGCGGGTGGGCATATATGACAAACTGGCTACAGGCCCAAAATTGAGTGGTGTCATTTGAGTTGCACCGCAAACAGGCAGAGTGCCCGTTTGCGGTGCATGGTAAAGAGCCTTTAAGACCTTTTTTGATGAGCCGTAATCCTGCTCAGTCCAGCGATTTCAGCGGCCGATAATGGCCCAGGCTGGATGGCAGGGCTATGCCCTGGCTTCGCAACTGGTTGACCCGGTTTTGATATGCGGCGCCTACGAGCAGTTGCAGTGCCAAGTCCACGGCGCGGCGCTGACGGTAATCATCCAGATAGCTATCCTTGGCCCAGGCGTTGAAGGCGCCCAGTGCCGGCCCGGCCCAGATCTGGTAATCCATCTCCCGACCGCTTTCCCCTGTATTGGACCAGCGGCTCGATAGCCCCAGATACCAGCGGAAAATGAGCGCCATCTTGCGCTTTGGATTGCCCTCGGCGCGGCGAATTTGTTCGGGATCCCGCGCCATAAAGTGAGCAACCGTACCTTGCCAGATTTCATCCAGATTGGCGCGAAATACCTGAGTTTCCAGCTTTTGGCGCTCATCGGCCGGAATGGCCTCTATCGAGTCGTAGCGGCTGTAGATTTCGTAAAGCTTATTGGCTCGCATGGGGAAGAGGGTGCCGCGTTTTACCACTTGCAGCTTGACGCCCATCTCAAACATATCCGCGGCCGGCGCCATGGTGATATCGGCCATTTCCACGGTCGCCAATAGCTTACGGCTGTGCTCGCTGGCACCGGCTTCGATACAGGCCTGATTGATAGAGCCGGTAACGATAAAGGCGGCGCCCATATTGAAGGCCGCCAAAGCTGCATCCGGCGTACCTATGCCGCCTCCGGCTCCAACCCGGATAGGTTCTTGGTAGGCGTATTTTTCCTGCATTTGATCCCGCAAGGCGATAATGGTGGGCAGCAGGGTAACCAGAGGACGATTGTCGGTATGGCCGCCGGAGTCTGCCTCGGCGGTAATGTCGTCGGCCATGGGCACCTGCCTGGCAAGTTCGGCCTGCAGTTCAGTGATCCATCCCTGACTCAGCAGTTGCTGGAGGATTTTCTCCGGCGGCGGCGCCATAAAGTGGGCGGCGACTTCGGTGCGGCTCACCTTGGCTATCACCTTGTTGGCGATCAGGGTGTTGCCGTCACTGTCCCGGCTCAGTCCGGCCACCCGATATCTCACTATGTGAGGGGTCAGCGCCAGAAAGGCCGAGGCTTCGACCGTACGTACCCGGTGTTTGAGATAGAGCTCGACCGCACCTTGCTCGAGTGCCGGTTCGCTGGGGCTGTGGATCAGGTTAAAGGCGTAGGGGCCGCTTGGCAGCGCCGCCTGAATTCGGCTGATGGCGGCTTCCACCCGGGCGGGCACCAGACCGGCGGCGCCAAATGAGCAGAGTATGCCGGCCTTGCCGAGGGCAATCACCAGCTCTTCGGAGGCGATACCGTTGGCCATGGCGCCGGCATAATAGGCGTACTTGACTTTGTGGCAGGCGGCAAAGGCCGGATCGCCGAGCGCTGCTGCGCTGAGTGGCGGCACCATGGCGCAAACCGGCAGTGTATTGCCGCTAGCACTCGTCTCGGCAAGCTGCGCCTGATTGGCAAACAGGATTTCACTCTTGGTTTGTCTGGCGACAAACAGCGGCTTATCCAGCGCCTTGATTGCGTTGCCGGCACAGTTATCTGTGGCCGCAAAGACATCATCACTATTTGGGTTCAGGGCCCAGGGCCAATTGAAGCTTGTCATTTTGTTGCTCTCATTATCTGTTCGGTTGTCTTTGCCTGAGGGCTCAGGCTTCTTCAATGGCCAGAGCCAGATTTTTTATTTCATAAATTCGCAGGCCATCTTTGGCGAGCCAGGCATCGGCTGTCAGTGTGACTCTGTCCGGCGTATCCTCTATGGCTGTGATATGCAGCTCCAGCGACATCTGCCGGTTCAGGGGATTGATCTGACCGCGGTATTTCCACTGTACCTGACTCAGGCAATGGGCGAATCTTGGGTTACTGAATTGGCTCCCAAGCCCGGCGTCCAGGGCAAAGGCACTCAGGAGTTCCAGCATGGCTTCCACTCCGAGCGAGCCCGGCATCACAGGGTCCTGATGGAAATGGAAGCGGAAGAACCAGTCAGCGGCATCGATTTTGCGCTCGCCATAGATGTAGCCCAAGCCGGAATGGCCGCCTTGGCGGCAGATGCGGACAGAATCGACAAAGTTGAGTCTACCGCCCGGCAGGCGCAGGTGTTTTTGATCCCAAGAGCCATGATAGAGAGCGCAATCGGCGGCGCGAAGATCATAGCTCACATCGGCCTCAAGCCCTTGCTGTTTATCCCAGGGCTCGGTCACCTTACCGTTATCCAGTCCTAACTGGTTTTTCAGCGCCTCGGCCTTGAAGTAACCAAATACTGCCTCGCCTTCATAGAAGGGTTCACCATCGGCGCTGAGCACAAAGCTGAAGCTCTGGATGATGTTGGTGCCCGCCTTGACAGTGCTCAGCAGACGCGAGTCGTTGCTGATGGTCTTGCCACGCAGGTCAAGCCGGCGCAGCAGTGTGCCTTTACCGTCGAGGTTACGGAAGAAAAGCTCTGTGTCGCCATAGCCCAAGGTGGTGCCCATATAGCCGGAAATAAAACCATTGGGCTGCAGCGCTATCTCCATCAAAATCGAGTAGGGCATATGCGCCGGGTGGCTGTTTTCACTGAAGTACCAAGCCTTGGGTGGCACTTCATATTCGCCGATACAGGAGGCCGGAGACTTGAAGTCGCCGCGCTTGCCAATCACCTGCGTCACCCTGGTGGTGAGCTGCAGATCGCCGCAGGGGGTGCGCGGTGGGATAAGCCCGCGGTAGGCGGCAAAGTCGGGGCCGAAGCAGTTCTCAATATCGCCGGTGGCAAATTCAAACATATGCCAGGGGGTAAAGGGCGCAGTATCGGGCGTGCGATTCGGGTAGTCCGGCGTTACCGGCGCCGGAACATGCCTGACCGGGAGCACGCCGTGAATGGGCTGAGAGTCCGGGCAGCTTTCATGGCTCATCAAGGGGGCATTGATGGACGCCTGGCGTCCGGCGTTCAGTGCCTCGTTAGTATCACTTGCCGAGGCGGCAGGGTGTTGCGGCTTTCCGCTGTACTCCTGGTCACTCACAGCACTGTCATCGGCGTACTTGTGGCAGTCTTCATCTTCCTTGAGCATGACGCCAAGATTCTGGAAGTCCACCACCACCTTGCCGTCGAGCAAGATCTCAATATTGGCCTTGGCCCAGGGGCTGGGTGTCAGTCCTATTTCGGTGACTTCCATCCGATAGGTGAGACGATTGGATTGCGGCTGTACCTGTCCGCGGCAACGTACCTTCTGCGGCGCACTTTCCAGTGGTTGGAAACGGCCATTGCGGGTGTGTTTGTGCAGGCCAAGATAGAGCATATAGAACTGCAGCAACTGACCGCAACCCTCGGCCATCAAGGAGCCGGCCATCACCTGATCGCCCTTGAAATGACAGGGGAAATACCAGTGATCCGGCTCCAGTTGCTTGTGCCCTTCAACCAGACCCAGGCCCCAGGCGCCGCCGCTTGGTTCGACTCTGCTGACCTCTTCGATCATCAGGAACTTTTCCGAGGCAAAACACAGCGAGGCTTGGCGGTAACCCAAGTCATGAGATGGGCCAAAGCAGGCGCCGATATCGCCGCTCAGCAGTTGCCTCATTCGCTGGTAATCAAATATCTGTTGTTTACAGTGGATCAAGGGCTGGAATTGGCGCTTGTTCGCCATCGCCAGGTTGCGGGCCTTGATCTCCTCTTCGGTGCGGATGACTCCTTTGCCATCGGCCAGCTCGGCATCGGTGAAGAAACCGGCGCAGCCGTTGTCCATTTTGAGGATCAGACGTTCGCCGACAAAACACTCGTAGGAGAAGAAAAACAGCAGGGTATCGCCGTTGCGGGCGAAGTGATTGATGGAGATGTCGTATCTCAGGGTATCACCGCCACGGGGCAGATCGCCGAGGAAGGTGAGGGTACAGTCGAGCAAACGGTAGACCCGCTCGCCCTTGTTCTCCAGATCTATGCCGAGATAGCTTATCAGCATCAAGTCACACTGGCCCGACTCCACGGCCACAGCCCAGGGGATCTGGCCATCGACCAGATAGGGGGCGTCCATGGGAATATCATACTCTGTGGTCATGGTGCTCGGCTTGTATTCGCCAAGACGGGCATTGAGTTTAGTCACCCTTGAGACCAGCAGATAATCTGTGGTGGGCAGTCGCACCCGGCGGCGGTAGCTGTCGATCACGGCATACTCAGGGCCGAATACCGGCGCTATGTCGCCCTCGGCGTATTGCACCAGATCCTGATAATTCCAGATGCAGGGTTTGTCCTTGGGCACTTGGGATGTCGCTTTGGGGGGAATGGTTTTGGCAACAGCTTCTGCAGCCGTTTGAACCGAGTCCTTGGGCGTGCGCGCTGGTAAAGGTGGTACTGAGGCGGAGCTCAGGTCTGTCGAGCGCTTGTCTTCTGAACCGATATTTTCAGCGCTTAAGCGGTTTTCGGCCGCAGTCCCGGCGCCCAAGAGGGCACTGGCCAGTGCCAGTCCGGTTTCACGGCTCTTGAGAAAGGTCAGGTGCGCTTCACGTGCCAGCCGTTGATTATCTGCCAGTGCCTGCAGGTGCGCGTCGGTAGCGGCTTTATGGGGAGCGGCCGCAATTTTATCGCCGGGCATGGATTGTCTGAGAGCTGATGGGGCATGCTGATTGTTCACCTGAGTGAGCTCCTTAGTCAGTTCACTGTTAACTTGTTGGCTGCTGGTGTGCATTGCAGGCGCTGCCTGGGCTTGAGTGTTCTTTGCCTGGGCAAGCTTTTGGCGAATGCCGGTCTCGTGTTTAAGCTCGGCGGTGGCGATATGCTGCTCTATGGCGTCACCGCCAAGGGTGATGGTTTGCCACAGCTGGCGGATATTGGCGCCGGCTATCTTTTGACTGGGCTTTTCACTGGACTCTTGACTGCTCTCTTGACTGTTCTTTTTATTCTGCGTGCTCAGCGCCTGTTGCAGGCGCGCCTTTTGCTCCGCCGACTGTTGCAAATTAACCGCGGCGCAGCGGCGCTCGCCATCTATCAGCAGGGTGTGGGAATCTTTATCCCTATCCTGGGTCAGGCGCAGCAGCGAGTGCAGCAAACTGGCCATCCCGGCGGCGGCAAAGCTGTGCCCCATACGCGAGACGGCGCTGTGGCTGGTGGCCGCGAGACGACGAAAAGCCTTGAAGCTGGGGCTGTGCTCATCTACTTCAGGCTGTGCGTCCAGGCAAAATGTTTGCTCTCTTGAGTCTGCCGTAGAGAGAGTCTCAGTAGCTGTTAATTCCACCGATGAAAACGGCTTGAAGCTCAGCTCTGTCAAGGCGCCGTAGCGGCCGCTTTGATGCGCAACTGACGGCGTCAGCACCAAGGCACCGGCGCCTTCACCCGGTAACAGTCCAAGCTGCTGCAGACGCTTGCCCGAGTGCAATACCCGCTCGGCGCTGCCGGCGAGATCCACCGCGGCCACCACCACGGCGTCCAACGCCTCGGTGCGGCAGAGATTGGCGGCCACTTCCAACGCCCGGGGAACCGACAGCTCGGCGGCCGAAATACTGAAAGCCGGGCCGTTGAAATCCCATTGGGCGGCGACCCGGGAGGCCATGATGTTGCCTATGTAGCTGGTGTATTGATTGAGGCTGGCGCTGGGCAAAACGCTGTCCATCGCCAAACGCTCGAGTTCGAGATACTCATCCTGGCTTAGGTTGATGCCGGCATCGTTAAGGCTCTGGCTAATCTGGCTGTGCAGGTTAACCCGGCCGCGAAACTGATGCAGCTCAAGCTCGGTTTCCATGGCGACCAATACAGCCACCCGGCCACCCATGGGCAGATGGGCATCGCGAATCGCATCATCGGCCACCTTGAGCAGCAGTAATTGCTGCGCCACCAGTCTATCTCCCGGATGGGGCGGCAGGCGGAATTTGAGGAAATCCAGTTCAAACTCGTCTATGTAGCCGCCATTGGGAGCCTGTTCAAGCCCCATGCTGGAGAGCAAAGAGCGGTTGCGCTCCAGGCCTTTCCAGCGTTTGGGTGGCAGGGCTCTGGTGGCCGTTTGCCCTTTGGCTATCAGTTTGGCAAGCGTCTCGAGCGAGTCGGCGGCGCCGAAATGCGCGGCGGCGCCCTCAATCGCCAGGCCCTCAGTGTCCTTGTGTTCAGCCGCTTCCGGCGAAGGTTTGGCTGGAATAAACTCTTTGGCAGCATCGGGCCCTGTGAGCAGCAAGTGGGCGTTACAGCCTCCGAATCCGAACACAGACACCCCGGCAACCGGGCCGGGATTGCCCGCTTTGGTCGGCCAGGGGATGGCGCTGCGCACTATATTGTGCTCGCCAAACAAGCCGTTGGGCGAGCTCAGCGGCGCCGATATTCTCACCGAGGCAGGTAACAGCTTGTGTTTCATCGACAGCAGCAACTTGATGATGCCTGCCATACCGGCAGCAGTCAGCAAGTGGCTGAGGTTGGACTTGACCGAGCCAATTTTAGGCGCGGCACTGCCTTCCAGACGTGGGCCGAAAAACTGTTCCATGGAACTGAGTTCCACCTTGTCACCCAGAGGCGTGCCCGTGGCGTGGCATTCAATCACCTCCACCTGGGATGGCGCGATATTTGCCGCCTCGGCGGCCCGTTCAAACGCCAGTACCTGGCCCTTGCTGGCGGGGCTTAAGACAAACTGGCCGCGACCATCGTTGGAAAGCCCTGTGCCTCTGACTATGCCGTGAATGGTATCGCCATCCCTTTGGGCATCGCTCAGGCGCTTGAGCACCAATACGCCGCAGCCTTCACCGGCAAACAGGCCGCCGGAACTGTTATCCAGCGGGGCGCTTTGGCCCGACTCGGGGAAGGCCTGGAAAATGGAAAAGCCCATATGGATAAAGAAGGGATCGGCGCCGCTGACGGCACCGGCCAACATCACATCGGCGCTGTGGTTGCTGAGATAGTCGCAGGCCAGGCGCAATGCATAGACTGAGCTGGCGCAGGCGGCATCCAGGCTCAGGCTGGGGCCGCCAAGGCCCAGGCAATCGCACAGCAGTTCAGAGCCCTGGGCAGCGATATCCGTATCCCAATGGCGAATGCTTGCATCTGCCGCCGTTCCCGTATCTATGGCTGACGCCAATGGCGGCATGCCGGGGAAACGCCGCCGCAGCGCCGTATCGACACTGTGATGATACAGCGGCAAAAAGGCCTTGTTGGAAGCTCGGGTCGGGAACGAAAGCGTGCCCATCACGGCGCCGCAGCGCGCCAAGTCGGAAGCGTTTTGCGCTGGGGTTAGCCCGGCGCTTTGAAGGGCCTTGCGGGCGCAATCGAGTGCCCACAACAGGTGCTGATCCCAGGTTTGGGCACCCGTTGCCATTTCATCCGCTGATCTGGCATAGCCCTCGGGCGAGAAGTTTAGCTGGCGAATATAACCGCCCTTATCACAATAGAAACGGTCGCTCTGGCCTTTTGCGCCTTGATAATCGCTGACACTGGCGCCCAATTGGCTGTCATTCAGGGAGCTGATGGCATCCCGGCCTTCGCTGAGCAGTTGCCAGAAGGCGTCCAGATCCTCACAGCCCGGGAAGCGGGCGGCCATGCCAACTATGGCGATGGGCTCGGCTTGTTTACTTGTCACTCTGTTCTCACTTTCTCACGTCACTAAGTTATCGGGCCGGGCAAGCTGTGGATACAGTGCCGCTGTGGCCAGTGGGACCCTGTGGCTGATGAGTCGAGCCAGGGCCTTGAGTAATGCTTTGTTGTCGGCGGCGCCGCTATGTTTGCGATCGCAACCAAAGGCCTTGATATCGCTGGAGAGCTGTTTTCCGGCCATCGCCTGAATAATGCTGCTGGTTTGGCTGTCGGCGCCGACTTCCAGAAACAGTTGCGCGCCATGTTTTCGGGCCCGTTGCAGCAGCGACTCCACATTGAGTGGCTGACTGAAACAAGTCGCTATGGTCTCGGCTATCGGCTTGCGCTCAAGCCTGGCAGGTTTGAGCGGCTGCTCGCTGCCGGCGCTGATATAGACGGGCTGCGGCTGTTCAAGCTCGCCCGAGAGTGGCCTGTCATAAAAGGCGGTCAATTCGGGCTTTACACGCAGGGCCGCCGGTGTGTGCATGGCGGTGACCCGGTTGGCGGCAACGCCGCGTTTGCCAAGGGACTTTATCAGTGCCCGGCACTGAGCCTCATCCCCGGCCAGCACGCAGCTAGGCCCCTGACGTATGGCGAGGTAGACCCGCGAGTAAGCCGGGTTTTGCAATAATGGTGTGATGCTGTCGGCATCAATGCGCAGCAGAAAACTGTTCCAGCAGATGGCATCTCTGGCATCGAGTTGCCACTCCTGACGCACGGCTGTGAGCGCGCCCGAGATCTGCTCTGAGAAAATCCGGCTTTCCAGCGTAGGTTTAACCAAAGCAAAAGGCTTGTCCCAGACGCCATTGGCGGCAAACATGGCCGCTTCGCCCATGGAGTAGCCGATGGCAAAGGCCGGGCGGAGCTTGAACTCACGCCGCAGTATCTGCGTCAGCAGCACACTGGCGCCGACCCCGGCAACGGCCTGCTCGGCGAGTGTCATTGTTGGCGCCGGACTGGGTGTGGCCTCTTCTTTATCGCTCAAGGTTGTTTCTTTGGAAGCATCGCTCAAGGCTGATGTATAAGAAATATCGCTCAAGGCTGTTGGCAGCAGGGTGCATAGGGCGACATTTTCGGCTGTTGCTGCGGCCTCAAAATCGGCATAACTCTTGGGGAAGGCCTGCTTTAAGGCGCCGAGCATGCCATGGTAAGCCGTGCCGACACCCGGGTAGACAAAGCAGAGGCGAGCAGGGCCCAGCGGCTGGGCGCAAAAAACGCTGCCATTTGGCGTAATAAGCTCAAGCTCTGGCACTTCGGCCAAAGACGTTATTTTCCGAAGCTGACCCAGGAGCAATTCGCTCTCGGCAATAAGCTCGGCGGCATCTCTGCCAATAAGCGCCAGCGAATAGTATTCGCCGCCCTCGGGCGCTGTGCCTGAAAAGCTCTGCTCCAGGGTTTTCAGTTCATCCGTCAGCCAGCGCGCCAGAGCATCTGCGCTCATCGATTGGCTCAGGCGACTTTTGGCCTGCTGCAGCGCAGTTTGCGCCTCACTGAGCAGAGTCTTTGGATTGGCAATCAAGGTCAGTGGCAAAAGCCAGGGTGCTCCTTGGGAGCAAAGGCCAGAGGTTGATTCTTTTCCAAAAGCCAAGCCGCTCACACAAGAGCTGCTCAGGGCTGTTTTATCACAAGAGCCGCTCAAGGCTGTGCCTTGGCTGAGGATCAGCGCCATAGCAGGGGAGCTGAAGACCAGCGCCAGAGACTTGCCTTGAAAAGGCAACCCCGCCATTTTCTGTACCTGGCGCCGCTTGGCAAATGCCTCCAGTTGCAGGCATAACTGCTCAAGCTGCAACGGTTGCTCCAGAAACAGAGTGTCCCTTTCCTCCACCTCCGGGCGTTTTGCCTGCTGCCAGGCCTGCTTAAGAAGCTGCTGCGGCTTGTGAGCGCCATGGCTTAAGGCCTGCAGCAAGGCTTGGGGATGCAGTCTTGCTTGCGCCGCATCGACTGCGCTTAGCAGCAATAGCCGCTGCTTTGATGGCTGCACCAGGCTCAGGCTTGCCCCGGCCTTGACTTCGGCCACCAGCCAAGGCCAGTCGGGAACCTGATTACTATCAAACGCGATAGTGCGCAAGGCAGCCCGAAGCTTGGGGGCCAGGCTTTGCTCCTCTTCGACCAGGCACAGTGCCAGCCGCAGCGGCTTTTCGGCCGCGGACTCAGCTGGCTTTACTCCAATGTGAGGCATAGGGCCTATCGCTTTGCTCAAGGCCTTTCTCTATTACCTGTGGCGGCCTTGGCCGGTTCAAAGGCGGCATTGAGCCCCTTGCTAATGGTGACCTTGGCATTTTCCAGCCCGGTTTGCAGCTGGCCCTCGGCGTTGAACAGGGCCAGATCGGCGCTGAGCTGACGGCTGGAGTGCTTGGTCACCTGCAGGCGAATAAGGCCGATGTCATTTTCAGGCAGCAGGGCGTTTTGCCAGAGCGCCGCCAGTGAGGAGGGCAGGCTGGCGGCATCGTATTTGAGCCGGGCCCAGATCAACATGGCCTGCAGCAGTGCGTCTTGCTGGATCAGGGCGCGATCTTCGCTCGATGCGGCATCCGGTAGCTGGTATCGGCAGCTAAGCCCTTGGTCGTCAAACTGCAGCACCTCAGTAATGGCCTGCAGCTGCGGGCCATGGAACAGGGCGCCGCTGTGATAAAACTCACTGCCTTGACGCACTTGGAGTTCACCTTCGCCTATCTCAGTCATAGAAACATGCGCCAGTGGCTGACTGGCTTGCTGCGGCATTAACGGCTGCTGGATTAACGGCTGCTGTATTAACGGCTGCTGTATTAACGGCAGTAAGGTCGCCTGGTACTGAGGCCGCTCATCACAGCTGATGCTCGCCTGCAGCTCGCCGTCGGTTCCCAGCGTCAGGCTGAGCTGCAATCGCTTTTCATCACTGTCAAATACCACGCCTTTGAGCAGCTTATAGTCCACGGCGCGCCAATCGCCGCCAAAGAGGCTCTGGGCACTTTGCAGCATCCACTGGAGCGCGCAGACAGTCGGCCATACCGGATTGCCACCTATGCAGTGATCTTCCAGCAGCGCCAGCTCCTGGCGCTTGATGCTGCGACTCAGGGTTTGAGGGCCGGCTTGGGCCTCTGGCACATCTATGTGGTTCAGGCCTTGTTTGCCACCCGGGCCTTGCATGCTGGAGCCTATCAATAGCTGCGGCTCTGAGCGGGCCAGAATCGCCTCGGCAAACAGCTTGGCACCGGCTTCTCTTGGGATCACATAGACGCCGCGGGACTCAAATATCTGCTTCAGCGCCGCGTTGACCATGCCGCCATCCCAGGGGCCCCAGTTGAAACTGATCACTCGGGTGGTCGGCAACTCATGATGCAGCCGATGAGCGGTTTTATTGAGAATTTCATTGGCCATGGCGTAGTCGCTCTGGCCTGTGTTGCCGTAGAAACCGGCGGCGGAGGAAAACAGCGCCAACAGTTTTAAGTGCTCGGCGGCCTTTTTGTTTGGCGCCAAGGCTCTGAGCAAGGCGAAGAGGCCGCCAACCTTGGTGCCTGTAACCAATTCGAGTTCGGCGAGGGTTTTGTCGGCGATGTGTTTATCGGCCAACACCCCGGCGCCGTGAATCAGCCCGCTGATAGGCGCCAATGCCTGAATGGGCGCCAGTGTGGACGCGACCGCATCCGGGTTACTGACATCCAGACTCAGGTATTCGGCGCTGGCACCTATGGCCTCAAAGCGCTTGAGCGCTGCGTGAATCTCAAGCGCGTTGACAAGAGGTTTTATCAGGGCTTCCACTTCCTTGGGCGAGGGCTTTTGCCCCTTGGCCATTAGCGCGGTGATTGCGGCTGCTTTTAGCTGACCGCTCTCAAGCCCCTTGGCCCAATCGGGGAATGCTTCCAATGCCAAGGCCTTGCTGCGACCGGCGAGAATAAAGTGACTACCACTTTGGCGGGCCAGCGCCAGGGCACAGTCCAGGGTGACGCCTTTTGCGCCCCCGGTCACCAGTATTTTATCTGAACTATCGAGCCTGCATGGCGCCATGCCTGTATCGGCAGCAATCTGGTCATCGGCCGAAGTCGCTACCAGGGTCACTCTGCCGGCGGCGCTTTTGCCCCATTCCAACGGATCCTGGCTCGGGCTGTAGAGCGCATCCATGACTTGCGAGGCCAGCGCCGAGGCATCAAGCTCAGGAGCAAGATCCAACGCGCGGCAATGCACCTGAGGCCATTCCTGCGCCAGGGTCTTGGTTAAGCCAAACAGGGCACTCTGATTCAATTCACAGGGCTGACCGCTGAAACCCAGCTGACCATCCATGCGCGCCACAGTGATAAAGGCGCGGCGGCCTTTTGTCGGCGCTTGCCAGGTTGGGCTCAAATGCTTGGCGAACAGGAAGCTCAGTTGTACCTGAGTCTTGGCCGTGATGTTGAGCGGCATCAACTCCTCGAGTTGTTCCCGCGGCAGTTGTGGCTGCAGATGGATATAGATGGCCACTTGCTGTTTGAGCCCGGCGATGAGCGCCTTGACTCCGGCATCATCATTGCTGGCCAGAGTCAGGATTGGCAGCTTGCTATCCAGCGCCGATTGCGAATCGGTTGCCGCCGGGCGCACCAGAGTGACACTGATGCCACTGTCTGTCAGTTTCTTGGCCAGGACACCGGCATTGTGGCCGTCATCAAGCAGCAGCGCACAGCTGTTCGCGGCAAACAGAGCCTCGGCGCTTGCGCCTGAGAATCTATCTGCCGCCGGCAGCTTTTTTAGGTTGACTCCCGAATGGGGCGGCAAGGCCACACTCGGCTGAGTGTTTGGCGTCTCATAGGTTTGGGTTAGCGGCTCGGCTGCATGCTCAGCGCTTGAGCCGGCAAAACAATCTATTATCTGCCCCAAGGTGCGGCATTCGCTTAAGCTTGCGGCGTCCAGCGGCGGCAGCTCAGGCAATTTGTCCTGCACTGTGCCCAAGATCTCCACCCGCTTGATGGAATCGATACCGAGGTCGGCCTCCATATCCATCCCCAGTTCCAGCATCTCTGCCGGGTAGCCGGTCTTGTCGGCCACTACCTGTAGCATGATTGCCGTGACATCACTCTTATTTGATACTGGCTCAGGCTGCACACTGGCGTTCACACCGGCGCTTTGCTGCAGATAGTCGACAATCTGCCCTAGGGTGCGGCATTCGCTTAGAGTGGCGGCGTCCAATTGTGGCAGCTCAGGCAAGGCATCCTGCACTGTGCCGAGAATTTCCACCCGCTTGATGGAATCGATACCGAGGTCGGCTTCCATATCCATCCCCAGTTCCAGCATCTCTGCCGGGTAGCCGGTCTTGTCGGCCACCACCTGCAGCATCAGTGCCGTGACATCGCTTTGATCTGCATGAGCAGTGTTTGACTTGACTGTACTTGACTGGGCAGGGCTCGGCTGAATTACCTCAGGCTGCACACTGGCGTTCACTCCGGCGCTTTGCTGCAGATAATCGACTATCTGCCCCAGGGTGCGGCATTCGCTTAGGGTGGCGGCATCCAGTGGCGGCAGCTCAGGCAAGGCATCCTGCACTGTGCCGAGAATTTCCACCCGCTTGATGGAATCGATACCGAGATCGGCCTCCATATCCATCCCCAGCTCGAGCATCTCTGTGGGGTAGCCGGTCTTGTCGGCCACTACCTGCAGCATCAGCGCCGTGACATCATTCTGATTTGCATGAGCAGTGTTTGATTGAGCTGCGTTTGATTGAGTCAGGAGTGGCTGAACACTGGCGTTCACACTGGCGTTTTGCTGCAGATAGTCGACAATCTGCCCCAGGGTGCGGCATTCACTTAGAGTTGCGGCATCCAGCGGCGGCAGCTCAGGCAGTTGATCTTGCACTGTGCCGAGAATTTCCACCCGCTTGATGGAATCGATACCGAGATCGGCCTCCATATCCATCCCCAGCTCGAGCATCTCTGTGGGGTAGCCGGTTTTGTCGGCCACTACCTGCAGCATCAGTGCCGTGACATCATTCTGATTTGCATGAGCAGTGTTTGATTGAGCTGCGTTTGATTGAGCCAGGAGTGGCTGAACACTGGCGTTCACTCCGGTGCTTTGCTGCAGATAATCGACTATCTGCCCCAGGGTACGACATTCACTTAGAGTGGCGGCATCCAATTGTGGCAAGTTGGGCAATTGATCTTGCACTGTGCCGAGAATTTCCACCCGCTTGATGGAGTCGATACCGAGATCGGCCTCCATATCCATCCCCAGCTCCAGCATTTCCGTGGGGTAGCCTGTCTTATCGGCCACGACTTGTAACATCAGCTCTTCGACACCTGTGCTTGGCTTGGCTGTGGTTACGGCTATGGTTGGGACAGGGATTGGAGCTTGAGGCCGGCTCTGTAGCACTTGGTTTGGTTGCTGTGGCGTGCTTGCTGCTTTGACTGGCGCTGCGGCGTGAGTTACAGGCGCTGCAGCCTGGGCGGGCACTGGCACAGACACAGACACTGGTACTGCTTGGGTTTGCTCTATATTGGGCAACACAGCATTGGGCAACACAGCACCGCCCTGAAGTTGTTGCAACAACTGCTGGGCGCCGAGATTTTGCGACTGAATAAAGTCGTTGTGGATCTTCAATGTCTCGGCCTGGTGCTGGTGGAACATGGCCAGGGTCTGGTTGAGGCTGTCAGGAATCGCTTTGCCGGCCGTCGCCAGTTTTACTTGCTCTGCGAGCAGTTGCTGCACACTGTTGCCATATTGCAGTGGGATATTCAGAAACTGCTGATGCAGCTCGGCCAACTGTTGCTGGGCGCTGAAAAACTGCTGTAATCCGCTGCCGCTGTTTGCTGGGAGGCCGTTTGCAGCTTGTGGCGCTGTAGCTTGGCTCGGTTGACTCGGGTTCTGGCTTGCGACCGCTACTGGGATCTCGACTATTTTTTCCACGACTTTCTCGACTATTTTTGTCTGTTGACTGACCCGGCCCTCTTTGAGTGAGGCCGCCATCTTCTGGGCGGTCGCCGGGCTGATATAGTTACTGGCACCGAGCTTGATAGTCATCGGTGAGGCCTTGTGTTTGGCCTGGGTTTGTACGGCGCGATAGGCATCGGGATCTGTCAGAGGCAGGCCCGCCAATGCCAGGCTGAGCAGGGCTTGCTTCAGCTCAGTGTCGGCGGCCAGTGAATCGATACAGCTTGGGTTGTCCAGCGACAGGAACAGGCATTCGGCGGCGCGATCGCCCAAGGTGGCTTGTGCCAACCTGGCCAGGGTGTTTTTCGGGCCAAACTCGACAAATATTCTGGCGCCGTCCCGGTACATGCTCTCTATCTGCTCACTGAAGCGCACCTGCTTGAGCATATGCTGCTCCAGGTTGGCTCTGAGGCTTTCGGCATCCTGTGCCAGCTTGTCACCTGTGGCATTGACATACAGAGGCGTTTTCGCATCGCTCAAGCCCTGGTGGGCAATCGCCTCGGCAAAGGGTTGCTGCGCATGGGCCACCAGCGGAGTGTGGAAGGCACCGGATACCGGCAGCGCTATGGCGCGCAAACCTGCCTCGTTCAGCTTGAGGTTGAGCCGGGTCACCGCTTCACTCGCGCCGGCAATCACAAGCTGAACCGGGCTGTTGATATTGGCTATTTGCACCTCGGGTTCAGTCTGCAGCAGTTGCTCGAGAGTATTGCGCTCAGCGGCCGAGGGCAGAATAACGGCGCTCATGGCGCCCGGGTCTTTATCTTCGGGGACGCTGGCCATGGCATCGCCACGGGCGAAGGCTAGCGCGTAATAGCTCTCACGGCTCAAGGCACCAGCGGCGCGCAGCGCCGACAGCTCACCAAAGCTGTGACCGGCCAGCATATCCGCTTGGAATCCGGCCTGACAAAGCAGAGTGAACTGTCCCATGCCGAGGGCGCCGATGGCGCTTTGGGCAAAGCGGGTATTGGCCAGTGCCAGTTCATCCTCTTTGTTGGCCTGGGGCGTGAATTTGGCTATCGGGAACACCCGCGCCGACAAGGGGCCCATGCCGTACTTATCGGCTACGCCCTGGCGGGAAAACTCTCGGTCGGCGGCGGCAAATTCGGCGCGAAGCTCGGGATAGAGCTGGGTTAGCCCAGAGCCCATCTGTAGATACTGACTGCCTTGACCGGCAAACAGGGCGGCGGTCTTGGCCTCAGTCAAAGGTGCGCTGCGGTACTCGACTCCCTGCTGTTGCCAACGGGTTTGCGGCTGTTCTTCCACCGTGCTTTGCAGCTTGTTCAAGGCCTGTTGCAGTTTTTGCTGCAGCTCTATGGTGTCGCAGGCAAGCAGTCCCAGCCTGGGGCCTTGTACCTGTGTCTGGCTGCCGAGGCGATAGGGCGCGCACAGGGTTTCAAGGTCGCCATGGGCATCTGAGTTCAGCGTCTTGAGCAGAGCGCTTATCTCTTGCTCCAGCGCCGGTTTGTCCGGAGCGCAGAACAGCAGTGGCAAAGGCGTGCGTCTCAGGCGAGCGGGTTGCTTGGGTAATTCGGGGCTGTGCTCTTCCAATACCAGGTGGAAGTTAGTGCCACCAAAGCCAAAGGAGCTGACGGCGGCGCGCCTCGGTGTACCGTCGGTTCTTGGCATCCAGGGGCGGGTTTGGGTGTTGAGATAGAAGGGCGATTGCTCCACTGCCATCTTGGGGTTGGGCTGCTTCACATTGATGGTGGGTGGCAACACCTTGTGATGCAGCGCCAATGCCGCCTTGATCACACCGGCGGTGCCGGCGGTCGACTTGGTATGGCCCACCTGGGACTTGATTGAACCCAGCGCAATATGCTGCAGCTCAGGATTATCCTGGCTCATTACGGCGTTGAGGCCGCTGAATTCGGCCACATCACCGGCGGCAGTACCTGTGCCGTGGGCTTCCATCAGGCCCAGAGTATGGGGCGGGAACCCGGCATCATCGTAGGCCCGCTGCAGTGCTTTAGCCTGGCCTTCGGGGCGCGGCGCGTAAATGCTCTTGAACTTGCCGTCGCTGGAGGCGCCAACCCCTTTGATCACCGCATAAATGCGGTCACCGTCGCGCTCGGCATCATCCAGGCGTTTCAGCGCCACCATGCCTATGCCTTCGCCTATCATCATGCCGCGGGAGTCGGCGTCGAACGGCTTTATCTGCTCATCGCTGGTAAAGGCCGGGGTCTTGGAGAAGCTCATGTACATATAGGCGGAGTTGTCGGTGCAGACGCCTCCGGTGAGCATCATATCGCTGCGGCCTTCAGTCAGCTCGGTGAGCGCCATCCGCATTGCCGCCAGAGAGCCGGCACAGGCGGCGTCGACCACACAGTTCATGCCGCCGAGATCGAAACGGTTGGCAATCCGACCGGCGATAACATTGCCGAGCGACCCAGGGAAGGAGTTTTCCTCCCAGTGTATATATTGGTCCTGGAACTTGCGGATCAGCATTTCGCTGTCCTGCTCACTGACGCCACTCTCGCGGAACACCTTTTTCAGCACAGGGTATTGCAGCCTGGCATTGAGGCTTTGGCTGATCTTCTGGCCACCGCCAATCCCCAAGGTGATGCCGATGCGGTCGCGATCATAGTCCGAGTCTTCATGGATACCTGCATCTTCCAACACCTCTTTGGCTACCACCAGCGACAGCAGCTGCGAGGTGTCGGTCAGTTCGAGGATATTGGGCGGCAGACCAAACTCCATGGGGTTGAAATCCACTTCCGGGATAAAGCCGCCGCGCTTGCAGTAACTCTTGTCGGCGGCTTTCTTGTCGGGGTCAAAATAGTCTGCCACTTGCCAGCGGTCGGCGGGCACTTGGGTGATGGCATCTATCTTGTCGCAGATCAGATCCCAAAACTGGTTCAGATAACGGCTGCCGGCAAACAGGCTCGCCATGCCGACTATGGCAATCGGCGTGTCTTTCAGCCTTTTGTTGAGGCGTTTGTCTATCTGAGAGGCTTGTTCTTGGCTCATTGAGCGTCTCCATTGGTGGCTGCAAGTTGCGGCCTGGGTTTGCGCCCTGCCTTGGCGGCAGCGGGAAACCTGGACTGGAAAATATGATAGTTGCGTACCAGCAAGCGGCGCAGGGCAAACGGGGCTCGCTTGAGGACGTAGGCTATGTAGCGGTCGGCGGCGTGGGTGTCGTTATCCTGATAGATGTCGACATAGACCCAGCCGCTGACGGGATCCATCCCTATGAGTACCGAATGGGTCTGTTGGCCAATGGGAATACTCATGGCTTCGACCTGAACCACAGTGTGTTCATCGGTACTGGGCAGCATCAACGCATCGGCGAGCGTTTGGCTGTTGAGGGTGTAGGTTTGCATTTTGCTGCCGCTGTAGACCGGCAGCTTATTGAAGTGTTTCGGCGGTAGCGAGTGCGCGGCATCGATATTGTCGAGCCGGGATGCGCCGTGGCGTTTCAGACAGCGGGCCAGCCCGGAGCGCGAAACATGGGGATTGATAAACTCCTGGGTGACTTGCAACAGCCTGTCCAGCGGCATCTTGAGCTGCCAGCGCAGCCCGACAACCACATACTCCTGAATATCGCTCAGAGTGGTATTCAGATGATGCGGGGTGTGGGATTGATCCTGGGTCGACTCGCGTTTACGCCACTTGCGAACGGTTGCTTCACTGATATTCAGTAACCGTGCCAGTTGGCTGACATTGAGTTCCGACTCCTGGATAAAGCGGCGCATTTCCGGGGTGGTGGTGGCATTACGATGACGCCGTTTTCCGGTTTGAGTTTGCTTCATAATCAGCTGGGACTGGGCCCTTGGGCTTCCTTTCTCGCCTGTCTGCCATGGTTGCAAACTTCCACAATACTGAGCGTCAGGCTGTTATTTCAGTAACAGGTGAAGCAGATTACCAGTGCCTGCCGCTCGATACAATCATCTGGGACTTAAAATCTTTCTTTTGTTTTAAAGACTTTTGTTCGCTAACTTCGTTTGTTGTTAACTTGTTTTTAAATTGATATAAATTGGTTGTTTTGGTTTTTTGTGCTGTAAAAATGGATATCTGATACCTATTTATCCCTAATCCCTTGCGGTCTGTTGCAGCTTATATTGCAGCTTATGTTACAACTTGGGTATCTGCCTTTAGGGCGGCTGGATGAACTGGCATCAGCAACAGAAATGGAGAGTGTCAGGTGTATTTAACAAAAAATAATCTACTGGGAATGGCGAGTGCGGCCTTGTTTACTGTATTTGGCGCCGGTTGCAGTGGTACCAGTGCAACGACCGCCGAGTTGTCGCCTGAGGACGCGGCCCGCCAACAAAGACTCGATGAACAGGGATACCGCTGCGACCGGGTTAGGGTCACCGGCAGCAATATTCCCAACCGCCGCTGTACAACCGCCCAGCAGCGGGAAAGAGAGCGGGAAGAGGCGAGAGCCTATGTCGATAAAATGAATCAGCAAAACATGAATGATTAGCACTTGAGACCGAGGGGGAGGCCAAGGCAAAATAGCCTACTCCCCCTTGGTTTTTTGGAGTCTCCCATCAACGCCGTGCAACTCTTTTTGTATCCCTTACGCCAGAGTGAGCCTTTAAAAATCAAAGACCTGGCGCTGTGCCTGACGCCGGCCGAGCGGGAAAAGTTTGCCCGAATAAGCCATAAAGAGGTACAACAAAGGGCAATAACAAGCCGCGCCTTGCTGAGAAAGACCCTGAGTACTCAAGCGCCGCTTGCAGCCCGGGAGTGGTGTTTCGATTATGGTCCCCAGGGTAAGCCGCGCCTTTGTGATGAGCAGTTTCAACAGACTCAGCTGCATTTTAACCTCAGTCACAGCGGTGATTGGCTGCTGTTGGCATTGCTGAAACATCCTTCTCCTGAGTTGCAACTCGGCGTCGATATAGAGCGTTTACGGATGCGCACGGCTATCGATACTGTGATGCGCCACTATTTTGCGCCTTTTGAGCTGCAGCAATTACGAAATCTGGATGATGCCACGCGGCGAGAGGCGTTTTTCGACCTCTGGGCCTTGAAAGAGTCTTATATCAAAGCGACCGGCAAGGGGTTGGCGCAGCCGCTCGATGGGTTTGCGTTTGACTTGAGCTCAGGGGAGGCATGCTCGGCCGAGCGGCCAGCCGAGATTGTTGCGATGCGCCGTGGGCTTTTGCTAAAGCCTAAGGAAAACACCCAATGGCAGAGTTGGCTTGGCCATATGGAGCCGGGTTATCGATTGGCCCTGACGCTGGGGGCGCCTGCAGCCATCAACTGGCAACTGCTGTGGCACCTTGGTCAGTAGCACTCTGAAATAGGTTACCGGCAAGAATGAAAAAGCGGCTTTAAAGCCGCTTTATGTTCGATTACTGTCTTGCCAGGCGTTGGCTTTCCGGCACGTGCTCAAAGTCACTGCGGAAAGGGTTGATGTCCAATCCGCCTCTGCGGGTGTAGCGGGCGTAGACGGTCAACTTGCTGCAATGGCAGAAACGCTTCAGATCGGTGAATATCCGCTCGACACACTGCTCGTGGAACTCGTTATGCTGGCGGAAAGAGATCAGATAACGCAGCAGTTTTTCCCTGTCTATCTTGGGGCCCTGGTAGCGGATCATCACGCTGCCCCAATCAGGCTGTGAGGTGATCAAACAGTTGGACTTAAGCAGGTTGGAGTTCAAGGTCTCGGCGACTATCTGCTTGTCGTCTGTGCTGTCCTCGAGCCATTTGGGGTTGAACTCATAGTCGCTGACTTCAATATCCAGATCGTCAATGCAGTGCCCCGGCAGCTCAACAACTCTCTGACTGTTGAAGTGCTTGGGCTCAATCACTCTGACTTTTACCTCGCCATTGGCACAGCGGCTCAGATCTTGGGTCAGGGTCTGCTCGACGGCTTCAGTACTGTCAAAGCGGGTTTGATTGAAACTGTTCAGATAGAGCTTGAAGGATTTGGACTCAATTAAATGCTCACTGTTGAGATCCAGCTGGAACTCGGCGATGGCCACCATGGGCTTGCCCTTGGCATTGAGCCAGGAGAGTTCATAGCCGGTCCAGATATCGGCCCCCTGAAACGGCAGAGGCGCACTCAGGTTGATTGCATCACGGTTGAGTTTGCGGGGCACACCCTGCAACAGCTCAGGGGCGTAATGCTCTTGATAATCTGTCTGCTGACCCAGTGTCAGGCCAGATAAGGCTTCGGCGTTCCGGTAAGGGTCGTGATTCTGTGTCATCAAGCGGGTTTCCGTGTCAAAATAGGCCACCATTATACCTGAATTTGGAAGTGCGATAAGTGTCTTGTGCCCAGGCGTTGGAGCAATTTCTCAGCCGTTATCATCAAAGTTACCAGTCGAGTCTGGGGGAAGGCCCCAGATATTATGCCAGGGGAGAAGCCTCGCCCTGTTTGCTGCAGGAGAATGGCGAAGATCCGCTACTGTGGCAGACTATTCGCCGTGAACAGCCAGGCAGTTTTGCCAATGTCAGTCATGCGCTGGAGTTGCCGTTGCATGCCGATATCGACGAGTTTTATGGACAGTTTTTTGCCGCGCATCTGTTGTTTGAAGCCGATTTCGGCGAAGGGGAACTACTGCAGCCCTGGAGCCAGGACGATTTTGAGTTTCTGCAGCAGAATCTGATTGGGCACCTGATGATGAAACGCAAGCTCAAGCAGCCACCGACCTGGTTTATCGGTCTGTTGGGGCAAGGTGATGAGATGATCTGCGTGGATAATGAAACCGGTGCTGTCTGGCGTGAGACCCCGGGTGAGCTCCCCTCAAAGAAGCTGGCAGACAGTCTGGAAGAGTTTCTCGCTTTGTTGCGCCCCAGAGTGGCGCCGGCGGTTGAGCCTGTGGAGCCGGCAATGGCGAATGTCGACCATCCCGGTCTCTGGGCGCGGATGAAGCTTATGTGGCAACACCTGTTTTCCCGCCGCTGACAGTCGGGGTTACCACAATCACTATTGATTGATGATCACTGCTATTGATGATCCTAGACTATTGATTGTCCCAGTTTATTGATGATCCCAGGAGAGGTTGGAGACTATCCGGCAGTTGTCACAGCGGAAATGAAACAGATCCAGCAACGGGCTGGGTTGGCGCCAGTCCGGGTTGCCGCAACGGGGGCAAGGACGGGCCAATTCGGCTTGCTTACTCTCTCCCCCGACCCGGTAAAGGTAGTAATAGGTAGGAATTTTGGTCAGATATTCGATACGGCCGCGCAGATCCCAGCCGCGGCGGAACAGATCGCTATCCGGGCTGGAAAGCTCCTCAAGTGCGGCAAATTCGGCCTTGGTTGCTGCGGCCATCTGCAGTTCATCACAGGCTTGCCACTCGGTTTGCCAACGGATCACCCGCTTGTGATCGCCGTTGAAGGTCGCGGGAATGCGGTAGAGTGGAATGGGTAGCAAGTTATCGCCGCTGCGCAGCGGCGAGCACATATGCACATAGCTGGTATAAAGCAGCTGCCAACTTGGGGGCTCCAGGGTGCTGACCTCGGAATTGATATCCTGACCTATGAGCTTTTCCTTGGGGGCCAGCAGTTTGACCTCGGTTAACTGCTGCAACGCCTGTTTGGCCCAGGGACTGTTGTGCCTGTTGGCCAGACTGGTTTCTTCCGGTAGCAGCAGCCTGACTCTGAACTCCCCGTCCCTAAAGGCCACCGCAAATTCCCGTCCCAATACCTGACCGTTGGCCCGCCAGGCCTCAAGCAGGGTATTGATGGCTTTTTCTGCGGCGCTGATAGTGGTGTTGGCAAAGCATTCAAACCTGAGTTCGCAGACAAACATTATTGCTGTTCCTCAAGCTTGGCGAGTCTTTGCTGCAAGGCCGCGAATTCTTGTTTCAGTTGCTGCTGTTCCTGGCGTAGCTGGCTGATTTCCTGCTGGAGAACTTCTACTGTGGTGACAGCTTGTTGTGGCACGGTTTCTTGCAGTTGAGGTGCGTCTTCAAGCTGTTTTTCCCGTTCACTCTCTGGCAGGGATTTGAAACGCTGCAGACCTTCAACCAGCAGTGGCATTGGTAACTTGTTGCCGAGTCTTGCCTTAATCAGTGCCAGAGAGGGAGTATGGCCGCTTTGGGCTACTGCCGCCGCGGCGGCCATGACCTGTTCCAGTGGAGTGGACATCTTGGTAAAAAACCTCACATTTTCGCGAATAGTTACATAGTGCAGCAGTTGTTTGCTTTTATCATTTTGATATTTATCAGTTTATTTGTTGGCCTGCATGTTGCATAGCGTTTGCTGCATTTGCTTAACAAAAGTCAACATTTGATAAATATAACAAGGAGTGACAATGAACAAGTTATTACTGCCACTGATGGGGATTGCAAGCTTAGGGCTTAGTGCCTGTGTGGTCAATGTCGGCGATCACGAAGCCAACTGGGATGAAAAGGAGTCCTGGCAATTGCAGCAACAGCAAAATCAGCAACAACTGGCCAAGTTGACTCTGGGAATGGATCAGCAACAGGTGCAGCAGCTCATGGGGCAGGCCGACTTTAATGAAGCCTTTCTCTCCAATGATCAGCAAGTACAGGTACTATTTTACCGTACCCGCCACAGACACAGTGATGGCAAGACCACCAAGGATGAGTGCACCCCCTTGGTGTTTCGCGATCAACAACTGATTGGCTGGGGCGATAAGGCTTACGCGCAGCTGTAATTCACACTCATCCCAATTTCAATCAACTCCTGAGCTGGGCGTCCAAATGGTCTATGGTGTCTGACCATTGGGCGTCCTCGGCCAGAGCCTCTGTTAAAAAAGTGCGCTGCGCTTCATTCCAGAATGGTGCATCCACCAGTTTGACTCCCTCGGGGATAGAATGTGCGCCGATAAAGCCTTCTATCGCCTTACTGCTGCTGGGGAGTCCCAATTGCTCAAATAAATGGGCCAAGTCTGTGTGGGTGGTATCCATATTCTGACCTCCAGAAGTCCTGACATATCTTGTCAAGGTGATGAGTGAACAAGCCTTAATAAAACAGATAGTAAGCCTTATTCCTTCCCCTTAGCTTATACCAATCTGCCTAAAGATGAAGTGACAATGTCTGGCAAGCAAGATCAAGAT
Source organism: Shewanella sp. Iso12 (assembly GCF_012030025.1). NCBI lineage: Bacteria > Pseudomonadati > Pseudomonadota > Gammaproteobacteria > Alteromonadales > Shewanellaceae > Shewanella > Shewanella sp. Iso12. Next base: position 89,878 of record NZ_JAAUHW010000002.1, read on the forward strand.
ATTGCACTTTGATCCAATATTGTTAAATTGGAAATTGCCCTTTTGGCTGACAAGGACAACAACAAATGGAAACCCAGACTCCCGATTCTCTGCGTGCCGTCTACCTGACAGCGGAAGATTTGCGCCTGGCCGCATCAATTCTCTATAACGCCTATCACGATGATGCGTTTTTTCAGCAGACCTTGCCGGCCGCCAATGCCGTCGAATATGAACAAAAGCTCAGAGCCGCGATCCGTGAAGAGCTCAATGAGCTTTGGCAACAGGAGCAGCCTCTTATTGGGTTGTTCGACGCTGAGCGCTTGATTGGGGTTGCCTGCGTGGTGACCTCATCACTTCCCCAAGGGGAGGGACGCTATTGGCATTGGCGTTTGAAAATGCTGCTGGGGACAGGCTGGCAATCGACGCAGAAGTTGATGCAGAAGGAGAATTCAATTCTGGAGCACCTGCCGGCTACTGAATACGGCATTATACAGTTCATTGCAGTAGCTTTAACCGAGCAGCGCAAGGGTTATGGCAAGTTGCTCGTCCAGGCGGTATTGGGTTGGTGTGATGAGCAGCCGGAGCTGGAAGGGGTTGGAGTCTTTGTGACTGAGGATGGCCATTCTCATCTGTTCCGAGAGCAAGGCTTTGTACCCGTGGTTGAGCTCAATATAGGGCAGTTAACCGGAGAGTTGCTCTTTTACCACAGTCATACCGATGATGACGTCTACCAATAACAGGAGTTAAGAGTGGAGCAAAAGTACAAGAGTTTTGCTGAGTTTTATCCTTTCTATCTATCTCAGCATTCCGATCCCGTATGCCGAGGTTTGCATTATCTAGGTTCGACCTTGGTATTGCTTATTCTGTTATTCAGCCTGCTTAGTGGACAATTTGTATGGCTCTTGGCTCTGCCTGTGGTGGGTTATGGCTTTGCCTGGATTGGTCACTTTGGTTTTGAACACAATAAGCCGGCGACCTTTCAATACCCAGTCTACAGCTTGATGGCTGACTGGGTCATGTTGGCCCAATTTGTCAGTGGCAAACGTCGTTTCTGAGTGTTTTTGGTTATTTACCAGTACCAATGTGAGATATGTCTCACAAAGCTGTGCGACAAACATAAGACTTATTGGCTGTTCTTACTGGCGAATAATTAAATATTGTTAATAAACAAGTGATTAGCATTTCATTAGCGACTGCTGAATATTTGTCATTCCCAGCCTGTTCTAAAATTGACCATCTCAAAGAGGGGTCCTTGGGTACACTTAAGTCGTGGTCAGGGCAGGATGCTTTGACAGAGCTTCCAAGGAAAGGAGCTGAAATTACGAGCCTCAAGGAAGAGGGAGCTGCAAGGAAAGCAACGCCAAGGAGTTTAAGGCGGCAGCCAAGGAAGGGCAAGTGTCAGGATGACACGTTTTGGAAAGGCCTATGCAAGGACGAGCTGCAAGGAAGCCTGCTAAATGGATTTCAGTCATGGATGACAATCAAGACAGGAGGTCTTGAAACCATTCCAGGGAAGTTCAAGCCAAGGAAATGGCTCGCAGGGAAAGCAGTATCCATGATGGATACACAGGAGATTTTTCCGGTAATAAGGAAATTGCCGCGCCAGGAAAGGCAATTTGAGACAGGAAGGTCTGCTAAGGAAAGCGTTCAGGACGAAGTAGAGGACAGGCTCAGGGATGCCAGCCTTTGGGTTAAGGGAATACCCAACTCATGGACGACAGCTGCTAGTGGATGGGCAAACATGGAAGATGAGTGCCAGGAGGCCACAAGGAGGCTCAAGGGAATTGAGCAGACACCAGGATGGTTGTAAGCAGGGATGAAAAGATAGCTTGGAAGCTGTCGTAACTGAGACAAGGTGTCCACAGGAAGAAATTCATACGCATGGAAGGTGCAGGGAGCACAACTCAGCGGGATGGCTGACAGCAGTAAATAGGGCGCGTCTTAGGACGCGCCTTTTCTTTTGCTGTTTTTTCTTATAGGGCGTCATTAAAGCTAGGGTCATTCCGGTACTGATTTATAGGCGATGTGTCTTTGACTACACATCGTTTTCCATTAAAGCCGGGCATCGTGTGCGAGATGTCTCACAAGGCTGTGAGACAAACAAGAGTTAAACAGCGGGTTTTGTCGTTAAAAAACAATTAAGCCTTTTAAAATTAATTGGTTATGTACTCCATTTCAATTGCTAAAAAAAAGTTGCACGAGTTATTGAACGGTTTCTGTACAACCCTGAAGCCGGGATTGGATTAGTATTTAAGTCATCCAAGGACAAGGATGATTCAGGGAACAAGGTCAGGAAGACCTAAACCGTGAGGAACACGGTCCAGGGATGACTCAAGGAAGATGCCTATCAGGATGATGGCAAACAGGGAAAGGTACTGACCCAAGGAATGTGGTCAGCGTCAGGAAGACGAAACAGGATGTATTGAACGGATGCGCAAGGACGATACTGGACACGCTTAAGGATAGAGCAAGGCCCGATCAAGGGATAATCGGGACTAAGGGAACAGGTACGCAAGTACAGGGACTCACCAGGATGGTACAGGGAGCGCAGGACGCACGGCATACGCATGGATGGTGCAGGGAAGCAACTTAATAGCTGGAAGGCTTAACAGAGAAACAGATGGGCGCGGCTTAATTGTCGCGCCCTTTCTTATTTTAGGGATTTTTTATTTGGGGACTTAAATGGTCCTCAAACTTTGATGGCGTAAGAGTCTGCTGCCATTTTTCTGATTTTTTATCTGTGTAACCTGGCAAACTCTGCTGACTCTTCAACGACGGGGTCGGCTCAGTTTTCTGTCAGATGCAGCAAAATATCAGCGGCACTTACCCGAACTGCAACCTCCGCGGGAGCCACAACCGCCACCGACGCTGCCTCTGGCAGTTGGCGCTTCATGCCACTCGGGTTCGGGAAATATTGGCCATTCAATTTTCTGGATCTGTTTACCGTGCATCAGGATATGGCCGCGATACTGGTTGATGCCATCGGTACTGAACTCAAACATAAAGCGTGCATTCCAGCACAGGCCGTTCTTGCCGCCTATGCTGGGTCGGGCTGACTCCATGGCGATGGCAAGCATCTGCACCTTTTGCCGTTGGCATTCCCGCTCGGCAAATATCCGACTGAGTTCGGCCATTTGTCGCAACTGCCAGAAAAACGCAGCAATCATTACCAGCGCTGCGATCAGGAGAAAATCTGTCATCATTCTGTGGTCGCCCTGAACAGACCGCCGATGGCGCCGGATAGGCGGTCACTGCGGTGAGGATTGCGAAGTTCGCTCAATACCTGGGTACGTATCCCGGGTATGGCCACAATATCAGCAAAGATTTGATTAAAGAAGCTTTGCTCCTGCAAAGCCAGAGCCTCGAGATAAATTTTGCGGCACTCATCCTGTTTCAGGCTATACCAGCAACGGGCGGCAATGGCGATCAAGGCGTCAATATTCAGCGCCTGCTGACTATCCAGCTCTGTTATCGCCTGTTGGCAGAGTTCAGGGTGAGATGCCAAGGCGCGAAGGAAGTAAACCTTGTGCTCGGGGGCAGCGTCTTTGAATGCCTGGAAGAGCGTTTCGGCAAGCGGCTCTGGCAATAGTATATGTTCCAGTTGCTGGCAAAGGGCAATTTGCACCTCGATAGCGCCTTTGCTCAACCCTTGTCGCAACAGGGCTGAGTGATCCAGTTCATTGACCCGGGCACAGATATCCGCCAGTCCTTGCAGTCCCAAATGTTGCCAGTTTTCGGCAGCCACCTTGCCGCTCAGGTATTGGCAGGCATATTCATACTGCACAGAAGCGGCTTGTCCCAGTTGTTTGCGCACCAAGGCGTTGAACAGGGCCAGTTTTTCCTGCGGCGGCTTGAAACTGAAGGGATGATTGGCCATCTGTTGCTGTTGGGCTTCGGTCAGTTCACGGGTCAGGTTTTCCCCCATGGCTTCAAGCAACATCTGAATAAACTGGCTGCGTGCAGCAGGGACCAGGAGTCCGCGCTCATCCAAAGGTAATTTCAGGAACCAGATATATTGCTGATTACTGCCATCCCAGAACACCAGGGCAAACTGGGCATGCCCTTGTATGGGGAAGGGATAGGGGCTTTGAAGGCCCTCTATCTGATGAAAAGCCATGGGATCTATGTGTTGCACCCGGCGGCCGAGATCATAGACCTGATATTGGGTGTTGGCGGCGCTGAGAAGTTCGCTGAGGGTAGTGATACTGTCCATGCTCGTTTGACTCTTGTACAACAAATGCGGTGCATTATAGGGATAAGCTTGGCCCGATGGTATGATTGGTGCCAATTTATTGTTTTGGATCTGCGAGGTGACAGATGCCTTTTCTGGCGACTGAAAAACTCCTGTTGGCCATAGAGGCCGAGTTGAAAGCGCTGGGAATGTGGAGCGCAACCGAACCTGGCGCGGCAGCCATGGCCAGTCAGGCGCCCTTTGCCTGCGACAGCATGGCATTTGAAGCCTGGTTGCAGTTTATTTTGCTGCCCAAAATGCGCACGCTGATAGACGCCGAAATGCCGCTGCCATCAGCCATAGCAACTGCACCTATGGCCGAGCATGTCTGGGGCGAAGCGCCCACATACCGTAATTTGATCACTTTGTTGAGAACCTTGGATGAACTCCTTACCAAACAAGCAAGATGAGACCCAGCTTCAAGCCGAGATTTCGGAGCAAGCTTTGACACCTGTGGATGAAGAGTGCCCCGAGATCCGTATCCTCTATGAAGATGAACACTTGGTTGCCATCCATAAACCGGCGGGATTACTGGTGCATAGAACCTATCTGGCACGAAAAGAGCGTTTTTTCGCCATGCAGCTGACCCGTGATCTGGTGGGTTGTCATGTGTTTCCGGTCCACAGGTTGGATAGGCCGACCTCGGGTGTCTTGTTGTTCGCCAAGAGCAGTGAAATTGCCGCTATTTTATGTCATCAGTTTGCCGGGCGCGAGACACGCAAAGAGTATCTGGCCCTGGTGCGCGGCAATATGCACCAAGCCGGTACACTGGACTATCCACTCAAAGAAGAGCTCGATGCCGTGGCCGATAAACATGCCGACCGCAACAAGGAAGCCCAGGACGCCATTACTCAATATGCGCCGCTACTCAATGCCGAGATCCCTTTCCCGTCAGGGCGTTACCCCAGCAGTCGTTTTGCCTTGATACGTCTCTCGCCGCAGACTGGGCGCAAGCATCAGCTCAGAAGGCATATGGCTCATCTGCGTCACCCCATCATAGGTGACACCACACACGGCGATGGCAAGCAAAACCGTTTCTTTCGCGAACACTTCGGCCTCAACCGTTTATGGTTGTTGGCTCAGAGCTTGAGTTTCACTCACCCAACGACAGGCGAACCCGTCACCATAGTGACAGAGCCGGAGGCCGAATGGCTGCAAGTGTTCGAAGGCCTGGGCTGGGACGAGACCCAGCTTGAGTCCGACAGCAGTTTGCTGCTGGCTTAGGGAAGGTGCGAATAAGTCCTCGTGGCACTCTGGCTTGCACAGCAATTGGCGTTCAAGGCATCTGACTGAAGGCATGCCGGGGCCTGTCGAAGTCGGATAACGCAGAGAGCCGGTTGCTGTGAAAGCCCCGAAGGGCGTGGCTTACAGACCTGCCTGCTATGTTGTGCTTCTTGCAAAGGACTAGGGCCATTTGCTGCGAACCACGCCTTGCATCCAGACCCGTAAGCCGACGCAGAGCACACATGGGACTTGTTCGCACCTTCCTTAGGTTTCGTCTTTATTGGTGCGCTTGTGCATCATGTCAAGTAAGGGACGATAGGCGTCGAGTGGATAGTGGGCGTGGTGTTGGTCTTGTTGAGCGGCTCTGAAGTAACACATACGGCGGACATGAGTTGCCCTTTGGTGTTGCTTCTGAAGTTTCTGCCTGCTGCTCTGTCGCATCGCTGCGTTTCCTTATCGCCAGTGGCGTGTCGGCTTGGTGTCTGTTGATGCTTGTGCTTGCAGCACAAGCAGACGATACAGTATGGTGGAGAACAATGAATATTGGCTCCGAGGTGCAGAGTATAACATGAAAAAAGTGAACCTGGTGTTTGGAACTGTCTATGGTAACGCCCAGTTTGTTGCCGAGACACTCCTGAAGCAGCTCCAGACTCATGGTGTGGATGCCAAACTTTGGCAAAGTCATGAGCTTAAAGGATATGTACCGACTGCCGATGAGTATCTGTTGCTGGTCTCTTCCACTACCGGCCAAGGGGATCTTCCGGATGATATTTTGCCCTGGTTTTTGGAACTGAAAGACACGGCCCCTTACTTACCAGACCTTAGATACGGGGTTATTGCCCTGGGAGACTCGAGTTATGAGACTTTCTGCGGCGCAGGTAAACAATTGGATGAACTGTTTGCGGAGCTTGGTGCCAAACGTGTCGGTGAGCGTTTGGAGATTGATGCCTGCGAAACCATGGAACCCGAGGTCGAGGCTCAAGCATGGCTCAACAACTGGCTACCCCTGCTGAAAACAGAACCGGGCGCCTGAAAGGCTTTTCACAACATTGGTTTAAGTTTGCCCAGCGCCTGAGTCAGGCGCTGCTTGTCCCCATAGCTATCCTGCCTGCTGCCGGGGTGATGAAAGGCCTGGCCAGTACGCCGACAGGTATTTTGTCTCCTTCTCTCAATGAGCTGTTTGCCACCACAGGCAATCTCATCTTCACTATGATGCCGCTGCTGTTTGCCATCGCCATTGCCATAGGCTTTTGTCGCGATCAGGGGATTGCTGCCTTCAGTGCGGCGTTCGGCTTTGGGGTATTCAGTTCCACCTTATCGCTGCTGGCTTCGCAAAACCCCGTGCACACCTCAGTCTGGCTCGGAGTGGAAACCATAGATACAGGTATTGCCGGTGGTATGCTGCTCGGGGTGATGACCTGCCTGGCGATGGCCATGAGTCGTCACTTGCGTTTGCCGGCTATCTTTTCCTTCTTTGAGGGGCGCCGCAGCGCGCCATTGCTGATGTTGCCGTTGGCTGTGTTGCTGGCCTATTTGCTGGCGCTTATCTGGCCACCTTTGGCTCACTATATTGAGGTGTTCTCCAACTGGGCTGTGTATCAAAAGCCGCAGCTGGCCTTTGCCATCTATGGCACAGTGGAGCGCCTCTTGTTGCCACTTGGGCTGCACCATATCTGGAATGCGCCTTTCTACCTGGAGCTTGGGCAGTATTATCAGGATGGTGAATGGCTCAGAGGCGAAGTGGCACGCTACCTCGCCGGCGATCCCCAGGCCGGCAATCTGGCCGGTGGCTATCTCATCAAGATGTGGGGCCTGCCGGCGGCGGCCCTGGCGATTTGGCGCTGTGCCGACAAGAGTGAACGCAATCGGGTGGCCGGCATCATGCTGTCGGCGGCGGCAACCAGTTGGCTTACCGGGGTGACTGAGCCGATTGAGTTTGCCTTCCTGTTTGTGGCGCCTTTGCTGTATCTGGTGCACGCACTGCTGACCGGGCTGGCTTATGCTGTCTGTATCTGGCTCGACATTCACTATGGATTGGTGTTTTCCAATGGTTTGCTGGATTTTGCCCTTCTGTGGCATCAATCTGCCAACGCCGGTTGGTTTCTTATCCTGGGCCCCTTGACCGCAGTCATCTATTATCTGATTTTCCGCGCTTCCATCATGGCATTCAATCTCAAGACGCCGGGGCGGCTGGAGCCGGAAACCGCCTCGGGCGGCAATCTGCTGGCCATGATAGGCGCGCTCGGCGGCGCTGCCAATATCCGCAATCTCAGCGCCTGTATGACCCGCTTGCGCCTGAGTGTCGAACGCCCAGAGCTGGTGGACAAGTCCCGCCTGTTGGGATTGGGAGCCAAGGGCGTGATAGTGGTAGGGCAGGGCGTCCAGGTGGTGTTTGGCACCAAGGCCGAGACCTTGAGAGGGCTTTTGCAAAAGTATCTGGACAGTCGCCAGGCAAGCCGGAGATAACGGGCTGCTTTTGATGAATAAATTTTAAGCGCGCCAGCGGCGAGACTGTGGCATATTCAAACTTTGATGCAGCGACAGGAGCCGATATGCCACGCAAAATACTGATGATTGATTGTGCCGATGAATATGGGCTTATCGCCAGAGTCACTGGGGTATGCTTTCAGCACAGACTGAACATCATCAAGAACAACGAGTTTGTCGATAATCAGCAGGGGCGCTTTTTCATGCGTACCGAACTTGAAGGCGAGTTCGATGAAACTAAGCTGCTAAAGGAGTTGGCCGAGGTCCTGCCTAAACAAAACCATATGAAACTGGTGGATGCCGGACGCAAGCGCATAGTGGTGCTGGCGACCAAGGAGGCCCATTGCCTCGGGGATCTCTTGATGAAAACCTACTATGGTGCTCTCGATGTGGAGATAGCCGCCATAGTGGCCAACTACGACACGCTGGCACCGCTGGCGGCCAAGTTTGAGGTGCCTTTTCATCACGTCTGTCATCAGGGGTTGGATCGCAGCGCCCACGAGCGCGCCATGTTGGAGATTATCGCCGGCTACCAGCCTGAGTACCTGGTACTGGCCAAATATATGCGGGTACTCACCCCAGAGTTTGTCGAGCAGTATCCCAATAAGATAATCAATATTCATCACTCCTTCCTGCCGGCCTTTATCGGCGCCAATCCCTATCGTCAGGCGTGGGAGCGCGGGGTGAAGATTATTGGTGCCACGGCGCACTTTGTGAATAACTGCTTGGATGAGGGACCTATCATCAAGCAGGATGTGATCCCTGTGGATCACAGTTACAGCGCGGCAGATATGGCCAAAGCCGGCCGAGATGTGGAAAAAAGTGTTCTCAGCCGTGCTCTGGCGCTGGTACTCAATGAACAGGTCGTGGTGTACGGCAACAAGACCTTGGTGTTTTAACCCGAGTGTTTTGGGCTCAGTAGGTTCAGCGGAAACTCACGTAGAGTTTTTCCTCCTCTGGGATCATGGCCATATCGGAAATGGTCACTTTGCCGGGCAGGAAGCGGCCAATCTTTTTGGCGGTGCGATCGGCGCCGTGACTCATGGCAAACTGATGCAGTGACTCACCATTGCACACCAGACGGGGGAACACTCGCTGTTCATTGATCCGGTACTCACGCAGGGTATTGGAAAACGCTATCATGCTGTTGCTAGCACTGGACTTACAGACCTGGATCAACGCCTGCTCAATATAAGGATCCATTGCGGCCTGGGCACTGAGAGAGCCGAAGCTCAGGCCGGCGACAGCCAGTAATACGGCGCCGGTGCGGGTACGTTGGCAAAGGTTCATGGCTTGCTCCTTTTGGGGATGCTTCAAGTACCATTTAAGTACAGTCGCAGCCGGGGCATTTGCCAGCAATTGAATAGAGGCTTTCTGTCAGCAGTTGTTGCTGCTTGGGCAAGGCGTGTCCCAAGGTGTGGAAGTTTGTCTCTTGGTAAGTAAATGTGTCTGCCTGCGCCCTTATGGGCAGAGCAGACATACACATAGATGGGGTTGCTGACCTGCTAAAGCGCTTATTGCTCGAGGTCAGCTCCCGAGGGCAAGGGTCAGTCGACCATCCGCAGCAGTTCGTTGATACCCACTTTACCGCGGGTCTTCTCGTCTACCTTTTTGACTATGATGGCGGCGTAAAGATTGTACTTGCCGCAGCTGGAGGGCAGAGTGCCTGACACCACTACAGAACCTGCTGGAACTCGGCCATAGTGAATTTCACCGGTTTCGCGGTCATAGATGCGGGTGCTCTGGCCGATATAGACCCCCATGGAGATCACTGAGCCTTCCTCGACCACTACCCCTTCAACGATTTCAGAGCGGGCACCGATAAAGCAGTTGTCTTCAATAATGGTCGGGCCGGCCTGCAGCGGCTCGAGTACGCCACCGATACCGACACCGCCGGAGAGATGCACGTTTTTACCAATTTGCGCACAGGAGCCAACCGTGGCCCAGGTGTCGACCATGGTGCCTTCATCTACATAGGCGCCTAGGTTAACGTAAGAGGGCATAAGCACAGTGTTTTTACCGATGAAAGAGCCTTTGCGCACCGCAGCGGGTGGCACAACGCGTATGGCTTCGGTGCGAAAACGCGCTTCATCATAGTCGGCAAACTTCTGTGGTACCTTGTCGAAATACTTGGTTTCGGCCCCGTCGATTACGCCATTGTCGAAGATACGGAAAGACAGCAAAACGGCTTTCTTGAGCCATTGGTGCACATGCCACTGGCCGTCCAGTTTCTCGGCCACTCTGGCCTCGCCTCTATCCAGCATGTCAATCACTCGTTCCACATCGGCGCGCAGCTCGGCGTCAACTGTGGTTGGGCTTATCTGTGCGCGAGCTTCAAAAGCCGCCTCAATACGTTGGCGTAAAGCCTCCATTGGTTTCTCCCGTTTACTTAGGTTGTTGGGGTCCCGAATTGGGACAGGGCACTGATCAGTGACTCTTTCAGCCTTTGTTGCTGGGCTTCATCCAGTGCCAGTCCCTGATTGGTTTGTAGAATAAAAAAGTCCTCGGCGCGCTCGCCTATCGTGGTGATCTTGGCCGCCAGCAGGGTGACATCACAGCGATAGAAGGTTTCACCTATCTTGGCCAACAGGCCCGGGCTATCCAAGGCTATCAGTTCCATCATACTTGTACCATGGCGGCGGGTCGGCAGGAAACTGACCTGAGTCGGAACTTTAAAAGGTTTCATCTTGCGCGACAACTTGCGAAAGCGCGGGATCTTGGGTTGCTCGCCGCTAAGCGCTTTGCCAAGGGTCTTGCGTATGCTTTGTATCCGCGACAGCTGACTAACCGCCTTGCCGTCCTGTTCGAGGATCACAAAGGTATCCAGGGCGTAGTTGTCCTTGGATGTCATGATGTTGGCATCATGAACATTGATATTCTTGTTGTCCAGCACCGCCATCACAGTGGCAAACAGCTTGGGTTTGTCCTGGCAATAGACAAACAGCTCGGTACCGCCACGGGTGGTGTGTTTGGATACCATCACCAGTGGCTCATCCTGCTTGTGCTTGAGTATCGCCTCGGCGTGCCAGGCGATTTGATTGGGTTGATGACGCAAAAAGTAATCGGCCTTGAATCTCTGCCACAGCTGATCCAACGCCTTTTCCTTGAAGCCGCGCCGCAGCAACTCTTTCTTGGCCTTGGCCTGATGCTCCCGCACCCGGGCGCGAATATCCACCGGCTTTTCTTTGCCGCGGGCGAGTACCCTCTGGGTGGCAAAATAGAGATCCCTGAGCAGGGAGCCCTTCCAGTTGTTCCAGGTTTTTTCATTGGTGGCACAGATATCGGCCACTGTCAGGCAGTAGAGGTAACTCAGGTGCACCGCATCGCGAACCTTGTCGGCGAAATCGGCGACTACTTCGGGATCGGAAATATCCCGGCGCTGGGCAACAATCGACATCAACAGATGATTTTCCACCAACCAGCTGACCAAGCGGCCGTCGTGGTCGTTGAGGCCATGGAGTTTACAAAACTCCTGCGCATCCACGGCGCCGAGCTTACTGTGATCGCCGCCGCGACCCTTGGCGATGTCGTGGAAAATGGCCGCCAAGACCAGAAGCCCTTTTTTCGGCAACTGATTGATCAGTACAGAGCCGAGTGGGAACTCCTCTTTCTGCTCTGCCTGGGCAAATTTGTCGATATTGAGCAGCAGCCTGTGGGTGTGTTCATCTACAGTGTAAGCATGGAAGAGGTCAAACTGCATCTGGCCCTCAATGGCGCGCCAGGCAGGCAAATAAGCCGACATCACCCCATGTTTGTGCATTAGCGACAGAGCCGCAATGCCACGAGGATGGCGGAGGATTTCCATAAATACTCTGCGGCAGCCTTCCCAGGCCATCAGAGGTTGCGGCTGGGCGCGTCTGGCCCTTCTAAGTGCCCTCAGAGTCGGGGCATAAATCCCCTGAATATTGGAATTGCGGGCCACATGCAAAAACAGCCTGACGATTTCTTCCGGATCGTCAAACAGTGCCAAGTCCAGCGCCTCGATAAAGCGGCCGCGGCGCTGATAGTGTTCATCTATAGGCTGGATTTCCAGTGCCTGGGTGTGCCCCAGGGTGGCACGCTTGAACAGTTGCAGCAGCATCTCGTTGAGCTCCATTACCCGCCGTACTGTGCGGTAATAGCGCTTCATCATCTGCTCGACCGCCAGTTGGGTGGCATCTTCGTAGCCCATCAAGCCGGCGACCTGACGCTGCAAGTCAAACAGCAAACGGTTTTCGTCACGGCCCGAAGCCAGGTGCAGGGCAAATCTCAGCTCCCAGAGGAAGTGCTGACACTCCAGCAGCTCTTCGAGTTCGGCCTGCTCCAGAAAACCGTGCCCGACCAACTCTTCGAGTTTGGCTGCATCGAAGTGGCGCATGGCGACCCAGGCTATGGTTTGAATATCCCTGAGGCCGCCGGGGCAGGTCTTGATATTGGGCTCGAGATCGAAGGCATTGGCCCTGGCGTGGCGGGCACGCTGTTCATCGCGCTTGGCGCTGAAAAACTCGTTCGATGGCCAGAATTGGTGCTCGCGAATCGCGTCGTAGAGAGTATCAAACAGGATTTCCGGGCCGGTAAGCAGCCTGGCTTCGAGCAGGTTAGTGGCTATGGTGATGTCCTGGCGACCCTGCTGCAGGGTTTCGCCCAGGGTTCTGACACTGTGGCCGATTTCAAGACCTGCGTCCCAGAGAAAGGCGATATAGGCGCTGAGCCTGCTCTCGGCTGCCGGGTCCAGGTTGTCATCCACCAGAAACAGCAGATCTATGTCTGAATAGGGGTGCAGCTCGCCGCGGCCATAGCCGCCAACGGCGATAAGGGCGATGGGATAATCATTCAGCCCCTGGGCTTGCCATTGTTCAATCAGCTGCTTATCGACAAAGCGACAGCGGCTGGTAACCAGTTCGACTATCTTTTCTCGCGAGGTAAACCTGTCAAACAGGGCCTGATTCTGCTCACAAAGTGCCGTTTTGGCTGCCAGCGCTGTGCTCATTCTATTCCTTGGGTGACGCCTTATTTGGCGTGATTGATGATCCTCGGGAAATCTTCCTCGGCGCGCAGCGTCAGAACTTCTACGCCGGTCTGGGTGATCAACAGAGTATGTTCCCACTGAGCCGAATTTTTACCATCTGAAGTGGTGACAGTCCAGCCGTCATCCTTATTCAGTACAGAAGTATGGCGACCGGCGTTGATCATCGGCTCAATGGTAAAGCACATGCCTGGACGCAGTATGGTCTTGTCATTGTTTCTGTAGTGCACTACCTGTGGCTCTTCGTGGAAACCGGCGCCGATACCGTGACCGCAGTAATCCTGCACTATCGAATATTTGTCCAGGCCTGACTTGCTGGCCTTGATAAACTTCTCTACCGTGGTGCCAATTTCACCCAACTGCATGCCGGGGCGAACCTTGCGGATGGCGGCGTAGAGGCTTTCCTGAGCGATACGGCACAGGCGGCGATCTTTCGGGCTGACATCGCCAATCAGGAACATTTTGGAAGTGTCGCCGTGATAGCCATCCTTGATGACAGTGATGTCGATATTGAGAATATCGCCGTCCTTGAGCACGCGATCGCTGGGAATACCGTGGCAGATCACCTCATTGATAGAGGTACAGATGGACTTGGGAAAACCATGGTAGTTGAGCGGCGCAGAGATGGCGCCTTGTTCTTCCGTGTACTTGGCGCAGATATCGTTGAGCTCGTTGGTGCTGACCCCTGCCTTGACGTGCGGGGCTATCATTTCCAGTACACTGGCGGCCAACTTACCGGCGGCACGCATTTTCTCAATTTCGTCTGCTGTCTTGATGACTATACTCATGGGGGTTTTCTCTTAATAACCTGTGTCTTGGCCAAGGCCAATCCAACTTGTTTGTGAAACGGTAAAATAACGCTCCTGGCGCGGCTTTGAACTGAGTTTAAGGCCGACATATGAGCGGTAAAAAATTTGTGTTTGCCGGCGATTTATGGTATAAAGCGCGCCGTTATGTTTGACTCTAAGTGACTTTGAGCTGACGACTCTACGAGTTCGAATTGACTTCAAGTCGGGCTGCCTTCGGTGGGGGATCCCATTTCGTTGGCAGGTCAGAGTAAAGATGGCGGCCATTATACATGGCATTTAACTCAAATACTAAATCACACACGTATCGACACATTCTTCGGGGTGCCCGCGGCTTGGCCAAAGGGTCGAAGACATGGGATGCGTGGAGGTCTAACCCCTTAAATTAAGGTATAGAAAATGACTACAGTTTCAATGCGCGATATGCTCCAGGCCGGTGTACACTTCGGTCACCAAACCCGTTACTGGAACCCTAAGATGAAGCCTTTCATCTTCGGCGCCCGCAACGGTGTACACATCATCAACCTCGAGCACACTGTGCCAATGTTCAATGAAGCTCTGGCTTTCATCAGCAACATTGCTTCCAAGAAAGGTAAAATCCTGTTCGTAGGCACCAAGCGCGCTGCCAGTGAAGCCATCAAAGAAGCTGCCGTATCTTGCGAGCAGTTCTACGTGGACAAGCGCTGGCTCGGCGGTATGCTGACCAACTGGAAAACCGTTCGTCAGTCAATCAAGCGCCTGAAAGATCTGGAAACCCAGTCTGTTGACGGTACTTTCGACAAGCTGACCAAGAAAGAAGCGCTGATGCGTACCCGTGAGCTGGAAAAGCTTGAGAAGTCTCTGGGTGGTATCAAGAACATGGGCGGTCTGCCAGACGCCATTTTCGTTATCGGTGCCGACCATGAACACATCGCTATCAAAGAAGCCAACAACCTGGGTATCCCTGTTGTTGCCGTAGTAGATACCAACTCTGCTCCAGATGGCGTTGACTACATCATTCCTGGTAACGACGACGCTATGCGTGCAATCCGTTTGTATGCTGAGTCTGTAGCTGCTGCTGCCAAAGCTGGCCGTGGTCAGGACCTGGCTGTTCAAGCTGAAGAAGACGGTTTCATCGAAGCTGAATAATAAGGTGCGATGCTAGTACATCACCCTTATTAACCAAGAGATATGATTGGTTAACAGGGGCCATATGGCCCCTGTTTTATACCTGATTATCAACAGGTTAAATTTGTCGAATTATCAATTGAGGATTTAACAATGGCAATTACTGCTGCCCTGGTTAAAGAACTGCGCGACCGTACTGGCGCAGGCATGATGGATTGTAAAAAAGCCCTGACCGAAACTAACGGTGATATCGAAGCTGCAATCGATAACATGCGTAAGAGCGGCGCGGCCAAAGCGGCCAAGAAAGCCGGTAACATCGCTGCCGAAGGTACTATCCTGATCAAAAACGGTGCTGGTTACACTGCTCTGGTTGAAGTTAACTGCCAGACTGACTTCGTAGCAAAAGACTCCAACTTCCTGGCTTTCGCCAACGAAGTTCTGGAAGCTGCCGCTGCTGCCAAAGTGACTGTTGAAGATCTGAAAGCTCAGTTCGAAGAAGCGCGTGTTGCCCTGGTTGCCAAAATCGGTGAAAACATCAATGTTCGTCGCGTTGAGTACATCGACGGTGACAAAATGGCTTTCTACCGTCACGGCGATCGCATCGGTGTAGTTGTTACCGGTGAAGCCGATGAAGAAACGCTGAAGCACATCGCAATGCACGTTGCTGCCTCTAAGCCTGAGTACGTTAACCCAGAAGACGTTCCAGCTGAAGTGGTTGAGAAAGAGCGTTCCGTTCAAGTTGAAATCGCTATGAACGAAGGCAAGCCTCAGGAAATCGCTGAGAAGATGGTTGCCGGCCGCATGAAGAAGTTCACCGGTGAGGTTTCTCTGACTGGTCAGCCATTCATCATGGAGCCAAAGAAAACTGTTGGTGAAGTTCTGAAAGAGAAAGGCGCCACTGTGACTAACTTCATCCGCCTGGAAGTGGGTGAAGGTATCGAGAAGAAAGAAGAAGATTTCGCTTCTGAAGTAGCTGCCCAAATCGCTGCTTCCAAGAAGGCTTAATCGTCAATTCTTAACCCTCCCAAGACCGCAGCAGCCGCTGCGGTCTTGTTATGACCAGGACAGAAAAAGATGAGCACCAACCCAAAACCTGCATTTCGACGTATTCTGCTGAAACTGAGTGGCGAAGCCCTGATGGGCGAAGAAGGCTTCGGTATCGATCCCAAGGTACTGGATCGTATGGCCCAGGAGATTAAAGAGCTGGTTGAGCTCGGCATTCAGGTTGGCGTGGTTATCGGTGGCGGAAACCTGTTCCGTGGTGAAGGACTGGCCAAGGCCGGTATGAACCGCGTGGTGGGCGATCACATGGGTATGCTGGCGACAGTGATGAATGGTCTGGCGATGCGTGATGCGCTGCACCGTGCCTATGTTAATGCCCGTCTGATGTCTGCTATTCCGCTCAATGGTGTGTGCGATAGATACAACTGGGCCGAGGCTATCAGCCTGCTCAAGTCCGGACGTGTGGTGATTTTTGCTGCCGGTACCGGTAACCCATTCTGTACTACAGACTCTGCTGCTTGCCTGAGAGGGATTGAAATTGAAGCAGAAGTCGTGCTAAAAGGCACTAAAGTTGACGGCGTATATTCGGATGATCCGATGAAGAACCCCGAAGCCGTCAAATACGATGAACTGAGTTACACTGAAGTTCTGGATAAAGAATTGAAAGTCATGGATCTGGCCGCCTTCACCATGGCCCGTGACCACGACATGCCTATATTGGTCTTCAATATGAATAAGCCAGGCGCACTGCGCCGGGTGATCATGGGTGAAGAAGCCGAAGGCACGCTGATCAAAACGAAATAACCGACTGATTGCAAAAAGGACATTTAACGTGATTGATGCGATTAAAGAAGATGCACAGGTTCGTATGGACAAGTGTGTAGATGCCACCAAGGCGCAAATGGCCAAAGTGCGTACCGGCCGTGCTCACCCTGCATTGCTGGACTCTATCCAGGTGTCTTACTACGGCACCATGACCCCGCTCAAGCAGGTGGGTAATATCTCTGTTGAAGACAGCCGCACTCTGGCGGTTAACGTATTCGACCGTAGCATGATCCAGGCCGTAGAGAAGGCGATCATGAGCTCAGATCTGGGCCTGAACCCTATGTCTGCCGGTGCCACTATCCGTATCCCTCTGCCGGCTCTGACCGAAGAGCGTCGTCGTGATCTGGTTAAAGTGGTTCGCGCCGAAGCCGAAAACGGCCGCGTGGCAGTACGTAACGTTCGTCGTGATGCCAACTCTGCGGTGAAGAACCTGGAGAAGGAAAAAGAGTGTACCGAGGACGATGTACGCCGTAGCGAAGAGGAAGTGCAGAAGATAACTGACGCACATATCAAGAAGATAGACGAGCTGTTGGCCGCAAAAGAAGCGGAATTGATGGAAGTCTGATATTGACTCGCTAAACTAGAGTTGATGCGCCGTGTAGGGGTATACTACGCGGCGTTTGTCTATTTATAAGGGTTGTTTATTCAGATGTCATCCAATATGGAAGCCGATCCTACGACTCCAACCAGCACCGGCGACTGCCTGACCTCTGAGTGCTTACCGGAGCAGCTTTCAGAGCTGGTAAAGCAGTCTATCCCGCAGCATGTGGCTATCATTATGGATGGTAACGGCCGTTGGGCTCAGGCCCAGGGTAAACCCAGAGTCATAGGCCATAAGGCCGGTGTCAAGGCTGTGCGCCGCGCCGTGAGTACCGCCAGGCAACTCGGGGTACGTTCACTGACCCTGTTTGCGTTTTCCAGTGAAAACTGGCGTCGTCCGGATCAGGAAGTCAGCCTGCTTATGGAACTGTTTTTTACCGTGCTGCGCCGGGAAATCAAACTGCTGCACCAAAACGGTGTCCGGCTGAACATCATAGGTGATACCAGCCGCTTCTCCGAGAGGCTGCAAAAGCAGATCCGCGCAGCCGAAGAGAAAACCGCCGCCAATTCAGAGCTTATCCTCAATGTTGCCGCCAACTACGGTGGCCGCTGGGACATAATGCAAGCTGCTCGTAAACTGGCCGAAAAAGTAGAATCCGGTGAAATGACCAGCAGTCAGTTCAGCGAAGAGGCCTTGGCAGAACATTTGTGCATGCAAAATCAACATGAAGTTGATTTAATGATCCGTACGGGCGGGGATTACCGCATCAGTAATTTTATTCTCTGGCAGGCGGCTTATGCCGAGTTGGTCTTTACCGACACCCTTTGGCCGGATTTTGATGAGCAGGCGTTTCGCCAGGCAGTGGCGACTTTTGCCAGCCGCCAGCGTCGTTTTGGTCTGACCGGAAGTCAGATAGAAGAAATACGCAGCGTATAACATCTTACGAGGGACATTTTTTGCTAAAACAACGAATAATAACAGCAATTTGGTTAATCCCACTGGTTATGGGGGCTATCTTTTTGCTCCCGGCAAGTTATTTTTCATGGGCCTTGGTGGCGGTATTTCTGATTGCGGCAAAAGAATGGGGCCGCATTATCGACAGCCGCTGTGAGGTTACTCAATGGAGTTTTACCGCTACCCTGGCGATAGTGCTGGTGGCGATTAATCTTCTGGTTCCGGCCGATGCCGTCTGGTCCAGGGGCCAGTTACACCCCATTATGCTGGCCATCATTCTTATCGGTGCCTGTTGGTGGTTGTTCTCTCTGGTGCTGGTGATCTCCTATCCCCGCAGCGCCAAACTTTGGCAGGGCAGCCCTATGCTCAAGTCCATGTTCGGCCAGTTGACCTTGCTACCTTGTTTCGCTTCCCTGATAGCCCTCAAAGCGCTCAGCAGTCCTGCTGACCCTTATTTTGGCGGTATCCTGGTGTTTTTGGTGATGCTGACGGTATGGGCCGCTGATTCAGGGGCCTACTTTGCCGGTAAGGCGCTGGGACGGATTAAACTCATGCCCAATGTCAGCCCGGCCAAGACCCTGGAAGGTTTGCTGGGTGGCCTGCTGACCACCATGGTGGTAGTGGCCGGGGTCAGCTATTTCTCTCCCGAACAGGAGCTTGGACTGCTGGTTGCCGTGACCCTGTTTACCGCACTTGCCTCGGCGCTTGGCGATCTGTCCGAGAGCATGTTCAAGCGCGCCGCTAAAATTAAAGACTCGGGCACCATATTGCCCGGCCACGGTGGTGTGCTGGATCGCATCGACAGCCTGACCGCAGCCTTGCCCGTCTTTACCCTTATCTATATTGCATTCTGGATGTAGTGCTATGCAAAACATGGTGATTTTAGGAGCGACTGGCTCAATTGGTGCCAGTACCCTCAGTGTGATCCAACATAATCCGGCGGCATATCATGTTTATGCGCTGGTGGCCAATACCAATGTGGACA
Organism: Shewanella sp. Iso12; assembly: GCF_012030025.1. Classification (NCBI taxonomy): domain Bacteria; kingdom Pseudomonadati; phylum Pseudomonadota; class Gammaproteobacteria; order Alteromonadales; family Shewanellaceae; genus Shewanella; species Shewanella sp. Iso12. The sequence goes on from NZ_JAAUHW010000002.1 coordinate 109,024, forward strand.
AGATGGCCGAGTTGTGTGCGATCCACCGACCTGAAATTGCCCATATGGTTTGCCCTCAAGCGGCCAAGGCATTGGCCGAGCGTTTGGGTGCCGGCTCGGATACCCGGGTCAGTACCGGCGAGTCCGAACTACTTGAGCTGGTGACTCACAGCCGGGTCGATACCGTGATGGCGGCCATAGTTGGCGCCGCCGGTATGATACCAACACTGGCATCAGTCAAGGCAGGTAAGCGAGTGTTGCTGGCCAACAAAGAGGCGCTGGTAATGTCCGGGCGCTTATTTATGGAAGCCACCCGCCAATCGGGCGCGACTCTGCTGCCGGTAGACAGCGAGCACAACGCTATTTTCCAATGCCTGCCGGAAGCCGTGCAGCAACAGCTGGGTTATTGCAACCTTCAAGGTGCAGGGATTTCATCGATTCTGCTCACCGGCTCAGGCGGGCCATTTTTGAGCGCCGATCTTGCCAGTCTGGCGAGTGTGACGCCGGCCCAGGCTATCAAGCATCCCAACTGGTCCATGGGGCCTAAAATTTCTGTCGATTCGGCGACCATGATGAATAAAGGGCTTGAGTATGTAGAGGCGCGCTGGCTCTTCAACGCCAGTGCCGAGCAGCTCAAGGTGGTTATCCACCCCCAGAGTGTGATTCACTCCATGGTGCAGTATCAGGATGGCAGCGTGCTGGCGCAGCTGGGTAATCCGGATATGCGCACCCCGATAGCCCATTGTATGGCCTATCCAGAGAGAATTGTCTCCGGGGTTGAACCTTTGGACTTTTTCAAAGTCGGACAATTGAGCTTCTGTGAGCCGGATTTTGCCCGCTATCCCTGTCTGGAGCTGGCAATGAGTGCCTGCGCTTCGGGCCAGGAAGCCACTACAGTGCTTAATGCAGCCAATGAAATGGCCGTCGCCAGCTTCCTTAAAGGGGAAATCGGCTTTACCGATATCGCCCGGGTCAATGAAGCTTGTTTGGCGCGTGTGCCGCAATCGCCTTTAAATTCCATAGCGGATATTCTGGCATTGGACGGCCAAAGCCGTCAGTATGCCGAGGAAGCTATCGCCGGATGCAAGTGAGGAAAATAAGGTCTGATGTTTGATTTTTTATGGAACCTGGGCGCTTTTATCGTCGCCTTGGGGATACTGATCACCGCCCATGAATATGGCCACTTTTGGGTAGCCAGGCGCTGTGGTGTCAAGGTAGAGCGTTTCTCCATCGGCTTTGGTAAGGCGATTTGGCGTCGCCTCGGTAAAGATGGCACCGAATATGTGATAGCCATGATCCCGCTTGGGGGCTATGTCAAAATGCTCGACGAACGGGTCGAGGATGTGCCCGAGGAGCTTAAAGATCAGGCCTTTAATCGCAAGAGTGTCTGGGCGCGTATCGCGATAGTCGCTGCCGGGCCGATAGCCAACTTTATCTTTGCCATTTTCGCGCTCTATATTATGTATCTCATCGGTGTGCCTTCACTCAAGCCGGTGATCAGCGATGTCAGACCCGGCTCGCCTGCGGCCGTGATGCAGATAGATGGCCCACAGCAGATAGTGGCGGTTTCCGGGCAAAAGGTACGCAACTGGGAAGAGGTGAATCTGGCGCTGGTCGGTCATATCGGCGATGACAGCATGAGCTTGACCCTGAGGCCTCTCAGCCAGGCATCTCAGCCAGATGATGGGCTTGAGCCTTCCGGGCGCACCTATCAGTTGGATATTCGCAACTGGCGTTTCGATCCGGAAAAAGAATCCCCCTTCAGCACCCTGGGGCTGGATATCTTCCGTCCGGATGTGATCCCTGAAGTGGAGACGGTTACCGAGGGCGGTGCGGCTGCCAAGGCCGGGGTCAAGGCCGGGGATATTCTGGTGGCCGTCAATGGTGAGGCATACAGCGACTGGCAAACCTTTGTCGGACAAATTAAAGTATCTGCCGGAAAGCCGCTGCAATTGACGGTTAAACGCGGCGGTGAGCAACAGACCTTCACTCTTATCCCGGACAGCCGCAAGGGTGCCAATGGGGAAATGGAAGGTGTCATCGGCCTGGCGCCCAAAGCCCCCAAGTGGCCGGACAACATGCTGCTGGATCTGCAGTATGGCCCGCTTGAGTCTATCTCGGTGGCGGCAGATAAAACATGGCAACTTGTGGTAGTCAGCTTTAAGATGATCGCCAAGTTGTTTACCGGTGATGTTTCGGTTAAAAATTTAAGCGGCCCCATCTCCATCGCGCAGGGGGCCGGTAACAGCGCCAACATAGGGTTGGTTTATTTTCTCGGGTTCCTCGCCCTGATAAGCGTAAACCTCGGCATTATTAACCTTTTGCCGTTGCCAGTGCTGGACGGGGGACACTTGATGTATTACTTGGTGGAAGTAATAACAGGTAAGCCTGTATCCGAACGGGTACAGGAAATTGGATTCAGATTTGGGGCGGCGTTGCTGCTGATGTTGATGAGCATTGCCCTTTTCAATGATTTTGCCCGACTCTGAGCAAGGACAGACAAATAATTAGAAGTGCGCTATGCGATTGAATAAACTTTTTGCCTCGATGTTATTAGTCGGCGCGTCGTTTTCAGGGAATGGTTGGGCAGAGTCTTTCCAGCCTTTTGAAGTGACCGACATCCAAGTTGAAGGTTTGCAACGAGTGGCACTCGGTGCGGCCTTGCTGAGTTTGCCTGTCAAAGTGGGCGACACAGTCGATCAACTCAAGTTGCAACAGGCGATAAAGAGCCTGTATGCCTCCAGTAACTTTGAAAATGTTCAGGTGTCCCGCGATGGTGGGGTGCTGATAGTGTCGGTACGTGAAAGACCGACCATCAGCGCTGTTACCTTCGAAGGTAACAAGGACATCAAAGATGAACAGCTGCAGGAAAGCCTGGACGGCAGTGGTGTGAAAGTGGGCGAAGCCCTCGACCGCACCATGCTCTCGGGTATCGAGAAGGGCCTGCAGGACTTCTACTACGGCGTGGGCAAATACGGCGCCAAGGTCGAGGCTCAGGTGATTAACCTGCCTCGTAACCGGGTAGAACTCAAGTTCAAGTTTACCGAAGGTCTGGCGGCCGAAATCCGTCAGATCAACATAGTGGGTAACGAGCGCTTCAGCGACGCCGACCTTATCGGTATGCTGGAGCTCAAAGACTATGTGGCCTGGTGGGATCTGTTCGGCGAGCGCCGTTATCAGAAACAAAAGCTGCAGGCCGACCTTGAGACTATCAAGACCCACTACCACAACAATGGTTATATCCGTTTCAAGGTGACCTCGACTCAGGTGGCGATGACGCCGGACCGTAAGGGCCTCTACATCACCATTAACGTCGATGAAGGCGACCAGTACAAGGTTAAGGAAGTCAACCTGACCGGTGAACTCATGGGCCGTGAAGAGCTGCTCAAGGGTATCTTGCCTATCAAGGCCGGTGAGCAATACAACGGCGCCGATGTCACCTTTACCGAAGAGATGTACAGCAAGTATCTGGGCCGTTTCGGTTATGCCTATCCAGAGGTGAAGACTTTCCCTGAGATCGATGATGAAACCAAGGAAGTCACCCTGAATGTTAACGTCAAGCCCGGCAAGCGTGTTTATGTACGCTCCATCAACTTCACCGGTAATACAGTGACCAAAGATGAAGTGATGCGCCGTGAGCTGAGACAGATGGAAGGGGCCTGGTTAAACTCGGCCTTGGTCGAGCAATCCAAGGCACGCCTCAACCGTTTGGGCTACTTTGAAACTGTCGACACCGAAACCGTGCAGGTGCCGGGCACAGACGACCTGGTGGATGTGGCCTTCAAGGTGAAAGAGCAGCCATCAGGCTCCTTTAACGCTGGTGTAGGTTATGGTACCGAGTCAGGACTGAGTCTGCAGTTCGGGGTTCAGCAGTCCAACTTCCTCGGTACGGGTAACCAGGCCGGGATTAACCTGAACACCAACAAGTACTCCAAGAACGTCAACCTGTCTTATACCGATCCTTATTTCACCAAGGATGGGGTCAGCCTGGGTGGCAGCATCTACTGGAACGAGTTCGACGCCAACGAGGCCAACCTCGAGCGTTATAAGAACAGCTCCTATGGGATTGCACTCAACAGCGGTTTCCCCATTAACGAGTACAACAGGATCAACGGCGGCATAGGCTATCGTCATAACACCATTTCTGAGATTTCCAGTTATGAGCAGGCGATCCGTTTCTATAACATTTACCGTGACAGTGATGACCCCAACTCTGACTTGAGCTTCGACAACTTTGAGCTCAGCCTCGGCTGGTATCGCAGTACCCTTAACCGCGGAACCTTCCCAACCGATGGTTCATCCCAGCGTTTGAGTGGTAAGATCACGGTTCCAGGTTCTGATCTGCAGTACTTCAAGACCGACTTTGACACCAGCTTCTACTGGCCGCTGACCCGCAGCCACAAGTTTGTGCTCTTGACCCGTGCCCGCTTGGGGTATGGCAACGGTTACGGTGGTTTCAATGAAAACGACCAAATCCTGCCATTCTGGGAAAACTACTACTCAGGTGGTTCCAGTTCACTGCGTGGCTTCAAGTCCAACTCTGTGGGCCCAAGGGCTTTCTATCTGTATCGCGGCAGCGAGCCTTGTTCACCCAATCCGGATGGTGAAGGCTGTAGCCTGCCGGGCGATCCAAACCAAGTTTACATCAGCTCAGGCCGCTCTATCGGTGGTAACGCCATCGCCACGGCCAGTATGGAGCTGATTGTGCCGACTCCTTTCCTGGATGAGGCCTATAGCAACTCAGTACGTACCAGCTTCTTTATCGATGCGGGTAACGTCTGGGATACGGAGTTTGATTATGACTCCTATCGTTTCTTGCCGGCAGATGAGTTTTCCAAGTTGGCCGATTACAGTGATCCGAGCCGTATCCGTGCTTCCTGGGGTCTTAGCCTGCAATGGCTGTCACCCATGGGCCCCATGGTGTTCAGCCTGGCCTGGCCTGTTAAGGAATACGACGATGACGAGACCGAGATCTTCTCGTTCAATATTGGCAAAACTTTCTAAATTACATAAACTCGGCAAGCATTGCTGAAGAAAAACAAGGAGTCTGATTTTGAAAAAAATGGTAAACGGCGCACTGATGACGCTGATGTTGATGGGTGCTCCCCTGGCCGCACAAGCGGAGAAACTGGCGGTTGTCGATATGGGCGCTGTGTTTGAACAACTGCCACAACGCGAGCAGATCAGCAACGCACTCAAGACTGAATTCGGCGATCGTATGGCTGAAGTACAGAAGCTGCAGGAAGACCTCCGTGGTTTGCTGGAAAAGCAGCAGCGTGATGCCGCGCTGATGAGCGAAACGCAAAAGACCGAACTGGTTCGTAAAATGGAATCCCTGAAGGCTGACTATCAGCTCAAAGGTAAGGCGCTGGATGAAGATCTGCGTCGTCGTCAGGGTGAAGAGCAAAACAAACTGCTGGTAAAAGTGCAGAAGGCTATCAACACCATAGCTGAAAAAGAGAAGTACGACATGGTACTGCAACGCGGCGCCGTGGTTTATGTTAAGCCTGCTGCCGACATCAGCTCCAAAGTGGTTGAAGCCTTGAGCAAAGGCAAGTAAATCGATGAAGTCTTTTTCGTTGAAAGAGCTTGGCCAGCTGTTAGGGGCCGAAGTTCGTGGGGATGACAGTGTGACTGTCTCCTCTGTGGCGACACTTGAAAAGGCGCGGCCGGATCAGATCACCTTTCTGGCCAACACCAAATACCGTAGCCAGCTGGAGCAGACTCAGGCTGGTGCGGTATTGATCTCGCCTAAAGAGTTGGACGGTTTTGCCGGTAACGCCTTGGTGCTCAATGACCCTTATGTCGGCTTTGCCAGAGTTGCGCAATTGCTGGACAGCACGCCGGTTGCAGCAGAGGATATCCATCCCTCGGCGCAAATTCATCCCAGTGCCAAACTGGGTGAGGGCGTTGCAGTTGGCGCTAATGCGGTCATCGGGGCCAACAGTATTTTGGGCGAAAATGTCCAGATAGGTGCCGGTACAGTGGTTGGTCAGGATGTCATTATAGGCTCAGGCAGCCGCCTGTGGGCCAATGTCACCGTCTATCACGATGTACATTTGGGGCAAAACTGTATCGTTCACTCTGGGGCCGTTATCGGCTCCGATGGTTTCGGTTATGCCAACGAACGCGGTCAGTGGATCAAAATCCCTCAGACCGGCGGTGTGCGCATAGGTGACAGAGTGGAGATTGGCGCCGGTACTACTATAGATCGCGGCGCGATCGATCATACTGAAATCCATGATGGCGTGATAATCGACAACCAGGTGCAGGTAGCTCACAACGATATCATAGGTGCCAACACTGCGATTGCCGGCTGCACAGTACTGGCAGGCAGCGTGACTATAGGTAAACATTGTATTATTGGTGGCAACTGCGCGATTTCCGGTCATCTGAGCATTACGGATGGGGTGCACGTCACTGGCAGCACCAACATTACTAACGATGTTCGTGAACCTGGGGTATACTCCTCGGCCACTGTGGCCATGCCCAACAGGCTGTGGCGTAAAAATACGGTTCGCTTCCGTCAGTTGGACGAGCTGTTCCAGCGGGTCAAAACCCTGGAAAAAACCGTTAAACCCCAAGATTAATACCGCTGTGCGTTAAGCGGCATGAGGAAACGAGTTCGTGTCTAATCAATTAAATACAATGGATATCAAAGAGATTTTGGCTTACCTGCCACATAGATATCCATTTTTGTTGATCGATAGAGTACTGGATTTTACTCCGGGTGAAACTCTGCATGCGATCAAGAACGTCACCATCAATGAGCCTTTCTTCCAGGGACACTTCCCTGTGCAGCCGGTTATGCCTGGCGTGCTCATTCTGGAAGCCATGGCGCAGGCCACCGGCTTGTTGGCGTTCAAGACCATGAGCGACAAGCCGTCTCCGGACGTGCTGTATTATTTTGCCGGTATCGACAATGCTCGTTTCAAGCGGGTTGTTGAGCCAGGTGATCAACTGCACTTTGAAGTGAAGATGATCAAGGAACGCCGCGGGATTGGCGTTTTCTACGGCGAGGCCAAAGTGGATGGTGAGCTGGTGTGTTCAGCCGAAATCATGTGTGCCCGCAGAGAGATTAGCAAGTGATAGATAAATTAGCTTTCGTTCACCCCGAAGCCAAGATAGGTAAAAATGTCACTATCGGTCCCTGGAGCTACATAGGGGCGAATGTGGAGATCGGCGATGACTGCTGGATCAGTTCCCACGTGGTTATCAAGGGACCCAGCATCATTGGCAAGGGCAACCGGATTTTCCAGTTTGCCTCCGTTGGTGAAGATTGCCAGGACAAGAAATATGCCGGTGAGCCTACCCGGCTTATCATGGGTGATAACAATATCATCCGTGAATCTGTCACCATTCACCGGGGTACGGTGCAGGACAACAGCGAGACCCGCATCGGCTCCAATAACCTGTTTATGGCCTATGTACATATCGCCCACGACTGCGTGGTGGGCGACAATGTGATCATGGCCAATAACGCCTCTATTGCCGGTCATTGCCATGTGGGTGACTGGGCTATTCTCGGCGGTATGACAGGGGTGCACCAGTTTGTGCACATAGGTGCCCATGCCTTTACCGCTGGTTGCTCTTTGGTGCTGCAGGACGTGCCTCCTTTCGTGATGGCCTCTGGCCAGGCGGCCATACCACGTGGTCTGAATATGGAAGGCATGAAGCGCCGTGGTTTTGCCAAAGAGACCCAGCAAGCGCTGCGCCGGGCCTACAAGACCCTGTATCGCAGCAGCCTGACTCTGGAAGAGGCCGTCGCCGCCATGGCTGAGGACGCCGCAAAAGAGCCACAGGTACAAGCATTTGTTGATTTTGTGACCTCCTCGAATCGAGGAATTATTCGCTGATACAGTGAGAACGAATGACACAAAATAGAAAGTTAGTCTTTGCAATGGTCGCCGGAGAAATCTCCGGCGATATTTTAGGTGCCGGCCTGATGAAAGCATTGCAACAGCGCTATCCGGACGCCCGTTTTATCGGTATCGGTGGCCCCCGCATGGAAGCTCTCGGATTCGAGTCGCTGTTTGCCATGGAAGAGTTGGCCGTGATGGGAATTGCCGAGGTGCTCTCCCGCCTGCCCAGATTGCTGAAGATACGCTCGAGTCTGGTCAAACAGATAACCGCGCTGCAGCCGGATTGCTTTATCGGTATAGATGCCCCGGACTTCAATATCGGCCTGGAGCTCAAGCTCAAGGCGCACGGGATCAAGACGGTGCATTATGTCAGCCCGTCGGTCTGGGCCTGGCGCCCTAAGCGGATCTTCAAAATCGCCCGCGCTACCAACATGGTGCTGTCACTGCTGCCGTTTGAAAAAGCCTTCTACGACAAGCATCAGGTGCCTTGCACCTTTGTCGGTCACACTCTGGCCGATGAAATCCCGATGGAGAATGACAAGCGTCTTGCCAGAGAAGCACTCGGCTTGAAAGTCGAAGCCGAATATCTGGCTATCCTGCCGGGTTCCCGTGGTGGTGAGCTGAAGATGTTGGCCCAACCCTTTGTGGAGGCGGCCAGGCTGCTGAAACAGCGCTATCCGGATCTCAAGTTTATTACCCCCTTGGTGAATGAAAAACGCCGCGAGCAGTTTCTTGCCGCACTGGAAACCTATGCGCCGGATCTGGAAATTCATATGACGGAAGGGCGCTCTCGGGAAGTGATGGCTGCCAGCGATACCATCTTGTTGGCATCGGGCACCGCCACGCTGGAAGCCATGTTGGTCAAGCGCCCCATGGTGGTTGGCTATCGGGTCAGCCCTATCACTTACCGTATTGCCAAGCGGATGATGCAGATAAACCACTTCTCTTTGCCCAATTTGTTGGCCGGAAGGGAGTTGGTGCCGGAGCTTATCCAAGACGATTGCACTGCCGAGCGGATAGCCGAAGAGGTGGGTAAATTGCTGGATAAAGATAACCGGCCGTTGCTGGCCGAGTTTACTAAGCTGCACAGCCTGCTGGCCTGCAACGCCAGTGAAAAGGCGGCCCAGGCGGTTGTGGCCTTGCTCGATAAAAAGCCGAGGAAAGATGACAGTCTATAAGCAACTCTCGGAAGCCGAAGCGCAGCTGTTGTGCCAGGGGCTGGTCGCCGGGGTAGATGAAGTGGGGCGTGGCCCCTTGGTCGGCGATGTGGTCACCGCGGCGGTGATCCTGGATCCCGCCAATCCAATTAGCGGCCTTAATGATTCCAAGAAGCTCAGCGAAAAGAAACGCGATGCCCTCTATGAAGAGATCCTGGCCAAGGCGCTGGCGGTCTCAGTCGGTCGAGCCAGCCCGGCGGAAATCGATGAGCTCAACATACTGCATGCCACCATGTTGGCGATGCAGCGCGCCGTGGCGGGCTTGAACGTGCGTCCCGAGAAAGTCTTGGTAGATGGTAATCGGACCCCGGATTTTGGCCTGCCTTCAGCCGCGGTGGTTAAGGGCGATGGCTTGATCCCTGTCATCAGCGCCGCCTCTATCATAGCCAAGGTCACCCGCGACCGGGAGATGGCCGAGCTTGACAGTCGCCACCCTGAGTATGGTTTTGCTGCCCATAAGGGCTACCCCACCAAGGCGCATTTCGAAGCCTTGAGTCAACACGGTGTCTTGCCTGAGCACAGACGCAGCTTCCGGCCGGTACGCGAATGGCTGGAGCAGCATTCATAAGCCGTACTGAAACCTAAAGATGCAACCAAAAGGGCAGCAGCGGCAGCCCTTTTTTGTGGCTCTGACATGGCGTAATCACAACGGCTATACCTGCGTTGTTGCCAAAACGTCAGCTTCGTTTCCCAAAACCGTGCTTGGCTTACCCCTTTGAATTGGTAAATTTCTGCCCCACATCTGCAATATGTGATCTGCTGATGTAGACGTCAAGTTTATGAAAGTGTTAAATAATGTCTCTTTTTGGTTGCCTGTCGCAATTAATCTATACCGCGCACTGGATCGGGTAACCACAGCTGTACCGTGGTGGCGGTAGAGGAATATTTTGCATTGGAGGCAGTAGCATGGAGCATTCTTTACCTTATGATCCCGTTCATAAGGAGCGTTTTTGGCGTTCAGCGGTGGCGGATATTCGGCCCGAGACTGAGCTTTTTCGTGAGCTCATCCCCAGGCTCCCCATTGATACCAAACAACAACTCTCTTCGGCAGGTTCCTGTTTTGCCCAGCACATAGGAAATTGGCTGGAACAGCATAACTACTCTTATCTGCGCAGTGAGCTAAACCCAGATGTGACATCCAGTTTTGCCTTTGGCAACCTGTATAACGCCCGTGCTTTGTTGCAATGGTTTATCAAGGGGGAACAGGAACTTGCTCAGTACAGCATCTATTTTGATGAAGAAAACCAACGCTATTACGACTTACTGCTGCCGAAAAGCAAGGAAGGCTACTCCTCCCGGGAGGCATTGCTCGAATATCGTCGCAAGGTCGTGGCCGAAACCAAACGCCATATTGCCGCAAGTAACAGCTTTATTTTCACTCTGGGGTTGATTGAAACCTGGGTCGATCCCAATGGGGTTTGTTATCCCTCCTGTCCTGGAGTCAAACTGGGCGAGTTTGACCCTGATTGTTACCGGCTCAAGGTCTTTGATTACGAAGAGGTCTATATCGATCTCGACCGGCTGTTGCAGCAACTCAAGTGCATCAATCCAAAGCTGAAATTGATATTGACTGTATCTCCTGTGCCCCTCACCGCCACGGCTACTGAAGAACATGTGTTGGTGGCCAATGGTCATTCCAAGTCTGTTTTACGGGCCGTCGCCGGCAGCTTCTGCAAGGATGTCGCCGATGCCAGTTACTTTCCCTCCTATGAGTTGATCACTACCTCCTTGCCTGCAGATTTCCGGTTTCTGGACAACATGCGCACTGTTTCCAAAGAGGGAGTCGGCTATGTGATGCGTCACTGGTCCAAGGCGTTGGCCTGTGAGGAAAACCTGGTTACCAATCACCTTGAAGCCGATTGTGACGAAGAGTTGCTGGATGCCTTGCAAAGAACCGCCACAGGTGCCAAGGTCACGGCCGATACCCTGACACTGATTGGCGACAGCCATATGGGGAAATTGGCCAAGGCGTTTGAACATCTGGGGCAAGCTTTCTGCGGTGGCATGGTGATGAATGGCTCGGGATTTGCCCAGCATAAATTTGTACTGAGTCCGGAGAGTGACATCGTGGTACCGCTGGAGAGCGCCGATTCGAGAAAGCTCTGGCAGCCGATCCTGGCCAACCTGGATGCTTTGGTAAAATCGGAGAAACTCGCAGACTCAGTTGTCTTGACCAATATAGGGCTACAGACGCACCAGACAGTTTCCATGTTTATTGAATGGATGCGGAATTCCAGAGCCGAAAAACTCAAGGATATTGAACTCAGCGACTATGTCGACTTCTTCAATGAACAGATGCAGGAGCAGATGACCATAGTGTTCAGGCTCAAAGAGCAGGGGCACAGAGTTGTGGTGATCTCAGATACCCCGTTCGTTGAGTATTTTGAAGAGTCCAAGTCAATGGCACCATTTGTGATGGCTTATATGGATGCCATGGAATATGTCTGGGATCAGATGGGGGTTGAGTTCCTGCACGCCGCCCGTCATTTCAACGAAACCATAACCGATCCTTTGGCCTATGCTTCAGAGCTGGTTTATGCCGATGGCCAACATGATTGGTTCCATGGTGGAGCGCCTTACTACGATTGGCTGGCGCGACAAATTAACGCCCTTCTGTAACTTCTTAACCCGGGCGCTGTCATTGATGGCGCCCGCAATCCATGGTTTGTCTCGCTGCTGATTTAACCGCGGCTTCGCAATACATTGTCCCTGTAGCTTGACCAGCCATGTCATGGCTTGCTGCCTTTATGCAGTGTATACGCCGTTTATCTTGGCAGTAGTGCAATGCCAATCCCGCCCATTTATACAGCTTTTATACAAACCCTACGGATATTTACACCCCGTTTTTATACCGGTTTTCATAAGCTTTGACCCTGAAATTAAAGTCTTTTTCAGGAGATATTCACTATGGCTGTTATGGAGTGGGCCGCTTTGCTGCTGGCCTTGGGATTATTTGGCTATCTGTTTTTTGCCCTGTTGCATCCAGAGGATTTCTGACTATGTTGACTATGGAATCCTTAGGTTTGCCGGCGATTTTTCTGGGGCTCTTGTTGGCGGTATCCCTATTGTTGGCAAAGCCGTTGGCGTTATTAATCCGGCATCAAAAGCCTTTCAAACGCGAGGCGGCGCTATGGTCCGGGATGGCCGCGGTATTTGAGGAGATGAACTGGCGCCAATATGCGGCGGCGCTCTTGTGTTTCAACGCCCTTGGCGCCCTGTGCCTGATGCTTATCCTGCTGTTGCAGCAATATCTGCCGCTTAACCCGCAAAACCTGCCGGGGATGGATTGGCAACTGGCGTTCAACACCTCAATCAGCTTTGTGACCAACACCAATTGGCAGGCCTATTCGGGCGAGACCAGTCTCAGTTACTTCAGCCAGATGGCGGGGCTGACGGTGCAGAACTTCTGCTCGGCCGCCACGGGTATGGTGGTGGCCTTTGCCATTATCAGAGCCTTGACAACCAAGGGGCAGACTATGCTCGGCAATGCTTGGTTGGATTTGCTGAGGGTGAACCTCTATCTTCTGTTGCCTCTGGCCTTGTTGATCGCCCTGTTGTTGGTGCAGCAGGGCGTCATTCAGAATCTTGCCGCTTATCTGCCGGTGACCGGATTGGAAGGGCAACAACAGCTGTTGCCCATGGGGCCGGTAGCATCCCAGGAAGCGATTAAGATGCTGGGTACCAATGGCGGCGGTTTCTTTGGTGCCAATTCGGCGCACCCCTTTGAAAATCCCACGGCGCTGAGCAATCTGCTGCAGATGCTGAGTATTTTCCTGTTGCCCTGCAGCCTGGTTATCGCCTTTGGTCTCTGCGCCGGGGATTGGCGCCAGGGGGCGAGTATTTTGGGGTGTATGGCATTGGTGTTTGTGGCGGCCTTTCTATGGATAAATCACTCTGAGCTGCAACTGCAGCAGATGGCCGACATTCACTTCCCCGGCAATATGGAAGGCAAGGAGACTCGCTTTGGCATCGGAGCAAGCAGCCTGTTTGCCACTGTCACCACGGCAGCTTCCTGCGGCGCAGTGAATGCCATGCACGACTCCTTTACCGCGCTCGGCGGCATGATGCCCATGTGGTTGATGCAACTTGGCGAGGTGATCTTCGGCGGCGTTGGCAGCGGTTTTTACGGCATCTTGCTGTTTGTATTCCTGACAGTGTTTATTGCCGGACTGATGATAGGCCGCAGTCCCGAGTATCTGGGCAAGAAGATTGAAACCCGGGAGATGAAACTCGTCTGTCTGGCTTTGCTCTGTTCGCCTGTGATAGTGCTGTCCGGCGCGGCGCTTGGCTTGGTGCTCTCTCCCGAGTCGCTGCAGGAAACCGGCCCCCATGGTTTCAGCGAGCTGTTGTACGCCCTGTCATCGGCGGCCAACAACAACGGCAGCGCCTTTGGTGGCTTCAACGCCAATACGCCTTTTTACAACCTTCTGCTGGCAGCTGCCATGCTACTTGGGCGCTTTGGCGTGATTCTACCTGTGCTGATGATAGCCGGCAGTATGGCTGCCAAACCCGCCCAAGAGGCAGGCCCAGGCACCTTGCCCACCCATGGCTGGTTGTTTGCCAGCATGTTGCTGGGAACCCTCTTGCTCTTTGGCGCCTTGACCTTTATTCCGGCATTGACTCTCGGGCCTGTGGCCGAGCAGCTGACATTCCCGTTGCCGCAAGCACTGACGACAGCTCAATGAATTCAGGGAGAAACAGACAATGAAAACCTTCAGTTTTGATATAACGCCTGATCATCCAAGAGAGACAGGTTGCAACAAGCGTCATCCCGTGCTGCAGATAGATGCCGCCATGCTGAGGCAAACGCTGCTAAGCGCGCTGACCAAGCTGGACCCCAGAGTGCAGCTGAAGAACCCCATCATGTTTGTGGTCTATGTCGCCAGTATCCTTCTGTCGCTGGAGGCTGTTGCCATAGGCTTGGGTTGGCGCGCCGGAAATCTCTGGTTCAGCGGTATTATCGCCATCTGGCTGTGGCTGACCTTGCTGTTTGCCAACTTTGCCGAGGCACTGGCCGAGGGACGCAGCAAGGCGCAGGCCGACAGTCTGCGGGGGCTTCGACGCAGCAGCTGGGCCAACAAGCAGACAGACAAGGGGCTTGAGAAAGTGCTCGCCGATACCCTGAAGTGCGGTGATATCGTGCGGGTGGAAGCCGATGAGATCATTCCCTGCGACGGGGAGATTATTCAAGGGGTTGCCTCTGTGGATGAGAGCGCCATTACCGGTGAGTCGGCACCCGTTATCCGCGAGTCCGGCGGCGACTTCAGCTCTGTGGTGGGTGGAACCCGGCTGTTGTCAGACTGGCTGGTGGTGCGCTGTGCCCAGGAGAGCGGCAATACCTTTCTCGATCGCATGATTGCCATGGTGGACGGCGCCAAGCGGCGCAAGACCCCCAATGAGGTGGCGCTGAATATTTTGCTGATCACCCTGACGCTGATTTTCCTGTTGGTCACTGTGACTCTGGCGCCATTTTCCGCTTATGGTGCCATGGACAGCGGCGGCGAGCCTATCTCGATGACGGTGCTGCTGGCGCTGCTCATCTGCCTCATCCCCACTACCATAGGCGGGCTGCTGTCTACCGTGGGTATCGCCGGCATGAGCCGCATGATAGGCGTCAATGTGATAGCCACTTCGGGAAGGGCGGTGGAAGCCGCCGGTGATGTGGATGTGCTCTTGCTGGACAAGACAGGCACCATCACTCTGGGCAATCGCCAGGCGAGTGATTTTCTGCCTGTGGCCGGTATAGCTGAGGAGGCATTGGCCAATGCGGCGCAGCTGGCCTCTCTTGCCGATGAAACCCCGGAGGGGCGCAGCATAGTGGTGCTGGCGAAACAGAAGTTTGCCATCCGGGAGCGCAGTCTTGCCGAGCTCGACGCCAGTTTTATTCCCTTTACTGCCCAAACCCGCATGAGCGGTATCAATCTGGGGACGAGGCAGATACGCAAAGGTTCTTTCGATGCCATCAGCCAATATGTGAAGGCCAACGGCGGCGAGGTTCCCAAAGAACTGGGAGCCCTGGTGGATAAGGTGGCCAAGCAGGGCTCCACTCCTCTGGTGGTGGCCGAAGGCAACAAACTTCTCGGGGTGATAGCGCTGAAGGACATAGTCAAAGGCGGTATCAAGGAGCGCTTTATCCAACTGCGCAAGATGGGCATCAAAACCGTGATGATCACCGGCGATAACCCGCTCACCGCCGCGGCCATTGCCGCCGAGGCCGGGGTGGATGAGTATCTGGCCGAGGCCACACCCGAAGCCAAGCTGGCACTGATTCGGCAATACCAGAATGAGGGCCGCCTGGTGGCCATGACAGGCGATGGCACCAATGATGCACCTGCGCTGGCACAGTCGGATGTAGCACTGGCAATGAACTCGGGCACCCAGGCGGCCAAGGAGGCCGGTAATATGGTGGATCTCGACTCCAACCCCACCAAGCTTATCGAAGTGGTGCATATCGGCAAACAGATGTTGATGACCCGTGGCTCGCTTACCAGTTTCAGCATAGCCAACGATCTGGCCAAATATTTTGCCATCATTCCCGCGGCCTTCAGCACCACATTTCCGGCGCTTGAGAGCCTCAATCTGATGCGACTGCACTCGCCCGAGTCGGCGGTCATTTCGGCGGTGATCTTCAATGCGCTGATCCTGGTGGCGCTGTTGCCGCTGGCACTCAAGGGCGTGCGTTATCGCGCCATGGCGGCCGCCGCAGTGCTCAAACGCAACCTGTTGTTTTATGGGGTTGGCGGCCTGCTGTTGCCCTTTGTTGCCATTAAAGTCATAGACGCATTGCTTGCCGCTACTGGCTGGATCTGATTGGAGTATGTTATGAAAACCTTGAAAATGGGCTTGTGGGTATTTGGCGTTATCTTTGTCGTGACCGGGTTGGTCTATCCGCTGCTGGTAACTGTTGGCGCCACGGCACTGTTCCCGCACCAGGCAGGAGGCAGCATAATAGAGGGAGATGGCGTCTTACTGGGCTCAGAGCTTATCGGGCAGGACTACAAGGCGGATGGTTTTTTCCATGGTCGCGCTTCGGCCTCGGCTTATGACGCCCAGGCTTCCGGCGGCAGTAACCTGTCGCCCCACAGCCGTGAGTTGCAATCCCTGTGGCAGCAGCGAGCCGCGGCCTTGAATGCCCACAACCCTGGAAATTCGTCTGTCCCTGGGCTGCTGGTCACTGCCTCCGGCAGTGGTCTGGACCCCCATATCTCACCCGAGGCCGCCTACTGGCAGCTGGGGCGAGTCGCCGAGGCGAGAGGGGTATCAGAGGCGCGGTTAAAGGCACTGATTGACAGCTATATTCGGCAGCCGCCCTTGCCCTTTATCGGCCAGCCCACGGTCAATGTTTCATTGCTGAACCTGGCATTGAGCAAAATGGAGTAATCACTTGTCAGAAATCAGGCCCAATGCCGATTTGCTGCTACAGCAACAGCCGTCCTCCCGGGGGCGGCTCAAAATCTTCTTCGGCGCCTTCGCCGGGGTGGGCAAAACCTATGCCATGCTCAGCGAGGCTCGCAGGCTAAGACTGCAGGGGCTGGATGTACTGGCCGGATTGGTGGAAACCCACGGCAGAGATGAGACGGCGGCCCTGCTCGAAGGCCTGGAGCTGCTGCCGCCCAAAGCGCTGAGCGTAATGCACAGGTGTTATCAGGAATTTGATATCGATGCCGTGCTTGCCCGGCACCCGGCGCTGGTATTGGTCGATGAGCTGGCCCACAGCAACGCTCCGGGATGTCGTCACCGCAAACGCTGGCAGGATGTCAAAGAGTTGCTGGATGCCGGTATAGATGTGTTTACCACAGTCAATGTGCAGCATCTTGAAAGCCTCAACGATCTGGTGGGTGGCATTACCGGTATCAAGGTGTCGGAAACCCTGCCGGACTCAGTGTTTTATGAGGCCGACGAAGTGGTGCTGGTGGACCTGCCACCCGATGATCTGATGCAGCGAATGCGTGAGGGTAAAATCTATATCTCATCCCAGGTGGAAAGGGCGATAGAAAACTTCTTCAACCGTCAGAATCTCACAGCGCTCAGGGAGTTGGCCCTCAACGCCACCGCCGAGCGGCTGGAGCAGCGCAGGCGTCAGGACAATGAGCCCGGCCTCCGGGGCGGCCTGCTGCTGGGGCTGACCCATGGTGAGCAGCAGGAGAAGCTTATTCGCCACGCCATGCGTCTGGCCAAGCGTCTCAATTGCCGCTGGTATGCCCTGCATGTGGAAACGCCCGAGGCGCAGCAGTGGGATGATAGCAAGCGGCAACAGCTGCAGGATAACCTCAAGCTGGCCGAGAGCCTGGGGGCCGAGACCGCGACTCTGGTGGATCATGATATCTGCCACGGCTTGCTGGAATTTGCCGGCGAGCACAGGTTGGAGCGGATCCTTATCGGCCACCACAGCGGCAAGCGGCAGCTGCCATGGCGCCGGGAGCTGGGCCAGCGTTTGAGAAAGCGCGCCGCAGATGAGGAAATTATCAGCCTCAACCTTGATCTAGCCACTAAGCAGCCCAAGGCCGCCAATCCCAGAGCCTGGCCAAGACTGCGCCCGGCGAATATAGCCCTGGCCCTTGGTATGTCGGCCTTTTGTACCTTGCTTGGTTATTGGCTGGCGCCCTGGTTTCATGCCACCAACATAGTGATGATCTACCTCTTGGGCACTGTCTTGCTGTCGCTCAGGCTCGACAGAATGAGCGCCTTGTTGGCAACTTTGGTCAATGTGGCCTGCTTTGACCTCTTCTTTGTCGAGCCCAGGTTCTCCTTCTCGGTTGCCGATGCCCAATATCTGATGACCTTCTTCGCCATGGCTATAGTCAGTATCGCCATCACCCAACTCACACATACCACGCGTATTCAGGCGCAAATGGCCCGGCAGCGGGAGCTGCGCACCTATCAGCTGTTTGAGATGTCGCAGCAACTGGGCTCGGCGCAAACCGAGCGGGAGATGGCTGCTATCGCTCAGCAGCATATCGGCAAGAGCTTCGCTGCGGCGGTGGCGGTATTGAAGGCCGAAGAGCAGGGGACCTTGCTGTTGACCAAGGGTTTTACCCGTTATGATTCGGCCATTGCCAAGTGGAGCATAGCCAACAACTGTGCAGCCGGCGCCGGAACAGATACCCTGCCCAATGCCGGTTGCTACTATCAGCCGGTAGCGATAGAGCAGCGGGTGCTGGCCATGGTGGTGCTCGAGCCTGTGAGTCTCAGCGGTTGGCTGGCACCTGAGCAGCAAAGGCTGCTCAATGCCTTTGTTTGCCTGTTGGCGCAGGCGCTTGAGCGGCTCGAGCTGGCCAAGGCCTCCAAGCAGGCGCAGTTGAATGTGGAAACCGAAAAGATGCGCAGCACCATGCTCTCTTCTCTGTCCCATGACTTGCGCACGCCGCTGACGCTTATCCGCAACCAGAGCGACAGCCTGGTGACCAGTCTGGCGCCTTTCCCCGAACAGTGTCAGCAGGCGCGCCAACTGGCGCAGCGGATAGGTGAAACCATTCGGTTGACCAACAATGTGATGGAGATGATCCGCCTCGAGTCGTGCCACTTTATTTTGCAGCTTGACTGGCAGGATCTGGAGGAGATCCTCGGGGTGACGCTAAGACAACTGGAACCCAGAACCCAGGTTCGGTTGAATATCCCTGCCGAGCTGCCGCTTATCTATTGCGATGGCAATCTCATTCAGCGGGTGCTGTTGAATCTTTTGGAAAATGCATTTAAATATGGTCCGCCGGAGGTACAGATAAACATCAGTGCCCAGTTGGATGCCGAGCAGTTTTATATCGAAGTGGCCGACAACGGGCCCGGGCTTCCCACAGAGGATGCCAGTTGGCTGTTTACCAAGTTTGAGCGCGGCAACAAGGAGTGTGGCATTCCCGGGCTGGGGCTCGGCTTGGCCATCTGTCAGGCGATAGTCTCGGCCCACGGTGGCCGTATCTGGGCCCATAACCGCGAGCAGGGCGGCGCCGTGTTCACCTTCAGCTTGCCCTATGTTTCACCGCCCGAGATGTGCGGCGAAGAAGAGTATTTACCCGAGCAGGAACCCAGTTATGCCAGCATTGATTGAGCCGCAGCCGTTTCATCACAGAAGGGTATTGGTGATAGATGATGCCCAGGAGATCTGTCAGTTTGTCAGTAAGGCCTTGCAGCAGCTGGGGCTCGAGGTGTTCACCGCTCACTCGCTCAATCAGGGCTTGATGGAGGCCTCGACCCGGCAGCCGGATACTGTGATCCTGGATCTCGGTTTGCCCGATGGCGATGGCCAGAGCTTTATTCCCCGTTTTCGCAGCTGGAGTGATGCCCCTGTGATAGTGCTGTCGGCCCGCAGCGATGAAGCCGACAAGGTGCAGGCGCTTAACAGCGGCGCCGACGATTACCTGTGCAAGCCCTTCGGCATAGAGGAGTTGCTGGCCCGGGTGCGGGTGGCGTTGAGGCGACACTTGCGCCACAGCCATGAGCCTGAAGCTCAGGTGCAGCTGGGAGAGGTCTTGTTCGACCGCCGCCGTCAGCAGCTGAGCCGTAACGGCGAGCCCGTGCATCTGACCAAGACGGAATTAAAGCTCCTGAACGCCTTGCTGGAGCAGCCGGGCAAGGTGTTGACTCAACAGAGCCTGCTGAAACAGGTCTGGGGGCCGACATTTGTCGAGCATGGCCACTATGTGCGCACCTATATGAAGCATCTGCGCAATAAGATAGAAGCTGAGCCCGCCAACCCCAAATACCTGCTCACGGAAATCGGCATAGGTTATCGCCTCGTCAGCGGTAAATAATGGAGAGGCCCGGCTCGGCTTCAGGCCTTAGTTTTTGATTTTGTCGCAAAAGCCGCCAGATAATGCCTTTGGCGTGATTTTGCCGGCAAGGCGGCCGGTTTTAACTTTGGTGAACCTCTTCCGGCGTGTTATCTTTCCCTATTGATTTTCAGCCAGTCAGAGCAATCGGATTTTCATGTCACAGCCCCGTTTCGTCCATCTACGTGTTCACTCAGACTTTTCCATGACCGATGGTCTGGCCAAGGTCAAGCCCATTCTGGCCAAGGTGGCCGATGAGGGCATGGCGGCAGTGGCGCTGACGGATCAGAACAACCTCTGTGGTCTGGTGAAATTCTACGGTGGCTGTCATGGCGCCGGGATAAAACCCATCATAGGGGCCGACTTCTGGATGTTGGTGCCCGGCTTTGAAGATGAGTTCTGCGCGCTTACTGTGCTGGCCATGGATAACGACGGCTACCAGAACCTGACTCAGCTGATCTCCAAGGCCTATCTGCGCGGTCAGGTGCGTGACCGGGTCGCTATCGATCAGGAGTGGCTGCTGGAGCACGGCGCCGGTATTTTGCTGCTCTCCGGCGCAAGGGAAGGGGACCTGGGCAAGGCACTACTCAAGGGCAACCTGAACCAGGCCCAGGAACTGACCGATTTCTACAAGCAGCACTTCAACGACCGTTACTTTATTGAACTGATCCGTACCGGGCGCCCGGATGAGGAGCGCTACCTGCATATGGCGGTGGAACATGCCGCCAACACAGGCCTGCCTGTGGTTGCCACCAACCAGGTGGTGTTCATGACCCCGGAAGAGTTCGAGGCCCATGAAATCCGGGTGGCTATCCACGATGGCTACACTCTGGCTGACCCCCGTAGACCCAAGAAATACAGCGAGCAGCAGTATCTCAAGACAGAAACTGAGATGTGCGAGCTGTTTGCCGACATTCCGGAAGCGCTGCAAAACACGGTGGAGATAGCCAAGCGCTGTAACGTTACCGTGCGGCTTGGCGAGTACTTCCTGCCCAACTTCCCCACGGGTGAGCTGTCCACCGCGGACTATCTGGTGATGCGCTCCAAAGAGGGGCTGGAAGAGCGTCTCGAGTTCCTGTTTCCGGACCCACAGGTGCGGGCGGAAAAGCGCGGCGAGTATGACGAGCGTCTGGATATTGAGCTCAAGGTAATCAACCAGATGGGCTTCCCCGGCTACTTCCTTATCGTGATGGAGTTTATCCAGTGGGGTAAGGACAACGGCATTCCCGTGGGCCCTGGGCGGGGGTCGGGTGCCGGCTCCCTGGTGGCCTATGCGCTTAAGATCACTGACTTGGACCCGCTGGAATTTGACCTGCTGTTCGAACGTTTTCTTAACCCCGAGCGGGTGTCGATGCCCGACTTCGACGTCGACTTCTGTATGGACAGGCGCGACGAGGTTATCGATCACGTGGCCGAACTCTATGGCCGGGATGCGGTATCGCAGATCATTACCTTCGGTACCATGGCCGCCAAGGCGGTAGTGCGTGATGTGGGCCGGGTGCTGGGTCACCCCTATGGTTTTGTCGACAGAATTTCCAAGATGATCCCGGCCGAGCCCGGGATGACGCTGGCCAAGGCTTTCGAGGCCGAGCCTGCGCTGCCCGAAGCCTATGAGGCCGATGAGGATGTCAAAGACCTTATCGACATGTGCCGCAAGCTTGAAGGGGTGACCCGTAACGCAGGTAAGCACGCAGGGGGCGTGGTGATTGCGCCGACCAAGATCACCGACTTCTCGCCGCTTTATTGCGACGCCGAAGGTAAAAACCCGGTGACCCAGTTCGACAAGAACGACGTGGAAACCGCCGGTCTGGTGAAGTTTGACTTCCTGGGTCTCAGGACCCTGACCATTATCGACTGGGCGCTGGGGATGATTAACCCAAGGCTCGCCAAGCTCGGCAAGCCGCCGGTCGATATTGCCGCCATTCCGCTGGACGATGCCAAGTCCTTCGGGGTACTGAAACGCTACGAAACCACGGCGGTATTCCAGCTGGAATCCCGCGGCATGAAAGATCTTATCAAGCGTCTGCAGCCCGACTGCTTTGAAGATATGATCGCTCTGGTGGCCCTGTTCCGCCCAGGCCCGCTGCAGTCGGGGATGGTAGATAACTTTATCGAGCGTAAGCATGGCCACGAGGCTATCTCCTACCCGGATGAGAAGTGGCAACACGAGAGCCTTAAACCGATTTTGGATCCTACCTACGGCATCATCCTCTATCAGGAACAGGTGATGCAGATTGCCCAGACGCTGGCAGGGTATACCCTGGGCGGCGCGGACATGCTGCGCCGGGCCATGGGTAAGAAAAAACCGGAAGAGATGGCCAAGCAGCGTGCCGGTTTTGAAGCCGGGGCGATAAAAAACGGCGTCGACGGCGAACTGGCGATGAAGATCTTCGATCTGGTGGAGAAATTCGCCGGTTACGGCTTCAACAAATCACACTCGGCCGCCTACGCACTGGTGTCTTATCAGACCCTCTGGCTCAAGACCCACTATCCGTCTGAATTTATGGCGGCGGTAATGTCCGCCGATATGGATAACACAGACAAGATAGTGACCCTGGTGGATGAGTGTGAGCGCATGGGGCTCAAGCTTATTCCGCCGGATGTCAACAAGGGCCTGTTCAAGTTTACCGTCGATGAAGAGCTCAATATCGTCTACGGTATAGGCGCTATCAAGGGCGTGGGCGAGGGGCCGGTCGAATCGATTCTGGAAGCCCGCAAGGGTGGGCCGTTCAAAGACTTGTTCGACTTCTGCGCCAGGGTGGATTTGAAAAAACTCAACCGCCGGGTGATTGAGAAGCTGATCAATGCTGGCGCCATGGACAATCTGGGGCCGCACCGGGCCTCCATGATGGCTACCTTGCCGGAGGCGATACGCGCCGCCGATCAGCACGCCAAGGCCGAAGCCATAGGTCAGTGCGACATGTTCGGTCTGCTCAACGACGACCCCGAGGACAGCAAGCAACAGTTTGTTGACTGCCCGCGTTGGCCGGACAAGGTCTGGTTGGAAGGGGAGCGTGAGACTCTGGGGCTTTACCTCACAGGTCACCCTATCAACCAATATCTCAAAGAGCTCAGGCACTACACCTCCGGGCGGCTCAAGGATATTCACCCCACAGACAGGGGCAAGACGGTCAAGGCCGCCGGATTGGTGGTCGCCACCCGGGTGATGCTGACCAAGCGAGGCTCCAAGATGGGGCTGCTGACGCTGGACGACAAGAGTGCCCGTCTGGAAGTGATGCTGTTTACCGAGGCCTTCGAGAAATTCAATCACCTGCTGGAGAAAGACAGGATCCTCATCTGTGAAGGTGAAGTGAGCTTCGATGACTTCTCCGGCGGTAACCGGATGACGGCGCGCAACATCATAGATATGGGCGAAGCCCGCAGCCACTTTGCGGCGGCGGTGGAGCTGGATCTCGACGCGGCAATATTGAGTCCGGAATGGCTGACACAGTTTTATGAGACTCTCTCACCCTGGCGCGGCGGCTCTGTGCCTGTGGCGATCAACTATCGTCAGGCCCAGGCCAAGGGACAGTTCCGTTTGAGTGACGACTGGCGGGTGAACCCCAGTGATGAACTCATGATGGCACTGGAAGCCATGCTCGGCACAGATAAGGTCAGGATCCTCTTCTAATGCCCCACACTCTGGTCGATACTCTGGTACTCAAGTTAACAGCGCTGCTGGATCAAATTGGCGCCACGGCTGACAACCACCTCTGGCTGGGTTACAGCGGCGGTATGGACTCAGAGCTGCTGGCCTACACCTTGGCGCGCTTTCGCCAGACTCATCCCAAGACGCCTTATCAAATCTCCCTGGTGCACGTACACCATGGCCTCAGCTGCAACGCCGATGCCTGGGCGGCTCATTGTCGCCAAAGAGCCGAGCATTATGGCCTGAATTTTGTTCTTCGGAAGGTGCAACTTGAGCTCGGCCCGCGCGTCAGTATCGAGGCCGAGGCGCGGCGCGCCCGCTATCAGGCGATTGCCGAGCTGCTCAATCCCGGCGATATTCTGCTGACGGCCCATCATCAGGACGATCAGTTGGAGACGCTGCTGCTGGCGCTCAAGCGTGGTCAGGGCCCCAAGGGACTGGCGGCCATGGGGCAAGCTCAGCACTTGGCTCTGATATCTAAGGCAGAAAGTTCCTTAGCTCAGACATCCAGGGCAGAAGGTGCTCCATGCTGGCAATTACGGCCCATGCTGGACAGCAGCCGGGCTCAGATAGAGCAGGCGGTGGCAAGCCTCGAGCTGCCCTATATCAATGATGAGAGTAATCAAGACACCCAGTATGACCGCAACTTCCTGCGCGCCGAGGTGATCCCTGTACTCAAGCAGCGCTGGCCTTCGATTGCCACTACGGCCTCACGCAGCGCCGCGCTTTGCGCCGAGCAGCAGTTGCTGCTCGATGAAGTCAGCACCGAAAAGTTGCAGCCCTTGCTCGGCCGTTGCCGCTTCAGCGGCGTTCGGGTACTGGATAGCGCCGGGCTCAAAGTGCTGTCACCCCAATGGCAGGCACAGTTGCTGCGGCAGTTTATTCAGATGCAGCGCTTGCCCTTACCGGCGCAGGTGCAGTTACAGCAAGCCTTGGCGCAGCTACTCGATGCCAGGGAGGATGCTCAGCTTGAGCTTAGCTTTAAGGGATTGCTCCTCAAGCGTTATGGGCAACAGATCTATGCCATGGCGCCTCTGCCGGGGGCAGCATTCCAGCTGCTTGATGGGGTAGGTTCGGTTGAAGATGTGGCAGCAAAAAACTCGAAACTGACTCTGAGCCAAAAGCAGCTGCAAGCATTGAGCCAAGGGCAGAGTCTGAGTGTTGGGCTCACCTCCCCCTGGCAGCGCCTGGAGCTGACATTGGCAGACTCAGGGCCCAGGGTGGCGCTGGCTCAAGTAATGGCTCCCCTAATGGCTTCACTATCGGCGTCACAAGGGGCCAAAGTTCAGGTATCAGATGTTGCTGCTGCGCCTGAATTGGTCTTGGGGCTCAAGGGCAGTTACCGCTGTCAGCCCCACAATAGAGACAAGGGGCGGGAGCTCAAGAAACTCTGGCATGAACTCGGAGTGCCGCCCTGGCTCAGAGACAGAGTGCCGCTGCTGATGCAAAATGGCCGACTGCTGGCGCTGGCCGGTGGTTTTGTCGAGCGTAGCGCACTGGCCTCTGGCGCAGAACCCGGAATCTTATTGAAGCTGGTTGCTGAAGCAACCCCTTAGCGCCAATAGTTTGGGCACAGCGGCTAACATGGCTTTTGGCTAAAAGTTCCTAAGTGAGTATTGGCCGAGCTTCCGGCCACGATGTAGTCCATTACCTGCGGTGCACCTTTCGCACAGGCGATCCTGTGACTCGCTGCGAGTACGTCCCTGTAAGCTCTGCCTCGCCATCCCTGGCTCGGAAGGTCACAGTTCCGCCTGTGCCTGGGAATTAGGTGTATGTCTGCAGACTCTTCAGATGTTTCAAGTTACTCCATTCTCACAGAATTGCACTAATTCCCCCCTCGGTGTCGCCGAGAGCTGCTGGTACCGCGGCTATCATGGCTTTGAACCAAATCTCACTAATAAACCTGGTTTTAGCTGCCAGCTAAGTTGCAGCCCATCACCTGCGGCGCGCCTTTCGCACAGGCGATCCTGTGACTCGCTGCGAGTACGTCCCTGTAAGCTCTGCCTCGCCATCCCTGGCTCGGAAGGTCACAGTTCCGCCTGTGCCTGGAAATAGGTGTATGTCTTTGGGTATATAAGCAATTTCAAGCAACGCTATTATTACAGAATTGCACCAAATGGTAGTGATTACTTATAACCGCATAAGCGCAAACGTCGATGCAAAATATTGACGACAACTGCCTGATTCTATCCACTATCCAGCCACGTCTATGTTCGTAACTGCGTCCAGACAGTGCATCCTCACCACACAAAAATGCCCTTCTCACGCAACGGTTAATCACGTGGTAAAAGGGCGTACTTTCAGCATCTATCAACTGGCGACGGGCTGTAGTCATAACCAACCTCGACTGAGCTTTGATGGGTATTTCAAAGCCTAGTCAAGGCTGTGTGAAACATCAAAAAGATATGGCTGTCCTGTATTTGAAAAGATATGGCTGTCCTGTATTTGCGGTCCTGTATTTGCGGTCCTGTATTTGCGCAAAAGAAAAACACCGTTTGATAATAAAAGCCCAATATCTATATCTCAAACTCTAACCAAGGTAATCTATTGTATTTCTCCAAAAACTCATTTCCCTTTTTAGGATCAATAGAATAAACGTACATAATTAAACCTTTGAGGTGATTCCTAAATCCAATGACCGACCTAAACCCTCGTTTTCTGCAGTGTGCAGGAATACCGAATTTCTCAGAATAGAAAAGGTGCATTCGAATAGCATCTATGAGCTCCCGAGGAATAGATGGCTTATCACTATTTACAATTAGGCCAGTTACGATTTTCCTGGCACCAGGCGGAATAATGTGTGACTTTTTGGGGTTCTCAGTAAAAGAATTATCCCAAAGGGCTTTATTGACCTCCCTTTTGAACTGGTAGACCTCATCGCGAGATGATTTGATGAACGAAAAGCAGAGATCATCTGCGTAGCGGCTATAAGTTGCATTTCTACTCAAAGCTAATTCATGGAGCTGGGTATCCAGTTCAAAACAAACGAGGTTAGACAATGCAGGGCTGCTCGGGGCTCCTTGCGGCAGACTGCCTAAGCAAGTACAGGAATATCCCTCTACTCCTGATTCGTTCCAGTCAATGTTCCATCTTTTCCCGGTTCTGCCGGGAGTGATCCGGGTGCATAACCTGGCCATTTCGAAAGAGAGAAGCTTGGAATAGGATAGCGACCTAAATACACGATATACTTGCCTTTCAGATATATTCGAAAAGAAATTCTTTATGTCTACTTTAAGTACCCAATCAGCATCACAGTGTTTTTCTGCGTGAGCCTTTAAGGGAGATTTAATTCCATTAACATATGCGAAAGCTGTAGGATGGGTCGGTATACTATTTAGTATATTTTTGTTAATCCAAGACTGAACAGCCATTAATGGTGGAGCAGGTACAGATATCCATCTCTTGCCACCACTACGCTTCCTTATAGGAAAATTTCTATATGGATAGCCTTCCGGGCCATATTCCGTTCGTGCAACAAAGGAGTGCAGCTCTGAGTATTGAGTGCGAGAACAACTCGCTAAATGGGCCAACGAGAACAAAACAGGGATATTATTTTCCTGGATTTTCCTACCTTGCTCTATAAGCTTATCTAGATACTCGGTATTAAACCCACGCTTTATACCTTCTTTATAATAAAAATTGGGATTCCAACGATTCATTTACTTTACCTCACGTAAGTGAGGGTATGCCTCGCGTTTTAAAGCAAAGGCTGGGTGTAGCCTCAAGCGGAGACCACGCGCTTTAAAACGCGAGGCATAGTTCACTCCAGCGAGGGCTACCACAATGAGCAACGGATTCCGCGCTCTACACGTTTCAAAGGGTTCACCCCTCCAAAGCGTGCTGGTGATGGCATTACACCACCGACGGCTAAACTTCACGTTGGAACCCCAAAAACGACTCAGGATAAAAATAATTATAGGCATCATTATTATCCTGCTTTAATTCAGCTTCCCTTTTACCTCTTTTTAGAATCTCTAGGCCAAAATTAGTTACTTTATTGTCCGAATCAATAAGTCCGTGTTGGCGAAGGTCGTCTAATTTTTCACACATTTCCTTAGTAGTCAACACTAAAACATTCCGGATTCTTTCAATATCTTTTCTCTTTTCCAAAAACCCTAAAATCATTACAAGCTGGTGATCTCCACGGTACTGCGCTATCTGATTGACAATTGATACGGCTAAATCATAATGGCCAACCATCCATAGTTCCTCTGCTGTAGTTTCAGCAGACATATCAAAGCTAAATAAAGCATAAAGCTCTGAAGGTACGCTTCTTTCTGGAAATAAAGGTGTCCAACCATTTTTTCCGCTTGACCAAAATATTGCCGGCACGTTATTTGGACAACCATGCTGAAATATAATCGGGCTTAATAACTTCCCATACCCAAGCCTTGCCTCGCATTTTTTTAATTTATATCCATAACTATCAGCAAGTCGTACGAGCTCCTTGTTTTCAGCTAAGAATGACTTCTCAATAACAAGATTAGCTTTTAGACTTGACTTTCCTACTTGCCTTATTTGGCTTGCTATATTGTTTATTCCGGTTTTATGGGCAGCAAAAGATAACACCCATATTTTGCACCAACCACGAGAGCACCATGATTTAATTCGCGCTGAAACCATGTTCCTCCACGACTTTATAAAACGGTCTCCGGTTCCTATAAAGTCATCGACATATATTATGTGTTTTACTTTACGAGCGCGCATTGAATCATCGCGCGGAGTAAGTTCTACATGCTTTGGCAATCTTCGCTCTAAGTTCCTTAATGCGTGAGAAATCCTTCCTGCGCTATCATTAGCTGACTTTTTTTCTTTTTCAGCATTGAACTTATTAATAAATGGCTTTGCTACAGGGAAAATTGCGATTGGAACTTTCTTGCCTTCTTGTTTTTCGATGTCCTCGATCAGCCCTTCAACGGACTTTTGCAACCACTCTTCAACCTCTTGAAACGGCACAAAGCGCATCTTTTTTAAAAGATAGCTAGCTAAATAATGATCAGGCAGAGCTGCGTCAAATTGTGACAGCCATTGCTTCACTCTAGGAATTTCCTCGATGGCCATACTTTGTCTCCCTGGTCTTTTATCGAGAACCCTTATGCAGAGCTCGTTTCTCATTCACACTAGCTATCATGGACTCTGGCGCAAATATAACGCCCGGCTCACGCGCCAGTTTGGAGCCGCGAAGCGGCGGAAAATCGGTCGCTGTGCAGCCGATTGTTAAGCAAAACCTGCACGTGCCTCGATTGTGGAACAAAGTTCCTGCTGCCGTCTGTCCATTAGCGAGAGATACTCCCCTAAATGCTCGAGTCGAACAACATCGACTCGATATGGAGATTTTTTATAATGCTTTGAAGGATAATCAAATTTAAAGGCAGCGCTGTTAATCTCCTCTACAACAATCTCTCCTTCATCTGAAAGTGTAGCCCGGAAAAGCGGTGCATTTAGGATAACCAGTGGCTGTACAAAGTGAATTTCGCAGGGATTATTAAGGATATCGTCTGTTTGATTCGCGCCATCAGGTGAAATTGAATCATAGTAAAACTCGGAAGCTTTAGACACAGAAACAAAAGACCCATACCAACGTGACGGCTGGTCTGGGTTTTTGAAAGATTCATGTATCCCACTGCCAAGCCAGCCATTTCTCCTGATAGGCGAACTCTTCTTCAAGGTCTCTGCAAACTGAACTGGCTTACCTGGTAAATTGATGGCTGATATTAGGTTGTTCCAGGCGCATGACAGTAAGAATGGGTGAGAGTGTTGATCAAAAACCACCCATGGTTTTTCGGATTTCTTTACCTCGCCACAGACGTGGAACTCTGTGTGAGTATAATTCTTCTCACCATTTTTTAAGTCAACTACTCTCGTTGCGACAATATCAATCTCCCGTGATTTGTCCTCATCCTTATCGAGGTAGCCATACCCGGCGCTTACAGACCATCCGGAATCAATAAAAATTTGACGAGCCCTAAGCTCGGTACTGAAACCCGATTTCTCTAAGTCTTTTTTGATGCTATCGATTAACTCTTTTCTCATAGTTTTGATGCTTAACAGCTGTATAGTGCGCATGCGCGTTTTAGTCCTCAGAGGAGTGTAAACGCGCATCGCTATCTGTTTGTATTAGCTGGATATAATAGAGTTTAGTCCTAATATCCCTTGCAGCTAAACGCGCATGCGCGGTTTCCAAACCTATTATCTACCAGCTGTATTTTTTTAAATTTATGAATTTAATGATATTTTCTGAAATGTTACAGAAATAACGCGCAAACTTAGCTGCAAATTTCCGGCATTTTTCCTAGAACGTCAATAATACTGTATAGAAAATCAGTTCTGAGGCGCTTACCATGAGCGCTTCAAGCCCTGCAACTAAGGGCCTTAAAACCAAGCGCCCTACAACCCAGGTCTTACAAAAAATGTTAAATAAAGCCATGGCTACCGCACGGGTCCAAACTCTGTTCGTCCCTGCATTCCGCTGAAAACGGAAAAGTGTTGCTGCTTTAGGCCTTAAGCTTAAGGAAGCGCTAAAGCTAAGCGCTTGAATTAGCTTTACAATAGCCAGTACTGAATGTGAAAACAATTAGCCAAAGGTCAAGTTTTGACAAAGGCAACAAAACCCTGATTTGAGGTGTTTTTTAAGCGGAATTGACTGAGTGTTTGCATTCTTCCCTGTTTTCGACGGTCACAGTCCCACCAGAACTAGAACCAGAGCCTGGAAATGAGCTGCATTTCTGCAAGCACTTCAGATATTTCAAGCTACTCAGTGCTAACAGGATTGCACCAACTCCCCTCGCCAGTAGCCGACAGCCGTTGGCGCAAATAACGTGGTTAAGCCGCGGTCAATCACCTGCGGTGCGCCTTTCGCACAGGCGATCCTGTGACACGGCGTGAATACGTCCATGTAGCCTCGACGAAAACGTCCCTGTTTTCGACGGTCACAGTTTCGCCTGTGCCTGGAATATGGGCGTATTTCTGTGGGCATATAGGTAGCTTCAAACAAGTTAGTTCTCACAGAATTGCACCAGTCCCCCCTCGGTGTCGCCGAAAGCCGTTGGCGCAAATAACGTGGCTGAGGCATGGATGCCGAAGCAGCGCCAGTCGAATCAGGGATGAGCGTCTGAAGCGATAGTTATTTGCGCCATAAGGCCGAGGGGCTTTCGACAGCGTGTGGGGCGGCAAGGGAGATCCAAGAGGGGATTGCTGTTGATCCCTTCTTGGTCGGGTGTGGGGCGAAGCTCCACGACTTTAGGCCGCTGGCACAGCGGCTAATATAGCTTCCAGCTAAAAGTTCCTAAGTTAGTATTGGCCGAGCTTCCGGCCACGGTGTAGTCAATCACCTGCGGTGCGCTCTCGCACAGGCGATCCTGTGACTCGCTGCAAGTACGTCCTTGTAAGCTCTGCCTCGCCATCCCTGGCTCGGAAGGTCACAGTTCCGCCTGTGCCTGGAAATGAGGTGTATGTCTGCAGAACTCTCAAATGTTTCCAGCTACTCAGCGCTAACAGAATTGCACCAGCTCCCCTTCGGAGCCGCCGCTGGCGTTGTTGCAAATCGGCGTAGCCGAGACAGGGATGTCGAGGCTCGAAGGTCGAGCAAGGTGAATGTTGCGAAGCAACAAGCTTATGAGCGCGAGCCAAGGAAGGCGAGCTGGCCGTTATGCATGGATGCATTTGGCGAGTCCTGAGTGTAGCCAATTTGCTTCATAAGCCAGTGGGGATTTCGGCTACGTCGGGGTGTCCTTGGGGATGCAAGGGGCTTTGGACAAGCAAAGCCCCTTGCCCGGTGTGGTGTGGAACACCACGACTTTGGGCCGCTGGCACAGCGGCTATTTATGGCTTTAAGCCAAAACTCACCAATGAACTTGATCCTAGCGGCTAGCTAAGTTGTAGCCAATCACCTGCGGTGCGCCTTTCGCACAGGCGATCCTGTGACTCGCTGCGAGTACGTCCTTGTAAGCTCTGCCTCGCCATCCTTGGCTCGGAAGGTCACAGTTCCGCCTGTGCCTGGAAATTAGGTGTATGTCTGAAGACACTTCAGATGTTTCAAGCTACTCAGTGCTAACAGAATTGCACCAATCCCCCTCGATGTCGCCGACAGCCGTTGGTGCAAATAACGTGGCTGAGGGCGAATACTCATCACTAGCGAAGATGGAGTTGAGTACCAAATCCGCGCGGTTAAAATGAAAACCAAGAGAGTCCTCTTGGTCTAGGGGCAAATCGAGGGGCAAAGCGCCGCGACTTATAGTTTCAATCGCGGGCTAGTCAATCGCAGGCTAGTCTCAATCGCGGGTCGCGATACAATATCTGTTACGGCCAGCGGCCTTGGCGCGATAAAGTGCACGGTCGGCCTGTTCAAACAGTTGATCCTGATTTACTCCGGCGCTCCAGGCGGCTATGCCTATGCTGCAGGCGATGCCGTGGCGATGAAACAGGGTTTCGTTGGCGAGCATTTCGAGCAGGCGCTCGCTCATGCGTACTGCCGACTCCAGATTGCCTTCCACCAATACCACAAACTCATCGCCACCTATGCGAAAAGCCTGGTCGGCATTGCGGATGCCACATTTAAGCAGCTTGCCGAACTGAGTCAGCACTCTGTCACCAAACTTGTGGCCGAGACTGTCGTTGAGCTGCTTGAAATTATCCAGATCAAGCACCACCAGAGATATCGGGCTGTGAGCCCGTCCGGCTCTGGCGAGCGAAGTACGGATACACTGACCGAAATAGTGACGGTTGCCAAGCTCGGTCAGGGAATCAAACATCGCCTGCTCCGACATCTGCGAATAGGCGATGGCGTTGAACAGCGGCTGTGACAGCAGGGCTTCTATCTGTTCAAGCTCTGCCTGCTCCACCGGGCTCAAAACCCTTTGCAACCGGTAGCGCAGCTTGGCGGTGCCCAGTTTACTGACCAGTTCTCTGCTCACCGTACTTTGAGAAGTACGCCCCCAGTGAAATTGATGTCCTTTCAGTCGCAGCTGTACTCCCTGTACCGGCAAATATTGTTGCAGCAGTTTGCCATAGCAGGCAAATACTGTCCGGGGATCGAGACTCGCATGCAACCGCTGAACCGCCTGCAGCAGATCCATCTTGGGACGGATAGCCTGAGGTTGATCAGACAGATACTGATAGTCTTCAGGGTAAAACTCTGTTGCCAGACCAAAGTCCATCATAAATACTCCAATAAGGCAGAACCTTTCACGACTGTTACAATGCAAAATGCGTGCCCGATAGGCTTTTGTCTGATTTGTATATAGATCTCATTGAGTTAAGCTTGGGAGTGTTACAGACAATGTTCATGTGACAAGTATTTGACGCCGACAAAATAATGAATTGAACCTTAGAGAGCAGGGGAGTGCGCATGGAACATGGATTCTTTATCCAGATCCTCTTGATGCTGGTTATTGCCATAGCGGCGATAGCCTTGCTCAGGCGTATAGGCTTGCCCGCTATTCTGGCCTACCTGCTGACGGGGGTTATCAGTGGTCCTTCCGGATTCAATTGGTTTTCGCAGCACCAGATGCAGTCGGTGGCCGAACTTGGGGTGGTGCTACTCATGTTTACCCTGGGACTGGAGTTTTCTGTACCCAGGCTCTGGGCCATGCGCCGCACTGTATTTGGCCTCGGCAGTGCTCAGGTGGTATTGACCACCTTGCTGGCCATGGGGGCCGGATTACTCTTTATCAGCGACGTGACTCAGGCGCTGGTGATAGGTTCAGTGACAGCCTTGTCTTCCACCGCCATAGTGCTGAAACTGCTCAACGACAAGGGCTGGCTCAAGCGCCGCCATGGCGAACTGTCGGTCAGTGTGTTGCTGTTCCAGGATCTGGCCGTGGTGCCCTTGCTTATTCTGCTGCCTTTGCTTGCCGATGGCAGCGAGCCTTTGACTGCCCTGCAGCTTGGGGCCGCTCTGGGAAAGGGGATCCTGGCCTTTATTGTGCTGATGGCTTTTGGTAAGTGGGCTCTGCCCAAATTGTTTGATGAAGTTGCCCGCTCCCGCTCCAACGAGCTGTTTGTGTTATCGACTCTGGTGGTGGCGCTCTTGACCGGCGCCTTTACCCAGTGGCTGGGGTTGTCCATGGCATTGGGGGCCTTTATGGCCGGGATGCTTCTGGGGGAGAGCCAATACCGGCGCCAGTTGGAGGCGGATATTCGCCCGTTCCGGGATCTCTTGATGGGACTGTTCTTTATCTCCATAGGTATGTTGCTCGACTTCAGTCTGGTGCTGGCCTATTGGTGGCAAATTTTACTGTTGCTGTTGGCGGTGATAGTCGGCAAGACGGCGATAGTCTTTGCCCTGCTGAGGCTGGCTAAAGAGCCTTTCAGGGTGGCCATGTCCACCGGCCTCAGCCTGGCACAGGTGGGGGAGTTTTCATTCGTGGTGCTGGCCCTGGCAGTGAGTTATCACTTGTTGGCCCCCAGTGTCAGTAACACTTTGGTGATGGTTGCCGTACTGTCGATGGCACTGGCGCCGGCATTGGTGCGTCATAGCATAGACATAGCCAGGCTGCTGCAGGGCCTTAAACCCAGGCCGGAACCGGCAGAAAACCTGCCGCCTTTGGATCCCCAGCAAGATCTGGTTCTGCTGCTGGGTTATGGCCGGGTTGGGCAGACCATAGGGCGGTTTCTCAAGGCCGAAGCTATCCCTTTTATTGCCCTCGACCGGGATCCCTCCCGGGTTGCCGAGGCGCGCCGGGCCGGAGAGCCTGTGTATTTCGGCGATGTTTGTAAGCGCAGTTTGCTCAAACAAGCCAATGTGCGCCACGCCAAGAGTATAGTGCTGACCTTTTGCGAGCAGCCGCAGTTGGAAGAGGCCTTGGTGCTGTGTCGGCAACTGGCGCCCGAAGCGCGGATCATGGTGCGAACCCGGGATGACAGCGAGCTTGAACAACTGGAGCAGGCCGGTGCCAGTCAGGTCATTCCGGAAACTCTGGAAGGCAGCTTGATGCTGGTATCTCAGGTGTTGTATCAATCAGGGGTCCCTTTGTCGCGGATCCTCAAACGGCTGGAGTCGGAGCGGCGCAATCATTATCAGTATCTGCACGGTTTCTTTTCCGGTGAGGAAGCCGACTTCTCTCTCGAATTACTGCATGCAGTGGCTTTGCCAAGAGGCGCCAGCGCCGTGGGAAAATTCAGTGCCGAGATCCCCTGGCAACAGCTCAGGGTGGAACTGAGAGCTGTGCGCCGCGGCGGCAGGGAGTACGAGCCGCCGGATGAAGATTGGCAGTTTCGCGCCGGTGATACCTTGCTTATTCGCGGCAAGCCCAGAAGGGTGGAGAAAGCCGAAGTTATTTTGCTTCAAGGCTGATTGCCCGGCCGCTGGCGTTGGTTTTATTTGCACGTTAAATGGGGTACTCTGCGACCTTTGTGGAGCTGAATGCCGGGAAGGACTGCTTGGCTGCATGTTGCAGCGACTTTTCCTGAATAAGCGTAAACCCGAGTGACCTACAAGGAGTTGGCAACCGTGACCCATGACAGTAATGATGGCCTCGATATCTCGTTCGAGGAACTGTTTGAGATTTTGACTTCTACCCAGCAGCTGCTGTTTTGCCGTGATGGCGATGTGCCGCTGATCCTGCCGGTGAATATCGATGGCAATGAAGAGGCCAGTCATTGTTATGCCTACCTTCCCATGATGGATGAACAGGAGGCGAGCCGGGTGCTTGCAGAGAATCTTAAACAACCGGCGGATTACTATCTCAAACCCATGCATTGGCAACGGCTTATTCTGACCGCTCATTTCAATGAGGTGCTGTTGCTGGAGCTGGCGGGCAAACTCGTGCTGCCGGTGGAAGATCAGCAAGCCTACCTGAGCTATATGGCGGCGCGCCTCAATGGTGAAGACTGCGTGCTGCGGGTCAACAATGTGGAAATCAGCCCTTGGCTCACCGGAGAGGCCGACGCTTGGGAGCTGGTGGAAGCACTGTTTGCCCGTTACGCCTCACTCAAGGGGATCTGGCTGGCCGACTGTCTGTGGCAACAGTCCGATGGCAAACCCGGTAAGCTGATCATTCTCGACGCCGAGCTGGCCAGCTACGAGATGTCGGCCGCCTTGCAGGATCAGGCCAAGGCGCTGGGTTATACGCTTGTCCAACTGAAAGATTTGACCCTGGATTATCAGTTGGATGCGCTGACTATACTGCCGCCGCTGGTGAGCCGAAGTGAAGCGGGGGAAGTGCGTCTCTATGTCGGCGACCCAAACCAGCCCTTTATTCCGTTTCAGCGCCACCACATAGTGCAAACCACAGTCGACAACCAAGAGAGCGATTCCCATGGTTTACAGGCTGAGAACATAGCCGCGACTGCCAATGAGCGGGAGCAAGACTCCACACCAACCTTTGCCGTGACTCTGGTATCAGTGTTGCTGGTGGTGGCCCTACTCATCTTTTTCGCCTGACTCATGCTCAACTGATATCGAAAAAGGCTTTCAATTCATCAATCTGGCACATGGCATCCTGATAACCCAAATCTATCAGGGCGCCTGTGTAGGCGTTCTCAAACAGCAGATAAGACACAATACTGGTGTCCGACTGGCTGTCTATGCCAATCAAAGCCAGCAGCCGACGAATGGCGAAGGGCATCTCCTGATAGTAACGCTTGGCCAGCTCACTGAGATCTTCACTGGGTTTAATCACTAAGGTATCAATCGGCCTCAAATCCAACTGTTGGCGACTCTGTTCCGGCACCAGCGCCAGAGTGCTGTTGATGCGCCTGAGCCGCTCCAGATCTGAATTCAGGGTATCGGAAAATATGGTATCCAGCAGATGACCGGCAATGGTGGCCGTCTTGGGATGATAATCCAGTTCAAGGGGCGTGTTCTTGTGTGGGCTGTCCAGGTTGATCACCATGATCCGCTTGGCGCCCAGATGTATCGGGCTGGACAGCGGCGCCAATTGATGCACCGAGCCATCGCCATAGTAAGACTGGGACAGCTTAATTGAGGGGAACACCAAAGGAATGGCGGAGCTGGCCATCAGGTGCTCTGTGTGCAGCCGGGTGCGCTCGCCGCTGCGTCTGGCCCTTTGCCAGTTCTCCAGCTCCTTATGGGCCTGAAAGAAGGTCACGGAGCGGGAGCTGTTGTAGCAGGAGGTGTCAATGCTCAGTGCCATCAGGGAGCCGCCGCGGATGTTGCGATCGATTCGCTCGAAGTTAATCAGCTCATTGAGCAATTGCCGCAAGGGTTCATTGTCCAGCAAACTGCCGGCGTCGGTATTGACAAGATCTCCCTGCATACCACGAAGGGCCATCTTGGCCAGGTGTGCCAGTACGCCGGTATTGGAGGCACGGTAGACTCTCTCAGTATGGATATTACGCCAGATCCATTCCAGCTTTCTCAGCCCAAGATGAAAACAGGATGCATGGGTGGCGATGGCGGTGCCATTGATGGCTCCGGCCGAAGTGCCGCAAACAATCTTGAATGGAATGGCGTGATTGCGGGGATAAAACTGCACCAGTGCCTTGAGCACCCCAACCTGATAGGCCGCTCTGGCACCACCGCCCCCCAACACCAAAGCCCTGCTTTCCGGCACAGCGCCTCCTTTGCTAAAGCCCAGAACCATAAGAGAATGCCAAGATATAGTATTGTCGCCACTAGCTTGGCTAGTTCAGTTTAACTCTAGCTGGCTTTGCTGTGGTCGGAGAAGCAAAAAACCGCCCTGAGGCGGTTTTTTTTAATGATAGCGGATGCTTATCTTATGCGAGCCGGTTTTGGATCTGCTCGAGAATACCACTGGCATCCAGCTTGAGCTCAGTCAGTATCTCTTCCGGTGAGCCGTGCTTGATAAATTCATCCGGCAGGCCAATTTGCAACACAGGCTTGCAGATCCCCTGGCTGGCCAGATACTCGAGCACGCCACTGCCGGCGCCGCCCATGATGGCGTTTTCTTCCACAGTTACCAGCAAGTCGTGATTGGCGGCCAGTTCCTTGATCAAATCTTCATCCAAGGGTTTGACAAAGCGCATATCGGCGACTGTGGCATCCAGGCTTTCGGCGGCTTCCAGGCTGGCAGCCAGGGTAGTGCCGAAGTTGAGAATGGCAATCTGTTTGCCCTGACGTCTGACAAGGCCTTTGCCTATCGCCATGGCCGTCATCTCTTCAACCTGCTCGGCGCCGGTTGCACTGCCGCGAGGGTAGCGCACTGCGCTTGGGCCCTGGTCGTAGCAGTAGCCGGTGTAAAGCATCTGCCGACACTCGTTTTCATCGGATGGCGCCATTATCACCATGTTGGGTACGCAGCGCAGGTAGCTGAGATCGAAGGCACCCTGATGGGTAGGGCCATCGGCGCCCACAATGCCGCCACGGTCAATGGCAAACAGCACCGGCAGGCGCTGCAGTGCCACATCGTGGATCAACTGATCATAGCCGCGCTGCAGGAAGGTGGAGTAAATGGCCACTACCGGCTTATAGCCTTCACAGGCAAAGCCCGCGCCCAGAGTCACAGCATGTTGCTCGGCGATGGCGGCATCGAAGTATTGCTCGGGGAATTTCTGGGAGAACTCCACCATGCCGGAGCCTTCACGCATGGCCGGGGTGATCCCCAGTACCTTGTCATCCTTGGCGGCTATGTCGCACAGCCATTTGCCGAACACCTGGGAAAAACTGGGTTTGCCCGGCTTGGTGGCCGGCTTGCAAAACAGTGAAGGGTCAAACTTGGGCACCGCATGCCAGCCGATGGGATCTTTCTCTGCCGGCTCATAACCTTTGCCTTTCTTGGTCATGATATGCAGCACCTGCGGCCCCTTGAGGCTGCGCATGTTGCGCAGGGTTTCCACCAGGGCATCCACATCGTGGCCATCGATAGGGCCTATGTAGTTGAATCCCAGCTCTTCAAACAGGGTTCCCGGAACCACCATGCCTTTCAGGTGTTCCTCGGTGCGGCGCGCCATCTCTTTGATGACGGGCATGCCCTTGAGTACCTTCTTGCCGCCTTCACGTATTGTAGTGTAGAAGCGGCCGGACATCAGCTGTGCCAGATGGTTGTTGAGGGCGCCAACGTTTTCCGAGATAGACATCTCGTTGTCGTTGAGCACCATCAGCATGTCTTTGTGCAGATCGCCGGCGTGGTTCATGGCTTCAAACACCATGCCGCCTGTCATGGCGCCATCGCCTATGACGGCCACCACTTTACGGCCGGCTTGCTCTTTATCGGCGGCGACAGCCATTGCCAGTGCGGCCGAAATCGAGGTGCCTGAGTGACCAACACTGAAGGTGTCGTACTCACTCTCTTCCCGCCAGGGGAAAGGGTGCAGGCCGCCTTTTTGGCGTATGGTAGGCATGCGATCGCGACGACCGGTAAGAATCTTATGCGGGTAGGCCTGATGACCCACATCCCAGACCAGGCGGTCAAACGGGGTGTTGTAGACATAATGCAGCGCCACGGTCAGCTCTACAGTGCCTAACCCTGAAGCAAAGTGACCGCTCGACATGCCCACAGATTTTAATAAAAACTCCCTGAGCTCGTCGGCCAGCTGAGGAAGCAGGCTTTGTGGAAGCTGACGCAGCTCTTCCGGGGTATTGGCCTGTGCCAGCACAGGAAACTGAGTGATATCCAGACTCATAACGAGATACTTTGTCTCTTTTTATACTCTTCGCTCAACGATATAGCGGGCGAATTCGGCAATTAACTGGCTATTGTATGGCAATTTGGCCAGCGCTGATAGTGCATCTTCCAGCAGTTTTTGGGCTGTGGCCTTGGCGCCCTCCAGTCCCAACAGTTTAGGATAGGTACTCTTGTTGGCGTCGAGATCCGACCCCTGGGGCTTACCCAGCTCTTCTGTACTGCCGGTGATATCGAGAATGTCATCCTGTACCTGGAATGCCAGACCTATGGCATCGGCGTATTCCAGCAGTGCCTGCCTTTCATTATCATCGACATCGGCGGCAATGACCGCAAACTCGACGGCGCAGCGGATAAGGGCACCTGTCTTCAATCTGTGCAGGGCGGTGAGCTGCGCAAGGGAGATCTCTTTGTCTGTGGCATTGAGATCCTGGGCCTGGCCGCCGCACATACCGCGGTAGCCGGAGGCTTTGGCCAGCGACTGCACCAGGCGCAGGTGTTGGCGGTCGCTGAGACCCTCGATATCGCTGCTGATAAGTTCAAAGGCCAAGGTCTGCAAGGCATCACCGGCCAGAATGGCGGTGGCTTCGTCAAAGGCGATATGCACTGTCGGCTGACCGCGGCGCAGGGCATCGTCGTCCATGGCCGGCAGATCGTCATGGATCAGCGAGTAAGCGTGAATACATTCTATGGCGGCGGCGCAATCATCGAGGCGCTCAAGGGGAACGCCGAGCATCTCGCCCACAGAGTAAACCAGAAACGGCCGAATACGTTTACCGCCCAGCAGGGCACCATGTCGCATGGCAGCCTTGAGTTTGGGCTCGGTATCATCCAGGGTGTCCAGAATGGTGCCAATCCTTTGATTGACTCTCTGCTGGTATTGGTTAATAGCTTGGGTTAACACTCACTCACCCTCGACATCAAATGGGCTCAATGGCGCCTGGGGATCCTGGGCCAGCAGTATGGCAACTTTCTGTTGCGCCTGTTCCAGTTTAGCCTGGCTGCTGCGCACCAGACCTATGCCACGCTCGAACTGTTTGAGAGCATCGTCCAGCGATACTTCACCGCGTTCCAGCTCGGCGACTATGCGTTCCAGTTCGTTGAGAGATTCTTCAAAGCTCAGATTTTCGGGTTTTTTGGCCACATCGGTTTCCTTGGTGCACCTTGGTTGCCGGCCCATTCCTGCGACCTGATTGTCACGGTGCAAAGGTATAAGGGGAGGGGATTGGCTGCAGGTGTCTTGGCGTTATGTTCAGCGTGACACAAGGTATATCAGGGCGCGATAAGGGTCAAATTGAAGCGCCCGTTATTTGCTCAACAGCACGCTTTGTCGCTGATTTTTTTTGGAGAAAATTAAAATCTTCCTAAACTTGCCTAAGCCCTGTCCGATAACTCAAAATAGAAACTGTTGAAAATTATCATATTCATCTCCTGCGAATAGCCAAGATCCTATATCACCCTTTGAGGCGGATCGGCTTGTATGGGATAGAGATCCCGGCCACACTGTGTCGGGTCTGCTTTAGAGGTGAGGAGCCACTGTGGATTTAGCAACCCTGATAGGACTGGTAGGTGCTTTTGCTTTTATTATCATGGCAATGGTCAGCAGTGGCGGCATTGCAATCTTTATTGATGTGCCTTCGGTATTGATTGTGATGGTAGGTTCGCTGTTTGTGGTGATGATGAAATTCAACCTCAAGCAGTTTTTGGGGGCGGTCAAGATTGCCGCCAAGGCGTTTATGTTCAAACTGGACAAACCCGAAGAGTTGATTGAACAGTCGGTCACCATGGCCGACGCCGCCCGCAAAGGGGGCTTCCTGGCGCTGGAAGAGGCGCAAATTTCCAACAGTTTTATGCAAAAAGCGGTCG
This sequence comes from Shewanella sp. Iso12, assembly GCF_012030025.1. Lineage (NCBI taxonomy): Bacteria > Pseudomonadati > Pseudomonadota > Gammaproteobacteria > Alteromonadales > Shewanellaceae > Shewanella > Shewanella sp. Iso12. The sequence continues at coordinate 149,902 of NZ_JAAUHW010000002.1, forward strand.
ACATGCTGGTGGACGGCCACGACGGCGATGTGGTGCGTGAAGCACTGGAGAAGGATATTCAGCTGACCGAAGAGCGCCACAAGGCGGGGATCAGTATCTTCAAGGCGCTGGGTGATGTGGCGCCGGCTATGGGCATGATAGGTACCCTGATTGGTCTGGTGGCCATGTTGTCCAACATGGATGACCCTAAATCCATCGGCCCGGCAATGGCGGTGGCCTTGCTGACCACCTTGTACGGTGCGGTTATTGCCAACATGGTGGCGATTCCGATTGCCGATAAGCTGGCGCTGCGGATGAACGAAGAGATGCTCAACCGCAATCTGATTATGGACGCTGTACTGGCTATTCAGGATGGCCAGAACCCCAGAGTGATTGAGGGCTTCCTCAAAAATTACCTGTCTGAGAAACAGCGCAAAATAGATACAACGGACGGAGAGTAACACTATGGCCAAGCCCAAGTGTGATTGTCCGCCACCCGGCGCACCCATGTGGCTGGCAACCTTTGCCGACCTGATGTCGCTGCTGATGTGTTTCTTCGTGTTGCTGCTGGCCTTCTCCGAAATGGATGTCATGAAGTTCAAACAGATAGCCGGCTCGATGAAATACGCCTTCGGGGTGCAGAACAAGGTTGAAGTGAAAGATATTCCCAAAGGCACCTCAGTGATTGCGCTGGAGTTCCGCCCCGGACGCCCGGATCCCACCCCGATTGAAATAATCAACCAGCAAACCAACGAGATGACCCAGCAGATCCTCGAGTATCAGGAAGGGGATGACGACAGTGCCGGTGGCGTGCAGCAGCAAAGGGGCGAGCAGCGTGGCGGCGAGGCTTCGGCCACGGCGCAGGAGCAGGCCGAAGACAAGAAGACCCAGGAACAGCAGGCGGCTCAGGATCAGATTAACGAGCAGGTCAAGAAGATGGCCGAGGCGCTCAACAAAGAGATAGTGGACGGCGCTATTGAAATCGAGTCTCTGGGGCAGCAGATTATCATCCGTATTCGGGAGAAGGGCGCCTTTGCCTCAGGTTCGGGGTTCCTGCAACCCAGGTTCAAACCTGTGGTGCAGGCGGTTGGCGAGCTACTCAAAGATGTACCCGGGATAATCACAGTCTCCGGCCACACGGATGACATGCAGATAAGCAATGAGCTGTACAGCTCCAACTGGGACCTGTCCAGCCAGCGGGCGGTGGCAGTGGCCCACGAATTGGTCAAGGTGCCCGGCTTTGATGCCAGCAGAATGAAAGTGGTGGGCATGGCTTCCACTGCGCCTTTGGTGGCCAACGACTCGCCGGAGAATCGCGCCCGTAACCGCAGGGTGGAAATCTCTATTGAGCAGGGCAAGGCCAAAGAGTCTGATGAGATTGAAGTCGATCCCAATCTTTGATGGCGCAGTATCATCAGAATCAGAGCAGCCTGAAAACGGCTGCTTTTTTTATGCTTCTGCAATCCGGGCACGGCTTTGGAGTGGCAAATCTCTGTGCCAGCTAGCGGGTCTTTGTTATAATCCCACGATTGCTGTTTGAAATTTTTTTCCTCGGGATCCCCATGAAGTTTATCGTAAAGCTGTATCCAGAAATCATGATGAAGAGCAAACCGGTAAGAATGCGTTTTACCAAGATGCTCGAGTCCAATATCCGCAATGTACTCAAAAAAGTGGATGAAGACGCTGCCGTTACCCGCCAGTGGGATCGGATTATGGTGCAGGTTCCCAAAGACAAACCCCAGCTAAAACAAGTTTTTGCCGAGCGTCTGGCTTGTATTCCCGGGATTTCTACCATCAGCCAGGTCAATGAATACAGCTTTGAAACCGTTGATGATATCTACCAGCATGCGCTCAAGGTGTATGCCGACGAGCTGGCGGGTAAGACCTTCTGTGTCCGCGCCAAGCGCAGCGGCAAGCACGACTTCAGTTCGCAGGATGTGGAGCGTTACGTAGGTGGTGGCCTGAACCAGTTTACCGAAGCGGCCGGTGTGCGCCTCAAAGACCCGGATATGACCATTCATCTGGAGATCAACAACGACAAACTCTACCTGGTGGAGAAGAAGATCCCCGGACTTGGTGGATTTCCGATCGCGACCCAGGAAGATGTGCTGTCCTTGATCTCCGGCGGTTTTGATTCAGGGGTGTCCAGTTTCCAATTTATCAAAAAGGGTTCCCGTACCCACTACTGCTTCTTCAACCTGGGCGGTGCCCAGCACGAAATCGGGGTCAAGCAGGTGGCGCACCATTTGTGGAAGACCTATGGCGAGTCGCATAAAGTCAAGTTTGTGACCGTTCCCTTTGAGCCCGTAGTGGCCGAAATCCTCGAGCGTATAGACAATGGCCTGATGGGCGTCATACTCAAGCGGATGATGATGCGCGCCGCCGCCAGGGTGGCGGAGCGTATGGGGGTTCAAGCACTGGTCACAGGTGAGAGCCTGGGACAGGTATCCAGCCAAACCTTGACCAACCTCAATGTGATTGACCGCTGTGTCGATACCCTGATCCTCAGACCTTTGATCACCATGGACAAGCAGGACATCATCAATGAGAGCCGCAAGATAGGCACGGAAGACTTTGCCAAGTCCATGCCTGAATACTGCGGCGTGATTTCACAAAAACCCACGGTCAAGGCGGTGTTGTCCAAGGTTGAAGCCGAGGAAACCAAGTTTTCCGAAGATCTGCTGGACCGGATTATCGCCGATGCCGTGGTCATGGATATTCGGGAGATAGCAACCGACATGGATACCAAAGTAACGGAAACCGAAACCGTCGCCAGTGTCGGTCAGGGTGAAGTGGTGCTGGATATCAGGGCGCCGGAAGAGGAAGAGAGCAAGCCGCTGCAACTGGAAGGTGTCGAGATAGTTCATATTCCTTTCTTCAAGCTGGCCAGCGCCTTTGCCGAGCTCGATCGCAGCAAGACCTATCTGCTCTATTGCGACCGCGGCGTTATGAGTAAACTGCAGGCGCTCTACCTTCAGGAGCAAGGGCACGGTAACGTCAAGGTTTACCGCCCCTGATAAACAAAAAGCCGCCTCTCTCGAAGCGGCTTTTTTGCTGCTGACGCTCAGCGAAATCCAATGGGGCTCAGTTAAGCTGAACCTTTGATGGACTGGCTGCCGCGTCTTCGGCCAACAGCAGTGTCGGCTCGTCCAGCGCATGGGTTCTGAGCTCTTCGCTGTTGGCGGCAATGTTACGGCTCAGCTCCTGCTCAAGCAGTTTAAAGTCTATCTGCACCGCAGGGGCTTCGACAGCGACTCTTGGCAGAGGACGAGCTTGCGCCGGTGCAGAAAGACTTTCCGCAGCCACGGCGCTGGTGCTCATGCCAAACAGCAGGAGCACAAAAGCGGATTTAAAGTTCAACATGGGATGCCTCCGGGTGAGAACGGGCACTGAGTGCCAGTGTCAGACCTTCCCTTCGACTGCTCAGAGATTGTCTGAATATTCAACTTTTCGGCGCAAAATTTAACCAAAAGCGCTGGCTTTAACAAACGATAAAATGTAACAATCTGGATTAGAAAAACTAATTAAAAAATGAGAAGTGGATCACTATGTCAAAACGACTCCCTCCGCTGAATGCGGTCAAGGCGTTCGAGGCAGCAGCAAGGCATTTGAGCTTTACCCGCGCCGCCGAAGAACTGTTCGTTACCCAGGCCGCAGTGAGTCATCAGATCAAGGCGCTGGAAGACTTTCTGGGATTAAAATTATTTCGCCGAAAGAACCGCTCGCTGCTACTGACCGAAGAGGGGCAAAGCTACTTCCTCGATATCAAGGATATTTTTACCCAACTGTCGGATGCCACCGACAGGCTGTTGGCCCGCAGCGCCGTGGGTTCCTTGACTGTCAGCATGTCGCCCAGCTTTGCCATTCAGTGGCTGGTGCCGCGTCTGGCAAAATTCAGTGAGAAGAATCCCGATATCGATGTGCGGATCAAGGCGGTGGATGCCGAGTTCAGCGCCCTGTCCGACGATGTGGATGTGGCAATTTACTATGGTCAGGGTAACTGGCCCGGGCTCAGGGCCGACAAACTGCGCAACGAAGTGTTGATCCCCGTGTGCTCGCCAATGCTGCTCAACGGCCCCAAGCCATTGGAAAAGCCTGCCGATCTTAAATATCATACCCTGCTGCACGATATGAGCCGTCATGATTGGCAGGCCTGGTTCCGCCAATGCGGCGTAACGGATGTCAATGTGAACCAGGGGCCGATATTCAGCCACTCATCTCTGGTACTGCAGGCGGCGGCCCATGGCCAGGGGGTTGCTCTGGGCTACAGCGTGCTCGCCCGCCCCGACATCAAGGCCGGGCGTTTGGTCTGTCCGTTCCAGGAGGTTCTGGTCAGCAAAGATGCCTATTATCTGGTGTGCCAGCAAAAGCATGCCGAGTTAGGTAAAATCGTCGCGTTCCGCGAATGGATGCTGGATATGTTTGCCGAGGAGTCACGTAGTGAATTGTTGCCGGGATAAGTCGGTAACACGCTTCTCTGCATATATAGGAAGGCACTACAAAGAAGTGAAAGCTTGCAGTTTATAGGGAACTTTGATGGAACTGGCTTACATAAATGAAAACACGGAAGAGAGTGATGCCATGTTTAGTTGCTCTGATAACAGAGGGCACCTGTACGAAGACATGGACTACATTCCAGTGAGCGCATTGAGTGCGATTATTTGGGAGGATGAAGACAGTTATTCAGAAGCTGTTTTCGATATCACAAACTCAGGGGATTTAAGCGTTACCAAACCTATAGCAGACGTTTTTATGAGCTTTGACCCATATGGCGTCGCTTTTCTGCCCAATAGATTACAGTGCATGGATGGCCTGTCGACTCAGCAGCGATATATTATCGCGATAAATAACGAGTTGGATGTATTGGATGAAGACAAGTCAGTTATAAAAAACGTTATCAGGCATTATGATCCCAAAAAGCACGGCTACGATGTGCCATTGGAAGAGCAGAAGCCTTTTCATTCAATCATAGTTAGTAAATTGTATCTTGATCGAGAAAAACTCGAGTCTTATCCCATGAACCGCAGACACATTTTCAGGGTTAAAGGTACCAATAGCTTTTTCTTTTCTTCAGAAGTATATGATGAACTCTATAATATCGCTCTACAGGGGTTAGCTTGCGGACTGACCGCTTTTAAGTTTGATGTCGATGATGAAGCACCAAGGAGATAATAGTAAGTGAAAGATGAATACTCGATACTCACTAAACAAAATATGGATACTTTCCCATTCCAACAAACACCTGCACCAGTAGGTGCTGCAGCACCGGATCTGTTATTGGAAATGACCTTTTCTCCAAAGCTGTTCATTATTGGTGATATAGCATCCAAACTGGAGCCATTGGTGCAGCATGGTGTTGAATGGCTGGATGCTCGTGTTGACAATTCGCCAAGTCAACCTTCGGATGAACAACTCGAGGTATATGACAACTATCGAATGCCTTATATCCAGCAGACGTACAGATTGACGGATAAAGAAAAGCAATTTGGTAAGTTGAATTGGTTAGATACTGATTCGACAGAGTTCGATTTTTCTAAACTGGAAAATATTCCTGTGGAACAAAGGTTGATATTTAAACTGGAAGAGGACTTTGGCTTGGTGTTTATTCATAAAAGTGTGATTGATTTGTTGAAAGAACATGTAAAAACGGTATGGGTAAGAGATATATAATTACCGCTTGGTCGTTTTTTAACGCTATTTTTTAATAAATTGATTTGTCAGGGAAGTACGGTATTTAATATTGTGGTTTATTCGAATCCAAGCATGAAAACTATTGTATCTTCGGACAGGGCTGATGATGAACTTGAATACTAACTGGCTGCTGGATCAAGGTAAGGACAGTGACACTCTGGTGTTGTTCGCCCATGGCGCCGGTGCCGATATGCACAGCGACTTTATGGCGGATTATGCCACACTGTTGTCCGCCAGCGGCCCGAGCGTGCTGAGGTTTAACTTTCCTTATATGGTCAAGCGCGGCGAGGATGGCAAGCGGCGCCCGCCGGACCGGGCACCTGTGCTGTTGCAGGCCTTCGAGCAGACCTTGGCGGCAGCGGTTGCCGAGTTTGCGCCCAAGCGACTATTTTTGATGGGCAAATCCATGGGCGGGCGGATGGCGGCCATGCTGGCGGCCAATGATAAACTGGCGATGACCCCCAGCGGCGTTATCTGTCTTGGTTATCCGTTTTTGCCGCCGAAGAAGACCGAACCCAGACTTGAGCCCTTGTGGGAGTGTGCCTCGCCTCTGCTTATTTTGCAGGGCGAGCGCGACAGTTTCGGCAAGCGCGAGCAGTTGGCCTCCTGGGCGCTGCCCGAGCAGGCCAAAGTACGCTTTATTACCGACGGAGATCATAGTTTTGTGCCGCGCAAGTCGTCCGGAACGGATCTTAAGGCTAACCTGCAGGATGCCGTGAAAGAATCACTTTTATTTATCGGGAGTTAGTTATGCGTAAGGGGTTATTGTTACTGGCGGCCATCAGTGGTTTCTTTGCCGTTGCTCTGGGAGCTTTTGGCGCCCATGGACTCAAGACCATTGCACCTGCCGAGTTGATCGCCATATTCAACCTGGGGGTGGAATATCAGTTTTATCACACCTTTGGTTTGATCACCCTGGCCTTTGCCGGTCACTGGTTCAAGTCGCGTCTGATTGACTGGGCGGCGGGGCTGTTTATCGCCGGGATCTTTATGTTCTCCGGCTCGCTGTATCTGTATGCTCTGACCGGCACCAAGTGGCTGGGCATGGTAACCCCTCTCGGCGGCAGCTGCTTCCTGGTGGGCTGGTTATTGTTGGCGGCAGCGGTATGGCGCCACCGCATGGATGAAACCGGGCTTTAAGTCTGGTTGGCTAAAGCCATTATTTACTAAAATAATCATTTACTAAAGTAATTGCCCACTAAAGCTGTCCTCTAAAAAGCGAGCCCTCCAGAGAGATAGATAGTTAGAAATATAGCTATTTAAGTAGATAGTCCGCAGGCATGCCCTGGCAAACACCCGCCCAAGTGGCGGGTGTTCTATTCCCAATTGCCGAAGGGCAGGGTGCATGGGCCGATACGCGCTGCAGGCCGAGGTCAATTTAGCCCGAGCTTTCTTACAAGCCTGGCATGCTCGGCTTTTCATTCTCACCGAGTCAGGCAACTCCTATTCACAATGCTATGGTATACTCGCGCCTTCGCCAGTTGCCGGAGGCTTTCCGGTAAGATTCACTGTTTGGAAATACCAATGAACAACCTGTTTCTGTTTTGTCGTGCCGGCTATGAAAAAGAGTGCGCGGCCGAGATCCAAAATCGGGCGGCACTGCTCAATGTCGGTGGTTTCGTCAAGGCCAATAACAACGATGCCTATGTGATCTTTCAATGTTTTGCTGAAGGGGAAGCCGACACCCTGGCACAGGAACTGGCGCTGGACTCATTGATCTTTGCCCGGCAGATGTTTGTCTGCGGCGATCTGCTCAGTGACCTGCCCCCCGAAGACAGGGTAGGGCCAATTACCGCCGCACTTGAAGATGTCAGCAGGGGCGGTGAACTCAGGGTCGAAACTCCGGATACCAACGAAGCCAAAGAGCTGCTGACCTTCTGCCGCAAGTTTACTGTGCCGCTGCGTCAGTCGCTGAAACAGAGCGGTACTCTGCTGGCCAAGGAAAACCCCAAGCGACCGATAATCCATGTGTGCTTTGTGGCACCGGGCAAGGCGTTTGCCGGTTATTCCTACAGCCATAACTCGTCACCGTTTTTTATGGGGATCCCCAGGCTCAAGTTTCCCGCCGATGCGCCCAGCCGCTCGACTTTGAAACTGGATGAGGCCTTCAATCACTTTATTCCCGAGCCGCAGCGGGAAGAGCGTTTGCGCAGCGGCCTCAACGCCGTGGATCTCGGCGCCTGTCCCGGCGGCTGGACCTATCAGTTGGTGCGCCGCGGTATGTTTGTATCGGCCGTCGACAATGGCCCCATGGATGCAGGATTGATGGAAACCGGCCAGGTAACTCACTTCCAGGCCGACGGTTTCCGTTTCGAGCCCAAGCGCAAGAACATCTATTGGCTGGTGTGTGACATGGTGGAAAAACCGGCCAGGGTGGCCGAGCTGATGGAAGCCTGGGCCATCAATGGCTGGTTTAAAGAGGCTATCTTTAACCTGAAACTGCCGATGAAGAGCCGTTATAAAGAGGTGAGCACCATATTGGAAAATATGCAGGCCATTCTCAAAGAAAACGGCATCACAGAGTTTAAGCTGGCCTGTAAACACCTCTATCACGACAGGGATGAAGTGACTGTGCACCTGTGGCTGCGGCCCAACTCGCCTTGGTGAGTTGGGGAAGGTGCGAACAAGTCCCATGTGTGCTCTGCGTCGGCTTATGGGCCTGGATGCAAGGCGTGGTTCGTAGCAAATGGCCCTAGTCCTTTGCAAGAAGCACAACACAGCAGGCAGGTCTGTAAGCCACGCCCTTCGGGGCTTTCACAGCAACCGGCTCTCTGCGTTATCTGACTTCGACATGCCCCGGCATGCCTTCAGTCAGATGCCTTGAACGCCAATTGCTGTGTAAGCCAGAGTGCCACGAGGACTTATTCGCACTTTCCTAGCCTTGATGCTTTTCAGCTCAAGGCCAACTGCTGTAGCACGGCATCCGGAATATCATACTGGCCGCAAACCCACTCAAGATTGCCGTCAACAAAGCCGAGTAGCTCCCGGGTCAACATCAGGTTATAGACGGCATCGGCCACTAGGCTAACGTATTCGGCTTTCTTTCTCGGTGACAAGTGATGGTGGCGCCGGTAATCCTGCAGTGCCTGTTCCAGCTTCTTGCCGGCAACGCCCAAGGAACCGGCTTGTTCCCGCATCAATTCCTGCTCTAACAGACTCTGCTGTTGCTGCTTTAGTTCACTCAGTTTTGAGGCTGACACCCGCTACTCCTCTGGCTGCTTGTCCTGTTTTTAAGTGTGTGCCCCTGATAATGGATCAACAAGTCGATGTCGGCGAAATGTTCGCTGGCGCACAAAAATCTGCTCTCAAATGACCATGCAACTCTTACTTGGGCGCTTGCAGCCATTTAAGCTTGGTAAATATTGAGTTGTATCACGCAACTAAAAAACTTTTAAGGTGTAATCTGCCGCGGTTCCTGCTACTAAATAAGTTCTGTTTCTTGATATGAGTCTGCGGATAGAAGTAATGCAGTTTTCCAAGTTTGGTGACAAGTTTAACCGTTATACAGGTATCACCCAGTTGATGGATGATCTCAACGAAGGGCTACGCACTCCGGGGGCGATTATGCTGGGTGGCGGTAACCCGGCGGCCATCCCCTCCATGCTGGACTATTTTACCGAGCTTAGTGCCGATATGTTGGCCAAGGGCGAGTTGCTCGCGGCCATGACCAACTATGATGGCCCGCAGGGAAAAGATGCCTTTCTCAATGCCTTGGCCAAGCTGCTGAACGATACCTACGGTTGGTCGCTAACCAAAAACAATATCAGCCTCACCAACGGCAGCCAGAGCTCCTTTTTCGCGCTGTTTAACCTGTTTGCCGGTACCACAGCCGAGGGGCAAAAACGCAAGATTTTACTGCCGCTGGCTCCGGAGTATATCGGCTACAGTGATGCCGGTCTGGAAGATGAACTATTTCGTACCTTCAAGCCGGAAATCACCAAGCTGGATGGCGGCTTGTTCAAATATCACATCGACTTTGAAAGGCTTAAAGTCGATGCCGATATCGGCGCCATTTGTGTTTCGCGGCCGACTAACCCCACAGGCAATGTGCTGACCGATGAAGAGGTTGATAAGCTGGATAAGCTGGCAAGAGCGCACGGGATCCCGCTGATCCTCGACTGCGCCTATGGCTCACCTTTCCCCAATATTCTGTTTGAAGATGTGACTCCTTTCTGGAACGACAACACTGTGTTGTGTATGAGTCTCTCCAAGTTGGGGCTGCCGGGGCTGCGCTGCGGCATAGTGATAGCCAACGAAGCCATCACCCAGGCGCTGACCAATATCAACGGTATTATCTCTCTGGCACCGGGCAGCATGGGCCCGGCGATGGCGACAGAGATGATAGCCCGTGGTGATATGCTGCGGCTCGGCAATGAAGTGGTGCGGCCTTTCTATCTGCAGCGGGCGCAGCAAACCGTAGCCATGTTGCAACAGGCTCTGCCGGACCCCAGATTCAGAATTCATAAACCCGAGGGCGCGATTTTCCTCTGGCTCTGGTTTGAGGGCCTGCCCATCAGTGCCATGGAGCTTTATCGACGCCTGAAAGCCAGGGGCGTATTGGTGGTGCCCGGGGAGTATTTCTTCTTCGGACTGGCCGAAGAGTGGCCACACGCCGGTGAGTGTATTCGGATGAACTATGTACAACAACCCGAGTTGATGCATCGCGGCATTGAAATCATCGCCGAAGAGGTCAATAAGGCCTGGGCGCAGCTTGGTTGAAACCAAATCTACAACAGGAGAGTTGCTTGCTGTGAGTTTTAAGCAACTCTGCTGTAGCGTTATGAATCGCCACTAGTTTTCCAGACACCTTTTAGTTAGATAAACTCGCTAATTGTCAGAAATTGTTTAGCTGAATCTCTGAGGCTCCAAGATATTTCTCTTCAATCGAACTTTGCGTCTGAAGTTTGACTTTCGCACTCACTTAAACAGCTGAACGGTCCTCAAAGGGAAAGAATAATGTGCTCTCACCGCATGCCAGTAACAGGGACGATTAAAGTCTTTACTCAGCTAATACTGGATGTCTTTATTGTTTGTTTGAAGCCCATCATAAAAGTCAGCCAAAGCCTTATGAACCTCTCTCTTTTGAACTGCTACTCGTTTTCTAAGGTCGACGACCTCATCATATGTAGGTACTTCCTTGTCAAAAACTATTCTGTCACGGAGTTCTTTTTCGAGAGAGTTGAATTTACCAAGAGCTTTTACGGCAACATTAGCTTTTACAAGCCTCAATCTAGATATCGCAGATTTCTGATATGCCCATCCTTCGACTAAGGCCTGATCTCGTTCATTTATAGATTTTTTTTGCTTAACACTAAAATCATTCCCTTCTTCATTATTGTTTTTTTGATGCTTCGTGATACCTGCTATCTTTGCAATGTATGAGTCAAAAGAGCGAAAATACGTTTCAACATCATCAGATATCTGTTCAAGTAACTTTGTTTTATGTTCCAGCATAAACTTTTGCTTTTCAGATCTATGTGAAGTCTTAACACCTAAGTACGTAAAGACTCCTGTTATCAGCGCCCCTAAGCCTATTTTTACAGCTGTATCAGCGACATCAATCCATTCTTTGGGCAAAACACTCTCCTTTGTAGACTTAACGCTCAAAGCAGCGGTGCGTAGCATCCGCTGACTTTGCTTGTTAAATTTTAATCTAGAACAGTTGGATCGAAGTTCCAGATATGATCACCGTTTCTAGAGCAACGAACAAATGTTTTGCTGCTATTTTGAGACACTTTTAGATCCACAAGTTTAAGTGTTCCATCGCATTTGGGGCAGCTACCAGAAACTTTTGTAAGAAACACTTCGCCTTCCTTATTTGATTCAAGGTTGAACCACTTTAGCCTTGAAAATCTGGTTTTCCACAAAATAATACCATTTAAAAGAAGGAACATGCTTAACACGAGGATCACCAAAAACAAAAAGTGCCACATGCTTCCAAGAACACTAAATATTGATGCCCAGCTCCCGACGAAACCTACCAGACCTGAAATTATTAACCATGAAGTTCGTACAGAACTTCCACCAAGAGTAATGGGCTTAACATAAGTTCTATCAATGTATGCTTTCTCTTCTTGGTTTCCCGACTGATATACGTCACCTACGTGAAGGTGGCTGTTAGAGATTGTATTGCTACCCGCTATATTTACGCTGCCATCGCCCTCTGCCGAGTTTGTTGAGGATAATGATGTCCCACAGTTACCACAGAAATTATCAGTATCATTCACTTCTTTTCCGCATTTAGTACAGTGCACGATGACTCCTTGTGAAATTTAACGCCCGCCCTAGGGAATTCCCAGATAATTCCCTTTTTATTTAATTCGGTAGACACGTATGGTGTTGATTGTTCTAATCAAAAAATTAAAAATCAAGCCACCCACTGTAAAACAATAACTTAATCTTCTTTTAGTCTGCGTTCAAGCACCAGTAGGGGATTTGAGCACCCGGAGGTAGAAAGATATCCGTGAGTTGCAGAGGTTTGATGAAATCGTAAAAATCAAGCCACCCATTGTAAAACAATAACTTAATCTTCTTTCAGTCTGCGTTCAAACACCGTTAGGTGATTTGAGCACACTGAGGTCGAACGATATTCTTGTCGTTGTAGAGGTTTGATGAAATCGAACCTATTTCACGTAAAAATGCGAGATTTGAGCCATGCTAGCCCTACCCATGGTTCAGGGGATTTCAATGACTGCGGTTGAGATAAATAGCGTGGGGTTCAAGCCGTTTGAAAGTACTGACAGCTGGTTGCAAAATGCCGTCGTCGCTTCTCCAAGTGTTCGCAGTAACAACTGAGCTCTTGCAAGGTGCCTACCGGCCCACGAAATAGTCTTCCAAATTCAGTGGTAAGCTTGAGCCAGTTCTCATGAGGGATATTCAACCGCGTCAGTAGCTTGGTACTCTGTTCACTTATCGCGCCACGCTTATCATCGCGAATACAGCGCCCGGTATCATCCACCAATTCAAGATAATCCTTGAGCCCAAACGCAATACCACTGCGCTGGTTATCGTATTCACTTCCGATAAAGGGCAGTAGCTTGGCGGGTTGTTCGCATTTCAAAGCTGCCTGAATACGTAGCCGAATGCTGGTATGTGCCGACTGCTCAGGCGTATCGGCCATCTTGGCTCTGATGGGGTTGAGGTCAACGTAGGCCATGCAGGTTAACACCGCTGCTTCATCCAGTAAGGCTTGCGACTTAAATCTTCCCTCCCAGAATCGGCCGGTACAGTTATCTTCCTGATTGGCTTGACGCGCTATCGGTTCATTGAGACAACGCATAAACCAGCTGATGTCACATAACCTGCTGCGATAAATCGCGATAGTATGCTTCAGCCTGGGCACTTCATACGCTTCAATCAGCTCACCCTGGGTGAATTTGCGGGTTAACTCGTCACCTTTGAACAACTTATGCCATTGCTCAAGCACTTCTCTATCTGTCCATCGGTTTGCTGTCTCTATATCGATATGCAACACCAGATGCAGATGATTACTCATGATGGCAAATGCCGCCACATCAATGGCAAAAACAGCTTCCAGTTCAAACAATAACGATTCCACCCAACCACGGCGGTGGTCATAATTTTTACCCGAGTAGGCATCATCACCACACAAGAAAGCTCGCCGTACCACGCGGCTGCAACAGTGGTAGTAAGGTGTATCTTCAAGGCTGATTTGAGTTCGGCGAGGGCGCGGCATAATAACCTCCTTGTTAAATGCTTAAACAAAGCATAGTCGGAAGCTAACTACCGCGCCATTAATGCTGGGTGTCCATTTTTACTTTCATTTTTACTCTACCCAACCTCGGCGGTGGTCATAATTCTTGCCCGAGTAGGCATCATCACCACACAAGAAGGCACGCCGTACCACGCGGCTGCAACAGTGGTAGTAAGGTGTATCTTCAAGGCTAATTTGAGTTCGGCGAGGGCGCGGCATAATAACCTCCTTGTTAAATGCTTAAACAAAGCATAGTCGGAGGCTAACTACCGCGCCATTAACGTTGGGTGTCCATATTTTGTTCCTGTTTTCAAGGACACTTACGCTCGATTACTCGAAGCTGGAAAACCAAAGAAAGTGGCGATTATTGCCTGCGTTCGCAAGATGGTGGTCATCCTAAACTCTATGCTTCGAGATGGCATTATGTGGGACCAAAACATCGCCCAAAATAAAGGATTGACGCCATAGTCGTTTGTTAGGTGCTGGCTCTAGAAAGCATATCGTTTTGTACTTTCATAAAACCCAAACATTGAAGTATGTGATAGTAGATTTCTTTGAAACGATCAAAATCAGATTTACAAAAGTTCATACAATTGTCGGGAAACCCTCTTTGGACGACATACGCTTTCTGGTTTTCACTCCAGTTACCATGCACATAAGCATTACGTATATATTTAACAGCTAAATAGTCTTTAAATAGTTCTTCATTTACTGGAATACCTCTAAGGTTAAATGCATCAACTAAACGCTGTATTCGTTCCTCATTTGAACCATTATCAAAGTATTCACGCACATCAAAAAGCATCGGCTGGTTTTTTGTCCATTCAGTGATCATTGCTTCAATACTACCGACAGACATCACTACCCATAGCCTTGAGAAAGAAGAATATTTTATGTTCTCTGAGACCTTTGCTTCCTCTGGATGATAATTTACTAACTTTTCAATCATTTCCAAATAAATCTGATCATCTGAATAAGCATCTAAAAATTCGCTAATTTTGCTCATGAACATCTTCTCTACTTTTATTTCAGGGGAAAAGGCACCTAACAGTTGTATAGTACGCATGCGCGTTTTAGTCCTCGGAGGAGTGTAAGCGCGCATCGCTATCTGTTTGTATTTGCTGGATATAATACCATTTGGTCCTAATATCCCTTGCAGCTAAACGCGCATGCGCGGTTTCTAAACCTATTATCTACCAGCTGTATTTTTTAACATTATGAATTTAACAGTATTTCCTGCAATATTACGGAAATAACGCGCAAGCTTAGCTGCAAATTCCCGGCATTTTGTCCAGAACGTCAATAATACTGTATAAAAAATCAGTTCTGAGGTGCTTTTCATGAGCGCCGCAAACGCTACAACCCAAGCCCTACAAAAACGTTAAGTAAAGCCATGGCTACCGCACGGGTCCAAACTCTGTTCGTCCCTGCATTCCGCTGAAAACGAAAAAGTGTTGCTGTTTCTGACCTTAAGCTTAAGGAAGCGCTAAAGCTAAGCGCTTGAATTAGCTTTACAATAGCCAGTACTGAATGTGAAAACAATTAGCCAAAGGTCAAGTTTTGACAAAGGCAACAACACCCTGATTTGGTTTGTTTTTGAAGCAGAATTGACTGAGTGTTTGCATTCTTCCCTGTTTTTGACGGTCACAGTCCCACCAGAACTAGAGCCAGAGCCTGAAAATTAGGTGTATGTCTGCAAGCACTTCAGATATTTCAAGCTACTCCATTCTCACAGAATTGCACCAACTCCCGCTCGAAGCGGCCGCAGGGCGTTGATGACAATCGCGTAGCGAGGCATGGATGCCGAAGCAGCGCCAGTCGAATCAGGGATGAGCGTCTGGCGCGATAGCGAATTGGCATCAAAAGCACAAGGGGTTTTCCGCTGCGTCGCGGGTCGCTGGGGGTTTGGAAAGGGGGCGAGTCGATACAGCCCCCTTTCCTCGGGTGTGGGGCGAAGCTCCACGACTTTGGGCCGCTGGCACAGCGGCTAATATAGCTTCCAGCTAAAAGTTCCTAAGTTAGTATTGGCGAGCTTCCGGCCACGATGTAGTCCATCACCTGCGGTGCGCCTTTCGCACAGGCGATCCTGTGACACGGCGTGAATACGTCCCTGTTTTCGACGGTCACAGTTCCGCCTGTGCTTGAAAGTGGGGCGAAGCTCCACGACTTTACGCCGCTGGCACAGCGGCTATCATAGCTTCCAGCTAAAAGTCGCTAATTGGGCCTCCGGCGGCGGATGTTTCCCATTGCCTGCCAACACAGGCATAAAAAAGGATGACCTTGGGTCATCCTTTTTAGCAACTTACTGGGTTGATATTAGATCAGAGTCTATCCAGCACCGCTTGGGTGAAATCTGTGGTGCCATGAGTACCACCGAGATCGCGGGTAGTGCGGTCGCCTTCTTCGATAACCGCAGAAACGGCGGCGCGGATGGCGGCGGCTTTATCTGACATACCCAAGTATTCCAACATCTGGATAGATGCCAGGATCACTGAAGTTGGGTTCGCCAGGTTTTTGCCGGCAATATCCGGGGCACTGCCGTGAACCGCTTCAAAGATAGCGGCGTTGCTGCCGATGTTGGCGCCCGGGGCCATGCCCAGACCACCCACCAGACCGGCGCAGAGATCAGACAGAATGTCACCGAACAGGTTGGTGGTGACTATCACGTCGAAGTTTTCCGGGTTCATTACCAGCTTCATGCAAGTGGCGTCAACAATCATCTCTTCGGTAGTGATATCCGGATAACGCTGGCTGACTTCACGGGCCACTTTCAGGAACAGGCCTGAAGTCGACTTCATGATGTTGGCCTTGTGGACTATGGTCACCTTCTTGCGACCTTCCTTGCGAGCCAGTTCATAGGCGAAGGTAGCAATCTGCTCGGCACCCTGACGGGTAATGATACTGGTGGCTTCGGCAATGGCGCCGTCTTCAGACAACTTTTGTCCCAGGCCTGAGTACATACCTTCAGTGTTTTCACGCACTGTGATGATGTCTATGTTCTCATATCTGGCTTGAGTGCCCTTGAAAGAAAGCACAGGACGTACGTTGGCGTACAGGCTGAACTTCTTACGCAGGGTTACGTTGATGGAGGTGAAGCCTTCGCCAACAGGCGTTGTCAATGGGCCTTTGAGGGTGATACGGTTCTTCTCGATGAGATCCAGCGTGCGCTGAGGCAGGAGCTCACCGTGTTTTTCCAGAGCAGTCAGACCGGCATCGGCAAATTCATATTCAAAGTCGCACCCCGCCTTATCGAGAATTTTCAGAGCTGAGTCGATAATGCTGGGGCCGATCCCGTCACCAGGGATCACGGTAATAGTTCTTTTTGACATGGAGAGGTCCTTCCACGGTTGGTCGTTACTGCTATTTATCAGACCATGTCAGTGACACGGTTTTCGACTGAGAATTTTGTGATTTAGATCGCCGCTATTCTATACACATTCAACGCATTTTCACAGGAAATAGTGAGCAATCTCACGCTTTTTTCTGTAGGCTGACTTGCTAAAAAGTCGGCGTCTGACCATGATGGAACGCCAACAAAATAAAAAGTCTACTTTAGTCTAACAACAATGAAAAAGAGGACGATCTTGAAGTTAACGCCCTTAGCATCGCTGCTGTTGCTGTCAGCCGGTTTCGCTACCGCAGTCAGTGCCCAGAGCAGCCCCTCACTGACCCTCAAGGATATAATGCAGTTTGAGTCGATTACCGATCAGGTTCTCGACCCACAAGGCAAGGTGCTGGCCTATAGTGTTGCGCCGGATCGCGGCGACAGCCGTGGTGTGGTCAAGTCACTGGCCAATACCAAGGTTTATGATGTCGCCGGCGGCTCCAAGCCGCAGCTGTCAGCCGATGGCCGTTACACTGTCTTTACTCTGGCGCCTTCGCTGCTGGAATCGGAAAAGCTTGCTCCCAAGGCGCGCAAGAAGCTGAAAAAAGGCCTGTTGCTGCTGGATAACACCACAGGTGAGCAGCGCCGCTTTGAGCGGGTCAAGTCTTATGCCTTCAGCGAAGATGGTACTTTGCTGGCTATCTGGTATGAAGCCGATGAAGAAAGCAAAGAGAGCGCAGAGGCAAACGGCATTGATGCCAAAGAGGCCTCAGCCAAAGTAGCCACTCAAGCATCCGCCCCCGATGCTCCAGCAGCCAAAACGCCGAAACTGGATGCCGGCAGCAGTTTCGAGCTGTTGTCGCTGGCAAGCGGCAAGTCACAGCGTTTCGAGCATGTGACCGCCTGGCAACTGGCTTATAACGGCAGCGTGCTGGCACTGGCGCAAAACGACAGTGCAAGTAATAGCCACAGCATCTCTGTGCTCGATACCCGCAGCTTTGAACTCAAATCGGTCAGCAGCCAAGCCGACAAGCAGTTTGGTGCCCTGACCCTGAGCCGTGATGGCCGCTATCTTGCCTATACCCGAGGTGATGCGGCGCTGGATGCGAATGAGCGCCCCTATGCCTTGTCTCTCTACGATAGAGAGTCGGGCAAACTGAGCCAGATATTGCCGAGCAAGGGCGACAGCAAGGGTTGGCTCATTAATCGCCATGCCAAGCTGAGCTTTTCGGCCGACGGTGAGCGGCTGTTCTTCGGCCGGGTGCCCGAGATAAGCAAGCAGCTGCAAATTCCCAAGGTGGAGCAGAGCAGAGACCTGTACGACACCGCGCTGGTCAGTGCCCAGCGGGATTTGCGCTTGTGGCACGGGGATGATCCGCTGATCAAGCCCAATGAAGTTAAACAGTATGAAAAAGAGCAGAGCCGCACCTATCTGGCTGTGCTGCATCTTGGCTCGCGCAACCTGGTGCAATTGGCCGACCGCAAGGTGCCGGACATTGAGCTGAGCGAACACAAGCGGGTGCTGCTGGGGAGCTCGGATATTCCCTATCGCAAGATGATCACCTGGGCCGGTTTCTATCGGGATTTTTACCTGGTGGATATCAATACAGGGCACAAGACCCGGGTATTGACCCAACAGCCAAGCGGCAGTGCGCCAACCCTGTCACCGGCAGGTAAATACCTGGCCTTTTATCAGCAGGGCGGCATCTATCTCTATGATGTGGCCAGCGGTCGAAAACATAACCTCAGCAGCAAGCTCAAGGTCAGCTTCGCCGACGAAGATCATGATTATCCCTCTGCGGCGCCCGGCTATGGCTTCGGCCCCTGGCTCGAGGATGACTCAGGCCTGCTGGTGTACGACAAATACGATATCTGGCAATTTGATACCCGCTCCCACGATGGCTTTATGCTGACAGGCGGTGAGGGCCGCAAGCAGCAGCAAAGTCTGCGTATTGAAGCTCTGGCCCAGCCAGACAAGGCTTATCCGGCCACTGTGGCGCGTAACCAGGCTGTGTTGCTGCAGGGCTATAGCCACAAGACCAAGGCCGACGGTTTTTACCGTGCGGTTATCGGCCGGGCTCAACTGACGCCGCTGCTTGCCAAAGACAACAAGCTGTCTGTGCTGGCCAGAGCCGACAAGGGTGATACCTTGCTGTTCAGTCAGGAGCGTTACGACAGCTATCCGGATCTCTACAGCTCGGCTTTGCTTGAGCCGGCCAAGGCGATCAAACAAACTGACTTTGATGCCCAGCGCCGCAAACTGCCTTGGGGTAAGTCAGAGTTGGTACACTGGCGCGACGGTGATGGCCGTGAAATGGACGGCGTATTAATCAAGCCTGCCAACTATCAAAGTGGCAAGCGTTATCCTGTGTTGGTATATTTCTACCGCTTTATGAGCGATCGCCTGCACGCCTTCCCGGACATGAAAATCAATCACAGGCCCAACTTTGCCTGGTATGCCGCCGATGATTACGCCATTTTCCTGCCGGATATCCGCTTTGAAGTCGGCTATCCCGGTATCAGCTCGGTCAAGGCATTGACCGCCGGAGTGCAGAAGCTTATCGACATGGGGATTGCCGATCCGGATGCCGTGGGTATTCAGGGCCACTCCTGGGGTGGTTACCAGACAGCTTTTGCCGTGACCCAGACCAATATCTTCAAGGCCGCAGTCAGCGGTGCCCCGGTAAGCAATATGACCAGTGCCTACAGCGGCATACGTCACGGCACCGGCCTTGCCCGTCAGTTCCAGTATGAAACCGGCCAGAGCCGTATCGGTGAAAGCCTGATGCGCGCGCCGCAGAAATACATAGAAAACTCCCCCGTGTTCTATGTCGATCGTATTCAAACGCCGATGATGATCATGTTCGGTGACAAAGACGATGCCGTGCCTTGGGAACAAGGGGTTGAACTGTACCTGGCAATGCGCCGCGCCGGAAAAGATGTGGTCTTGCTGCAGTATCAGGACGAGCCGCACCATCTGAAGAAGTATCCCAACAAGCTGGATTACAGTGTGCGGATGAAAGATTGGTTCGATCATTACCTCAAGGGTGCCAAGGCCCCCGAGTGGCTTGAAAAAGGCGAAGCCTATCGCGAGCCCAAGGCGGAAGACTGAACTTTCTTGCTGGCAAAATAACTTACAGAGGCGGCCCAATTGGTCGCCTCTTTTTTCTGTTTATAGGGTAGGGCGATGCGTACTCAAGCAGACTTGGGATGTTAAGTGTTATCTTTGGCAGTCGTTGTTGGGCAAAAGCGAGCCCGCCTTGTGTACCGACTGATGCTTCCTCATTATTGTCTGCAGTAATTAAGGTTTTTATTGTTTGTAGAACGGCGTTTTACTTGCTCGGAAATTACATTGTCAAATTTTATCGATAGCAACTCCCAAAAGACCAAACATGTTGCCTGAAACTTCACCGCCAGAAAGGTAAATCTGGCTATCATTTGACTAATGAATCTCCATTTTATTCAACTGCACAGATATCCTTGCTCTTGTTTTATATATCTATTTAGCCAAGATTCACCAGAATTTAGCACTGCGCGCGACATTCTTATCTTGCTCAATTTTCTCAAAACAGATACAGCTAAAGAAAAAAGATACCCAATGTTGTTAAATATTTGGGCACTCTTCAGATGTGTCAAATGTGTAAGCAATTAAACTGGTCTTGATTTTACCTTCTTCATATATGTTGTGAAGTGCATCAAATATTTCTTTTGAAAAGAAAATTTTACTCATTCCTTTGGGCTTGAATACGTGTTGTCTACATGGTGGAAGCGATTTTATTTTATCTTCGGAAAGATAATGCTGAGTCATTGCCTTGGAAACGTTTTTGCTTTTGGTTTCGTCAACTACATCAACAATATTGTTTACAGCTATTAAGTAACGCCCGCTAGATGTATCCTGGCCGGCACAAGCGAGTTTGGCGGGGTAAAAAGCTATGCCATACGGGTCAAAGCTCATTATAACATGAGCAATTTCCTTGGTAACATTAAAGCAACCTAGTTTTATTAAGTCTAAAGCATCAATATGATCCAGGTCGTTATCTTTCCAAACTATAGGCTCTGAAATAGACGTAGGGTTAAAGTCATTATCCTTGTTATAAAAGAAAGATCTTTTATCATCGTACTCAAAGAAAGAGTCTCCTTCATTAAAATCTTCGGTAATATATGCAACTTCCATCATTTTGTCCTCAAAATTTCATCAATCATAAACATTTGCTGCTTACAAAAGTCTCTTTTGCCTGACCAGCATCTTGATCAATGCTCTTATCGGGGCCACAGTCTTGACTTAAACAGCCCTTTCTTTGGTAAATGTTCACCGACAGAAGGTTGACACGCATAATTCTGCTAGAATTGGGTAATTCGTCTTTTCATACTGGCTTGAAAGAAAAAAGAAGCAAAAGACACCCAATATTAACTAAAACAAGAAACAAAGACATCCAATATTAACTGTAGTTTGCTGAAAACTGAGATATTCAATATCAGAAAGTGTTTCACAGCGGAGAAAATGCCGGGATAGCAGGGGAGTGCTGTAAAGTCGGCGTACAGCGCTGTACAACCTGCTCCAGTGCCCATTCAGTGGTTAACCTTGAGCACCAAATGCAGTGAGTGGACATGACCGCAAAGGGGCACAGAACAATGGCGAATGCTACTGCCAGTTTCAATCGATGCGATTCAACCCAGTCTCGACTGTGTTTGTAGCTATTGCCTGAATAATCATCAATCCCGGATAAAAAGGTGCGGCGTACGCAAGGTGGCAAACTCTTCGGGAATGAATTATGAATTTGAACATTTTTTGCTGGGCAGAAGGGGAGCTAGAACAGGTTGATTCTACCCTTGGTTTTCCTTTCCTTAAACTGTGGGCTTTCTGCCGTTATTCGGGTTGAGCGGGGGCCTTGGATATCACTTGCTGCGGCGAATGTTGCTGCAGATATTGCTGGTAAGTGTCTTCGCCCCAGGCCAGCAGTTGCCCATCTTCGAATAGCAGTGGGGTGCATTCATCTTTGGTGGTCTTACCGTCTGATTTACTGTGATGGGTGCGGTAAAAGAGGACCTGCAGCGAATGACCATGGGTTTGCTTGGCTTCGCTGAAGTCGGCTTTTCCCAGGGTTTGGGTGACTTCTGCCAGTGTTTGCCCCAGTTGCAGCTCGGAAACCATAGACTGGTTATAGGCTTGCCTGTCTTCCCAGCTCATGTCTTCCGGTTTGGGCTCGTAGAAGAGAATGACCACGGCAACAAAGGCCAGATAGGCGATAAAGATGCTGCCGATAACTACGGGTGCCTTACTTTTCATGCTGTTATTCCGTTTTATTGCTCAACCTGGGTTCACTCCAGAGCAAGACGGCTCACTCTGTATTGAGTGATATAAGATACTCGCGACAGCTCCAATGTAAACAGTATGTTTGTAATATGTTTTGTCTGTGCGCGATTATTGCCCGGCTGCCAAGCCGGGCAAAGGTCACAGAACGCCTGGTTTAGATGGTGAAGCCAAAGCCCATGTCCCATTCCAGCAGCGGCACAATATGTAACCCGTTGGCATTGAGTGCTATGAGTCTCTCAGCCACGGACTCATGCACTATGTAGGTAGATCTCATGCCTTTGACTTCGAACATCCGTCGTTTGGTAAAAGGAATGGCCGGCGATTCGGCATAGATGGGCTCGCGCAGTGAGGTAGGACCCCGGTAAATAAGATAATGCTCTCTACTGCAGACGGTATAAGGGGGATGGCATATCACCGCTGCCACAATACAGGACAAAATACTCGTTGTTGATATGAATCATGTCCCCCGGTTTCTTCCTTGGCGTTATTCGCTCCAGCGCACCCAGACATCTTTCAAATTGGCCGCGGTCAGCTTGTCCATTACGCTGTTGTGTACCAGCAGGAAGGAGGGGTCTTGGTCAAGTTTGAACAATAATCGCTGCTCAAGCGGAATGGCTGCCAATTTGGCCGGATCCAGCACCGGGGTTCGTATCGCGTCGATGGCGGGCGATTCAGAGTTCCAGATGGTGTGGTCGATATCGAGCACATCATAGCGATTGAAGACATGAAAATAGGCATAGAGCACTTCATCAATGAAATCCAGTTCGTCTACTGTGCCTATGTCTATCTCGGCATACATATCTTCATCCGGCTTGTAGGGGTTTTTAATACGCTCAACCCCGAAAGGCTCCATTGACGAGAGTATGTCGGCGAAAGGTTCAGCGAAGAACAGACGAGGGCACTGGGCAAAATCCACCACCAGATCCGGCCCATATTCCACCGGGCGTTGGGGCGTGTTGGCTTTTATCAGCCAGTTCCGCTCCAGATAGAATTGGCGGCGGTGGAAAATCAGGTAGTCATTCATACTTGTTTACTCCTTTAAACTGCTTTGCCGGGAATGAGCAGGTCAGTTGGAAAAGATTTTAAAAATAACGAGCAGCCGATAAGGCTACCAAGGCTATGTGTGAGCTCGTTTCGCTATTCCTGTGTCTGTTTGGGTGTTGTCTGCTGGGGCTGCATATGTTGCTGCAGATATTGCTGATAAGTGTCTTCCCCCCAGGCCTGGAGCCGGCCATTTGCAAACAGCAGAGGGGTACATTCGTCTTTGGTGGTCTTGCCGTCGGATTTTACATGATGGGTGCGGTAGAAGAGCACCTGCAGCGACTGGCCATGGGTTTGCATGGCTTCGCTGAAATCGGCTCTACCCAGGGTTTCAATGGTTTGTTCCAGCGTTTGCCCCAGCAGTAACTCAGTGACTTTAGACTGGTTATAGGCTTGCCTGTCTTCCCAGCTCATATCTTCCGGTTTAGGTTCATAGAAGAGGATGACCACGGCAACAAAGACCAGATAGGCGATAAAGATGCTGCCGATAACTACAGGGGCCTTACCTTTCATACAGTTTTCCATTTTATTGCTTAAGTTGAGCTCTTGGAGCCTTGGTTTTCTTTGACTCTATACTGGTTCAAACGAATATTGAGTTCGAGGTCCGTGCGCAGTTTTGCCAACCGATAACTGAGGCGGGCCATCTCCTTGCCTTCGGTTAACTTCTTGGCTTGCTTGGCTCCCAAAGTATCGAGCGCATTGTAGACATTGGCTAGGGTGCGAAAGCTTCTGAGCAGTTCGCCGGCCGTCTTGGGACCTATTCCCTGGATGCCGGGGATCTTGTTGCCGCTGTCGCCGCTGAGGGCCATAAAGTCCAGCAGTTGGCTCTGTTCTATGCCGAGTTTTTGCTCCAGCGCGGCAATATCCATGGCGGCGCCATTGAAGTGATCCCACAGCAGCAAACGCGGTAATCTCAGCTGGCAAAAGCCCTTGTCGGTGGAGACGATAATCGCCTCGCCACCGCGCAGGCACAACTTGCTTGCCAGGGTGGCGATAACATCATCGGCTTCCGATAGTGCATTGATGGAGCCAATCCCCGCTTCTGCCAGCGCCTGTTTCAGCGCCGGTAGGCCATCGGCCAATGCCTGGGGCATGGGCTTGCGGCCTTTCTTGTAATCCGGATACAGGCGTTTGCGCCAGGACTCTTCATCGCCGTCCCAGACAATAGCCACATGGGTGGGGCTGTGCTGGCGAATAAGCTTCTGGCAGGCATTGCGGCTGCGCTCGGTCAGCCCTTGCATGTCGGCTTCATCCGGCTGCGCCGCATGCAGGCGGCGCACCAGATTCATACCATCAATAATCAGCAGTCGGTTCATTTCATTATTTGATAACAGGGCACATAGGCGGTGCCCGGTAACTTCATTCTTTGTTGGCTGACAAAGGCGCCCAACAGTTTATCCATTAAGGCCATCAGCTCGGGATCGCCCTTGAGCTTGAATGGACCATGACGCTCGATGTTTTTCATGGTTTCCGCCTTGACGTTGCCCGCCACTATGCCGGAAAACGCCTTGCGCAAGTTGGCCGCCAGCTCAGCCTTATTGCTCTGGAAGTGCAGGTTAAGGTTTTCCATCACTTCATGGGTGGGCACAAAGGGCAGCTGGAATTCAGGCTCTATCTTGAGGCTCCATTGGTATTGGTAGGCATCACCGGTTTGCTTGCGGTGACGTTTAACCTCTTCCATACCGGCACGCATGATGCGCGCCACCTGGGGGGCGTCGTCTATGATGATTTCGTATTTCTGCTGCGCCTGCTCGCCCAGCGTCGCGCCGATAAAGGCATCGATTTCGCGGAAGTAGGCTTCGCTTTCCTTGGGGCCGGAGAGCACCAGCGGGAAAGGAATATCGGCATTTTCGCGGTTGAGCAAAATGCCAAGCAGGTAGAGCAGCTCTTCAGCGGTGCCGGCGCCGCCGGGGAAGATGACGATACCGTGCCCCAGGCGCACAAAGGCCTCCAGGCGTTTTTCGATGTCCGGCAGAATCACCAGTTCATTGACTATCTGGTTGGGTGGCTCGGCGGCGATAATGCTCGGCTCGGTCAGGCCTATGTAACGGGCGTTATGAATACGCTGCTTGGCGTGGCCGATTGCGGCGCCCTTCATTGGCCCTTTCATGGCTCCCGGACCGCAGCCGGTACAGATATCCAGCATTCTCAGCCCCAACTGGTAGCCCACCTCTTTGGTGTATTTGTACTCGGTGTCGTTTATCGAGTGGCCGCCCCAGCAGACTACCACATTGGGATCCTGCATCGGGGTAATGGCTCTGGCGTTTCTCAGAATGTCGAACACCACGTTGGTGATATGGCTGGCGTTGGTGAGGTTGATGTGTTTCAGGCCATCGTACTTGTTGCTGACATAGATGATGTCCCTGAGCACGGCAAACAGGTGCTCCTGAATGCCGACTATGATCTGCTCATCGACAAAGGCGCTGGCCGGCGGGTTAACCAGCTCCAGCTTGATGCCACGCTCACGGCGCAGCACGTTGATTTCAAAGTCATGGAATTGGTCAAACAGTTCCTTGGCGTTGTCAGTTTGCTGCCCCGAGGCCAATACGGCTAACGAGCAGTTACGGTAGAGTTGGTAAAGGTCACTCTTGGCACTCTGTTTGAGGCGGTCTGCCTCCAGTTGCGACAGTTGATCCATACTGCCGCGGGGACTGATCCTGACTATCATGACGACTCCTTGAGCTGAAACAGGAGTCATTGCTGTCAATCTATAATGACTCTGTCACGGCTTTCATGTTTGGCTTTGTAGAGGGCCGCATCGGCGCGTTCGAAAGTTTCCTGGATGTGTTCGCCATCCAATATCTGCGCGGCCCCTATGGATACTGTAACTGTAATACGCTGATTTTTAAATTTAAAAGGAATATTTTTAATTTTTTCGCGCACTCTGTTCAATAGTTGTTCTATATCCTTGGGTGAAACATCCGGAATGATGAGAACAAACTCCTCACCGCCATAACGGGCAACAAACTCAGTGTCACGCAGGGAGTTCTTCAACGCCATGGCGATAACCTGCAGTGTCTTGTCACCTGTGGTATGGCCAAAGCTGTCGTTGATGGACTTGAAGTGATCTATGTCGGCTACCGCCAGCCACAGTGGCTGTTTGTTGCGCTGGAAGTGGCGGTATTCCTGCTCCATCCGCTCCTCCATGGCCGCGCGGTTGGGCAGCTGGGTGAGGGTATCGAGCATATTGAGCTTCTGCTGCTCGAACAACCTTTCCTTATAGGTGGTGGCTTCACTGGAGAGGTCGCTCAGCTCTTTACGCATGGTTTCCATCGACTTGCGCAGCAAGGCTTGCTCTCTTTGCTCCAGCGCTTCCTTGCGGGCCAGGCTGGCGCGAATGGCGGCCAGTTGCTCGCTGATCTGCTGCTTGAGCTCGGTAATATCCTCAATATCCACCAATGACTCGCCGACATTGTCTACCTGGGCGTTGAGTTCACGATTCAGTTGGCTCTTGAGCTGATGGCTGCGCTGGGATTGGTTATAAGAGTCGCTGACCACTTCACGCACGGCGCTCAGGGCGTCGTTGAGGGCAAACAGAAACTCCTGTGAGGCGGTTTTTTCGCGGGCTATGTTATCCAAAAGCAGAGAGAGTATGGTTTGATAGGCCTCCAGCAGGGCATCGATATCTATCTCGGCCGAGGCCAGCTGCTCTTTGATTACCAACACCTGGTCACGCTGATCTTTGCGAAACTCTATGTTGGAAATCATCTGCGCCAGCTCGTGACCCAGTTGTCTGTGCTTGGGTAGTACCGCGATGGGGGACTCAGATTCAAACTGGTTGTCCAGCAGTTGTTCGTAAAACCCCACCAGTTGCTCGACCTTGGGAATATAATCCCAGACGGTATGGAAAGGTTTGCCCAGCTCCTGCTTGAAATAGCTGACCTCTTTTTTGAGGCGCTCAGGCATGGAGTCGACTCGTTGCAGTTGGCGGCTGAACTTGCTCAGGCTGGAGCGGCCTTCTTCCAGTTGACCCATCACATGGTGGTATTGCCCCTTGAGCAGGCGCTCTACCTCGACCAGATCCGGCAACACATCATCGATACGCTCGTAGGTTCCCAGGTTATGTCTGAGCTTGGCCAGTTTATTGTCCAGCTCCAGGTTTTGCCCCTTACAGGCCAGACTGAGGTGACCAATAAACTGCAGCAACGCCTGCAGCTTGGCATTTCTGTCCTCATTCATTTCATCCAACGCGGCTTTGGTGGAATGCAATTTCTGCTTGAGTACACCTAGTTGCGACACCGTTGCGTTTGAGTCCTTCATTCCTGTAATTTTCCTTCGATGCGCGATCGAATCTATAGTCGGGTCATGAGTGGCTCGAAAACCCCACGACTCCAGTTCCAGACACTTCTAAATGGTATCGCAATCCGGCAGGAGTGCAAATCTGCCATCCAGTTGTTGTGACAAAGTTTTGTCGTTCAGATCAAATTATTGACACAGGTTCGGCTCTGGACTGCTGTTGTGACTCCGGCCAGCAGATCTTATCTTTCTCACCATTGGTCTCCACTCTTATCAGGCCGCGGATAATACTCTTTTGCAATTGCAGATAGAGCGGGGCCGAGAAAATGGCGGCCGGGGTGAAGTCCAAAGTACTGAAACCGACATAACTGCCTTGGCTGTTTTTCAGGCTGATGGCACCAGCAAGGGCCAATTGCGCCGTTTCAAACAGGACTTCCACCGACAGCTTGATATCCGGGTTACCCAGGAGCGGCAGCGGAATATAACCCAGCGCCGGTTTGAGAGTCTGCCCCTGGAATTGCCAGGCACTGAGCCGGTGGTAAAGTTTGGCTGGGCCCGTGTCTTCGGCAAGGGTCAGGGCAAATAGGCCGGGTCTGAGCAGGAATACCTTGGCGCCGGTGAGGGCGGCAATCTCCTCGGCTTGCTGCACCAGTCTCGGCGCCGCGAGGCTGTTGCCCAAGGTGAAGTCAGAGTTGAATTCCTGCTCCAGAGACAATAGCGCCAGGCCTTTGGTTTTACTTGAAATACTGCCAAGCAAGGCACGATAGCCGGGCAGGCCGCTCATGGGCTCCAGTTGCATTTTCGCCTTTTGAGCCTGGTTCTTTTTCGCCATTTGTTTGCGCAATCTATACTGCTGCATCGCCAATGCCAGCAACAGCAGGCAGAGCCCCAGGCTGATTGCCAGCAGAATATTACGGGTATGCAGCGCGTCTTGTCTTTGCAGTTGATCTTGCCTGAGTTGGCCCACTTCCAGTTTCAGCTTCTGCTCTGTGACGGCGGATGAATTAACGTCCGAGGTGGTTTGCTGCTCTTTTTCCAACATGGCCTGTTGCAGTTGGATGCTTTCCTCCTGGCTTGCCAGTGCCTGCTGAAACTTACCCTGCGCCTTGTAGGCCGCGGTTTGGTAGCCAAGGGCTTCTATCTGCTCATCCGGCAATTCCAGCAACTTGGCCAGTCGCAAGGCTTCTATGGCGTGCTGCATGGTCAAAGGCCAATCCTCCATGGCCTGGCCCACCTCGGCTATCAGCATTTCGTTATAAACCAGGTAGTGGTTGCTCTTTCTGTCCTTGAATATTTCGTTGGCCTGGAACAGGTAGTCGAGCGCGACCTGATAGTCGTTCAAATGGAAATAAGCCTCACCCAGGTTGTGGAAGTTAAGCCCCTGAGCGATGAAGTTCTTCAGCTCGGCATCTATCTGCTGGGCATTGAGGTAGTAGTCAATCGCCTTGTTCCACTCGCCTGTGTTGCCATACACCATGGCGATAACCGTCATGGTATGGGACAGGAAAGAGCCGGAACCCATGGCTTTATAAGCGTCGGCGGCGCCGTGGGCGTATTCCAGCGCTTCATCCCACTGTTCCATGTCCCGGTACAGCTTGGCCAGGTTAAGCTGCAGCAGTGCCTTTTGATTGGGATGGTTGTAACGGCTGGCCAAACGGAAGGCCTCGGTATAGTGCTGCAGCGACTTGGTGCGCTGGCCGTTGATATTGTAATACTTGCCCAAAGCCGCTTCGGCATTGGCTATCAGGTAGTCATTGCGCAGCCGGTAGGCGGTATCTCTGAGCAGGTTGTAGGCGTTCAGAGACGGAATAGCCTGTTTGGCTATCAGGTTAACTGTACCCAGATCTTCGTAGATGACATACCTGAGCAGTTGGCTGCGTTTGTCCTGGGCATCGCCCAACTGCTCGAGCGCCTGCTGGTTGAGGGCGACGGTTTGTTCATACTGTTGGTCGACCCGGCCGAGATAACGGCCTTCAAGATTATAGAGGGCAGCTTTTTCATAGTCGCTGCGGGCGATGATCTTCAACTGCTCAATGATATCTTGTGCCTGCTCCAGCCGCCCGGGAACCAGCACTTGGGCATCCAGATCCAGCCGAGCCAGCAGAATGAGTTTGTCCATCAGCTGATCCGGGGCAAAACCCACTTCCAATGCGCTGGACTGAAACTGTTCAAGCGAAGGATATTGCAACGACTCGGGCAGAGAACTGACCACAGTGCTGTGGAGCTGCCTGGGCTGCTCCCTGAAACTTATCTCTATATCATCCAGTTCGTCGGCGTGCGCCAGACCCACAAGCAGCATGGATGCGATGAACATAACCCTGAAAAAGTACATATATTTGCCTCTGTCCCATTCTGCGGGGACTTAATTGTTAGCTTTTATTAGCAACGGGTGAGGTGACCGCCCCGAATTGTTATACTCGGCCGATTTTATAACAACAATGACATAAGAAGGAATTACGAGTGAAATCCGCTGTTTTGTCAATCATATCTTACTCTTCCCTACTGACAACACTGGGCATGGCATCTTCAGCCTGGGCTGACGTCGATTATCAGATAGATCTTAAAAGCCCGGAACATCATCTGGCTCAGGTCAAGGTCACTTTCCCGCAACATTCAGGGCAACAGCTCAAGGTCAATCTGCCGGTTTGGCGTACCGGCAAGTATCGGGTATTGCCGCTGGCGGACGGGGTTCGCCGCTTTCATGCCACGGACGAGCAGGGCAACAGCCTGCCTTGGAAGCGCAGTGCCAGCGGTGAATGGACAGTGGTTTTGTCCAAGCCAACAGCGGTCACCGTCAGCTATCAACTCTATGCCAACGAGTTGGGGCAAAGAGTCAGGCATATTGATGCCAGCCATGCGTTTCTGGATGCCAGCGGCGTATTCATGTACAGCCCAGAGTTTCGCCAAGAGCCGCTTAAGGTAACACTGGATGTGCCGGCCGACTGGCGCAGTTACTCAGGAATGGCAGCAGCTGATAAGCCCCATTCGTTTGTGGCCGCCAACTATGATGTATTGGTCGACTCGCCAATTGAAACCGGGCTCAGTCAGCACCGCGCCTTCAAGGCCGATGGCAAACAATATGAGCTGGTGGTCTGGGGTGAGGGTAACTATGATTTGGAGCAGATAAAGGCAGATCTCGGCAAATTATCCGGTACGGCGGCGGCCATTTGGGATGACTATCCCTTCGAGCGTTATGTTTATATGGTGCACGCCACCTCGGGGGCCCGCGGCGCTACCGAGCATTTGAACTCAACCATTATCCAGCTGCCCAGATTCAATTTCCGTGAGCGCCAGGATTACCTGCGTTTTATCAGCACGGCTTCCCATGAGTTTATTCATACCTGGAACGTCAAGGCCTATCGCCCGGAGGGACTGGTGCCCTACGACTATCAGCAGGAGAATATGACTGAGCTGTTAT
Organism: Shewanella sp. Iso12; assembly: GCF_012030025.1. Classification (NCBI taxonomy): domain Bacteria; kingdom Pseudomonadati; phylum Pseudomonadota; class Gammaproteobacteria; order Alteromonadales; family Shewanellaceae; genus Shewanella; species Shewanella sp. Iso12. The sequence goes on from NZ_JAAUHW010000002.1 coordinate 180,620, forward strand.
GGATGGCGGAAGGTTCTACCAGCTATTTTCAAAACCAGTTGTTGCTGCGTGCCGGGATCATGACGCCGAAAGAGTTTATGGAGGACCTGGCCAAGCGGGTCAATGCCAATCAGCATAAACCGGGGCGGGAAATTCAGTCGGTGGCCGAGGCCAGTGCCGGTCAGTGGGTCAGCACAGGCGGCGATTACGCCATCAACCACAGTGTGAACATCTACTCCGAAGGTTATCTGACTTCGCTGGCACTGGACTTCTCACTGTTGCAGGACACAGACAAAGAGGTGTCCTACCGGGATGTGCACAGGAGTCTTTATCGTGAGCACAAGGTCCCCAAGGGATACAATGTCACGGATGTGAAACGTATTTTGAAAAATTTATCCGGCAAGGACTATGAGTCTTGGTGGCAGAGCCATGTCAATGCCCCCCTGGTGCTGGACTTTGACAAACTGCTGAGTCAGGCAGGGCTTAAGACCGCCTATGGCAAAGACAGTAAGGCGCAGGCCTTTGCCGGTATGACACTCACTTCCGGCTCTTTGGTGTTGCAAAGTGTTGAGCGTGGTGGCCCGGCTTGGCAGGCGGGCATAGTCGCCGGCGATCAGTTGCTGGCTATCAATGGCTTGAAAGTCAGCGCCGAAGGTTACGCCAAACGTTTGGCCGACTTTAACGCGGGTGATGAGTTGACTGTGATCCTGTTCCACGACGATAAGCTTATAGAGCGGCGTGTGACTCTGGCCTCAGAGCAATCCGGCAAGCTGCAAATTAAGCCCCAGGAAAGAGTGAACCGCGCCCAGAAAGCCTTCTTCAAGGCCTGGCTCGGCATAGACTGGCCGTTTGACGCTCAGGGTAACTATAAGTCCTGAGTCTGATTGTCCATAAAACACCGGCGCATCTTCAGGTGCACCGGTGTTTTTATGGTGCTTATTTTATCTCAGCGCAGGGGACTTCTGCCCGGGAGCTTGCAGACAGAAGCCGAGGCAGACCTAGGCTCAGTAATCCCAGTAGCGCAATCAGCATGGCAATCCAGATGGGGGCATAGAGGTTGGCTCCCCGGGCGAGCGCATAGCCGCTGATAAAACTGCCTCCCATGACACCCAGGGTGATAACCGAAGTATGCACAGTATTAACCAGTGCCCGGCTGCCCTGGGGAAGCTGCATCAGACGGCTCACCATGGCGGGGTTCATGCTGACACCACTAAAACCTATTCCCAGTACCGCCACCGCTGCCAATAGTGGGTACTCACTGCCTTGGGCCAGCAGCAACAGGAATAACGCCTGCAGCAGCAATCCCAGCGCCTGGAGTGTTAAGTCGTTGCGGCCACAGAAGCGGGACACCAAATGATTGCCCAGCAACATACTCAAGCCATAACCAAAGAGTAACAGGGTGATAGTTTGACTACTGAAACCCGCCAGCTCGGACAGAATGGGGACAAAATAGCTGAACGCAGCATAAGTGGTACCGATAATACAGAAACTGGTGGCATAGATGGCCCAGAGTCTGGCGCTGGCAAAAGCCTTGAGTTCCTCCTTGAGTGGCAGTGGCGGCTGGGAAGGCAGTGAAGGCAAGAAGCGAACACTGAGCAGTGCGGCCATTAAGCCGCAGAGCCAGACCAGAAAGAACCCAGTGCGCCAACCAAAATACTCGGCACTGAGGCTGGCCATAGGCAGGCCCAATATAGTGCCGAGCATGATCCCGGCCAAGAGCACTGCGATGGCGCGCATTTTTTGCGCTTCGGGTACCAGCTCGCCGACTCGGCCGACCGTGATCCCAAAGAAAGCGCCTGCGGCTGCGCCTATGATGATCCGGGTGACCACAAGCAGCCAATAGTCCTGCGCCATAATCGCAACCCCTTGGGCCAGTAAAAACAGACTGTAGAGAATGAGCAGGGCCTGTTTCGGCGGCCGGCCAGATAGGCAGAGGGTTAGCACAGGGCCGGCCAGCGCCATGGCGCCGGCGTAAAAGGAGACCAGATAACCCACTTCGGAAACCGACAGGGAAAGTGAGGCGGACAACTGTGGCATCATTCCGAGCACCTGCAGCTCGCAGCTGATAAGGCTGAATATACCCAGTGCCAGCAGATAGATAGAAAAAGGCAGTGACTTTGACATGATTTTTTAGCTGAAAGATTAAGGTGGTTGCAGTATTACTTATGATTTAAGTTTGATAAATTTCATAAATTCCTTTTAGAAATGAATAAAGTCATGGATCTTAATGCGGTGCGTCAATTTATCAAGGTGGCGGAATGTCTGAGCTTTACCGAAGCCGCGGTGCAGCTGGGACTGACTCAGTCGGGACTGTCCCGGGCTGTCAGTCGCCTGGAGCAACAACTGGGAGTCAGACTACTGCACAGAAATACCCGTAGCCTGAGCCTCACCCCAGATGGACAACTGTTTCTCGCCCGCTGCGCGCCACTGGTTTCCGGGTTAGAAGAAGCCAGGATTTCGCTGCAGGAGAATCTTTGTCTGCCCAAGGGATTGCTGAAGATCAGCGCCCCATCGGCCTTTGGTCGAGTCGTGGTATTACCCATAGTGTCAGGTCTGTTGGCCCGTTACCCTGAGCTCAAGATAGAGATGGAACTGACCGACAGGTTGGTGGATCTGGTTGATGAAGGATTCGATGCCGTCATCCGCACGGGTGAAATCAAGGACTCACGCCTGATTGCCAGACCGCTGAAGGCACTTGAATGGGCGACCTTGGCTTCGACCGGGTATCTTGCCTCTCACGGTACACCCGATACGCCCGCCGCGCTGAGGCAGCATAACTGTTTGCGGGTGCGAAGTCCGCTGAGCGGTAAACCTGTCAGTTGGCGTTTCAGTGAAGGTGGCAGTCAACTGGAGTATGATTTTGACGGCAACCTGATACTCGATCACGGTGACCCTTTGCTGGAAGCGGCCTGCCTGGACACGGGAGTGGTACAACTGATGCGCTATTTTGTTGATGATGCACTGCAGCAAGGCAAATTGCAGGAAATCCTCCCAACCTATGCACCTCGTCCTCATCCTCTTTTTCTGGTTTATCAACCCTCAAGGCAGCACTCTGCCAAACTCGAAGTGTTGCGGCAGGCACTGCTCGACCAGTGGGGCGGTTAGCTGGAGACAGAAAAGGCGCCATCAGGCGCCTTTTTACTTGGAGATAGCGATTACAGGCTGTCTTCAACGCCGCCCAAGGCGTCGACCAGTGCCAGCATCAGCGCAACCAGTTCGCTGCTCATCAGCTCAAAGTCGGCGTCCAGTTTGGCCAGCGGATCCTCACCGGCAACATCATCGGTGGCGGCGCGGAACTCTTCCGAGAACTTGAGGCGACGCAGTCCGGCATCGGATTGCAGCACAAAGGCGATGGACTGACCGAAGTGCAGTGCCAGTTTATGCACCTGCTTGCCAGTTTCCAGGTGAGCCAGTACTTCCTCTTCGCCCAGATCCTGCTGCTTGAAGCGCACGGTTGCGCCATCATCGGCGGCAGACTTGAGCTCGGCTTCATCCTGAATGGTGAAGGGGGCAGGGGCATTGCCTTGCTTGAGCCATTCGGTCATTTGCACTTCAATCGGTGTCTTGGTGCTCATTGGTACCACAGGCAGGCTGCCGAGCGCCTTACGCAGCAAGGCCAGCAGTTCTTCGGCCTTGGCGGCGCTGGAGCTGTCTACCAGGATCAGTTGCTCATCCAGCAGCAACAGTGCCTTGATTTGGCTGCGACGGGAGAAGGCTCTTGGCAACAGAGTGGTGGTGATTTCATCCTTGAGCGCATCTTTCTCTTTCTTGGTCAGCTTGCGGTTTTCTTCCTCTTCCAGCAGCGACACCTTTTCTTCCAGCGCTTCTTTGATGACCTGAGAAGGCAGCAGCTTCTCCTCTTTGGTGGCACAGATAAGGTGGCGGTTGTTGGCGCTGTGAACCAGGGTGTGCCCCAGTTTGCCCAAAGCCTTGGAAAAACCGAACTTGCTGATGTCCTGACTGGAGCAGGGAGAAAAGGTGAAGCCCTCAAGGGCCGTCTCCAGTGCCTCTATATCGGTGGAAAATGGTTTGTTGAAACGATATACGGTGAGATTTTTAAACCACATGACAGGCGCTCTTTGAAAAATAAAGCCGCAGTGTAAGGCATGAATTCCTCTAGGTAAACCCGCCCTGCTAGCACAGATTTTTTCGCTCTGGGCAGATTTAACCAAAATGTCATATAGCCCTTCGCTTGCCGCGAGGCCCTGTGGTGACGGGCTTTTACCGGTGGCTGGGCTGGTCTTTGATGCCAATGAAGCCAACAGGTTAAAAGATGAAATAAAACTGCAACAGACTCGTTGCACACTTTCGCTCGTTCCAAACCAATAACCAAGACGAAGAGAACGTCGAAAGGAATTAATGATGAACGCATTTTGCAAAACACTACTCGCTTCAGCTATCGCTTCAGTCTCTCTGGCCTCTGCCCACGCAGCCGAGCCGCTGACCGTTTACGGCAAGCTGAATGTTACTGTTCAGTCCAACGACGAGGCCGGTGCTGACGATTCTGAAACCACGGTTCAGAGTAATGCCTCTCGTTTTGGCGTGAAGGGCGAATTCGATCTGGGTAACAACCTGGCAGCATTCTACACAGTGGAATACGAAGTAGACACAGGCGATGATGCCAAAGACAACTTCCTGGCCCGTAACCAGTTTGTTGGTTTGAAAGGTAACTTCGGTGCCATCTCTGTGGGTCGTAACGACACCATGCTGAAAGTGTCTCAAGGTAAAGTGGACCAGTTCAACGACTTGTCAGGCGACCTCAAGAGCCTGTTCAAGGGTGAAAACCGTATCGAGCAAACAGTGACTTACCTGTCGCCTTCATTCGGTGGTTTTAAAGTCGGTGCCACTTACGCTGCCGAAGCCGCCAAGTCACAAGACGGTGAAGATGGTTTCTCTGTTGCCGCCATGTACGGTGACAAGGATCTGAAAAAGAGCGCAGTATTCGCCTCTATTGCCTACGACTCTGAAGTTAAGGGCTACGATGTTCTGCGCGCCACAGTACAGGCCAAGCTGGCCAACTTCATCCTGGGCGGTATGTACCAGCAGGAAGAAAAGTCAGTGGACGGTGACAGCAAGAACGGTTACCTGCTGAGCGCGGCTTACAAGATTGACGCGGTGACCCTCAAAGGTCAGTGGCAGGACATGGAAGACAAGGGTGATTCCTGGTCTATCGGTGCCGACTACAAGCTGGGTAAGCCTACCAAGCTGTTTGCCTTCTACACCAATCGCTCCATGGAAGATATGGACGATGATGACAAGTACATAGGTGTTGGTCTGGAACACAAGTTCTAAACGACCACAGCTGCAGCGAAGGAGGCCTTGGGCCTCCTTTTTGTTTGCACTGTTTGTAGGTAGGAGGCGTATTGAGGTAGCTCTTTGTCGCGCTGCTGTTGGCTTTGCCTTCGGCCTTTGCGGATGAATCCTGCGAGCTCAGCCGAACGGCTCTTGGGCGCGTTCCTGCAGTGTGAAAACAGTAGTCTGGAAATTGTGTCAGTGCCGTGTACCTGAAAGATAATTCGCGCCTGGCCTAACAGGGAGCCGCGGCAGCACTTGGTTAAGTTAAGGCTAACTTATTGTTTGTTGTAGACTTGTAATCTAAATTCAGCTGCAGTGAGATTGTTGCTCGTGGCGGTCAATAATGGCTCTTTGGTAAGCTTTTCATTCCAGTTTCAAGTGTTTAATCGGGAAAATTGTGACAAAATAGCGGCGTTAAAGGTGTCAGAGTCGGCCCTTTTCATAATTTTGTAATAAAACTGTCCAATAATGGCCACGTGGAAATTCACTGACAGAAACCGTTATGACTGCAAGGATTTTAATAGTAGAAGATGAGTTGGCTATCCGTGAGATGCTGACTTTTGTTATGGAACAACACGGGTACACCACCAGTGCCGCCGAGGACTTTGACTCTGCGTTGGCACTGCTCAAGGAACCTTATCCGGATCTTATTCTGCTGGACTGGATGTTTCCCGGTGGCAGTGGTATTCAGTTTGCCAAGCGATTGAAGCAAGATGAGTTTACCCGCCAGATCCCTATTATCATGCTCACCGCCCGCGGCGAGGAAGAGGACAAGGTCAAAGGCCTGGAAGTGGGCGCCGATGACTATATTACCAAACCGTTTTCCCCCAAGGAGCTGGTGGCTCGCATCAAGGCGGTTCTCAGACGCGCCGCACCAACCCGGCTGGAAGAAACCATAGACGTGCAGGGCCTGACCCTGGATCCTGTCAGCCACAGGGTCACAGTGGGGGATTCTGTGCTGGAGATGGGGCCGACCGAGTTTCGTTTGCTGCACTTCTTTATGACTCACCCGGAACGGGTCTACAGCCGTGAGCAGCTGCTGGACAATGTCTGGGGCACCAATGTCTATGTCGAAGACAGAACCGTGGATGTGCATATTCGTCGCTTAAGGAAAGCCGTGGAGCTGTCCGGGCACGATAAACTGATCCAAACGGTTCGCGGCGCAGGTTACCGCTTCTCTACCCGTATCTAGCGGGGTAACAATGGGCATGGGCCGGGTTTTGCGTTATCTTGTGCAACCATCGGCCTTTTGCCTGGGCATTTTCTATGTTTGATTCCTATTCGGGTTATCGGCTGTTTTCCCGTTTGATGCTGTACCTGGCGGCTTGTTTGCTGCTTGGGTTGCTGCTTGGTCAGTTGCTCTTGGTACTGTGTCTGGGCGCTTTTCTACTATTGGGTTGGCACTATCGCCAGCTTATCCGGCTCAATTACTGGTTGTGGCGCGATCGCCGCTTAACGCCGCCGCAGGGCAGTGGCAGTTGGGAAGGGGTGTTTAACGGCATCTATCGCCTGCAGGGCAAAAACCGCAAGCGAGTGAGTCAGTTGGCAGGGCTGCTGGGAAGGTTTCGCCAGGGGGCCGAAGCACTTCCCGATGCGGCCGTGGTACTCGATTCAGAGCACAATATTCTCTGGTGTAACAAGTTGGCGCAGCTGCTGCTTGGCTTTGTCTGGCCGCAGGATAATGGTCAGCGAATAGATAACCTTATCCGGCATCCCGACTTTTCGGCCTATTTGAAAAAGGGCCATTACAAGGAGCCGCTGGAGCTGCCGTCCCCGGTTTCGGATAAACGTCTGCTGGAAGTGCGCTTGATGGCCTATGGCGACAGGCAGTTGTTGCTGATTGCCCGGGATATCACCCGGGTTAGGCAACTTGAGGGGATGCGCAAGGAGTTTGTTGCCAACGTCTCCCACGAGCTGAAGACGCCGCTCACTGTGCTGCAGGGGTATCTTGAGATGATGCAGAGCATGGCCGAACCCGACTCACCCAATGTCAAGGCGCTGGAGCTGATGCAGCAGCAGACTGGCAGGATGCAGTCCATGGTGGAGCAGCTGTTGGCTTTGTCGCGGATTGAAGATGCCGCCGATATCAACCTGGAACACACAGTGAATATGCAGCAGTTGATGACCACCTTAAAAGAGGAGGGCGAAGCGCTCTCCCGTGGCCGCTACCAACTGAGCTTCTATGCCGAACCAGGACTCAATACCCATGGCAATGAGTTGCAGCTGCGCAGTGCCTGCTCCAATCTGTTGTCCAACGCCATACGCTACACAGAGCCGGGCGGCAGTATTGAGGTGCGCTGGCAACGGGTGGCAACCGGCGCCATGTTCAGTGTTAAAGACAGTGGTGAAGGTATTGCACCGCAGCATATCAGTCGCCTGACCGAACGCTTCTATCGGGTCGACAGTGCCCGCTCGCGGCAAACCGGTGGCAGTGGTCTGGGGCTGGCGATAGTGAAACACGCCCTCAGTCATCACCACAGCGAACTCAAGGTGGCCAGTGAGCTTGGCAAGGGCAGTACCTTCAGCTTTGTGATCCCGCAGCATCTGCTGGAGCAGCAAGCTTCCTGACGCGTTTGACTGCATTAACCCTATTAAGGAGCCTTTGGCTCCTTTTTGCTGTCTAGCGGGAAGAGGTAGGCTTTGTGCACTCTTTTTCAAGCCTGTGGCAAATGGCAATCTCACGGTCATGATTAAGCAAAGGCTTTAGTATATTCAAGGAAACTGTTGGGGCGACATTGTCAATCGAGGGTCCTTTATGCCGAAATGGCTTCAAGGCGTGGCTGGCAGTTATTTTCAGTCTGTTATTTTCGATACCCAGTTACAGCGTATTTATTTTGGCTTGTCATGCAACTGTCATTTTTAAGTCATAGACTTGTCATTGTGGCAATTGATACTGGCTGCGTTTTAGAAACCAAGTTCGGTAAAAACTGGAGCAAATAATGAAATTGAAACAGCTTGTCGGCGCGGTAACCCTTACGGCCGCTGGTGTATTCTCTGCAGCATCTATGGCTGCTATCGATCAGTCACTGCCAACCTACGAGAAAACAAGTGGTGTTTCCGGTAACTTGTCTTCCGTCGGCTCTGACACTCTGGCCAACATGATGACTCTGTGGGCTGAAGAATTCAAACAGATGTACCCTAACGTCAACATCCAGATCCAGGCTGCCGGTTCTTCAACTGCGCCTCCAGCTCTGACCGAAGGGACTTCTCAGTTCGGCCCAATGAGCCGCAAGATGAAGCCAAACGAAGAAGAAGCGTTTGAAAAGCACTATGGTTACAAGCCTACTGCGATTCGTGTAGCCATCGATGCCCTGGCGGTCTTTGTTCACAAGGACAACCCAATCAAGGGTCTGAGCATAGAGCAGGTTGATGCTATCTTCTCCTCTACCCACAAGTGTGGTGGCAGCGATATCACTCGCTGGGGTGATGCCGGTCTGGACGGAAGCTGGTCTGCCAAAGACATTCAGCTGTACGGCCGTAACTCAGTTTCCGGTACTTACGGTTACTTCAAGAAGAAAGCCCTGTGTAAGGGTGACTTCAAAGCCAACGTGAACGAGCAGCCAGGCAGCGCCTCAGTGGTTCAGTCTGTATCTCAGTCGCTGAACGCTATCGGTTACTCAGGCATAGGTTACAAGACTGCCGGTGTTAAAGCCGTGGCTCTGTCCAAGAAGGGCACTGACTATATCGCTGCAACACCAGACAATGCTGCCAGCGGTACTTACCCACTGTCACGCTACCTCTACGTTTACATCAACAAGCACCCAAACAAAGAGCTGTCACCCATGCAGCGCGAGTTTGTCCGCTATGTCCTGTCCAAGCAGGGTCAGCAGGTTGTTGAGAAAGACGGTTATGTTGCACTGCCAAGAAGTGTGATTGCCAAAGACCTGGAGAAGGCTGGTATCCGTCTGTAAGACATACTCCCTTCGAAGAAAAGCCCGCATCGCGGGCTTTTTTGTGTTTCAGTCCATGGAAAACAGCGCCGGGGCGCGCTGCTGCATGAACTCGATAAAGAGCTTCACCTTGAGTGGTTGCTGGCTGCGTTGATGATAGAGCAGGGAGATACGCCGTTTTTCTCCTTTCCACTCCGGCAGCAATACCTGTAGCCGACCATCTTTCAACTCCTGTTTGCAAAAGAGCTCTGGGCCATAAAGAATCCCACCGTCATTCAAGGTTGCGCGGATGGCACCGTGGAGATCCGTCAGGGTCAGGTTGGCCGGGCCGTCATAATAGAAGGCATCGCCATCGGGATGGCGCAGCGACCAGTTGAACAGAGGCCAGACCTTGATCACCTTATGTTGACTGAGCTGCTGCGGATGATTGAATACCGGTGCCTTTCGAAGATACTCGGGGGAAGCCACCAGGCGATAATCCAATACCCCGAGAGAGCAGGATACCCAGGAGGAGTCCGGTTGGGTGCCGCCAACTATGGCAACATCTATGCCTTTGTCGATGAGATCCACCACCTCATTGCTTTGGGCGATATGCAGTTTGATATCCGGGTAGCACTCGCAAAATTCGTTCAGTGTCTCGATGAATATCATAGAGATTATCGAGATGGGGGCGGCAATTCTCAAGGTGCCTTCGGGCTTGTCGGCGCAGGTGCCACTGGCCAGGGCATCAAACTGGGCTATCAGCTGCTGATAGCGTTGGAATAACTCCAGTCCCTCTTCGGTCAACCTCAGTTTGCGGGTGGTACGCATCAGCAGTTGTTTATCCAGCACAGACTCCAGCTTGGCCAGTTTGCGGCTGACGGTCGCCACCGGCATATCCAACACTTTGGCGGCCTGGGAGAAACTGCCGGCATTGACCAGATGTACAAACAAGTAGAGCAGTTGCAGTTCGGGGGCCTGATTGTCACTCATTGCGGTTCCTCAATGTGCCAAGGATATGTTTAAAACGCTTGTCTGCCGGTTTCTACGACCATAGCGCAATGGCTGGCGGATAACGACTATGGTATCTTGCCGGCGTCTCTGCCGAACTTACTTAGCTGTACTGATAAGGGGCAGGCAAGATACAAAATTCCCCCGCCATTTTCGCAGATCCCCGGCGGGAGTACGACAGCCAAAGTCAGCAAAATGGAAGAAGTATGACTGGAATCATTACTCCGCTGATCTCTGTGTTTGGCATTATGCTCGCAGGTTCACTGGTACAGAAAAGCAAAATCCTGCCGGATGGTACGGATGCGGCGCTCAATCAATATGTTTACTACATAGCTTTTCCGGCCATTATGATGATAGTGCTGGCAAGAACTTCTTTCGAGGAGATCTTCCAGTGGCATTTCATCGTCGGTTTCAGCGTGGCAATGATGCTGACCTACCTGCTGGTGTTGCTGATTTCCGGCTGTTTCAGGGCGGGCCAAGGGGTAGGGGCAATTCGCGCCTTGAATGCCACCTTTGGCAATACCGCCTTTATCGGTATCCCCATGATGATGATAGTCTACCCGGGAAACCAGCTGGCGCTGGCCGCGGCGGCCATTGCCAGCCTGCTGTCTGTGGTGATGTTTGCCGTGGCACTGGTGTCGCTGGAGCTTGCCAGAGATACAGAAAATAAGGCGCATCCCTTGTTGATAATTGTTGAAGCGCTGGCGAAAAACCCGATTGTTATCGGCAGCGCCCTGGGCGTTGCCGTCTCAGCATCCGGTATGGCTCTGCCGGATGGGATAGAGATGATGATAAGTCAGATAGGCGCCACCTCCAGTCCCTGCGCCCTGTTTGCCATAGGTATGGTGTTGGCCAAGGCGACCCGGGTTCGCGGCGCCACCCGCTTACCTGGGCCTTGGCAGTTGGCTGAGCTCTTTGGCATCAACGCCTGCAAGCTGTTACTGCAACCTCTGCTGGCTTATCTATTATTGAAAGCCATGGGGATCAGCGGCACCAATCTGCAGATGGGGGTTATTCTTGCGGCCCTGCCTACGGCAGCGAGTGTATACTTACTGGCGCAGCGTTATGACACCAAGGCCGGGGTTAGTGCTCAGGGGATATTAGTGGGCACGCTGATCACCTTTATCAGTTTGCCTTTGATAGCGGCATGGGCTGTCTAGGGAAGAACACAGGGAATAATTAATCGACAGATATTTACTGTATAAAAAATCAGTATATACTGTTTATCAATACAGTGTTTTGGGAATTCATTATGCTTTGCCAACTCAGCATCAATAACTTTGCCATAGTGCGTTTTCTGGAGCTGGACTTCCGTCCGGGAATGACCAGTATTACCGGCGAGACCGGGGCGGGTAAATCCATTGCCATCGATGCCCTGGGGCTTTGTCTCGGCAACCGGGCCGATGCCGCCAGCGTGCGTCCCGGTGCCAGCAAGACGGAAGTCAGTGCCCGTTTCTCTCTGGCGGATGTCCCTCTGGCCAAGCGTTGGCTGGAAGATAATGATCTCGAACTCGAAGATGAATGTATTCTCCGGCGCACCATTGGCAGCGATGGCCGCTCCCGCGCCTATATCAATGGTAACCCTGTGCCGCTGACTCAGCTCAAGGCGTTGGGACCCTTGTTGGTGGGGATCCACGGTCAGCATGCCCATCACGCCATGCTCAAGACAGAGCAGCAACTTTACCTGCTGGACAGCTATGCCAATCATAAGCTGTTGCTCGATGGTGTCAGCAGTGCCTATCAGCGTTATCGCCAAATCGAGCAGGAACTGCGGCAACTGGTGCTGTCGCAGCAGGAGAGAATTGCCCGCAAGCAGTTACTCAGCTATCAGGTGGAAGAACTCAATGACTTTGCCCTCGGGGAGCATGAATTTGCCGAGATAGAGCAGGAGCACAAGCGTCTGGCCAACAGTACGGCGCTGATCGAGTCCTGTCAGTTGGCCTTGATGCTGCTCAGTGAGGGCGAAGAAGCCAACATAGAGTCATTGTTGAACCGGGCCGTGCATATCAGCGCCGAGCTGGAGAGTGTCGATTCTGAGCTGGCCAATGTTGGCGGCATGCTCAACGATGCTCTGATCCAGGTGCAGGAAAGCAGCAGCGAACTGCAGCGCTATCTGGACAAACTCGAGTTGGACCCCGAACACTTTGCCATGCTGGAGGCGCGACTTTCCAAGGCGATGCAATTGGCGCGCAAGCATCAGGTGATGCCCTCAGAGCTGTATCAACACCATCAGCAGTTGTTGGCCGAACTGGGTAGCCTCGACTCAGATGAGCAGAAGCTCGAAGAGATAGAGCAGCAATTGGAAGCCAGCAAACAGAATTATCTGACCCAGGCGCAAAAACTCAGTCAGAGTCGCAGCCGCTACGCCAAAGAGTTGGACAAGTTGGTCACGGCTTCCATCCATGAACTCAATATGCCCAAGGGCAAGTTCAGCATAGCGGTGGAATTCAGCCCTGAGCAGATGTCGGTCAACGGCAGTGACAGGGTGGAGTTTCTGGTGACTACCAACCCGGGGCAACCCCTGCAGAGTCTGGCCAAGGTGGCCTCTGGGGGCGAGCTTTCCCGTATCGGCCTGGGTATTCAGGTGATAACCGCCCGTAAGGTTGCCACCCCGACACTGATTTTTGACGAGGTGGACGTGGGGATTTCCGGACCAACGGCTGCCGTGGTGGGCCGTATGTTGCGCACCCTGGGAGAATCGACCCAGGTATTGTGTGTGACTCATCTGCCGCAGGTGGCAGGTAACGGCCATCAGCATATGTTTGTTGCCAAACATGCCAAGGGCAGTGGTACTGAAACCTCTATGGTGACGCTGGATAAAGAGCAGCGGGTACAGGAGCTGGCTCGGCTGCTTGGCGGCGATACCATCACCAGCAATACCCTGGCCAACGCCCGTGAGCTGCTGAGTAGTTAAGCTCAAGGCAGTTAACAAGGCAGTTAATCCAAGAACGGCGCCCACATGGGCTACCGGTTGTACGTGTCAGATCCCAAGCTCAGTGATCAGGACAGGCGATAGGAAGCGCCCTGGCTCGCAGCAAGGGGCGGGCAACTTTCGCAATATGTTTATCAATATCCCGGCTGGCAAAGAGAAGGGGATCCAGGTGATCCCCATCGGTGACTTTTCTTCCAAGGATCAGTTTGCCAGCGCCAAGAACATCAGCGCCCAGGATGTGTTGACGGCCAACCGCTTTCCGGCCGGGATGGCGGGGATTATTCCACAGGGCGCTGCAGGGCTTGGTGACCCCCTCAAAACCAACGATGTCTATCAGAGCAATGAAGTGCTGCCACTGGCGCGTGATATTGTGGAGTTCATCAACAGTGACCCCGAGCTGGCTAAGCTAGGATCACTGAGTGTGCGTGAACCCGGTCAAGTATGACAAAGCCACACGGCAGGGAAGCGGTGGCTTCACAAGGAGAGTACTTTGGATCTGTTTCTAGGCCATTGATATATCTTTATAAGCTCAATCATTACTGAACAATTGTTTGGTTCAAAGGTGTTTGATGCCGTTGTAATTACCTCGGTTAGTGTTGGGGTGTTAAACTCGGTTAGGTCATTGATTTTACGGATCGCAATGTCCATAGGGATAATGTCTCTGTTTTCCCAAGCCTTGTGAAAAAAGTCATAAACTTCACTGTCAACGGTATCCATTGCACTAAGACGCTTGTCGATTAACTCAGCATATTGAAGCAACAGTTCATATATTGGTGTTTTTGCTAAGTGAGCGTGCAAGGCTTCTGCCGCTTGAACATCATCTCTATCGTAAGACATGGTGGTTACCTTGAGATTTGTAGTCGATAGCTATCATTCTAGCTACTGTTTTCAGCATGCAGATCTTTTTTGACATAGAGCGCATTGGTCTGATAACCAAGCATGATAAATATTCGTCACTTAAGAGCTCGTGTGGGATGGTTTGAGAAAACGCCTATTTTATGGTTATAGTAGGGCTAATCGTAGGTATTCAAGGAGCATGTATGAAAGGAAGCACAATAGCAGATACTGCTAAAGCTCTATCCTCAGAATGTGGAATGAGCGTTAGCACGATTTCCCCACTACTATTGACCGAAGTATTCGACAATGTTGAAGAGTCTGTTGTTGTAACTGATACTGCACGCCGAATTATCTATGTTAACTCAGCAACAGAGCGTCTATTTGGGTACAAAAAAAGTGAGTTGTACGGCAAGGAAACGAAAGTCTTTTACGCAAAGGAAGAAGACTTCTCAATACAGGGGAAAAAACGCTTTAATGTTGCCAGTAAAGCTGCTGCTGAGAATTATCGGGTTCCCTATCTTCGTGCTGATGGCGAGTCTTTCCTTGGGTTAACTACAGGCGCCGTCATGCGTTCCAAAGATGGTGATGTTGTCGGATTTATCGGAATTATCAGGCCGGCACGATCTGCAGACCAATCATTGGATACCTTACAAAAGATCCACAACATCACTGCTGATGTTGTATTGAATCAAGATCAAAAGATTCATGAATTACTTAAAGTAGGTCTTGAGCACTTTGGTTTGGAAATCGCGATTATTTCTCATATCATTAAAAAAGACTATATAGTTGAATATTGTGTTGACCTCAATGAAGGTCTAGAAGAATCAACAGTATTCAATATTGATGGGACTTATTGTGTTCATACACTAAAAGAAAATAAAACGGTTGGGTTTCACTATGTGAGAGAAAGCAGAATTAAACATCATCCGTGTTATGAGAGTTTTAAACTGGAATCATATATAGGAACCCCTATATATTTAGATGGTGGGCTGTATGGCACGTTGAATTTTTCAAGTGTTTCTCCAACAGATCCATTTTCCAAAGACGATTACATTTTAATGGAGTCGCTCGCCGATACCATTGGCTATCTTCTCTTTAAGAAAAAGTTGGAAGAGGAGCTTGCCGCTTTGGCGAGAACTGATGAATTGACAGGGTTACCAAACCGGCGGGCAACATTAGAACGTTTAAGTGAAAGTATAGAGCTCTCTCTTCGTTCTGGCATTGGTTTATGTGTCCTTTCTATCGATCTGGATCACTTCAAAAGTATTAATGATACTTATGGGCATGCTGCCGGTGATGCGGCACTCGTTAAATTTGCATGTGTTGCTTCGGGGATGGGACGCAAGTCTGATTTTTGTGGTCGTCTTGGAGGTGAAGAATTCCTCTTTGTTCTTCCTGGTATAGAATTGAAATCTGGTCTTGAGTTTGGTAATAGGTTAAGGGAACGTCTCAAGTCTGAGCCATTAACTCTAGATACTGGAGAAGTCATTACCATAAAGATAAGTGCGGGACTGGCAAAGTTTGAAACCAAAGAGTCAATAGATAGTTTTCTTGCTAGAGCAGATGAAGCTATGTACGCAGCTAAACAAGGAGGAAGGGACCGTGTTTGTGCACATGGCCCAACGTAGCTTGAATTAAGTAACTCCTTATCGGTTTCCCAGCTCTCACATGGACTCCTAAGTTGATTAGCGCCATCTCTGCATAGTGGCTGCGAGTTTTGTCACTTTCTTCGTTGTAACGGGCGCTATGGTGCCAAATGACCAAGTTGTGTTTAATGCCATCCTCAAAGGCCTGCTTGCCCTTGAGAATGTCATCAGCTTATGAGGCAATCACCGATTAACTGCCATTTGCCATTTTGGGCTTCTTCCTGTGACAACAACACTTTATCATGGGTCTCGAATGCCTTTTGCTTAAAATTAGTCTTCTGATTAATCATTTTCTTTTCGCCGGATACAGTTAAGGTTTGTCGAGCCTCACCATCACAAATCAGATTGAGTTTCTTGCCAATAACATCAAATACATTCTCATAACCTGAGCAAGCCAAGATTGTAACTCCTTCCGATAGTTCAAATTTTTCCTGTATATTCATTTATCTGTCCTTGATAAAAAATTTCCTGACTTGCAAGCTATCCTATGAATGTAATACTTTTCTGTGAGGCAGTTCTCGTAATAATCTCGGATTGTTCAGCTTTGCTTGTGACTGAGAATGCTAAGAATTGTTTGGTGCTTAAAATTCCAAGGGGATAAAGTTAAGTGCTTTATTATTCGTTTCCAAAGGCTGCATTCATGATTTTATAGCTATCGAACAACAATTTTATCAATTCTATGAGTGTCTATATACATCTTATCCTTCTGATATACAAGATTGTCAACGTTTAACTCGTAAGTTGTAAATCTATCGCCTAGCATCTCTGTTTGAAATACTCTTTGAGACATTCTTCGTAAGAAGTGGTACTCTGGGCGTGTGTGTAATAAATGTATGTAAATGATCTTGTGTCCATAATCTTTGGTCCAATATATCAATGAGTTAAATACGTCTTTTCCAATACCCCAGCAAGTATTATCAAGCACTATTGCGATCTCAAATCCTAACTCTGATGATTGAATACCGCACCAACCAACTAAAATTCCATCAGTTTCGATGGCTCTAACGATACAACCATCGATTTTATCTTCATTTAGCTTTTCATCAATCCAACTCCTAACTGATGAAGAATCAAATTCATCATGGGTTATAAGATGATTACGAGTACTTACTTTGTTTAATATTGGTATAAATTCCTCTGGATTAATTTTATCGAGAGAAATGAAGTTAATACTGCTCATTAATTACTCCATATAGTATTACTTATAGTGTCATCTGAAGTCTTCACTAAACAGCATTGGCTAAGTAATGCATTAAAGTTGCGATTTGACGAGTCTCTCTTGTTTGCTTTTAATTCGTAATTTGTGGCGTGACTTGATTAGGTTTTTTGCATATAAGTCCTGCCTTAACCATGCTATTTCGGTCATGAATACTGGACAGGAAACTAATAACAGCATCCATAAAGGGTATTCTAACAGGACAGTTAATGGTCCCATTGTGACAAGAACAAGAAGTAATGCACAGGTTCCCATAAATACCAAGAAATATGCATGAGCCTTCATTGATTGAAAAGAGACCTCATCGGGGTTTCTTCTAGCCGACTTCAACTTTCGTAACTCTTTTAACCTACTGCCTCTCAGCAGTGATTTGACACGTGGAGGCAGGTGCTTAAAAACGTACTGAAGAGCAAAAGTTAATACCACACTTGCTATAACAGCTGGCTCTGTAAATGCTTTCATTATTTCGTACATGATTTCCTTTCATTAGCAATGGTCGGTAGTGAGTTGGTCCAGCCACGCGATAGTGATGCTGCCTATGATTGATGGTTGCACTTTCCTAAGAACTCTACCAGCTATCACTACATAAAACGAGCGCGAAAAATTGCACTGATATTCGTATTTTGCTGAAAGATGGAAGTAGTCACCATGTATCAAGCTATAAACCTCCCGCTCATCTGAATTGTTACTTGTTGCTACTGTTTGCCACCTGCGGCCATTAAGGGGATAAGGGAGAGTGCAAGCTAATCCTGTCGTTCACTATCTCCCCCTGGTATTTACTCCATTGTTGCCCTAACTTGGTTGAATATCCCTTCATCCAACTCGATACCGATGAAGTGTCGGCCTAGTGCCTTGCAGGCTTTTCCGGTAGAGCCTGAACCCATGAAGCAATCCAAGACAACGTCTCCGGGGCGACTGCTGGCGTTAATGATGTGCTCGAGCATGGCTGCGGGTTTTTCACAGGGATGCTTGCCTGGGTAGTAGGGCACAGCTGGGTAGTGCCAAACATCGGTAAACGGTACATCTTTGGATACCGTGAATGGCCGGCGCAAGTGCTGGTACTGTGCTTTCAAGTCGTCAAATTCTTGTGCCAAACCTTGGTATTGGCGCTGCAGCGCCACAAATTCAGTCTCCAGCCTCAGTTTCCAGCGTATCATAGTCCTGTTCCAGCGCCTTTTGAGTAAACAAGGCCTGCAGCTTTTGATACTGCTCTGCATTGGGTAACTGCCACTGCGAAGCGGTAAACCAATGGCTGGCCATCTGGGTTCCGGTGGCTTGATTGATCTCTTTGTTGCTGACGCCGGTGCGGGCTTTTTCTTCTTTGAAGTAATCAATCAAGGGGCAAACACATGCTGGCGCAGCGCTTTGCACTTTTCGTAGTAGCCACTGCTGCCCTTGGCAAAGCCTTCAGCACCCTAGTGCTCGCACATAATGATCCGCTCAGTTGCTCGGTGGTTGATTGCAGCCCTGGGTTGAGTGTGTTGATGTGACCAGGTTGCCACGAACGTATGACCACAGTAGGGAACCGTGCAGGTGCAGTACATCTTGGCATAATATGGGATCGCATCCTTGGTGCTTTGGATAATGGCGTGACGGACGATTTTCCCCGTCTTTGCTATGACTTGCGGCCTTTGGGTGAAGTGCTTTTTCGCTGTGAGCCTTTACTGGCGCTTTTTCCCCCTGCGCCGCCTTTTCCCGCCTTTCTCTCTTTGGTTTTTCCTTCAGCGGCTTTTCCATCAGTCGCTTTGCGGGAAGCCGTTTGAGCCTTTTGGCTCCCGGTCTGCAGTGGTTTATTGGCGGTTGTTTCGGTGTCTGTTGCGTCAGCAATTTTCGGCTGTGGCAATATCCCCAACTCTTCAAAGAAATTGATCTGCCTTCTCAGCTCAAATAAAGAGCCGGTACGGCTGGTCTGGCCTATGGTCAGGGTCCAGCTGTCTGTGAGGCCGTCGGTATTGCTGAGGATATAGCCACGATAAACAAGCTTACGCATCTTATTGAGCGCTGATCCCTATGTTAGATACGCCGCTCATGACGATTTCCTTGCGCAGTGCTTTGACAAACTCCGCCGTTATCTGCGGGTTTTCCTCGATTATTTCCAGCAAGGATCCCTGCAATTCGCGCTCTTCCTGCATCACTTCGTGGTTGAATACAAACTCGTCCAATGCTTCACCATCCAATTCGGGATCGGCTATGGCTTCGATATAGTGGGCCACGGTACCGGATGACAGCTTGGAGATATTGGTGATGTCGTCTTCCACCTTGCTTTCCAGTGCGCCCAGCAGTGAACTGAGTGCCACAGCGGCATCCATCGCCGGGTAGGCTCCATAGGCGTCGAATTGGGTCGGCTCCGGGGTGTTTTCTTCCAGTTTTGCCATCTGCAGTTCAAGGTTCAGCTTGAGTTTGCGGTCATATAAAGACTGCCACAACAGGTTGAGTACCGTATCCAATACCTGGGGATCGCCGAATTCACACACCTCGGAAAATAGTTGGTAGTTGGGGTACATACGCTGGCACAGCGCCACGGCAAAGAGTTTCTTTTGTGGCAGTTCCAGCGCCTTTAGGCGTTTAAAGAAGCCCGGTTTAGTTGTCATCGGTTAAATCCATCGAAAGTTGGGATATCACTTGTTTTGCCGCAGATTCTACCTTAGTTAACTCATCAAGTAACTCCAGTATTTCCGGCTCCAGCTCGGCAATGCTGCTGCCCTGCTTGAGACCGCCTTCCACGGTTTGACAGAGTTTTTGCAACGTCGGTACGCCGCAGTAGCAACAGGCACCGTGCAGTTTGTGGACACTGGCCTGCATTTTGGCGGCGTCATCCTGCTCCAGCGATTCCTGGATGTTGCTGGTGGTGTCCGGCATGGAGTCAATTAGCATTCTGAGCATATCCAGCGCCAGATCCTGTTTCTGATTGGCCTGGGTCAGACACAGCTCCCAGTTGAGGGTGTGCTGGTCAAAATGGGTAAACTTGGGCCGGGTAATCCAGCGGCTGATCACTCCTTTCAGTGCAGCTTCATCTATAGGCTTGGGCAGGTAGCCATCCATGCCGCTATTGAGGATCCGCTCGCGCTCCTCATTGATGGCGTGGGCGGTTACCGCAATGATGGGGGTATTGCGGTTCAACGAGTCCTGACGAATGAGCCGGGTGGCGGTAATGCCATCGGTTCCCGGCATCTGGATATCCATAAAAATCAAATCAAAGCTGCGCTGTTTGGCCAGATTCACCGCTTGCTCGCCATTACTGGCAGTGGTCACCCCTGTAACCAATTCATCGAGCAGGGTGTCAATCAGCTTGAGGTTGGCCGGGTTGTCATCCACCGCCAGCACATTGAGTTTGTGGCGTTGCTGCGGCTCAACCAGCTTGGGCAGGGCAGGCTTGAGTTCAGATTCCTGTGGCAGATAAATCATGTTGCGTGCCATCAGGTATTCGCTGGCAGGAATGCTCAGAACAAGGTCTACCACAGGGCGAATATAGCGCTCCAGTGCCTCTTGATCATGGCAGTCGAACAGCGCAATAAGGGCCTCGGTCACTTGTCTGGCACTCTTGAGCACTGCCTGCAGCTGAGTCGGGCCATCGAAACCGTGACAGCCGAGCAGCACATAGTGGAAATGCGCCTTGTCTTGAGCAAGTTCGGCTTCCAATTGCGGCACAGTGTGAACACTGTTGACCTGCATCTGCCATTGTTGCAGGCGGCGGTTGAGCACAGAGCGGGTCAAGGGCCTGGGTTCAAACAGTAATACCGTCTTACCTCTGAGCTGCTCCAGTGGCAGCGGCTCACCTATCGGGAACTGGCTGGTCATCAGTGGCAGGGTAAACCAGAAGGTGGAGCCTTTACCCACCCGGGAGCTAAAGCCTATCTGGCCGCCCATCTGGTTAATGAGGCGTTTGGTGATCACCAGCCCAAGGCCGGTACCGCCGAAGCGGCGTGAGATAGATGAATCGGCCTGGCCGAACGCCTGGAACAGCAACTCCTGCTGGCTTTCTTCAATGCCAATACCTGTATCTGACACCTCACAGTGCAGCAGCAACTTGTCTTCCTTGATGTTGCTGATATCCACCTTCAACAGCACGCTGCCCTGATCGGTAAACTTGATGGCATTGCCCACCAGATTGGTGATGATCTGACCCACCCGCATGGCATCGCCGCTGACGGCATCCGGCACTTCCGGGGCTACATCCACCACAAGTTCCAGCCCCTTCTCGTGGGCAGAGCCGGCCAGCAGCATCATGGTGTCATCCAGGGTTTCCCTGAGGGCAAACGGCATGGTTTCCAGCACCATTTTGCCGGCTTCCAACTTGGAGAAGTCGAGGATGTCGTTAATGATGCTCAGCAGGTTGGTGGCACTACGTTCAATGGTGCGAATATATTCCATCTGGCTGGCGTGCAGCGGCGTTTTCAATAGTTGACGGGCAAAACCTATCACGCCATTGAGCGGCGTTCTCAGTTCGTGAGACATGTTGGCCAAAAATTCAGATTTTATTCTGCTGGCTTCCAGCGCCCGTTTCTTGGCCAAGTCCAATTCGACGTTCTGAATTTCAATTTGCTCCAGGGTTTCCCTGAGATCCGAGGTCGCCTGATCGATATTCTGCTGCATCTCGTCATGGTATTCCGATAAGGAGCCCGCCATGGCGTTAATCCCCCGTTTGAGCAGATCCAGCTCACCGATGAGATTGCCTTCCAGCCGAGTATCCAGCTTGCCCTCGCGGATTTTAGCCACCACCCGCACCATGTCTGTGATTGGCTGAGTCACATTCTTTACCAGACGGAAGGTGAACAGCAGGTTCAGCTGCACCCCGATAAGCACTATGATAAAAGCCGCCACCGCGGCTCTGTGCTGTTCCAGCAGCGCCTTTTCCTTGTTGAGCAGCAAAGAGATATAACCCAGAGGTTTCTCATTGAAGCCGGGAGCATCGTCTACCGCCAGCAGACTGCCGGCGGCAAAAATAGGCGCTCTCAGCACCAGACTGTCGCCTACCTGATCGTACTCGGTACGGGCCAGATCCGAGATGGCACCCTTGTAGCGCATAATCTCAAAGTCTTTGTGATAGTGGGAGGTGACAAACAGCTGATTGTCGGCATCGAAGATGGCGATGGATTTCACCAAGGTCGACTTGTTGAGCTGAGCCGCGGCGAGCAGGCGTTTGGTGGCCTCGCGGTTATTGGCGGCCAGGCCTACCTCACTGGCGATAGCCAGCGGCTCTATGATATTGCTGCCCTGTTCTATGAGCGTATCTTCAAGCTCATAAAAGCGATTTATGGTAAAGTAACTGCCCAGAAGAATACCGACCAAAATGGTAGGAGCCAGGGCCAATACCAGCACCCAGGATCTGAGGCTGTACTTGGTCATGTTATTCGCACTGTTCATGGGCGGTATAGGTATTCCAGATAGTTTGTTTTACGGCTATAGATAGACTGCCAGATATCCCGGCGTCTTTGCCAGTTTTTTATTGTTTCAGGGGCCTAGATGGCACAATTTTTTAGAGAAAAACCAAACAGATCCAAGAAAGTCTCCGCAAAACTGTCACTCACGGCTTCCGGATTGGATCATCAGGGTGCCGGGATCGGTCAATATCAGGGCAAAGTGGTGTTTATTCCCGGCTTGTTACCCGGTGAGAGCGCCGAGGTGCAGCTCACCGAACAAAAAAAGAACTATGCCAGGGGCAAACTCATCCGCATCACCCAAACATCGCCGGAGCGGGTTGAACCCCAATGCCCCCATTATGCGCTTTGCGGCGGCTGCGATCTGCAACACTTGTCAGATTTGAGCCAGCGGCAGCACAAGCGCCGGGCCCTGGCCGAGTTGTTTGCCAAACTCTCTGGCCTATCCGAGCTGCCGGAGATAGGCGAGCTGGCTTCCGCCCCTTGGCATTATAGACGCAAGGCCAGACTGGCGACCTGGTATGACAAACAAAGTCGCGAATTCACCTTAGGGTTTAGGGCCAAGTCCAGCAGCAAAGTAGTTACCATTGGCGAATGTCCTGTATTGGCGGCTTCGTTGTCGGAACTGATAAAGCCGTTGGCAGCGCAACTTGCTCATCTGCAGGGCGTGGCTCAGCTTGGTCATGTGGAACTGATTGAAACCGAAGCCGGTCGTTTTGTGGTGCTGAGAATTACCCGGCCACTGGTGAATAAAGACAAGGAAAAGCTCAAGACTTTTGCCGAGCAGCAAGGATTACAGTTGGTGCTGCAGGACAATCAGGGCGAGTGTGAGTACCTTACGGGCAATCAGCCAAGCTACCGCTTGCCCGGTGTTGATGGCGATGAGCTGACGCTTAAGTTTAATCCGGGGAATTTTATTCAGGTCAATGGTGAAGTAAACCGCGCCATGGTGGCCAAGGCCATAGATTGGCTGCAACCCAAGGACGGCGAGCACATATTGGATCTCTTCTGCGGCATGGGTAACTTCAGCCTACCGCTAGCGGCCACCGGCGTTAGGGTCACAGGTGTCGAGGGCGTGCCTGCCATGGTTGAGCAGGCCAGACAAAATGCCAAACAGGCCGGGCTTGAAGGGTTGCAGTTCTTTTGCGCCGATCTCAGCGCCGACCTCTCGGCCGAGCCTTGGCTTGGCAAGGTGGATAAACTGCTGCTGGATCCCGCCCGTGCCGGTGCCTATGAGACGCTTTCTTATCTGAAAAACATCGCGCCCGAGCGGGTGGTGTATGTCTCCTGCAATCCGGCGAGCCTGGCGCGGGACAGCGTCTTGCTGCTCGAGCAAGGTTATCGGCTGGAGCGCCTCAGTGTGTTGGATATGTTCCCCCAGACCCATCACACCGAAGCCATGGCCTTGTTTGTGCGGAATTGATGCTTTTATTGTCTATCGAGTCAATTTTATCAATAAAGGTACTCACGGGGGTTTGACATCCCATCGGGTATGCTCAAGATAGGGAGTCTTGTTGAGTCTGTTAATCGGACACTAAAGGAAGGTGAGATGGTATCTGTTCGCGAAGCACACTTTAAGGATCCTGATTTCAATCTGGATGAGTGGGTTAATCGTTATGTGGCCGACTCCGCCGATGCCGGGCGTTTGTTGGAGCTGATAGCCAAGGTGGAAGCACTGCCTATGGGTAAGTGCAAGCGTCCCAAAGCCGAGCTGCAGGCCAAGGCGCGGGAGATGATAGAGATCCTCGCGCCGCTCAACATGGATATCGAAACTCTGCAGGCCGCCATCTTATTTGTGTTTTTCGAGGTGGGCATAGTCGATGAAGCCAAGCTCACCGAAGACTTTGGTTCCGAGTTGGCTACCTTGGTCAACAGCGTCAAGACCATGGATGCCATAGGTGCGCTCAAGGTGGGCAATGACAGCCGCAGCAGCGAACCGCAAATCGACAATATCCGCAAGATGTTGCTGGCCATGGTGGAAGATGTACGCGCCGTGGTGATCAAACTGGCCGAGCGGGTATGCCTGCTGCGGGCCGTGAAAAACGACGATGAAGAAACCCGGGTATTGTTGGCCCGGGAAATTGCTGACATCTACGCGCCGCTGGCCAACCGTTTGGGTATAGGTCAGCTCAAGTGGGAGCTGGAGGATATCTCGTTTCGTTATCTGCATCCCGAGACCTATAAAGAGATTGCCAAGCAGCTGGACGGCAAGCGCCTGGACCGTGAAGTCTTTATCGACAACTTTGTCAATCAGTTGCAAACGCGGCTGGATGAAGAAGACATTCGTGCCAAGGTCTATGGTCGCCCCAAACATATCTACTCCATCTGGCGCAAGATGCGCGGCAAGCAGCTTAAATTTGACGAGCTGTTTGATGTGCGTGCGGTGCGAATCGTCACCGACCGGCTGCAGGACTGCTACGGTGCGCTCGGTGTAGTGCATACCCTTTGGCACCATATTCCCAGAGAGTTTGACGACTATATTGCCAACCCCAAGCCCAACGGCTACCAGTCGATTCACACTGTGGTGGTGGGACCGGAGGGCAAAACAGTCGAAATCCAAATTCGTACCCAGCAGATGCATGAAGATGCCGAGCTCGGGGTGGCGGCTCACTGGAAATATAAAGAGGGCAATCACTCCGGCAAACAGAGTGGCTACGAAGAGAAGATCAACTGGCTGCGCAAGATTTTGCAGTGGCAGGAAGATGTGGTCGAGAGCGGCAACCTGGTGGAGGAGATCCGGGCCCAGGTCTTCGAAGACAGGGTCTATGTGTTTACCCCGTCCGGTGAAGTGGTGGACTTGCCAGCCGGCTCGACCGTGTTGGACTTTGCCTACTATATCCACTCCCAGGTGGGCCACAAGTGTATTGGCGCCAAGGTCGATGGCCGCATAGTGCCGTTCACCTACCAGGTGGAAACCGGTGAGCGCATCGAGATTATCACCTCCAAGCATCCCAATCCGAAGCGGGATTGGCTTAACCCCAACCTGGGTTATATCAAGACCTCCAGAGCCCGCAGCAAGATCCAACACTGGTTCAAGCAGCAGGACAGGGACAAGAACCTGGTGGCCGGACGCGAGATGCTGGAAGTCGAACTGGCGCGGGTGGGGCTGACACTCAAGGATGTCGGCAGCGCAATTGAGCGTTTCAATATGACCAACATGGATGACCTGTTGGCGGCCATAGGTGGCGGCGATGTGCGCCTCAACCAAGTGGTCAATCATGTACAGAGCCGGCTCAGGACTCAGGAGCCTTCCGACGAAGAGGCTGTGGAAGAGCTGGTCAAGAAAGGTCAGCAGAAACCCATAGGCGCCAATCGCGGCCAGATAGAGGTCAATGGTGTCGGTAATCTGATGAGCCATCTGGCGCGCTGTTGTCAGCCGGTGCCCGGTGATGAAATTTTCGGTTTTATTACCAAGGGGCGCGGTATTTCGGTGCACAGAGCCGATTGTGAGCAGGTCAAGGAACTGATGCGTGCCCATCCCGAGCGGGTAGTGGATGTGGTCTGGGGCGAAAACTACTCCGGCGGCTACAAAATCCGTATTCGAGTGGTGGCCAATGACAGAACCGGTCTGCTGCGGGATCTCACCTCTGTGCTGGCGGCGGAAAAGTCCAATGTGCTGGCGATGAGTTCCTCATCGGATCTCAAGAACCAGACTGCGGCCATTGAACTTGAGATGGAGCTTTATAACCTCGACGGTTTATCCCGGGTTATCTCCAAGCTGACCCAGATAGACGGGGTAATAGAAGCCCGCAGGCTCTGAGGCCAGTTCGGTATTCTACCGGTATTTAAGACAGGACGCATAGGTTGCGTCCTGCTGTTTTTTTAAAGCTTATCAAAGAGTCGTTGGATTGGTAAGCGTATTAGCAACAAAGGAGTAACTGCGGTGGCGGCAGATATCAATGCATTGCTTGAGATTATGGCAAAACTCAGGGACCCTGAGCTGGGTTGCCCCTGGGACAGGGCGCAGGATTTTGACTCCATAGTGCCCTACACCCTGGAAGAAGCCTATGAAGTGGCCGACGCCATAGAGAGCCGCGACTGGCAGGAGTTACCTTCTGAGCTTGGCGATCTGCTGTTTCAGGTGGTGTTCTATTGTCAGCTTGGCAAGGAAAAGGGCTGGTTTGATTTCGCCACTGTGCTTGAGCGGATATGTAATAAGCTTATCAATCGTCATCCCCATGTGTTTACCGCCGATACCGACTTGAGTTTTGACTCGGCGCCGGATGCCAAGAACAACTGGGAGCGTATCAAGGCGGCCGAGCGTGCCGGGCGCGAGCTGCACTCAGTGCTGGACGATATTCCCAAGGCGCTGCCGGCGTTGGCGCGGGCGGGTAAGATCCAAAAGCGGGTCGCCCGGGTAGGCTTTGATTGGCCCGAGCTTGAGCCTGTGGTCGACAAGGTACAGGAAGAGATTGAAGAAGTGTTGCACGAAGCGCGTCAAGCCACGCCGGATAAGGCCAGGGTTGAGGATGAAGTGGGCGACTTGCTGTTTGCGGCGGTGAATCTGGCGCGCCACTTGGGGGTGGACCCCGAGCAGGCCCTCAGAGGGGCCAACAACAAGTTTGAGCGGCGTTTTCGCGCCGTCGAGCAAAAAGCCAATGCCAGCGGCAAGCCGTTTGAAGAACATGATCTGCAGGCACTGGATGCTTATTGGGATCAGGTCAAGCGTGAAGAGCGCGGTGAAATCCAGTAGAAGGCGAAGCCTGGATTAAAAATGCGCGAATGAGATCAGAGCGTAAAAATTATCGTCATTCCTGTTTGGTAAATGGCAGGGGCTTTGATATACTGTCGCCCCGTCCTGGTGCTTTCATTCGAGCACCTATTTATCATTCTTTTTTCTCAGGTTCAGCATGACTACAAGGTATATCTTCGTTACTGGTGGCGTTGTTTCATCACTAGGTAAAGGCATTGCAGCAGCATCGCTCGCGGCAATTTTAGAGGCCAGAGGCCTGAATGTAACCATCATGAAGCTGGATCCTTACATCAACGTTGATCCGGGAACCATGAGCCCAACCCAACACGGGGAAGTATTTGTCACTGAGGACGGCGCAGAGACAGATCTGGACTTGGGCCACTATGAGCGTTTCATCCGTACCAAGATGAACCGCCGCAACAACTTCACTACAGGTCGTATCTACGAGGAAGTGCTGCGCAAGGAGCGTCGTGGTGACTACCTGGGTGCAACTATTCAGGTTATTCCGCACATCACCAACGCCATCAAGGAAAAAGTCCTCGAAGGCGGTGAAGGCCATGATGTCGCCATCGTTGAAATCGGTGGTACTGTGGGTGATATCGAATCTCTGCCTTTCCTCGAGTCTATCCGTCAGTTGGGTGTTGAACTGGGCCGCGATCGCAGCCTGTTTATGCATCTGACTCTGGTGCCTTTTATCGGCCCGGCTCAGGAAGTGAAAACCAAGCCGACTCAGCATTCAGTTAAAGAGCTGCGTTCTATCGGTATTGCGCCGGATATTCTGGTTTGCCGTGGCGACCGCGCCATTCCAGCCACAGAGCGAGCCAAAATCTCCCTGTTCTGTAATGTTGAAGAACGAGCGGTTATCTCCCTCAAAGACGTGGATTCCATCTACAAGATCCCGGCGCTGCTGCGCTCACAAGGGCTGGATGAGCTGGTTGTCAAGCGCTTTGGCCTGAGTTGCCCTGAAGCCGACCTGTCCGAATGGGAAAACGTGGTTTATCAGGAAGCCAATCCAAACAATGAAGTGACCATAGGTATGGTCGGCAAGTACATCGAACTGCCGGATGCCTACAAGTCAGTCAACGAAGCACTGAAACATGCCGGCCTCAAAAACCGGGTTTCGGTGAACATCAAATATATCGACTCCCAGACTGTTGAAGTCAAAGGCGTTGAAGTGCTGGAAGGTCTGGATGGCATTCTGGTTCCCGGCGGCTTTGGTGAGCGGGGTGTTGAAGGTAAGATCCTTGCCGCTCAATATGCCCGTGAGAACGAACTGCCATACTTTGGTATCTGTCTGGGTATGCAGGTTGCCCTGATTGAATTCGCCCGTCATGTCGCCGGCATGGAAGGTGCCCACTCTACCGAATTCAACAAGGAAACCCCGTTCCCTGTTGTGGGCCTGATCACCGAATGGATCGATGAAGAAGGCAATCTGGAGCAGCGTGACGAGGCCTCAGATCTTGGCGGTACCATGCGTCTTGGCGCTCAGCTGTGCCATCTGATTGAAGGCACCAAGGCCGCTGCGGCTTATAAGAGCAACACCTGTATCGAGCGTCACCGCCATCGTTACGAAGTGAACAACGCCTTCCGTGAGCGTCTGGAAAAAGCCGGCTTGGTCTTCAGTGGCTTGTCTTCGGATCGCAAGTTGGTAGAGATGATCGAGATACCTGGTCACCCTTGGTTTGTTGCTGGTCAGTTCCATCCGGAATTCACCTCCACACCTCGCGACGGTCACCCTCTGTTTGAAGGTTTTGTCGCCGCCGCCAGTACTTACCAAAAGCGTAATCTGGGTTAAACTAGAAGAGCCGGACTGCTATGGCAGCTCCGGCTTTTTCATCCCCGGCCGAGCCGGGAAGTGTGAAGTGAAAGTCCAATACCCATATGAGAGACGCTGAACGCTCAGATGGGTATGGGTTTTTTCTTTAACTTTAATCGAGGACATTATGGCTAAGATCATTAACGTCATTGGACGCGAAATCATGGATTCTCGCGGTAACCCCACTGTAGAAGCTGAAGTGCATCTGGAAGGTGGTTTCATCGGCATGGCAGCAGCCCCATCAGGTGCTTCTACCGGTAGCCGTGAAGCGCTGGAACTGCGCGATGGCGACAAGGCCCGCTATCTGGGTAAAGGCGTGCTCAAGGCTGTTGACAATGTCAACGGTCCTATCCGTGAAGCCCTGCTGGGTAAAGATGCCACGGCTCAAGCCGAGCTGGATGGCATCATGATCGCGCTGGACGGCACCGAAAACAAAGACAAGCTGGGCGCCAATGCCATTCTGGCTGTGTCTTTGGCTGCTGCCAAGGCCGCTGCTGCCTTCAAAGGTATGCCACTTTACGCTCACATCGCCGAACTGAACGGGACTCCTGGCCAGTACAGCATGCCGGTTCCTATGATGAACATCTTGAACGGTGGTGAGCATGCCGACAACAACGTCGACATTCAGGAATTCATGGTACAGCCAGTCGGTGCCAAGAGTTTCCGTGAAGCCCTGCGTATGGGCGCTGAAATCTTCCACAACCTGAAGAAGGTGCTCAAGTCCAAGGGCCTGAACACTGCCGTGGGTGACGAAGGCGGTTTTGCGCCTAACCTGTCATCCAACGCCGATGCCCTGGCTGTTATCAAAGAAGCCGTTGAAGCTGCTGGCTACAAACTGGGTACAGATGTGACTCTGGCTCTGGATTGTGCGGCTTCCGAGTTCTACAAAGACGGTAAGTATGACCTGGCCGGTGAAGGCAAGGTATTCGATTCCAATGGTTTCTCTGACTTCCTCAAGTCGCTGACCGAGCAGTATCCTATCGTTTCTATCGAAGATGGCCTGGATGAGTCTGATTGGGATGGCTGGGCTTACCAGACCAAGATCCTTGGTGACAAGATCCAGCTGGTGGGTGATGACCTGTTCGTGACCAACACCAAGATCCTGTCTCGCGGTATCGAGCAGGGCGTTGCCAACTCGATTCTGATCAAGTTCAACCAGATAGGTTCTCTGACCGAGACTCTGGCCGCTATCCGCATGGCCAAGGAAGCCGGTTACACAGCCGTTATCTCTCACCGCTCAGGTGAAACTGAAGATGCGACCATTGCCGACTTGGCAGTAGGTACCGCAGCCGGCCAGATCAAGACCGGCTCTCTGTGCCGTTCTGACCGTGTTGCCAAGTACAACCAGCTGCTGCGTATTGAAGAGCAACTGGGCGCCAAGGCAGCCTACCACGGTCTGAGTGAGATCAAAGGTCAGGCGTAATTTTCGCCCCCAGCTACAAAAGGCCGCCACTTGGTGGCCTTTTTTGTTGTACTATCAACACTAATCGTATTTTTTAGGGCATGAGCTGAATTTATCACCATGAAACGACTGCTTTTTGTCATCGCCTTGTTGCTGGGGCTACTGCAATATCGTCTTTGGCTGGGAGAAAACAGTCTGCCGGAGTACTTCCATCTTGAGCAGCAGATAGCGGCTCAAAATGACAGCAATGCCAGGCTCGAAGAACGTAACCAGGTACTGAAAGAGGAGATCCGCGATCTGCGCAGCGGTACCGAAGCCCTGGAAGAGCGTGCCCGCAATGAGCTGGGGTTAATCAAGAAGGGTGAAACCTTTTATCGGGTTGTTGGTGGTGAGCAGCGTTCCATGTCTTTGGCCAGTCAGTAGCGGCCCAATTTCAACATAACGGATATCCATGAGCGAATCTATTTCCTCCCGAACCATAGCGGCCGGGGTCCCCAGTGATGAACCAGTGATTGCCATAGTACCGGCAGCGGGAATAGGCAGTCGCATGGGCGCCGACTGTCCCAAGCAGTATCTGCCACTTGCCGGCTCCTGCATTTTGGAGCAAACCCTCAAGGGGTTGCTGAGTCACAACGGCATCTCAAGGGTGATAGTGGCGCTGAACCCGGAAGATAGCTTCTTTGGCAAACTGGCGGTGGCCAGTCATCCCAAGTTGGAGACAGTCACCGGCGGCAAAGAGCGGGCCGATTCTGTGCTGGCGGCGCTTGAGAGCCTGGTAGCCGACAAGCCATTGCCCGCCAATACCTGGGCCCTGGTACACGATGCCGCCAGACCCTGCCTGACCCATGGCGATATTGATAAGCTGCTTGCTTCACGGAAACAACATCCTCAGGGGGCGATACTGGCTGCGCCAGTGCGCGACACCATGAAACGCAGCGGCGTTGATGGCTGCATCAGTGAAACGGTTGCCAGAGAAGCACTCTGGCATGCGCTAACGCCGCAGCTGTTTCCACTGCTCACTTTGACCGATGCGCTGAAAGCGGCGCTGGCCGCCGGTGTGCTGGTGACAGATGAAGCCTCGGCGATGGAGTGGTGCGGAGTACACCCGGCACTTATCAGCGGCCGCAGTGACAATATCAAGGTAACCCATCCGGACGACTTGCCGCTGGCAGCGCTTTATCTGGCGCATCAGCGGGGCAACTGAATACAGGAACAAGCAATGAATATACGTATTGGACACGGTTTTGATGTACATAAATTCGGTGGTGAGCCGCCCTTGGTCCTCGGTGGGGTGAAAGTGCCGTACCACACAGGCCTGTTGGCGCACTCGGATGGTGATGTGGTATTGCACGCGATTTCAGATGCGATACTCGGCGCCATGGCACTTGGTGACATAGGTAAACACTTTCCCGATACAGATGCCGAATTCAAGGGAGCCGACAGCCGGGTGCTGCTGCGTCATTGTTACCGCCTGGCACTGGACAAAGGCTTTCGTCTCGGCAACCTGGATGTGACCATTATTGCCCAGGCGCCCAAGATGGCGCCGCATATTGAAGCCATTCGACAGATGTTGGCCGAAGATCTGCACACAGATCTCGATTCCATCAACGTCAAGGCGACCACGACAGAAAAACTCGGCTTTACCGGCCGCAGTGAAGGCATTGCGGTAGAAGCCGTGGTGCTGATGTTCGGTATGTAATACCGACTCATTTACAGGAAAAGATTCAAATAAGATGAATTCATTACACTTTCTCTATGGCAAGCCTCTCTCCAAAGGCGATATGCGCACCAGCAACAGCGATTTTCAGGTGCAGGAAATACTGCCTTTTCTGCCCTCGGGCGAGGGTGAGCACCATCTGCTGCATATTCGTAAAGATGGCCTGAATACGGTTCAGGTGGCCGAGATGCTGGCCAAATTGGCCAAGGTGCATCCCAAAGAGGTGACCTTTGCCGGCCAGAAGGATAAGAATGCCATCACAGAGCAGTGGTTCGGCGTACGAATTCCGGGGAAAGAAACACCGGATTGGCTGAGTCTCAACAGTGAGTCCATCACGGTATTGAGTGCGGCGCGTCATAACAAGAAGCTGCGCATTGGTGCGCTTTCCGGTAACCGTTTCAAGCTGGTTCTGCGCCAGATAACTCAGCCGGAAGATGTATTGCAGCGGCTGGAGTCGATTGCCGAGGGGGGCGTACCCAACTATTTCGGTGAACAGCGCTTTGGCCACAACGGCCGCAACATAGAAATGGCGCGGCAGATGCTGCGGGGGCGCAAGGTGAAAGACAGAAACAAGCGCTCCATCTACCTGTCGGCGCTGCGCTCATTATTGTTTAATCAACTGGTATCTCAGCGCCTGGCGACCCATGGGCTTGAGTGTCTGGACGGTGATTGTGTCATGCTGGCCGGCAGCCGCAGCTTCTTTGTTGCCGAGCGCTGGGATGGGGTGTTGCAACAAAGGCTGGCAGAGAAAGATATTTTGCTGTCGGCGCCCATGTGGGGTAGGGGGCAGCCACTCAGCAGTGCCGATGCCTTGGCCTTTGAGGCTCAGGTTCTGGCCGAATACAGCGCTGATTGTGAAGGCCTGGAAAAAGCCGGGCTCGAGCAGGAAAGGCGACCACTGTTGTTGCGTCCCGAAGGGATGAAGTACCAGTTTATCGAGCCGGACACACTGGAGCTGGAGTTCAGCCTTCCCGCCGGCAGCTTTGCAACCTCAGTGCTGCGGGAACTGCTCGACTATGATGATGTGACCGAACGTCTGTGGCGTGAGCGCCATGCGGCTCAGGAAGGAAACCCTGCATGAAAATCTTGGTCAGCAACGATGATGGGGTAACGGCTCCTGGGATCCGCGCCCTATCGGAAGCCTTGTCAGCCGTTGCCGAAGTGCTCACTGTGGCGCCGGATCGCAACTGTTCCGGTGCCAGTAACTCTTTAACCTTGACGAATCCCTTAAGGATTAATAAGTTAGACAATGGCTACATCTCGGTAAATGGCACGCCAACCGATTGCGTTCATCTGGCGATTCGCGAACTCTATGAAGGCGAACCCGACATGGTGGTCTCGGGTATCAATGCCGGTGCCAATATGGGAGACGATACCCTCTACTCAGGCACAGTGGCGGCGGCGATGGAAGGGCGTTTTCTGGGGTTGCCGGCAGTGGCCGTATCCCTGGTGGGCCGTGAGCTTACGCATTATGACAGTGCGGCGGCCTATGCGGTGAAGATCATCATGGGGCTTAAGAAGCATCCTATTGCCTCGGATCAGATCCTCAATATCAATGTGCCGGATCTGCCTCTCGATGAAATCAAGGGGATACGGGTTACTCGGCTCGGCGCCCGCCATAAGGCCGAGGGTATGGTCAGAGCCAGAGATCCTCACGGCCGCGAGGTATTTTGGTTGGGGCCACCCGGGATTGAACTGGATGTGGGCGAAGACACAGACTTTTATGCCGTGTCTCAGGGATATGTGTCCATCACCCCATTAACTGTAGATTTAACCGCCTATCGGCAGCTCTCACAATTGCAACACTGGATAGAAAAACTATGACCCGGGTAGCCTCCACATCGGCACTGAACTTAACCAGAAAACTGCAGGAAGCAGGGATCCGTCACCCGGGTCTGTTGCAGGTGGTGGCCAAAACCCCCAGAGAGTTGTTTCTTGATGGTGCCTTGGCGCACAAGGCTTATGAAAACACCGCTCTACCCATAGGCTCGGGCCAAACCATATCCCAGCCTTATATTGTGGCGAGAATGACGGAGTTATTGTTGGAGCATAATCCTGCCAAGGTGCTTGAAATAGGTACCGGCTCAGGATATCAGGCAGCAGTACTGGCGCAGTTGGTGCCAGAGCTTTGCACGGTTGAGCGGATCAAAAGCCTGCAAATTCAGGCTCGCCAACGCCTCAAACGCTTGGATCTGCATAATGTGGCCTTCAAATACGGTGATGGCTGGCAAGGTTGGCCCAACAGGGCGCCCTTCGATGCCATCATGGTGACAGCGGCGGCCTCTGACATTCCCACAGCCTTGCTGGAACAGTTGGCAGAGGGGGGCGTACTGGTGATCCCCGTTGGTGATGAGAGCCAACAGTTGCTTAAGATCCGCCGGGAGAAGGGACAGTTTATTTCCCAAGTGGTCGAAGCGGTAAAATTTGTTCCCTTAATCAGTGGCGGTTTGGCCTGATAGTCATTAAAGCATGCAGGAGTATTCTTGAGCCCATTGCATTCCAGCCAGTTTCTGCATAAAAAGGCGTCATTTCTTTGTCGCCTTGGCTCAGTGCTATTGGTCACTCTGGTTGCTGGATGCAGTTTTCAGGCTCACAGGCCGGCTCCGGTCGAATCCATTTATGGCGTAAAACGGCCGGCGATCGAAAGAGGCTCTATTCGCTCTGATACCTATAAGGTGAAAAAGGGCGATACCCTCTACTCCATCGCTTGGGGGGCCGGTAAAGACTATGCACAAATAGCCAAGTTAAATCAGCTAGATAAGTCTTATACCATCTACCCTGGCCAAGTGCTCATTCTCGATAGTAAAAAAAATGTTAAATCGAATTCACAGCCGAGTTCGAGTAAAAACTCCAAATCCAAACCTCAAAAACCAAAAGATAAGATCTATAAAAAACAGACTGTTAAGCAGAGGCAAGCCGTCGCTCAAGCCAAGCAAAATAAGCCGAAAAAAACACTTGATCCCAAACCAAAGTCTGCTTACCCTGTATCCAATGGTAAACAGAATGTTAACCATGTTGTCCACAAGCCGAGTTCGACTCTGCCGGACAAAGTCAGTCGCTGGATATGGCCAGTCAATGGTCGGGTGATTGGCGCCTTCTCTGCCAAAGAGCAGGGAAACAAAGGAATCAAGATAGCCGGCAACCGAGGCGATATTATTAAAGCCACTGCCGATGGTCGGGTAGTCTATGCGGGTAATGCTTTGCGGGGTTATGGAAACCTCGTCATTATCAAGCATAGTGATGACTATCTCAGTGCTTACGCCCACGCCGATAAGATCTTGGTCAAGGAAAAGCAGCATGTGTCCGCCGGGCAAACTGTTGCGAAGATGGGAAGCACAGGCACCAACCAGGTCATGCTGCACTTTGAGATCCGCTACCATGGTCAGTCTGTTAATCCACTTAATTATTTACCCAAACGCTGATTGTTTGGGAGCCAAAGTTGGCATATGGAGGATAAAAAGCGATGTAAATTAGTTTGTTAAGGTTTGGGAGAGAATATTATGAGCCGCAAAAATGCTAGCGCACCCGTGGAAGAGCTTGTAGATTTATCCGTAAACGACACGGAAGTGGCGTCGAAGAAGGAAGAAGCTCTGGCCGAAATGGTTCAGGATGACCTGCAAAAAAACTTAGACGCGACCCAACTTTATCTGAGTGAAATCGGATTTTCCCCCTTGCTGAGTGCAGAAGAAGAAGTCTTTTTCTCGCGCAAGGCCCTCAAAGGTTGTGAAAAATCACGCAACCGCATGATCGAAAGTAATTTACGCCTCGTGGTTAAAATAGCCCGCCGTTACAACAACCGTGGCTTGGCACTCTTGGATCTGATTGAAGAAGGCAATCTTGGTCTGATCCGTGCCGTAGAGAAGTTTGACCCCGAGCGCGGATTCCGTTTCTCCACTTATGCCACTTGGTGGATCCGCCAGACCATAGAGCGAGCCATAATGAATCAGACACGCACCATACGTCTGCCTATTCATGTGGTGAAAGAGCTCAATGTGTATCTGCGTACAGCCCGGGAGTTGGCTCATAAGCTGGATCACGAACCCACAGCCGAAGAGATAGCCGAAAAGCTGGAACTGCCGAGCAGTGATGTCAGCAAGATGCTGAAGCTGAATGAGAGGATCACCTCGGTCGACACCCCGATAGGCGGTGACAACGACAAGGCTCTGCTCGATGTATTGGCGGATGATGATGAGATGACGCCGGATGCCCAGGTGCAGGAAGAAGACATTTCCAACTCAGTGGTTAAGTGGCTCAATGAGCTCAATACCAAGCAAAGAGAAGTGCTTGCCAGACGCTTTGGCCTACTGGGATATGAACCTTCTACTCTGGAAGATGTGGGCTCGGAAATTGGCCTGACCCGTGAAAGAGTGCGGCAAATTCAGGTGGAGGCATTGAAACGCCTGCGCGACATACTCTCCTCTCAGGGGTTGTCGGTAGAGGCCCTGTTCAAGGCCTAAAGCAACTTACCATCCTTTGTAATAAAAAGAAGGGACGCATTGCGCCCCTTCTTTCTTGTATTTACAAGCCACAGCGATAGCTGGAGTAGCGGACTTAGTTTGCCAACGCCTTGAGTTTATAGATTAGGTCCAGCGCCTCTCTTGGGCTGAGTTCATCCGGGTTCAGCCTGCCAAGCAGAAGTTCAAGCTCAGATGGCGGCGTTTCCAGTTGCAGTGTGGCCTGCGCCGGGACATGGGGTTCTTGACCGTGATCGCGACTTTCAAGTTGCTGCAGTTTCAATTTGGCGGCCTTGATCACTGAGGCCGGAACACCGGCCAGTGAAGCAACCTGCAAACCATAGCTCTTGCTGGCGGCTCCTTCCTGCACTGCGTGCATAAAGACTATGCTGTCGCCATGCTCCATGGCATCCAGATGTACATTGGCAACCTGGGGCATCAATTCTGCCAACTGAGTCAGCTCGAAGTAATGGGTGGCAAACAGTGTCATGGCACCGAGTCGCTGAGCCAGATACTCTGCCGCCGACCAGGCCAGTGACAAGCCGTCATAGGTGGAGGTGCCACGGCCAATCTCATCCATCAGCACCAGACTCTCTGCGGTCGCATTGTGGAGAATATTGGCCGTTTCTGTCATTTCCACCATAAAGGTGGAGCGGCCCGAGGCCAGATCGTCCGAGGCGCCGATACGGGTGAAGATCCTGTCAACGGGCCCCAGAATTGCCTTATCTGCCGGCACAAAGCTGCCGATATGCGCCATCAGGGTGATCAGCGCCACCTGACGCATGTAAGTGGACTTACCGCCCATATTGGGGCCTGTGACCACCAACATTTTACGTTCAGGGCTAAGGGTTACCGGGTTGGCGATAAAGGGAGCCTGGCTGACTCGCTCAACTACTGGGTGACGCCCGGCTTCAATATGTATGCCCGGCTTATCGCTCAACTCCGGTTGGTTGTAGTTGAGGCTGTCGGCCCGCTCGGCAAAGTTGCTCAGTACATCCAACTCGGCCGCTGCCATGGCAAAAGCCTGCAACTCGCTGAGCTTGGGTAGCAGGAGATCGAACAGTTCGTCCCAAAGCTGTTTTTCCAGTGCCAGCGCCTTGCCCTGACTGGAAAGCACTTTCTCTTCATACTCTTTCAGCTCGGGGATGATATAGCGCTCGGTGTTTTTCAATGTCTGGCGTCTTTGATAGCTCAGGGGCACCAGTGCCGATTGTCCACGGGAAACTTCGATATAGTAGCCGTGTACCCGGTTGAAACCGACTTTCAGGGTGGCTATTCCCGTTTGTTCTTTTTCCCTGACTTCCAACTGTTGCAGATAGTCACTGGCGCCTTCACTGAGGCGGCGCCATTCATCCAGTTCGGCATGATAACCATCGCGGATCACGCCGCCATCACGAATGAGTACCGGCGGGTTGTCGACAATCGCCCGCTCCAGCAGCACGAGCTCTTCAGGGAATTCACTGAGCTGGCGTTTCAAACGGCCAAGCTCGGGGCTTTGGGTATTTGCCAATAGTTGCTGTAGTTGCGGCAACAGCGCCAGCGCTTGTCGCAGACGGGCAAAGTCTCTCGGGCGGGCGCTTCTCAGGGCCAGGCGCGCCATGATCCGCTCCACATCACCAAGCGCCTTGAGGTCATCATGCAACGGTTCGAACAGGCCGCTGGCAATCAACTCTGCCACCGCGGTTTGTCGCAGGCCTATCTGTTGATGATCTCTGAGTGGCTGATGGATCCAGCGCTGTAACATCCTACTGCCCATGGGGGTAGCGGTTGCATCCAGCACCGAAGCCAAAGTATTGTCCCGGCCACCGGCAAGGTTCACCGTCAGTTCCAGATTCCGACGGGTGGCGGCATCCAACACTATGCTGTCGCTCTGGTTAAAGCGGGTAATGGCATTGATATGGGGCAGGGCGGTGCGCTGGGTATCTTTGACATACTGCATCAGGCAGCCGGCGGCCTGCAGTGACAGCCTGGCGTCTGTTATGCCAAAACCACGCAGATCTTTGGTGCCAAACTGATCCAGCAACAATCGCATGCTGGTATCCAAGTCAAACTCCCACTCGGGACGACGGCGTTTGCCCTTGATGCCGGCGATCAGGCTTTGTTGGGAAAAGTCTTCGCTGTAGAGCAGCTCGGCCGGTTTGGTGCGTTGCAGCTCTGCCTCCAATGATTCAAGGGTGGCCAGCTCGGCAATCACAAAACGGCCGGAGGCCACATCCAAGGTGGCGTAGCCAAAACCGTTCTTGCCTTCGTAGACGGCGGCCAGCAAGTTATCCTGACGTTCTTGCAGCAGCGCTTCATCGGTGAGGGTTCCGGGAGTCACTATGCGCACCACTTTGCGCTCGACCGGCCCTTTGGACGTGGCCGGGTCACCAATCTGCTCACAGATGGCAACCGACTCACCGAGCTGCACCAGCTTGGCGAGATAACCTTCCACCGCATGATAGGGAATACCCGCCATAG
This sequence comes from Shewanella sp. Iso12, assembly GCF_012030025.1. Classification (NCBI taxonomy): domain Bacteria; kingdom Pseudomonadati; phylum Pseudomonadota; class Gammaproteobacteria; order Alteromonadales; family Shewanellaceae; genus Shewanella; species Shewanella sp. Iso12. The sequence continues at coordinate 219,325 of NZ_JAAUHW010000002.1, forward strand.
GAATAGGATCGCCGCCACTCTTGCCCCTGGCCGTCAGTGAAATACCCAAGAGCTCGGAGGCTTTTTTGGCATCATCGTAAAACAGCTCGTAAAAGTCCCCCATGCGATAAAACAGCAGCATTTCGGCATGCTGCGCCTTCATCGACAGATACTGGCGCATCATCGGGGTGTGTTTTTCCAAATCCGGGTTATCCATAGGCGTGATCACTGCATTCATGGGAGCTTTCAGATGTTTCCTTGACTGTTTTTCCAAGAGCGGTTGCCCTTTCGACAATGGCGCCAATAGTATCAGTTATTCATCACTGAACCAGTCGTGGGCGGGTAAATTTTATGCTTTCGGTCACAAGTGATTGATCCGCAAGCGGCCTTTAAATAAATTATCACCAGCACTTGATACTGTATGATTGTACAGTATACTAGGTGGCAGATTGGTATTTACGCCAAAGCTCTTAAAAGGAGCGGCAACATAGATTTCAGGCGGCGCATTGCGCCGCAATCAAGAGGGAACAGGAATGAAAATAGATCCAAATAAAGAGAAGGCGCTGAACGCAGTTCTGGGACAGATAGAGAAGCAGTTCGGTAAAGGTTCTATCATGAAGCTGGGTGAAGACAGAACCATGGATGTCGAAACCATCTCTACCGGTTCGCTTTCTCTGGACGTGGCCCTGGGGGCTGGCGGTCTGCCAATGGGCCGTATTGTTGAGATCTATGGTCCTGAATCTTCTGGTAAAACAACCCTGACACTGGAAGTGATTGCCGCGGCGCAGCGTGAAGGTAAAGTGTGTGCCTTTATCGATGCCGAACACGCACTGGATCCTATCTACGCCAAGAAGCTGGGCGTGGATATCGATAACCTCCTGTGTTCTCAACCTGATACAGGTGAACAGGCGTTGGAGATCTGTGATGCGCTGACTCGCAGTGGCGCCGTCGATGTCATCATTGTTGACTCAGTGGCGGCGCTGACGCCCAAGGCTGAAATCGAAGGTGAAATCGGTGATTCCCACATGGGGCTGGCTGCCCGTATGATGAGCCAGGCAATGCGTAAGCTGGCCGGTAACCTCAAGCAGTCTAACACTCTGCTTATCTTCATCAACCAGATCCGGATGAAGATTGGGGTCATGTTCGGTAACCCAGAAACCACCACTGGTGGTAACGCCCTTAAGTTCTACGCTTCCGTTCGTCTCGATATCCGCCGTACAGGTGCTATCAAAGAGGGTGACGAGGTTGTTGGTAACGAAACTCGGGTTAAAGTGGTTAAGAACAAGATTGCCGCCCCCTTCAAACAAGCCGATTTCCAAATTCTCTATGGTCAGGGGATCAACCGTACCGGTGAGTTGGTTGACCTGGGCGTAGCCCACAAGCTGGTGGAAAAATCCGGCGCCTGGTACAGCTACAAAGGTGACAAGATAGGTCAAGGCCGCGCCAATGCCGGTAAGTTCCTCAAGGAAAATCCTGAAGTGGCTGCCGAAATCGAAGCGGCACTGCGCGCTAAACTGCTCAGCAAAGCAGAAGCGGCACCTGCCAGCGCCGAGACAGGTGAAGGCAATGTCGATCTGGAAACCGGAGAAGTCTTCTGAGCCAGTCGGTAATGGATGTTGCGGTCGCGCTATTGGCGCGCCGCGACTATGGCCGCGAGCAACTCAAGAGCCGCTTGCTGGACAAGGGCTTTGAGTCGCCGGAAGTTGAACAGACTTTGGATGGTCTGGAAGCCAAAGGTTTTATCGATGATCAGCGTTTCGCTGCAGCCTTGCTGCGCAGCCATATTGCCAAGGCCCACGGCCCGGGGAAAGTGCGTCAGGCACTGATGCAAAAGGGCTTAAATAAACAATGTATTGAGCAGGTTTTGGATGCCAGTGATTGTGACTGGTTTGCCTTGGCCCGTACGCGCGCGCTGAAGAAATTCGGTGATAGTCCCGCAGATGATATGAAAGAAAAAGCTCGTCGAATTCGTCACTTGATGGGGCAGGGCTTTAGTTATGATCAAGTGGCATATGCCCTTGAATATGACCCTTACGACTGACTTTTCCCTCTATCACAATTGCCCCTTCACAACTAAGCTTACCGCTGCTAAAGCATCCCAAACTGACCTTGTTTTACAAAACCCCAGCATTTACTTTCCTTGAGTTGCAGTCGTTGTTTGCATGCCAAAGTAACACTCAGCTGTTAACACTCCGTTCTGGCGCTTTTAGCTGACTTTATCTGTCCCGTTAAAACTTGCCGTAGCCTTCAGGGCTCCATCCCCTGAGTGATTCCGCGCCTGTGGCAAATGGTATTTGCTGACTCAGGTTATTGGGGGTCGGCTTATGCCGCTAACGCTCTCTGTACCTTGGCTGTATCAGGCGTCATACCCTGCGCAATCTAATTGGTATTCTGGCGCTGCATGCTTATAATGCTTGGCAAAAGAGCGCTTGAGTGGCCGGGCGACGCACGCCTTTAGACCACTTTTTATACATTATTCAGGCTTAAGCAACTCAGGACGATTTATGTACCAAACCACAGCAGCACTCAGAAGTGCTTTCCTGGAGTTTTTCCGCAAGAATGGCCATCAGGTAGTCGACAGCAGTTCACTGGTGCCAGGCAATGACCCCACTTTGTTGTTCACCAACGCCGGGATGAACCAGTTTAAAGACGTATTCCTCGGTATGGACAAGCGCAGCTATAGCCGCGCTACCACTTCGCAGCGTTGTGTTCGCGCCGGTGGTAAACATAACGATCTGGATAACGTGGGTTATACGGCCCGTCACCACACCTTCTTTGAGATGCTGGGTAACTTTAGCTTCGGTGATTACTTCAAAGAAGATGCCATTCGCTTTGCCTGGACCTTCTTGACTGAAGAGCTCAAGCTGCCCAAGGAACGTCTGTGCGTTACCGTTTATCAATCTGACGATGAAGCCTTTGATATCTGGAACAAGCAGATAGGGGTTCCCGCCGAGGACATTATCCGTATCGGCGACAACAAGGGCGCACCTTATGCTTCAGATAACTTCTGGCAGATGGGCGATACAGGCCCTTGTGGTCCTTGTACTGAAATCTTCTATGACCACGGTGCTCACATTCCTGGTGGCCGCCCAGGTACACCGGAAGAGGATGGTGACAGATTTATTGAGATCTGGAACATAGTCTTCATGCAGTACAACCGTCAGGCCGATGGTGTGATGGAGCCTCTGCCCAAGCCTTCAGTCGATACAGGTATGGGTATAGAGCGTATTGCCGCCATTATGCAAGGCGTGCATTCCAACTATGAAATTGACGTGTTCCGCACTCTGATTGCCAAAACGGCCGAGATCATCGGCGTGACAGATCTGGAAAACAAATCCCTGCGGGTTATCGCCGACCACATTCGCTCTTGCGCCTTCCTTATTGCCGATGGTGTGATGCCGTCCAATGAAGGCCGGGGTTATGTACTGCGGCGTATCATCCGCCGCGCCGTGCGTCACGGTAACAAACTGGGCGCCACAGACACCTTCTTCTACAAGCTGGTACCTACACTTATTGACGTGATGGGCGATGCTGCCAAGGGTCTTAAGGCGACTCAGAGCATAGTGGAAAAGGCGCTGAAAGCCGAAGAAGAACAGTTTGCCCGTACACTTGAGCGTGGTCTGGGTATTTTGGATGCTGCTTTGTCTGAGCTTAAAGGCGATACCTTGGATGGTGAAACCGTATTCAAGCTCTACGATACCTATGGTTTCCCTATGGATTTGACCGCCGATGTTTGCCGCGAGCGTAATATCAAGGTCGATGAAGATGGTTTTGATGCGGCGATGGCCGAGCAGCGTAGCCGGGCTCAGGCCGCCGGTCAGTTTGGTGCCGATTACAACGCCGGGCTGAAGATTGATGCCGACAGTGAGTTCTGCGGTTACAGCGAACTCAGCGGTAAGGGCAAGGTTATCGGCATCTATGTCGATGGTCAGGCGGTCGGCACTCTGGATGCCGGTGAGCAAGCGGTTATTGTGCTGGACAAGACTCCATTCTATGGCGAGTCGGGTGGTCAAGTAGGCGATAAGGGCCAACTGACAGCCGAAGGTTTGCTGTTTGAGGTGAGCGACACCCAAAAGTATGCCCAGGCCACAGGTCATATCGGCCAACTGAGCCAAGGTAAACTGACTCTGGGTCAGGAGTTGCTTGCGCAAGTCGATAAGAAACTGCGCCATCGCACCCAGCTGAATCACTCAGTGACTCACCTGCTGCACGCCGCGCTGCGTCAAGTATTGGGTGAGCATGTGACCCAGAAAGGTTCATTGGTGGAGCCTGAGCGTCTGCGTTTTGACTTCTCTCACTTTGAAGCGGTTAAGCCTGAAGAGCTCAAGGCGGTTGAGGAGATGGTCAATACCCAGATCCGTCGTAACCACGAGCTGAAAACGGCTGAGATGGACATAGAGCAGGCCAAAGCCAAGGGCGCCATGGCCTTGTTCGGTGAGAAATACGACGCCCAGGTTCGGGTTGTGACCATGGGAGACTTTTCTATTGAGCTTTGTGGTGGTACCCATGTGGGCCGCACCGGTGACATAGGTCTGTTCAAGATCACTTCCGAAGGCGGTATCGCCGCCGGTATTCGCCGTATTGAAGCTGTCACAGGTGCTGCTGCCATGGCCTTCGTCGCCGAGCAACAGCAAGAGTTGAGTGATGCTGCTAACTTGCTGAAAGCAGACAGTCACTCCGTGGTAGCCAAGCTTAAGGCGCAGTTGGAGCGTAGCCGCCAACTGGAAAAAGAGATTGCTCAACTCAAAGACAAACTGGCCGCTGCGGCCAGTGCCGATATGATTTCCGATGCGCAAGAGATTGCCGGAATCAAGGTGTTGGTGAAACAGGTCGAAGGCATTGATCCTGGCTCTCTGCGTGGTCTGCAGGACGAGCTCAAGCAGAAACTGCAATCTGGCATAGTGGTGCTGGGTCTGGCTCATGGCGACAAAGTAAACCTTATCGCCGGGGTGACTAAAGACTTGACCGCTAAGGTGAAGGCCGGTGAATTGGTGGCCATGGTGGCTGCGCAGGTTGGTGGCAAGGGCGGTGGCCGTCCCGATATGGCTCAGGCTGGTGGTAGTGAAGTTGCCAACTTGCCTCAGGCATTGGCATCGGTAACGCCTTGGCTGACTGAACGTCTGGCATAATTTCGCCACCAACGAGGTCTATGTGACACAAGAAGTACGTTCAGGCAGTAACGAGCGACTGTATGTCAAAAAGTTCGGCGGCACCTCGGTAGGCTCGATTGAGCGTATCGAGGTGATTGCCGAGCAGATTGCCAAAGCTCAATTGAGCGGCGAGCATCAGGTGTTGGTGCTCTCTGCCATGGCCGGTGAAACCAACCGTTTGTTTGCACTGGCGGGGCAGATTGACCCCGATGCATCGGCGCGGGAGATGGACATGCTGGTCTCCACCGGCGAGCAGGTGAGTATTGCGCTGATGGCGATGGCGTTGGCAAAACGTGGCGTCAAGGCCAAGTCGCTCAATGCCGCCCAGGTGCAAATCCACACCAATAGCCAGTTTGGCCGTGCCAGTATCGAACGAGTTGATGTTCAGTATCTGCTGGAGTTGCTGGCCCAGGGGATTATCCCGATAGTAGCCGGCTTCCAGGGTCGGGATCAATTCGGGGAAGTGACCACTCTTGGGCGCGGAGGCTCGGATACCACTGCTGTGGCATTGGCTGCCGCGCTCAAGGCGCAGGAATGTCAAATTTTTACCGATGTGGCTGGTGTCTATACCACAGATCCCAATATTGAACCGAGCGCACAAAAGCTTGATGCCATCAGTTTCGAAGAGATGCTGGAGATGGCTCGGTTGGGAGCCAAGGTGTTGCACCCGGATTCAGTCTCTTATGCCGAGCGCTTTCGGGTTCCCTTACGGGTGCTTTCCAGCTTTGAACCTGGCAGGGGCACCCTGATCCGTTTCGATGCCTGTGAAGACAAGAGTAATCAAGTAGCGGGTATCGCTTGCAGTAAAGGGCAGGCGATGCTGAGTCTGAGTCGCACCGACGATTCACCGGACCCCTTTGCGGCAGTATTTTCACTGCTGGCCGAAAATGGTGTGGAAGTGGATCTGGTGACCAAGGCGGGTACAGATGACAGCGTCAGCTTTACCTTGGATGCCAGCAGGCTCCCTTGGGCGTTAAAGGCGCTCGATGAACCGGAACTTGGAACATCGTTTGGCCCATTGGTGTTTGAAAAAGCCCTGGCAAAGGTGTCTGTAATAGGTGCCGGCGTGCATCGCAGGGCCGAGGCAACCGCCAAGGTGTTTGATATCTTGGGGAATGAAGGAATTCATGTTAAGTTGATGGCAACATCAGAGATAAAGCTGTCAGTGGTAATAGATGAATCGGATTTACACAGGGCAGTTCGGGTGTTACATCACGCTTTTGAACTAAATAAGGTGTAATTAAACAACGGATTTAGTATTGAATACTATTAATTTGTACTAAGCTCACCTTATAATAATGGTTACGACGGATGAGCGCCGTGTGTAGAAGATATGGAAACTAGAGGAGCAATCGAATGCTGATTTTGACTCGTCGTGTTGGCGAAACACTGATGATTGGTGACGAGGTCACAGTGACAGTGCTGGGTGTGAAGGGGAATCAGGTACGTATAGGTGTGAATGCACCCAAAGAAGTTTCTGTGCACCGTGAAGAGATTTATCAGCGTATTCAGTCTGAGAAAACAGGAACACCTTCTGAAGGTGGCAACTTCTGAGGCGACATAAAGTGAACCTCCGTCAGGAATAGAAGAGTCAGTTTTTAAACTGGCTTTTTTATTTTCTGGAGCCGGAAAACCCTTGATAGCACAGGATTTGCGCGTTATTTAGGTCAGGTGATTAAAAACAGGACAAACGGAAAAGGTTTCGGAAAAAGGGTTTGACTTATTTTCTTCAAACAGTAATATGTGCGCCAAGAAAACGGAGAGGTGGCCGAGTGGCCGAAGGCGCTCCCCTGCTAAGGGAGTATGGGCTTTATCTCCCATCGAGGGTTCGAATCCCTCCTTCTCCGCCATTTCTTAACGTAAAATATGCGCATGTAGCTCAGCTGGATAGAGTACCTGGCTACGAACCAGGCGGTCGGAGGTTCGACTCCTTCCATGCGCACCATTTTCCGTTTTAGCAGTAAAGAATACAATTCGCGCATGTAGCTCAGCTGGATAGAGTACCTGGCTACGAACCAGGCGGTCGGAGGTTCGACTCCTTCCATGCGCGCCACTTCTGCTTTAGTTTTCCAAGATGATCAAGCGCATGTAGCTCAGCTGGATAGAGTACCTGGCTACGAACCAGGCGGTCGGAGGTTCGACTCCTTCCATGCGCACCATCTGGAACCTTAAAGGCTGCTAAGAAAAATTGATTATCTGAAAGCGCATGTAGCTCAGCTGGATAGAGTACCTGGCTACGAACCAGGCGGTCGGAGGTTCGACTCCTTCCATGCGCACCAGATATCAAGTAAAGTACGCAATAGATTTAAGCGCATGTAGCTCAGCTGGATAGAGTACCTGGCTACGAACCAGGCGGTCGGAGGTTCGACTCCTTCCATGCGCGCCAATTTATGCGGAGAGGTGGCCGAGTGGCCGAAGGCGCTCCCCTGCTAAGGGAGTATGGGCTTTATCTCCCATCGAGGGTTCGAATCCCTCCTTCTCCGCCATTCTTTACTATACTCTGAGAGCTAAGCTTTCTGAGTTCCGGATTAAGCGCATGTAGCTCAGCTGGATAGAGTACCTGGCTACGAACCAGGCGGTCGGAGGTTCGACTCCTTCCATGCGCGCCAAATAGCAAAGAAGTAAGACGCCCCGCAATAGCGGGGCGTTTTGCTATCTGTTTCTTACTCGCCTGCAATTTCCTAGCTATCCACAGTGCCTTATCCGTAAGCTTGATACAGAGACACAGGCCCACTGAAAGTCCGGGATGTAACAAGTTCTGGATAGAGAACCTATTTTCATCATCAAGTACCATGCTTTGCTCTTCATATGACCTTTCCCCCGAATTTAAGACAATTTTATCGCTTATGGCGAACACATCCGGGAAAGGCTTTAAAACCATTTGTATTCACAAGTCCCCTATGTTGAAACTTGCCACCCTTGCCGGCATTCGCGATATCATCTTCCCTTCATTTTGGTTTGAGTTTTAGTTTTTCATCAAAAATATTAAATAAATATTTATGAATCATCATTCCCTATGAGGTTTTATTGATTTGTTTTGGTATGACCAATTTACATTGAGGAAGGTTTTTTGTTATAGATTGGTTATCGCTTTTGACCTAAGTCACATGGTTAGGTGCAACTTGGCCTGTTAGGCTAAAACAAGCAGTGATTGAAAATCGCATTTTTTCGCATATTTACCATTATTGTCCGGCTGGGGTGCCATGTTCTGTCATCTCAGACCAGACTTAGACATGGAAAGGCCTGCCGCGCCATTAACAAAATGAGGAAGATATGATGTCGCTTTCTGAGCAACTCGTGGAAGCTGTGGGGATTATGCTGCTCGGTATGGGGCTGGTTTATCTGTTCTTGGGGCTGCTGATCTTGGGGATCCGGATATCGGCCCATTATCTGGCACCTAAACCCAGCTTGGAGGATAAGAACCAAACTCAGGAAAGGGCCAAGGCACAATCCGCAGTCGTCGCCCAGGCAGGCGCACCAACGCCGCAACAGCTGGCAGCCATTAGCTGTGCCATTCACCAATACCGCAAACAGGCTTAAATGCCGCAATCTGATGGATAAAAAAGATGAGTAAAGCTTTAGCATTAACCGACGTTGTCCTGCGGGATGCCCACCAGTCATTGTTGGCAACCAGAATGCGTATCGAAGATATGTTGCCGATTGCATCCAAGTTGGACAGTGTTGGCTTTTGGTCCCTGGAGTCCTGGGGCGGTGCAACCTTTGATGCCTGTATCCGTTATCTGGGTGAAGACCCATGGGAGCGGATCCGGGCGCTGAAACAAGCCATGCCCAACACCCGGCAGCAGATGTTATTGAGGGGCCAGAACTTGCTGGGTTATCGCCATTACAGTGACGACTTGGTGACCCGGTTTGTAGAGCGCGCCCATGACAGCGGGGTCGATGTATTCCGGGTGTTCGATGCCATGAATGATGTGCGCAACTTGCAAGCCGCGCTGAAAGCCGTGATTGATGTTGGCGCTCATGCCCAGGGCACAATTTCTTACACCACAAGCCCCGTACATACACTGCAAACCTGGTTGACCATGGCCAAGCAATTGGAAGATATGGGCTGCCATTCACTCTGTATCAAGGATATGGCCGGTTTGCTCAAGCCGATGGAGGCATTTGAGCTAATAAGCCGCTTGAAGTCGGAAACTGATCTACTGATCACCATGCAGTGCCATGCCACTACAGGGTTATCAACCGCAACCTATCAAAAGGCGATTGAGGCCGGCATTGATGTTCTGGATACTGCCATTTCTTCCATGAGCCAAACCTATGGTCACAGTGCCACCGAAACCTTGGTTGCCATGGTTGAAGATACCGATAGGGCGACAGGCTATGACTTGGCACTGCTGGAGGAGATAGCCGCCTATTTCCGTGAGGTCAGAAAAAAATATGCCCGTTTCGAAGGGGCACTAAAAGGCATAGATTCACGCATTCTGCGGGCTCAAGTGCCGGGTGGCATGCTGACCAATATGGAAAACCAGCTCAGAGAGCAAGGCGCCGAGGACAAGCTGGATCTGGTGCTCGAGGAGATCCCAAGGGTGCGGGAAGATCTGGGTTTTATTCCTCTGGTGACCCCCACCTCCCAGATTGTCGGTACTCAGGCGGTAATCAATGTGCTCATGGGCGAGCGCTATAAGTCGCTGACCAAGGAGACGGAAGGTGTACTCAAGGGCGAATATGGCGCCACCCCGGCCAAGGTGAACAGTGAATTGCAACAGCGGGTGTTGCAGGGGGCCGAGCCTGTCAGTTGCCGCCCGGCCGATCTGCTCGCGCCCGAGCTTGAACATCTGCGGGCCGAACTGGCCGAAAAAGCGTTGGCGCAAGGTTTGAGCCTCAGCGAAGAGCGCGACGATGATGTGCTGACTTATGCGCTGTTCCCGCAAATCGGCCTGCAGTTTATTAAGAACCGTGGCAATCCAGCGGCATTTGAACCCAAGCCAGAATTGGAAGCTCTTCAGCCACAAGCCACTCAAACCAAGGCTGCCACCGGTGGGCGTCAGCCGGAGGTTTATACCGTGGACGTGCAGGGCCAGCGCTTTGTGGTGCAGGTCAGTGAAGGCGGTGATATCAGTCAGGTAGCGCCTTTGCCGGTGGCAGAGCCGCAGGCTGCTCCTGTGCAGGCTCCTGCTGTTGCCTCTGGGCCGGAACTGGAGATGAGTGCGCCGCTTTCCGGCAATATCTTCAAGGTACAGGTGGCTGCCGGAGACAGCGTTCGCGCCGGTGATGTCGTTATCATACTCGAGGCGATGAAGATGGAAACTGAGATCCGGGCTCAGGCCGATGGTGTAGTCAGCCGCATCCTGGTCAAGGAAGGTGATGCCGTCAGCGTCGGTACCAAGTTGCTGGCACTGGCCTAAGGAGCGATGATGGACGGTTTACTCGCTTTTTGGTCTGAGACGGGAATAGCGCACTTTACCTGGCCACAGGCCTTGATGATGTTGGTCGGTGCCTTGTTGTTGTATCTGGCAATCGTGCGCAAGTTTGAGCCTTTGCTGCTGCTTCCCATCGGCTTCGGCGCCATTCTGGCCAATATCCCCAATGCAGGTTTTACCGAGGAAAATGGGCTGCTCTACTATGTTTATCACGTGGGGATAGATACCGGGGTTTTTCCGCTGCTGATCTTTATGGGGGTCGGCGCCATGACAGATTTCGGTGCCCTGATAGCCAACCCCAAGACGCTATTGCTGGGCGCGGCTGCTCAGTTCGGGATTTTTGCCACCCTGATTGGTGCGATAGCCTTGAACCTGGTACCCGGGTTTGAGTTCAGTATGCAAGATGCCGGTGCCATCGCCATCATAGGCGGCGCCGATGGTCCGACGGCCATTTTCCTCGCCTCCAAACTGGCGCCTGATTTGCTGGGAGCCATTGCGGTGGCCGCGTACTCCTACATGGCCTTGGTGCCGCTCATTCAGCCTCCCATCATGCGGGCCTTGACCACGGAAGCCGAGCGGCAGATCAAGATGGAACAGCTGCGGGAAGTCAGCAAGAAGGAGAAGATCATCTTCCCCCTTATGGTGCTGGGAATGACCATATTGTTTTTGCCGACGGCGACCCCCTTGGTGGGCATGTTCTGTCTCGGAAACCTGATGCGCGAATCCGGGGTGGTGGATAGACTTTCCAACACGGCGCAGAACGAACTTATCAATATCGTCACTATCTTCCTCGGATTGGCGGTTGGTTCCAAGCTCTCGGCCGAGCAGTTTCTTCGGGTCGAGACATTGGGGATCTTGCTGCTCGGGGCGGTGGCTTTCAGCATTGGCACCGCTGCCGGGGTCTTGATGGCCAAGCTCATGTGTAAACTCAGTGGTGGCAAGGTCAACCCCTTGATTGGTGCCGCCGGGGTCTCGGCCGTTCCCATGGCCGCCAGGGTGGTGAATAAGGTGGGGCTAGAGGCCAATCAGCAAAACTTCCTGTTGATGCACGCCATGGGCCCCAATGTGGCCGGGGTGCTGGGCAGTGCGGTCGCTGCCGGTATTCTGCTGGCGGTATTGGGGAACTGAGCGCTTTGCGCGCTGAATCGCTGAGAGCCATGACGTTCAAAAATAACCGGCGTAGCCAGTGTGCCGCGCCGGTTATCGGTTTTAAGGTTTGCTGGAGGGCAATCTGCAACGCGCGGGTTTTGGTACACTCTGAGTCGATTCAAGCATTCATTTCAAAGGCTCATATCAAAAGCTTAGGCCGTCAGCCAGATGGCCAGTGACAGCAGGGCAATCAAGGCACCACTGACGCCTATTATCCAAATAAAACCGCGTTTCCCCTGCGCCAAAGGGACATTGTTGAAGTGTAAAAACGCTATCCAGAACAGGGAAAGGATAATAGGTAGAAACAAAAGACGGGCCATGATTGCTCACTATTCAAAGAGATATGGCTTAATCATAGACCGGGGTTCTTCAAGAGTACCAGTCAGATGCTTGAATATTGCTCGCTGCAATTCCTTTATCCGCCAGCACCTGAATTAACATCTGTCTCAGTTTCTTGGCTTGGGCAATGGATTGTTGCACTTGCGGTTGGACATCTTCGAATTTGTCTTTAAAAGGGTCAATGGGCGGCGTAGGCAGTTCCATCACGACAGACTTGCCGGAGCGTTTGATCATGAGTCCTGTGCTTGCATAAGCACCGAAGGCTTGCGTGAGTATATCAAGCTGCTCGGCTGCTCCCAGAAACATGATTTTGACCAGGCTTCCTGCCAATTGATGAACGATGCGGATTTGCTTATTGGGCAGTAGCGGGTAGAAATGCAGCCAGGAATGTCCGGCGGCGCGGTTTTTGGGTGTTTCCGGGTTCAACTCCGGGTGATGTCTTTTCGCAAACTCAAGATAACACCTGGCAAACTCTGTGACTTCGGGGCTAATGCTGGGAAGGTATCCACGTCTTTGCTTGTTGATGCTCTCGGCCATAAGCCGTGCCCGGTACCATGCCCCTTGGGCGACAAAGTACGCCATGAGTTCCTCATAGGCGATGGTTTTATCATAGGGCTCATTGTTGGATGCCAGGTATTTTTGCGGAGCCAACAGACAGGTGCGAAAATCGACCCAATAGCCCTGTTCTATCCCATGTTCGCCGCGGTAGCGATACCTTAACCCTTGTTGCTGTTGTGGCGTTGCATCTATCTTGTTTTCGATAAGAATGGCTTGATGGGAGCCGTCATTGGCCTTGAAAATCACCACGAGATCCGACTCACCGTATTGATTGTGAATGACAGAATGCCAGGCGCCGATAAACTCTACGGAGTGGGGGAATTCATATACCCGGGAAACCAACCAATTGCAGAAGGCCATTGAAGTGTGGCACTCCTCCAGCAACATCAAATCAATATCCCGCTCCTGAACAGATTGAATAAAGTTCAGCTCCTGCATTTATGACTCCTTTCCTTGTCCATTTAAGGGCTGGTTTTAACCCCTGGTTTTGTGGCTTTCTATCGCGATTGTATGATTTAAACTCTTGAGACTTAGCTGGGCAATGACATTGTTTTCTTATATCTTTCAGCGCTAAAAACTATTTATCTTTGAACTTGCCTGGACGGGCCTTTGATTCAGGCAGTATGCAGGAAGGTATCTTATGTGGGAACTCTGGCTGATGTTCAGCGGCGCTTTTTTGGCGGCGACATTGCTGCCTGGAGGCTCGGAAGTCTTGTTGCTGGCTTTGCTGGACAAGCAGCCGGAGATGGCATTGTCGCTGCTGCTTAGCGCCACTATAGGTAACACCTTGGGGGCATTGAGCAGTTATCTACTTGGGCTTTTGGGGCGCAAGGCGGTCACGCCCGAGCAACTCGACAGCGGTCGTCACAAGCAGGCGCTGGCGCTGCTGAAGCGCTACGGTTATTGGGCCTTGTTACTTTCCTGGATGCCGCTGATCGGCGATATTCTGTGCCTTTTAGCAGGTTGGATGAAACTTCCTCTTACAAAATCCACTCTGATGATTTTGACAGGCAAGGGCCTGCGCTATTTGATAATTGTGTTGTTGGCTTTAGAGTGGCTGCAATGAGTTATTGGGTTTCAGTCTCTGGTTGAAGGAGTAACGTTTTGAAGAAATGGTTATTGGCGGCGGCAATTTCGGCCGCATTGGCGGGTTGCTCAGTGCAGACCGACACAGGATTGGCTGAGGTTTCCTCGGTACAACTGCCGGCAGGCGTGACTCTCATCGAGTCGGTCACCCCCAAGGCCGGTGAAGTCGGTATCCCTTACAGCAAGTATCGCTTGGCCAACGGCCTGACAGTGATACTGCATCAGGACAATTCTGATCCTCTGGTGCATGTGGATGTAACCTATCATGTGGGCTCGGCCAGAGAGCAGGCGGGGCGCAGTGGTTTTGCCCATCTGTTTGAACACATGATGTTCCAGGGCTCCGAGCATGTGGCCGATGAACAGCATTTCAAGATAGTCACCGAAGCCGGCGGCACCTTGAATGGCACCACCAACACTGATCGCACCAACTATTTCGAAACCGTTCCCAGTAATCAGTTGGAAAAAATGCTTTGGTTGGAGTCGGACCGCATGGGTTATCTGCTTCCGGCCCTGACCGACAAGAAATTTGAAGTGCAGCGGGAAACCGTGAAAAACGAACGGGCCCAGCGCATCGATAACCGTCCTTATGGGCGGATGAATGAACGTTTCAATCAGGCGTTTTATCCCGCCGGTCATCCTTATTCCTGGCCTGTGATAGGTTGGCCCGAGGATCTCGACCGTGCCACGCCCGATGATGTAAGACACTTCTTCCAACGCTGGTACGGCCCCAACAATGCCACCCTGACCATAGGCGGTGATATCGATACCGCGCAGACGCTGGCCTGGGTCAGCAAGTACTTTGGCGATATTCCCAAGGGGCCTGAGGTGGCGACCGATGCCAAACCTCTGGTAACGCTGGACAAGAGCCGCTATATCTCGATGGAAGACAATGTCCATCTGCCACTCATCCGTATTGCTTTCCCAACCGTTTACGCCCGTCATCAGGATGAGGCCGCGCTGGATCTGCTGGCCAATATTCTCGGCGGCGGCAAGACCTCGCTGGTTTACAAGAATCTGGTGAAAGATGGTTATGCGGTGCAGGCCGGGGTCAGTCATCCTTGCCAGGAGCTGGCCTGTCAAATGTCTATCTACGCCTTGGCCAATCCGGCCAAGGGCGGAGCACTGGCGCCGATAGAGGCCAAGATCCGCGAATCGATCGCCGAATTTGAACAGCGGGGCGTCACAGATGAAGATCTGCAGAAGGTCAAGGTGCAGTTCCGCGCAGACAGTATCTTCTCGCTGCAGAGTGTCTCGGGCAAGGTGTCCAACTTGGCCTATAACCAGACATTCGCCGGTGATCCCAATCAGATAGCCAAAGATTTGGCCCGCTATGATGCTGTGACCAAAGAAGATGTGATGCGGGTATTCAAGCGCTACATCAAGGATAAGCCCAGCGTAGTGATGAGCGTTGTGCCCATGGGCGCCAAGGCGCTGGTGGCCAAGGCCGATAACTTTACCCCGCCTGAACCAAGGGTTGCCGCCAACGCCGTTGCCGGGTTGCAGCAGGTCGTAAGTGCCAACAGCAGTTTCGATCGCAGTAAGATCCCCGCTGCCGGCAAGGCGCCCTCCATGCAGGTGCCCAAGCTTTGGTCTGCCCAACTGAACAACGGTATCAGTGTCATGGGCACTGAAAGCCATGAAACGCCTACTACCGAGCTGGTCATCTACCTCAACGGCGGTCACAGACTGGTGCCGGTGGAAAAGGCCGGGCTCGCCGGTTTGACGGCGGCCATGCTCAATGAGTCCAGCGCCAAACGCAGCAGTGAAGAACTAGCCCAGGCGCTGGAGCTGCTGGGATCTTCCGTGGTGTTCGACAGCAGCGGCTATCAAAGCAGCATCCGGATCTCGGCCTTGACCGAAAACCTGGATAAGACCCTGGCAATAGTCGAAGAAAGGCTGTTTGAGCCAGGCTTCAAGGAAACCGATTTCGAGCGGGTAAAACAGCAGCAGTTGCAAAGCCTGCAACATCTGGCCTCGGATCCCAACTATCTGGCCGAAGAGGGTTTCAGCAAGTTGCTGTTTGGCAGCCAAACCAGTCTCGGTGTCAATGATAACGGTACGCTTGAGAGTGTCAGCCAACTGACGCTCGATGATATCAAGGCTTTCTATAAGGAGCAGTATCGCGCCGGCAACGCCCAACTGGTGGCGGTAACCGATCTGCCCCGCGATCAGCTAATCGGCAAGCTAAAAGGATTGGAGCCTTGGGGCGGCCAGGCTGTGTCTCTGCCGACCTTGGGTGAGATGCCCGAGGGTAAACCCGGTGTGGTGTTCCTTATCGATAAGCCGGGAGCGGCCCAGTCGGTTATCAGCATAGGCAAGCGCGCCCTGCCTTACGATGCCACGGGCGACTTCTTCAAGGCTTACCTGATGAACTATCCCTTGGGCGGCGCCTTCAACAGCCGCATCAACCTTAATCTCAGGGAAGACAAGGGCTACACCTATGGTGCCCGCAGCTTCTTCAGTGGTGGTATTGAGCAGGGGTACTTCAAGGCGGGCGCCAGCGTTCGCAGTGATGTCACCGCCAAGGCGCTGGCCGAGTTTATCAAGGAGCTCAAGGCTTATCATGATAAGGGGATGACGACACAAGAGCTTAGCTTTATGCGGGCCTCAATTTCGCAGGGTAAAGCACTGGATTATGAAACGCCTTACCAAAAGGCCGGCTTTATCCGAATGATCCAGAAGTACGGTCTGAGCGATGATTTTACTGCCCGTCAGGATGAGATTATCAACCAAACCAGTATTGATACGCTAAATGAACTGGCTAAAGAGTGGTTGGATCCTGCCAGCATGCAAATATTGGTGGTCGGGGATAAAAATCTTATCGAGCCCGGGATTAAGGCAATGGGTTATTCAGTGATCAATCTGCCCTTGTAAAACGGCCACTTTGACCCCATATTGATCTTAACCGCGGCGGGTTACGACTCGCTTGCCACTATGCAAGGCGGTGATGCTTCAAGGAGCATCACCGCCTGTCTCTTTTAAATTACACTTGCCTGAAAGGCCGCTTAGGCTTTATTTTGGGCAGCAGTCACACAGAGCAGTCCTGTGCCTTTTGGTGATGAATCACCAAGAGATGAAAGCGGAGCAGGTATGCCCGGGTCTATTGGCCAGATAAAGGCCTAGGCCGCCAAGCAGAGAAAAAGAATTTGAAGTCATTTACCGAATCTGTCGCAATGCTCAAAGGAGCCGAAGGACGCGCCGCACTCAAGGATATGCGCCGTGGGATTGAGCGAGAAGCCTTGAGAATTGATGCCAGCGGGCACCTGGCTATGGATGGTCATCCCAAAACCTTGGGCTCGGCCCTGACCCACTCGAGGATCACTACCGATTACAGTGAGGCGTTGCTCGAGTTCATAACGCCTGTTACCCACAGCATAGATGAGCTGCTGACCGGTCTCACCGAGACTCATGCCTTTACCCTCAATCAGCTTAAAGGACAAAAGCTTTGGCCCGTGAGCATGCCTTGTTATGTTGGCGACGAGAAGGATATTCCCATCGCCCAATACGGCAGCTCCAACTCAGGGCGGATGAAGACCCTCTATCGCAAGGGCCTGACCTACAGATACGGCGCTTTGATGCAGATCATCTCAGGAGTGCACTTTAACTTCTCGGTTTCTGACGAGCTTTGGGATCTGCTCTATGCCCAGAGCGACAAGTCGGTTTCCCGCTGTGACTTTATCTCGGAGCGCTACTTTGGCCTTATCCGCAACTACCGCCGCTTGGTGTGGGTGTTGCCTTATCTGTTTGGCGCTTCACCGGCGCTGTGCGGCTCTTTCATCAAAGAGCAGCAGACAGAACTGGATTTTGAAAAGATGGGCCGCGGCACCCTGTATCTGCCTTGGGCCACCTCACTGAGAATGAGTGACCTGGGTTACACCAACAAGGAGCAGGAGCGGCTCAGTATCAGCTATAACTCGCTGGCGGATTATCTCAAGGGGATCCGCGCCGCCATCAAGTTGCCTTCGGACAACTTTGCCAACATAGGGGTGAAGGTTGATGGCGAATATCGCCAGCTCAACGCCAATGTGTTGCAGATAGAAAATGAGTTTTATGCCCCCATTCGCGCCAAGCGTGTGACCCGCAGCGGTGAAAAGCCTTCCGAGGCACTGGCACGCGCCGGGGTGGAATATATCGAAGTGCGGGCGTTGGATGTAAACCCCTTCAGTGCCATAGGCATAGAGGCCTCTCAGGTGCGCTTCCTGGATCTGTTCCTGCTTCATTGTTTGTTGAGTCCATCGGCGACGACCGATAGCACAGGTGAGCAGGAGATAGCTGCCAACCTCAAGGCCGTGGTGTTGGAAGGGCGTAAGCCCGGCTTAATGCTGAGCCAAAATGGCGAGCCTGTGGCGCGTGAGCAGTGGATGCTGGCACTGTTTGCCGAGCTGCAGCAGTTGGCCACGCTGCTCGATGGAAAGGATGATGACCAGTATCAGCTGGCACTGGCCAAGTGGCATCAAGCCGTTATCGACCCGAATGAGACGCTGTCAGGGCAGGTGATGAAGACTCTGGCAGACAAGGGGCTGGATCACGGCGCCTGGGTGATGGCATTGGCGAAAGAGTATCAGCAGCAGCTGCTGAATTATCCGCTGAGTGCCGCAGCGCTGGCTTCCTTTGAAGCCGAAGCCCAGGCCTCAATCGAGAGTCAGTTGCAGATGGAAGCCGCTGATCGTTTGAATTTTGATGATTTTCTGGTTCAGTACTTTGCCGATGAACCAGCCAAGGAAGCAGTCAGTCAGTGAAGTCTTTGTTGTTAATCTCGGCCGCAGCCCTGTTGCTATCGGCCTGCGCCAGTGCTCCCGAGCCCGGGCGCGAATGTGGTACGGTTTCAGGTTATCTGGAGCCGGATCGGGAGCAGCAGTTTTATCGCTTGGTGGTCACCCATCTCGATGGCCAACCCGTGATTTCCAAACCCAACTATCAGTTGCCACCGGGTGAACACAGCTTTACCGTCTCTGAGCTGATAGATTCACCTGAGCTCAAAGTGCGATTGTCGGCCCGCACGCCCAAGGAGCTGAAGTTGCTGGTGGAAGCCGGGCAACGTTATCACCTGGCGGCCAAGTTCAATACCGACAGGCGCTATACCGGCAAGGATACCGGTTACTGGGAACCTGTGGTCTGGCAGCAGGAAGTTCATGAATGCGAGCTGCCGGAGCCGCAATAAAGCTCACTTTTTCAGAGGCTCAGGTTGCATTTGATGTTTGACTCGGGCGACACTGAGTCCAAGTTCAACCAAAGGCCTGGCCTTTGAAAGCCGTGAGATTTTCGTGAAGCGACAGTTTCTATCCAAATTTGCCCCGGCGCTTGCTGTTTCCGCCTCCCTGTTTTTGGGTGGCTGCGCCACTTCACCTCCCAAAGAGCCCGACAATATCTGTTCCATCTTCAAAGAGCACAGATCTTGGTACAACGCTGCCAAGGATGCCCGTGAAAAGTGGGGCGTTCCCGTGCATGTGCCCTTGGCCATGATGTATCAGGAGAGCTCCTTCAAGCATAATGCGGCGCCACCTATGGAGTATTTCTTGTGGATCATTCCCATAGGACGCGCCAGTGATGCTTATGGTTATGCCCAGGCCAAGACCATGACCTGGGATGATTATGTGCGTGAGACCGGCAACAGCTGGGCCAGTCGCAGCGATTTTGATGATGCAATGGATTTTATGGGCTGGTTTATCTACAAGAGCCATAAGATCAATGGTGTGTCCAAGTGGGATGCCCGCAACCAGTATCTCAATTATCACGAAGGCTGGGGCGGCTACAAACGCGGCAGTTACCGCAGCAAGGCCTGGTTGGTAAGGGTGGCCGACAAGGTGGACAATCGTTCCCGCCGTTATGCGGCGCAATATAATCAGTGCAAGGAAGACCTGGACGCCTCTTGGCTCTGGCGTTTGTTCTTTGGCTAGGGAAGGGGAAACTAAGCTGTTCCTCGGTAAAAGCGCACCCTTAAGGTGCGCTTTTTGGGTTCTCTACAGATGAGCCAGCCGTTTTATCAGCCGTGGTGTTCTGTCTTTATCAGCTTGCCGAACTGGTCGTAGAAGTTCCAGTCGCCGGATTCACGATTGCTGATATAGCTGCCTTCGGTACGCTTCTCGCCATTGGTCCAGAAAGTCTGCCACAGCCCCTCTTTTCTGTCCCTGAGGAAGGTGCCTTTCTCGGCCAGCTTGCCGTTGTTGTGGAAGTAACTGGCTTCACCCTCTTTCTGGCCCTTGACCCACTGCTCATGGCTCTGTGGTTTGCCATTTTGGAAGTACTGGCTCAGTTTGCCATCGAGTTTTCCCTGCCAGTAGTTGGCCTGCTGTTTTAACTGGCCGTTACTGTAGTACTGCTCAGATTTGCCGTGCAGTACATCGTCCTTGAATTCTTGACTGGCGGCGAGCATGCCATCTTCAAACCAGCTTTGCCACTGGCCGGTTTTGGCCCCTTTTAACAACTCACCGGCCAGTTTCTGCTGCCCATTGTCGACATAGTATTCGCTATAGCTGCCGGTCTTATCGCCATTGTCATAGGTTTCCTTGCGATAAAGGATGCCCTTGAAGCTGTAGTGCTCGCGTGCACCATGTAACTTACCCTGTTGCCACAGGCTCTTGATCCTGATATTGCCTTCTGGGATGGTGCCGAAGGTAGGATCGTCCTCTTCGTAGCGGTAGTCTATCCAGGTACCTGTCTTCTTATTGTCCAGGTATTCCCCAGTAACCCGGCGGCGGCCATGGTAATACTCGGCATATTTGCCATTGAGTTTGCCTTTGACAAAGGTCTGCTCCCGGCTCTTGACCCCTTCGCGATACTGAATCCAGAGCCCGTCCTTGTCGCCGTTGAGATATGCGCCTTCCTCATTGGGATCGCCGTTGGCGTACCAGCGCTTGAAGGCACCATCGAGCGGATAACGATAATCCTTGGCGGCCTTGTCTTTGGCATAGTGGGCCAACTCCCTGGGCTTGCCATTGTCGTAGAAGCTCTCATATTTGCCGACCCACTTGCCTTCAATGACATCGCCCTGCTCCTGCACAGTGCCATCTTCAAAGTAGCGGATGGATTTTCCGGTTTGCTTGTCGTGCTGGTATTGGTTCAGGCTGCGTTTTTTACCGTTCGGGAAGTAACGGATAAAGTCGCCGTGACGCTCACCCTGCTGCCATTGGCTGGACTCTTGTAAAACACCGGCGCTGAAACGCTGATGCAAACCATCCAGCAGGCCCATGGCAAACTGGGACTTCTCCAGTGGCTTGCCGTCGATATCGAAACGCTCATACTTGCCATGGCGGGGATATTGACCGTTGTCACTCAATTGGCTGTCGTGGAAGGTTTCCAGCTCAGCCAACTGGCCATTGGGGTGAAAACGCTTCTGTACACCGGTTTGCAGGCCGTTTTTGTAGTGCTGTTCTATGACCAGCTTGCCTTCACTGTTGAAGTACTCCTGGGTGCCATCTCTTTCGCCGTCACTGAAATGCTCATTGCCCAGCAGTATCCCTTTGTCGTCAAACGTCTGACATTGGCCCTGGCGCTTACCCGCGCGGTAAGCACATTTGACTGCCAGTTCGCCGCTTGGGTGATATTTCAGGCTTTCGCCGTCCCGCTCGCCGGCACTGAAGCTTATCTCACTCTCTTTGCTGCCATCATCAAAAAAGCTCTGCCAGACGCCCTGACGTTGGCCATTGGCATCGAATTTGCCCTTGACCTTGATTACCCCCTGGGCGTTTTGCTCCAGATAGTCGCCTGACAGTTGGTTGTTGGCGTATTGCTGGCTTTGGGCCAGGGTGCCGTTTTCATAGAAGCTCTGCCACTGACCATGGCGCAGGTTGTCGGTATAGGTTTCGCTGGCCTTGAGTTTACCACTGGCGTAGAAACGCTTGACCTGCTCTTTGTTACCGTCGCGGTAGAAGACGCTTTCACTGAGACGGCCTTTAGTGTCGAAGGTTTGCCATTCCCCTTCCGGCACGCCCTTGTTGAACACCTGCAATTCGGTCATCTGGCCGCTGATGTCATACATGCGCCAACTGCCATTTTGATAGCCCTGGAAATATTGGCCCTCAATCAATTTGGCATTGTTGGAGTGAAATACCTGCCAGCGCCCATGGGGCACGCCCTGGGAGAACTCCGCCAGGGTATAGCCTTGATTGTCCCGGACGATGGATATTTCACCATTGAGGGGCATACCACTGGCCAGATTGTAATAATGGGGGATACCATCCTGCTGGCGAACTTCCACCATTAAGGAAGAGAGGTTTTGTGCCGCCTGCGCCTGTTGCAGCACGGGTAGAGTGCTTGCGGCCAGCGCCGCCATAATTATGAGCTGTTTGTGCATCGGTTCTCCTTGTCACCTACTGCAGCAATCCCGTCATTGGGAGCCAGGTTTCTTTATTCGTGCCCACCCTTGCGGGCTCTTTTCTGCCGGTACATCTGGCTGTCTGCCAGTTTCAGGCTGTACTCCATATCGCCGTTGAAAGGCGCGATGCCGGCACTGAAATAAACGGCAACCTCATCGGCTGCAAGCCTGGCCTCGGCCTGCTGTAAACGTTCTCTGAGCCAGCTTTCACTGCCGTAGCAGAGCAGCACAAATTCGTCGCCGCCAAATCGGCTCACCAGGGCCGGTGGCGGGCAGCTGCGTTTCAGCTCGGTTGCCAGACGCTTGAGGGCAAAGTCACCGGCACCGTGCCCCAGGTTGTCGTTGATCTTTTTCAGGTTATCCATATCCAGCAGCACCAGCATGCTTTCCAGCTTGGTCTTGGGCTGCCATTTTTGCGCCTGTTCTTCAAAATACTTGCGATTGGCCAGTCCGGTCAGGCAGTCAAAATTAGCCAACTGGTGGATCTGGCGGGACTTTTGATACAGGGCAATGGCATTGGCAGCTTCACGGGTCAAAATAGCCACCAGATCCCTGTCATAGGTGCTGAAACAGGCCAGCAGTGAGCTGTCTAGGTTGAGCATGGCATAGAGCTGACCATCGATATGGATTGGGCTGGACAGGGTGGCCCGAATGGGAATGCTGGCGGCACTCAGCAGCAGGGCCTGATCTTCGGCGCTCAGGCTACTCTGGGCGTTGATTTTGCGCATATCGTTGACCACGACTACCCGGTTGCAGCGGCCATCGGTCAACCTGTATTCGAAAGACTGCTCCAGGGTCATATTCAGCTGTTGCAGCTTGGCCAGATCCAGCCCGAGTGCAGATTCAAAATGCAGCTTATTGCTGCCGGGTTCCACCAGTATGATGGAGCCCATTTCGGCGCCATCAACCATGGCGACTGCCTTACCGAGCAGGGCGTTGAGAAAGGCGTGTTCGGTTTCGTATTGACTGGAAAGATGCACTAATTCGAAGGTGGCTTCGTTGATCCCCAGCACCTGCTCCAGGTGTTGCCACAGTCGGCCCAAGCGCCCTTGATGGACAAAATAACCCAGGCTGTAGGCCAGGAAATAGATGATAGAAACCCCACCCCACTGCAGCCAGGGAAGCTCACCGGCCGGGCTGGTGACCCAGAACAGTAAGGCTATCAGCAGCAGAGGCAGTAACAGAAGCAGCAGATGATAGCGCAGATCCAATGTGTCTATCTTCTGCTTTCTGAGTCCGTTCTGATCCAACAAATCCTGAGAATCCTAAAGTTATACCTTGAATCAAGGTCAGAGGCGGGCGAGGGGGCCCGCCCGTTTGTCAGCCAAACTCCGCCAGTATCCACATAAGTGGCGCCTGATATTGCGCCGGCATCCACTGCTGAAGCCTGGCAATGCTGTCGGCCAACGCGTTTTTATCCAGTACCGACAGGTTCAGGTGGCCTACCTTGCGGCCGGGGCGCACCTCTTTGTCGTACCAGAATAGCTCGGCATTGGCCAGGCTCAGCCAACGGTCGTCCTTATCTATGCCTATCAGGTTGACCATCACACATTGGAAGTTAACCTGAGGCGTCATCAGTGGCAAATCGCACAGGGCCCGCAGGTGCAACTGGAACTGATCCATATGGGTGCCTGCCTGAGTCCAGTGCCCTGAGTTGTGCACTCTGGGCGCCAGCTCATTGACCAGCAGGTGATCGCCCACCCGGAAACATTCCATCGCCATCACCCCCACATACTCAAGCTCATGCATTATGCTGCTGAGCATAGTCTCGGCCTCGGCCTGCAGTGGCTGCAGACGCGCCAGGGGGGCTATTGATGCCATCAGAATGCCATCCTGATGCAGATTGAGTGTCAAGGGATAAAAGAAGCACTCGCCGCTGCGGCTGCGAACCCCAACCAGAGACACCTCTTCATCGAAGGGGATCGCCTGTTCGGCAATCGCTTGATTGCGCCAATCGGCCGGGATAGTGGTCGACTCGGCTTGTTTCAGCCAGTGCTGACCCTTGCCATCATAGCCGCCGGTGCGGCGTTTCAGTAGAACTCTTTCACCGTATTTGTGATAAAGATCATTAGCTTGGGTGTTATCGTCCAGCAGTTCCCAAGGCGCAGTGGCCACCTTGAGCTGATCCAGCAGGGATTTTTGGGTGTATCTGTCGGCGAGGCGGCCAAATACCGGGCCATTGATGAAATGACAGTGCTGCGACAACTGCAGGCTCAGAGGGGACTCCGGCCACTGCTCACGCTCGGCGGTAATAATATCTGTGTCTGTCAGCGGCAACTTTTCATCGCTTGGTGCCATGATATCCACGGGGCGGACATCTATGGCCAGCGGTTGGCCGGCATGACGCAACATGGCACCCAGTTGGCCATCGCCCAGTACCCAAACTCTCTTGTCAGCCATCTCAGTCTTCCCTCGGATCCGGATTATCGAGTACCGCGCGGGTCTGAGCTTCGCGGAAGGCTTCAAGGCGCTCGGCCAGTTGAGAGTCTTGAGTTGCCAGCATCTGGCAGGCCAGTAGCCCGGCGTTGAATGCCCCGGCTGTACCTATGGCCAGCGTTCCCACGGCAATACCCTTGGGCATCTGCACTATCGACAACAGGCTGTCCATGCCGCTGAGAGCCTTGCTTTGTACCGGCACGCCCAGTACAGGCAAGCGGGTCTTGGAAGCTATCATACCCGGCAGGTGAGCGGCGCCGCCGGCACCGCCTATGATGACCTTGTATCCTTTGTCTGCTGCTGATGCGGCAAATTCCATCAATTTGTCTGGGGTTCTATGGGCCGAAACCACTTCGACATGGTAGGGCACCTTGAGATAATCCATGATCTCTGCGGCCGCTTCCATGGTGGGCCAATCACTCTTGGAACCCATTACAACAGCAACGAGGGCTTGCATGATAACTCCTTAACTACTGATTTTATTTATAATATTTTGCCTGTTTCCAGGTCGGGTACAGTAACGGAAGGTGCAAACCAGTCCCATGCGTGCTCTGCGTTGGCTTACAGACCTGGATGCAAGGCGTGGTTCGCAGCTTCCTTAACCCGGCGTTGTTCCCAAGGCCGGGCGATAATGGCTGCAGATAATATCATGACAGGACGGCGCGCGCTGCCCTTGAACACTGTGTTTCGGACAAAAATCAGCCCGAGTAAAAGATGCGATAGAGGCGGCCTTGGGCATCATCGGCTATCAGCAAGGAACCATCCGGTAACTGCAGCACATCGGCGGGGCGTCCGGATACGGTTTCGCCCTTGAGCCAGCCTTCGGCAAACACCTGAGGTTCACCGGCCTTGCCCTGTTTTAACGGCACGAAACGCACTCGATATCCCACCTTGCTGGACCGGTTCCAGGAGCCGTGCTCGGCAATAAAAATGCCGCCGTGATAGGCCTTGGGGAAGCTGTCGCCGCGATAGAAGGTCATCCCCAGCGCCGCTACATGGGCGCCCAGCTTGACTTCAGGAGGGCTGAAATCGGCAGGCTGCTTACCTTTGCCGAATTCAGGATCCAGGGTATCCCCTTGATGAACGTAGGGATAACCAAAATGTTGGCCGCGCTGACTCAAATGATTGAGTTCATCGGCTGGCATATCGTCTCCCATCATGTCGCGGCCATTGTCGGTAAACCACAGCTGGCCACTGACAGGGTCGAAGTCGAAACCGACACTGTTGCGCACACCGGCGGCTTCGAGCCTTGGTTGTTTGCTTTGGAGGTCCAGGCTGATTATTTTGCTGTAGTCGCTGCCGGCATCACAGGTATTGCAAGGCGCGCCTATGGGTATATACAGGCGACCGTCGGCGGCAAACTTGAGGTATTTCCAGCCGTGATGCTTATCTGAAGGTAAGTCATCATAAAAGATTCGATAACTCGGGGAAGCACTCTGGCTCAGCTGCTGCTCGATATTGTCAAAGGCGAGAATTTGGCTCACGGCGCCCACATAGAGAGTCTGGTCCCGAAAGGCTAGCCCGGAAGGCATATTGAGCCCAGAGGCGATCACTTTGACCTTGTCGTGGCGGCCATCGGCATCTGTATCTATTGCCGCATAGACTTTACCTTCGCCGCGACTGCCGATAAAGAGTGTGCCCTGGCTGCCAAGCGCCATCTGGCGGGCATTGGCGACATTATCCAGATAGACTTCTATCTCAAAGCCCTGGGGCAGGCGGATATCCTTCAGTACCGATGGCGCTGAATTTTCAGCCAGTGCAGAGCCACTCACAGTAGCTGTCAGCAAAGCCGCCGTCGAGAGAGCCGCTGCAAGCGAGATAGAGCGGCGCAGCGGGCGCAGTGAAAGGGATGAATGCTTAGACATAAGGCCTCCTTGCGGTTGGGCATATCAGTATGACCTGAAATGAAGGCGAATAAAAAGGGAGGCTAAGCCTCCCTTCAATTTACCTTCTAACCAGCTCGTTATTTGGCGGATGCTTTGCTGCCAAGGGCGGTGCTTTTTTCCATCATCCCCAACGCCGACAAGCCGGTGATCACGTCCAAATTGGAGGTCATGCCGTTGCCGCCACTGCCGTTGATATAGTTCTTCGGCATATCCACCTTGAAGTTGGGCAGGTTCTGATACAGGGAGTTGGCCACATCCCGGTTCAGCTCGGCCAGATACACCTTCTCATGGGCACCCAGGGCCTTGTATTTCGCCGCCAGTACGTCGGCTTCGGCGATCCCTTTTTCACGGATCGCCTTGGCCTCAAACATGGCCGAGGCCGAGTTGGCTTTCTGGATCTCCAGGTTGGCCTGGGCGATTTCCAGCTCTTTGGCCTTGCTCAGGGTGGCGATATCTTTCTTCTTGCGTTCTTCCACCAGTTCACGCTCGGCGATTTGCCGCGCCACTTCAACCTCTTTTTGCTGGGCAATAACCGCCAGCTCCTTGGCACGTTGGGCATCCTGTACTTCGCGGGTACGCTGGATCTCTTTGCGCAGCTGCTCTGTCTTGGCCTGGGCCTTGGAGGTTTCCTGCTCCTGAATGGTGCGGATCCGCTCGGCAACCAGTTTTTTCTTATCAGTCAATAGCTTGTCAAGCTGATCTTCCGGCTTGGGATCGCCGATAGTGACCTGGGTGACCGTGATGCCATAATGTTTGAGCGGGTTATCCTGACGTACCGGATTACCGCTCTTGTCGGTAATAGGTACTGTCTTCCACACCAATTGTTTGGTGGCTTGCAGCTTGTTGGAATCTTCCTGATCGAAGCCAACCGGCACCAGATCCACCTGCTCGACTTCAACCTGGCGCCGCTCAGTGGTGTAGATACCGTTGCTGAGCTGATCTGACAATTGTGCCTTGAACTGATTGAGGCCGCCCTGGAAAAACTCCTCGCCGGTATATTGGGTCGAGGTGATCACAGTGACGTTGCGGGCGTTCTTGATCAACATGGTGTCAATCAGGTTGTCGTTGGAGCGAAACTCCCGATGCATCGTCTTGAGCTGCTCGGGATCATAAGACAGCTTGAAGCGGAAAGTGGCCGGTACCTGGCCTGTGTAGGTATCGGCAAAACGTACCTGCAGCGCCGGCAGACGTTGGTAGAATACCTCGCCCTGGTTGTTGCCAAAGGAGACGGTAACGACCTGATCATAGCGGGTTATTTTCGACAGAAACGGCATGCGAAAGTGGATGCCGGGCTCGGTGAACACATCCAAAGAGCCGGTAACATTGTTCTGATGCACATAGGTGTAACCGGCATCAGTCATCAATACTGAGCTTTGGGCAATACCCAGGGCCGCCAAAACGCCCACCCCAATCAGAATGCGCTTGGGGGTAAAATAGGATTTAAAACCTGAGGCACTTTTCAGTTCCATCTAATCTTCCTTAATTGAGTTCCAATACGAAATTGACATAATCCGGGTATTTCTGCTGCCAGGCATCATCAAAGAAATGCCCTCCCTGATGCGGTTTGACCTGCAGTTGATTACCCGGGCTAAAAAATTGTTCCAGCTGTTTATCCAGCGCCAGATTACTGCTGTGCTCCTGTTCGCCGTATGAGATAACCAGTCGCTTACCGGCGGGCGCCGAAGCCTTGATTTCGGTTTGCATACCGCCTGCAGACAGCAGCAGGGCGCCGACATAATCATTCGGGTGTTTGGCCAGCAGGTGAGCGCTGTGAAGGGCACCCTGGGAAAAGCCCATCAGTGCCACTTTCTGCTTGTTGACAGGGCTGTTCTTTGCCGCCTTGGCCAAAGCCTGCTGCACTGCCTGATGACTGGACTCGGTTTCGGTTCTGGCCCAGCGGAAGCTGTGCTCATTGAGTTTTTCCGTGCCGTTGATCCCGATAAATATTGCCCGTTCACTTGTCAGCAGTTTGGCCATATGGGCGCTGTCACTGCCTTCTGTGCCATAGCCGGATAACCAGACCAGCACAGGCCAGCCACCTTCAGGGGCAGCCCCCTGAGGGCGGTAGATATAAGCTGTACCGGCATCTTTTGCATGCTGAGGATAACGGCGTTTAACCTTATCCAACACGGCGCGGTATTCATCCGAGTCCTTTATGCCGGCAAGTTCGTCGTCTTCCTCAAGCATTATCTGTTGCCACAGGCCGCGGCTGTCGGCCAACTGCAGCATTTCGATTGCCTGGTCTTTAAGTTCCAACATTGCCAGAGTACCGGCGGCTTGATAGGGCGCCCAGATATTGCTGCTATCGCGCTCTGTGGCCATCAGGTAATAGGCGAGGGCGCCAGCGTAGTTGTCGTAGCGGTTTTTTTCTTCATCCCCCCTGGCGATAAAGTCTTCCGCATTGGCGTGACTCAGATACAGGTTGGCTATCGGGCTCAACGCCTGCCAGCGGATCTCCGCTTCCGTTTTACCCTCATCAGCCTGCGCCAATTGGCTCATGCAGAGCAGTCCCAGCCCGGCACCCAGCTTCAACAGGTTACAGAGCTTTGTTTGTTTGGCTTGCATCCCCAGTCCTTTGCAATGTATGGCGGCAATTCAATATTGCGCCTTTTTTATCCTGTGCTTTTTAATCAGCGCCCTTTTCATCAGCGCGCATACTAGCAGATTAACTTTAGTGGGGGGATAGCCAATTTCTTACAGTTGTGTCAGTCAGTTGTGATTGAAACTGCTGACGGGATAAACAAGCGCCCGGATAACTCCGGGCGCAGGCAGAAAAAGAGCTCGGCGTTGCCAAATTATTGGGCGGGTTTCTCCTTGGCGGTAGCGCTTGAGTCCGGTGCCGTGGAATCGACGGTTATCTGTGGTACCTGCTCTTCAATCAGCTCTCTCAAGGTGGGATAGAACTTGAGCACACCTTCGATAGGCTGAACCTTGGCCTTGGCCAGTGTTCTAATGGGCTGGAACTGCAGATCGGCAACCAGCAGACGGGTATTGTTGCTCTGGCATTTGCGTATCAATTTATTCAACGCGGCCATACCACCGGCATCGAGAATGGACACTCCATCCATATAGAGCACTATGACTTGCTTATCCTGGGTCATCTGCGCGATTTCAGCGAAAATGCGCTCAGCGGCGGCAAAAAACAGTGGCCCGTTGATCTTCAGTACTACCCAGTCGTCCGGTAGTGGCCGGTCGATGTAGCGCTTATTGTTGCTGATATCGTAGAGACGGGTCATCTCGGCGATCTCTTTCATAAACAGCAGGGCCGCCAGCATGATCCCGAAGGAGATGGCGATCACCATGTCGAACACCACAGTCAGGAAAAAACAGCTTAAGAATACCCAGATATCGCTGCGCGGCGCGGTTTTCAGCAGTTGCCAGGCCTTGGGGGCTTCGCTCATGTTCCAGGCTACAACCAGCAGCAAGGCCGCCATGGCAGCCATCGGCAGGAAGGACAGTAAGCCGGCCAGTGCCACCAGCCCCAGGAGTACCACCAGGGAGTGGATAATCGCCGATACCGGGCTAAAGGCACCGGCCTTGACGTTGGCCGCACTGCGGGCAATGGCAGCTGTAGCCGTGATACCGCCAAAGAATGGGGCTACTATATTACCTATCCCCTGGCCAAGCAATTCGCTGTTGGCGCTGTGACGCTTGCCAGTCATGCCATCAAGCACTACGGCGCAAAGCAGGGATTCGATGGCGCCCAACATGGCGATGGCAAAGGCAGCCGGAGCCAGCGCTTTTACCATCTGCCAGGAAAGCCCCAGAGGTTCGCCATCCGGCCCAGGTTGCAACCAAGGCCACTCAAAGCTCGGCAGGAAGGGGGGAATACCATTGCCCTGGCTACCATCTGGCAACAGATAATGGAAGCGGCTGCCTATGGTTTCTACTTCTTGCCCCAAATTGCCGAGCAGCAAAGCCAGTAGACTGCCGACAATGATGGCCGGCAGATGCGCCGGCACCGGCAATTTCAGTTTTGGCCACAGCAGCATGACAGCCAGAGTGACCAATGCCACCACTAAGCTGGGAAAATCGGTTTGTGGCAGCGCCAGTGCCAGCACCTGCAGTTTTTCACCGAACTGCTCCGGCATGCTGTCTATGGGCAGACCGAAAAAATCTTTCAGCTGCAAAACTGCGATGACCACACCTATCCCGGCGGTAAAGCCCAGCGTCACCGACTGGGGAATATATTGGATCAGGCGACCAAGGCGCAGCAGCGCCATGGCTATCAGGATAACGCCTGACATCATCCCCGCCATCAACAGGCCGGCGAGGCCAAACTCCTGGGCTATGGGATAGAGCAGCACCACAAAGGCGGCGGTCGGGCCAGAGATTGAGTAGCGTGAGCCGCCGGTGATGGCGATGATAAAGCCGGCTATGATAGCGGTGTAGAGACCATATTGAGGGGCTACGCCACTGGCGATAGCCAATGCCATGGCCAATGGAATGGCGATAATCCCCACAGTGACCCCGGCCATCAGATCCTGGCCAAAGTGCTTTCCACTATAGCCTTCCTTGGCGATGACTTCACGCAGGGCATGGCCCAGGCGCAAAGAAAAGAGTTGGGTTCTGAAATTGCTTATGTGAGGCACGTCGACAGGGCTCCAGAAAATCAAACCGGCTAAAGGCCGGGAAAAAGAGCCGCTATTTTAGGCTTCTGCAAACTCGCCTTGTGTGATGCGTGACTCAAAAGCTAAATTTTAAGCTTTTTTTTGAGCCAAAAGTGTGTTTGGTCGAGGCGGTTGTGCTTCTCACGTTTCCCCATCTCTTTTTCTCTGTCTTGGTCGCTTGGTGTTTCTCCGCCATCATCCAACGGCGCTTTGGCTTATTTGCAAGATTTGTTGGGGACTCAATAACCCTTTTGCTTCTGCTGCCCGTTTGCAATAACAACAGCCGAATAAGGAGAAGTGTTATGAAGGCGATAATGTTGCCTGGCAAGTGCAAGGTAAATCAGAAAGGGAAGATGAGGATAAATCAAAGCGCCGCCATTGCCGGGCGCCGCTATCATCTTAGCCTGTTGGCCATCTTAGTTGGCAGTTTGGGGTTGGCCGCTTGCCAGCCACTGCAGTCCCATGAGCCACCCAAGGTCGCCAATCAAGCGAGCGAGGCTCAATTCCCTGAGGTTGAAACAGAGGTACTGCCAAGCAAAGACCCCGGGCAGGATATGGCGAACGCTGTCACCCATGCGCAAGCCCAGAAGTTAGCCGTCAGCGCTGCTGCATCGCCGCGGGCTTTGTACAAGCCGAGTGTCCAGCCAAGAAGCTTGAGCGTGCCCTCTGAATTGACTCTGGCGGATGTGAATTATCCCAGCGCCACAGTGCTTGCCAATGGCTCGGAGGTGTATATCGCCAACGGCATCATGGTGGCGGGCGAAACGCCGTTATCGACCTTTTCCGTCGACGTGGACAGCGGCAGTTACAGCCTGATGCGGCGCAGTATCAACCTGGGAATATTGCCCCCCAAAGGCACAGTGAGAGTCGAGGAGTTGATTAACTATTTCGACTACAACTACCCACAGCCGGACAAAGGCGAGCCTTTCTCCGTCAGTACTGAGCTGGCACCGTCACCTTACAATGAAGGCAAGATGCTGCTGCGTATCGGGCTTAAGGGCTATGAAGTGCCGGCCAGTCAGATAGGCGCCGCCAACCTGGTGTTCTTGCTGGATGTTTCCGGCTCCATGTCATCGCAGGACAAGTTGCCGCTGCTGAAATCGGCCATCAAAATGCTCAGCGATACGCTCACCTCGCAGGACAAGGTGTCGATAGTCGTCTACGCCGGTGAGGCCGGCGTAGTACTGGACGGTATCAATGGCGCCGATAGCGAGAGCTTAGACGCCGCTTTGGCTGAGCTTAAGGCCGCCGGTGGCACCAACGGCGGTGAAGGCATCCAAACAGCTTACCGTTTGGCCCGCAAGCACTTTATCAGTGGCGGGGTAAATCGAGTTCTGCTGGCCACCGACGGCGACTTCAATGTGGGCCTGACCAGCAGGCAGGAGCTGCTGGCGCTGGTTGAACAACAAAAGCAGCATGGGATTGGCCTGACGACTCTGGGGTTTGGCCTAGGCAACTACCGCGACAGCATGTTGGAGCAGTTGGCGGATAAGGGTAATGGCCAATACGCTTATATCGATACCCTGAACGAGGCCCGCAAAATCCTGGTGGAGCAGCGTAGCGGCACCCTGCTGACCATAGCGTCGGATGTCAAAGTGCAGCTTGAGTTCAACCCGGCGCTGGTGGCCGAGTATCGCCTCATCGGCTATGAAAACCGCGCCCTCAAGCGGGAGGATTTCAACAACGATAAGGTCGACGCCGCCGAAATGGGCGCAGGGCATGTGGTGACGGCCCTGTATGAGCTCAGCCTTACGGATTCAAATAATCTGGCCAACGATGCATTGCGCTATGGTCGCGACCCTGTCAGCGGCAAGGAAAAATATAGCCGTGAAGAGCTTGGCTATCTGAAACTGCGAGCTAAACCACCCTTGAGTGACAGCAGCAAAGACAGCAAGAGTCAGCTTTATACTCATGCCATTCGCCTGGACTCGGCCCAAAAGTCGCTTGCGCTCGCCAGTGATGATCTGCGCTTTGCCGCGGCGGTAGCCGGGCTTGGGCAACTGCTTAACGGCTCAGTGTATCTGCATGACTTTGACTGGCGTCAGGTCGCCGAGCTTGCCGATTCGGCCAAGGGCGAGGACCCATACGGTTATCGACATGAGTTTGTCAGCCTGGCTCGCAGCGCCGCACTCTTGGCCGAGCAAGGCGCGCTTAAACCCGGACGCAAAACCGTGGCAGATAAACTCAGCGCCGAACCTATGTCCGAACCCATGCTTGAACTTATGCCGGCCTCCGGATTTAAGCCGCTGGAATAGGGGCATAGGCAAAACTGAGACCCAGAGTCACGCCATTGGGGTTTACAGTCCAATGGCGTGGGGGCAAACTCTCATCCCAATAGCCAATATATAGGCCCGGCCAGGGGAGAGAAAATTTGGAACAGCAAAGGCAAACGGGAATGCCAAATGGAGAGGATGAGACCTGGATGCTGGCTTATGCCGCCGGAGATGCTCAAGCCTTTGAGCGCCTCTATCTTAAACACAAGGGCGGACTCTACCGGTATTTTGTCCGCCAGTTAAGCGATATGACCTTGGCTGAAGACTTGTATCAGGAAACCTGGAGCCGGGTGATCAAGGCGGCGCAGAGTTATCAACCCAGTGCCAAGTTTACCACCTGGTTGTACCGGATAGCCCACAACCTGCTGATTGACCATGTGCGGGCGGTTAAACCGGTCGACAGTCTCAGCATAGATGAGGATGAGCCCGATGCGCAGGCCAATCTGCTGGGTCCACAAACCGCCGAGCCGGATAGCGAGCTGCTGCGAAATCGTCAGGTCGCCTGGCTCAAGGAGTGCATCGGCCTCTTGCCCCAAGTGCAGAAGGAAGCCTTCTTGCTGAATCAGGAGTCCGGGCTGACGGCGCAACTGATCAGCGAAGTGGCCGGGGTGACGCTGGAGGCCACCAAGAGCCGGATACGTTATGCCTATCAGAGCCTGCGTGACTGTTTGGGGCGCAAGACCCAGGAGAGCATTGAATGACAGAGAACAAACGCGATGATGCTGCCACGTCAGAGTCGCAGATAGATGCGCTCTATCGTGAAGGTGCTGTCGAGCAGCCGCCCCAGGCCTTGGATCAGCAAATTCTGCAGCAGGCGAGGGACAACTGCCGCCAAGCACCAGAGGTGATCCGTCCGGCGCCCGGTTTCTGGCAAAAGCACAGATATGGCCTATCCGCCGCGGCTTCTGTGATGCTGGTGGCAGGGCTGTTTATTCTTAATCCCGAACTGCGAAACTCATCGCCGCCGCAGCTTAGTGCTCCGGCCAGTCTGGAAATCAGCCCGCAGGCAGATAGCGCTGAACATGCGGCGCAGCCCGCCAGGCTGCAACCTATGGCGCCGCCGCAGCCCATGACCGCCAAGCGAGCGGCACCTCAGGAACAAGCTGTTCAGCAACAGGATATGCCTCCTCAAGAAAGTGCTGCAAAGAATCGCGCCGTGGCAGAGGACACTGTGCAGCAAAGAGCGAGAATGGCCCCCAGGCAGCAACAAGCTCTGGCTGCGTTGCCAAGGGATATCGACGGCCGTTTGGATCTGCTGACAAGTGCCATCGAAGTCGGTGAACTTGAGCAGGCGGCAGTGCTGGTACGAGGCATAGCCGCAGATTATCAACTGACGCTGCCGGATACCTTGGCCAAGATCTTGAGCCCAAACGAATCGGCCCTGGTGGAAGAGGCGGCCCAGTTGCAACTGAAGCAGCAGTCCTTTATCCATCAGGATACGGCGCCCGAGAATGCGCAAGCGCTTAATAAGGAGCAGAGCGAGCGCTGGCAAGCCTTGCTTGAGCGTCTCGAGCAGAGTCTCGAAGCCAAAGAGAATCACTGAGGCTAAAGACTGAGCTTAACTTCAAAAGAGTTATCGGGAAGCCAGTCAGTTTCAATCCATCACGGGGCAGGGAGCCTGCCCTCATTTTAATAACAGGAGTTTTTATGTTGACCGCCGATGATGTTATCCAGGCACTCGAGCTTGAGCCCCATGTTGAGGGCGGGTATTTCGGTCGTTCATTCGTCTCGGACAGCCGCTATGATGACAGCCGTAACCTGTGGACCAGTATCTACTTTATGCTCAAGACGGGGGAAGTGTCCCACCTGCATCAACTGACGGCCGATGAGATGTGGTATTTCCACAGCGGTGAGTCGCTGACCATCTATATGCTCTCCGAGCAGGGTGAGCTGACCGAGGCGCAACTCGGGATGGACTTGGCCAAAGGTGAGCGGCCACAGGTCTTGGTGCCCAAAGGCACTATTTTTGGTTCGGCAATGAATAATCCAGGTTATTCGCTGGTAGGTTGTATGGTGGCACCAGGCTTTACCTTCGATGACTTCAAGCTGTTCGACCGTGATGAACTGCTTGAGCGTTTCCCTGAGCATCAGGCGTTGATAAACCGCCTGACCCGCTAACGGGCGTTACAAGGTTAAGCTTATTTTGAGCCGTAACCTTTAAACCGCTATTTTTGAACCGTCAAATCCCCGGGGGCAGGTGCCAACCTGCTCCCTGTCATCTTGCGCCTATACTTGAAACATGAGTTGCAGCATAAGTGCTACATGCCCATTGCATAGGTGCTGACTCAAACCTATGTATCTATGGTCATCACTTGTATCTACGGTCGTCACTGTTCGGCTCAAAGGCTTGGACCGACTCAAGTGCTTGGATTGTCCGAAGGGGGTCTGCGTGCGCTGTCTGTGTTGTCTGCTGTTGTTGCTGTTTGCCCTCCCGACATGGGCTAAAGAGTGCCAGCAAGGCCTGACACTGGCCTACAATGATTGGCCTCCTTACGCCTGGACAGACGCTTTTGGCCAGCCGCAGGGACTGGACATTGAGGCCAGCCGTTTGATCAGCGGCAAGGTGGGGTGTCCGCTGAGTATAGAGGCGATACCGGCCAAGCGGGCACATCAGATGTTGAAATCCGGCCGTATTGATCTGCTTGCCGGGGCCACCAAATTGCCACAGCGGCAGCTTTATGCTCACTTCAGCCTGGCTTATCGAAGTGAAGAGGTGCGTATCTTCGTCAAACAGGGGCACCAAGCCGTCACCCAGGTGCGGCAATGGCAGGACGTGTTCTCGCAAAGGCTCAGGCTTATTCTGCCCGGTAACGGTTGGTATGGCGCCGACTATCAGGCATCCAAGCAGCGTTTGAGTCAGGCTTCGCTGTTAATCATCAGCCCCAACGCTTCCCAGGCGGTACAGATGTTGGCCTACGACAGGGGCGATGCAGTAGTGGGTGACTCTCTCTCAGTACCTTTTATTGCCGGTGAGCAGGAAAAACTGCGGTTGGAGGCGCTGCAACCTGTGTTGGCGCAGGACGGGATCCATCTGATGTTGAGCAAGGTCTCGGTTGATGAAACCTTGCTCGAGCGTTTCAATCTGGCCATTGAGGCACTGGAGGCCGATGGCTCTCTGCCGGCGCTGCGGCGTAAGTGGCAGCAGATCTCCTACGCCAGACTCAGCCTGACGCCGAGCGTCGAGAGCGATCTTCATTTTGGGGATTATCCCCGGGCCCCTTGATCTTGGCTCTTCCCGGAAAAGACAGCGCCATGGAACCCGGGAGTAACAGCAAACAACCCAGGCTGTATGCAAGCAGATCCAGCCAGTCGAAGTGGCTGCCGATAACGATTCGTGCCAGGCGAATATGGCCCAGTCCCAGCTTATCCACTAAGCCAAAGGCCTGGCCAAACTCTATGGCGAAGGCAAATGCCAGTACCAAGGGAAGCAGCAGCCGACTTGCCCAGGGGCTCACGGTTTTAAGGGCGAAAAACATCAATATCACTACCAGCAGATCGCCGATAAACCCGCGGATGAAGCCGGGCGGGGCGTAGCGGGCTATCAATACTTCAATACCGAACAATAAAACTGTGGCCAAGGCAAAATGCCAGCGCTTCAAACCATCGAACCAGGGCACAGGTTTCATTGGGGCTCTCCCGTCAGCAAGTCGGCGTTTTGCTCGGCAAAAAGGTGCATCTGCTCCAGCAGCGGCAACAGTGCCATTCCAAGCGCGCTGAGACGATAGTCGACTCTGGGTGGCACTTCAGGGTAGAGAGTACGGGTAAGTACGCCGTCTTGCTCCAGCTCCTTTAGCTGAGCGGTCAGCACTTTTTGACTGACACCGGGTAGATGCCGTTTTAGGTAGCTGAAGCGCTGTGGCTGCTGTTGCAGCAAGAACAGGATGGCGGGCTTCCATTTGCCGCAGATCAGCCGCAGAACCTGATAGGCCGGGCAGAGAGGGGCTTGCTGATTGAGTGTCATAAGGCTGGGCGCAAGTTACTTTGGGGTAACTATGCCACCAATTTGTGCCTCCTTGTAGCGAACGCGCAGCAGTTTTATGATTTTATCAGGAAGGTCCTCACGGCGCTCTCTTGAAAGAGAGCGGCTAAAACAGTGACAGGCGTTCAAGGCCTATGACTTGTTTGCATCTTCCCTGACATTAATCCGCAAACCAAGGGGAGGGTTGAATGACCACTCTATTGCAAATTGATTTTGAATTTCCCGCCGAAATGATGGGCGATGCCCTGACTGAGCAGGCCAAACCTCTGGCCGAGTCCATTACCCGGGAGCCGGGTTTCATTGCCAAAATCTGGACCGAAAACCCACGCAGCGGCGAGGCCGGTGGCATTTATCTGTTTGAAGATGAAGCCAGCGCCGAAGCTTACGCCTGTATGCACTCACAACGAGTGGCGGCCATGGGCGCCCACAACATACGCATAAGGCTGTTCGATGTGAATGAATCCTTGAGCAAAATTACCCACGGCTGGCCGCTATCAGTTTGATTTTTCAGTATGCCTGCCGACACATTTGCTAAAACTTCTGTCGTCGGCAACAGCTGAATCCCGCTGCTTTCTCTGCTAACTTGTTGGACTCGCAAAACCGCGCTAACAGACTAATAACAGAGATAGAGGCATTCATGAAACTTCGTCACTCCGTGGCCTGCTGTATGCTGGCATTGGGAACTTTGGGCAGTGCAGCCGCCTACGCCGCAGAAGCGGGCCAAGGCTATTACCGTTCGCCAGCGATTCATGACAACACCCTGGTGTTTACTGCCGAAGGGGATATCTGGACTCAGAAGCTCGGGCAGGACAAGGCCGCCCGTTTGACCAGCCTGCCTGCCGAAGAGTTGAATGCCAAGATCTCTGCCGATGGAAAATCGCTGGCGTTTACCGCCAACTATGACGGTGCCCAGGAAGTCTATGTGATCCCCATGAGCGGCGGAATAGCCAAGCGCGTCAGCTTCGAAAACAGCCAGGTACGGCTGCAGGGCTGGACCGCAAATGGCGAAATTCTCTATGCCACAGACAATGCCCAAGGGCCGGCGAATTACTGGGTGCTGCGTTCGGTAAACCCGGATACCCTGACAACCCGTGATCTGCCGCTGGCCGATGCCATAGAAGGCGTGGTTGACCCACAAGGCGAGTATGTCTACTTCACCCGCTTTGGGCTGCAAACCACAGGGGATAATGCCAAGGTGTACCGCGGCGGTGCCATGGGCGAACTGTGGCGTTATCAACTGGGGCAGGACAAAGAGGCCGTGCGGCTGGGCAAAGAGCATCAGGGCTCTCTGCGTCATCCCATGCTGTGGCAGGGGCGGGTCTATTTTGTCTCGGATGCCGATGGCAATGCCAACATCTGGTCTATGGCCAGCGATGGCTCAGATCTTAAACAGTTGACTCAATATCGTGATTTCGAAGTGCGCAGCCCCTATCTGGACGGCGGGCGCATAGTGTTCCAGCTGGGCGCCGATATTCACATGTGGGACCTGGCTTCCGGGCAGGAGCAGAAGCTGGATCTGCGTCTGGCCTCCGACTTCCCCGAGCGGCGTGAACATTGGGTTAAAGATCCGCTCGATTTTGCCACCAGTGCCAGGCTGGCCCCGGCAGGAGACAAGGTGGTCATCACTGCCCGCAGCCATGTGGCGCTGGCGACTACAGATGGTTCCCGCCTGGTAGAGCTGGACTCGGACGGCAAGCATAGAATGCGCAACGCACTGATGAGTCATGACGGCCGTTGGGTCTATGCCATCTCGGATGCTTCCGGTGAGCAGGAGATCTGGCGTTATCCCGCCGATGGCAGCGCTGGCGCCAAGCAGCTGACCCAAGATGGCAACACATTGAGAATGAGCCTGGAGCTGTCGCCCAATGGGCGTTATTTGGCACATGATGACTATGCCGGTAATTTATGGTTGCTGGATCTCAAAGACGGCAGTAACAAGAAGATAGTGACCAACAACGAAGGTCTTGGCCCCTATGCCGATATCCGTTGGTCGCCGGATAGCCGCTTCCTGGCCTTGACTCGCTCGGAAGTCGGTGCCCAACGAAGCCAAGTGATGCTTTACTCGCTGGAATCCGCCAAGGGCGAGATGCTGACCAGCGACAAATACGAGTCTTTCTCGCCCAGCTTCAGCCCGGATGGTCAGTGGCTCTATTTCCTGTCAAACCGTGAGTTCCAGGCCACCCCTTCTTCGCCTTGGGGCGATCGCAACATGGGCCCCGTATTTGACAAGCGTAGCCAAATATTTGCCCTGGCATTGAGTCAGGATGCTCGTTTCCCATTCCAACGTCCCAACGAGCTGCAAGGCGTTGCTGCCGGTGATGAAAAGGCCGCTGACGATAAGCTGAAAGTGGATTGGAAAGGCCTGAAGTCGCGGCTGTGGCAAGTCCCCATCGAGGCGGGCAATTACCAGAAACTGCAGGTGTTGGGCCCGGGCCTCTATCTGCTCGATAGGGATATCACAGGCAAACAGTCGGCGCTCAAGCTGGTGAAGTTTGACCCTTTGAGCCCCAAGTTGGAAACCTTCGCTGATGATGTGCGCGATTATCAACTCTCGGCCGATCAGAGCAAGGTATTGCTGCGTAAGCAGAGCAATCCCAAAGAGATGGTGATAGTGCCAGTGGGTGACAAACTGCCGGGCGATCTCAGCAATGCCGTGGTGCAAACATCCCAGTGGCAACTCGCCATTCAACCGCGTCAGGAGTGGCAACAGATCTTTGAAGATGCCTGGCTGATGCACAGAGACTCCTTCTTCGACAAGAAGATGCGCGGTGTCGATTGGCAAGCCGCCAAGGCCAAATATCAGCCATTGCTGGACCGGCTCACCGACAGACATGAGCTGAATGACATCTTTACTCAGATGATGGGTGAGCTCGATGCGCTGCACTCTCAAGTGCGCGGCGGTGACTTTGCCAAGGATCCCGACATGCCCAAGGCCGCCGAGCTGGGTGCACGTCTGAGTCAGGTGAAAGATGGTGTCAAGGTCAGTCATATCTATCGCACCGACCCTGAATTGCCGATGCAGGCCTCACCGCTGGCGCGCCCCGGGGTCGATGTCCGTGATGGCGACATCATCACCCATATCAATGGCCGTAAGTTGGCTACCCTGGCGCAGCTCACCTCCATGCTGCGTAATCAGGCCGACAAACAGGTGCTTTTGGGACTCAAGCGCGGCAGCAAGCAGCACAAGGTAATAGTGCAGGCTATCAGCAACCGTGACAATGCCAAACTCAGGTATCTCGATTGGGTCAATGCCAATGCCGATAAGGTGGCCAAGGCCAGCGATGGCAAGATAGGTTATCTGCATCTGTATGCCATGGGCAGTGGTGATATTGAGAGCTTTGCCCGCGAGTTTTACGCCAACTACGACAAGGATGGCCTGGTTATCGATGTGCGCCGCAATCGTGGCGGTAATATCGACAGCTGGATCATTGAAAAGCTGCTGCGTAAGGCATGGGCCTTCTGGCAACCCACAACAGGCGCGCCTTATGTCAACATGCAGCAGACGTTCCGCGGCCACCTGGTGGTACTGACAGATCAGTTGACCTATTCTGATGGTGAAACCTTCTCTGCCGGCATAAAGGCGCTGGGACTGGCGCCCTTGGTGGGTAAACAGACGGCGGGCGCCGGGGTTTGGCTCTCGGGGCGCAACAGCCTCACCGACTGGGGCATGGCTCGGGTTGCCGAGTATCCTCAGTATGCCATCGATGGTCGCTGGGTGCTTGAAGGCCGAGGTGTCAGCCCGGATATCGAGGTAGACAACCTGCCACTGGCAACCTTCAAAGGCAAAGACGCCCAGCTCGAGCGGGCTATCAGTTATCTCAAGGATGAACTGGTACGCGAACCCATACCGGCATTGAATGCTCGCCCCATGCCTCCCAAGGGTGAAGCGGACGATATTAAGTAAGCAGTGATAAAAAACAGGGGATGCATTTTGCATCCCCTGTGCAGGTGTTAGGGTGTTATCGGCCACGTGGTTCCCAGGCCGGTAGCACCCGTTTTTATTGCTCAGAAATTAATTTCCACTTCGGTATCGGCCGCCAGTGAGTTGGCGATAAAGCAGTTGGCATGCGCCTTTTCGTGGATCTTTTCCAGCGTTTCCCTATCTATCTCAGTGCCTTCGGCAAAACTGACTTCAGGGTTGAGGCTCATGCGGGTCACGGCAATTTTACCAGACTCCTTCTTGCCGATTTCTGCGGTGGCGTTATCCCGGTAGCTCTCTACCGGTAAGCGCTTCAAGTGAGCTATGGTCAGGAAGGTCAGCATATGGCAGGACGATAATGCCGCCAGCAGACTCTCTTCCGGATTGACCTTGGCTTCATTGCCTTTGTATTCGAGGGCTGCTGATGCCAGCAGTTGTTGGCCTGTACCAAAGTCTATTTGATGATCGCGATTGAACTCTCCCTCGGGCGCCGGGCTGGTTTGCCAGGATACGGTCAGATGAAAACTCAATTGGATGCTCCTTGAGACGGTTTGCAAAGTAGCGGCCACTATAGCCTATTTGCCAAACCCTTGTCTGCCACAGGTCATCACGATTCCACCCGGCTCGATTTTTCTCAGTAAACCCAAGAGCTGTTTCTTATTAACTAATTGTTTTAAATTGAATATTTGTGTTTTTTAACTTTAATGCTTTGGTCTTATCTCTTTGGTCATTCCACCTACTTTAGTCTTGCATCTGTCGTCTGGCGGCGCTATAACAACAGTGTGTGTAAACACAATGTTTCAAATGTTAATAAAAATGATATTTCGAGATGGATCGAAATACTGATCAAAGACAAATTGCAGGAGAACATTATGCAGGCATTTTACAAGCCCCTCGCGGCAGCGGTTACCCTGGCGCTGTGCGTTGGTGCACAGGCTGCAGATAACGAACGTTACATCGTTAAGTTCAAGGAGGGGAAAGGCCCCAGCACTATGGCGCAGATGAAGGCCATGGGCGCCAAAATGGAACTGGATCTGTCGGTCCACAACGCCGCCGCCTTTTCCATCCCGGCTCAGGCTCTCAAGGGCCTGGCCAACAATCCCAACGTGGAATATGTCGAAGCGGATGTGAAACGTTTCCCGCTTTCACAGGTAGTGCCTTACGGTATTCCCATGGTACAGGCCGACCAACTCAGTGACGCCCAGACCGGTAATATGAAGGTCTGTATCATAGACTCAGGTTACCAGTTGGCCCATGAAGATCTGTCGGGCAACAATGTCGATGGCACCAATGACCCCGGTACCGGCAACTGGTACACAGATGAAAACCATCATGGTACCCATGTGGCCGGGACGATTGCCGCACTCAACAATGGGGTTGGTGTGGTTGGCGTAAACCCCAACGGCAATCTTAACTTGCACATTATCAAGGTGTTTAATGCCGATGGCTGGGGTTATTCATCCAGCCTGGTTGCCGCACTGGACAAGTGTGAGCAGGCGGGCGCCAAGGTAATCAACATGAGTCTGGGTGGCAGCTTGAAGAGCCGCACCGAGGACAGCGCCTTTGCTGCTGCCGACAGCCGCGGCATTCTGAGTATTGCCGCCGCCGGTAACGACGGTAATACCCGTCACTCTTATCCGGCATCTTATAACTCTGTGGTGTCGGTTGCCGCAGTGGATGCCAACAAGCAGCATGCGGATTTCTCACAACGTACCAGTCAGGTTGAACTCTCCGGCCCGGGTGTCGGCGTGCTTTCCTCCGTGCCTATGGGCACTGCGTTGGTGGCTGCGGCCTCAGTGGCC
The DNA here is from genome assembly GCF_012030025.1 of Shewanella sp. Iso12. NCBI lineage: Bacteria > Pseudomonadati > Pseudomonadota > Gammaproteobacteria > Alteromonadales > Shewanellaceae > Shewanella > Shewanella sp. Iso12. The sequence goes on from NZ_JAAUHW010000002.1 coordinate 262,186, forward strand.
GGCAATGGTTACGAAGCCATAGGTATGGAAGGCTCACCTACAGGTAGTGCCGCCGGTACTCTGGCGGACTGCGGCACAGGTGAGAGCCAGTGTGATGCCGCCGGTAAGGTGTGTTTAATTCAACGCGGTAATATCGCCTTCTCCGACAAGGTGCTCGCCTGCGAAAATGGCGGTGGTGTTGCGGCCATTATCTACAACAATGAGCCGGGGGCCTTAAACGGGACTCTGGGTGAGGTGGTTACCGCCATTCCGTCTGTTGGGGTGAGTGATACTGATGGTGCGGCCATGTTGGCGGCAGTTGGCAGCAATGCCAGCGTTGATATCGGCGCGGGTAACTATGCTTACTTCGACGGTACTTCGATGGCGACACCTCATGTGGCAGGGGTTGCGGCCTTGGTGTGGAGTCATTTCCCTCAGTGCAGCAACAGTGACATTCGTGCGGCATTGCGTGCCACAGCCGAAGATCTCGGCGCTGCCGGCCGTGATGATGAGACGGGTTACGGTCTGGTGCAGGCCAAGGATGCAGTGGATTACCTGACCGCCAACGGTTGCTCGGGCGGTGGTACCGGCGGTGGCGGTGACACAGGTGGTTGTAAGGGCAAAGGCTGTAAGAGTCCTAAAAATCCTCGCTGATTGTTGGCTTTATTTTGAGATACGCACTAAAAAGCGCTGCTGTTGCAGCGCTTTTTCATGGCAGAGTTTGAGCCAAAATTGGTTAGATAAACCAACCCACAACAAAAACAACCGGCGCCAACATAAGCGCTTTAGGCATACTGCGACCGAGATAGCTGAGCTGCAAAACCACAGGCAGGGCAGCCAGCGTCATCAGGCCGAAAAACAGTATGCTGCCATAACCCCAGCCATACCCCATGCCACAAAGCACAAAGCTTGCCAGCAGGGCCAACCAACCGCCCGCATACAGCAGGCGGCTTTCCAGAGTTTTGGGAGCGCGCCCCATGGCCTCACGGAAATGACCAAACATGGATATGGCCAGCAGGCCAAAGGCGAGATAAGTCAACGCAATAAGTGCAATCATCATCCGCGCACCGCCTGAAGTTTTTGGGCCCTGGCCGTTTGTTTCATTGGCTGCCTCCCCAAACGCTTGAAGGCAAATAAGCCAAGGGCAGCGAAGGCCAGCGCCAGCAGATCAAATCCCGCCAATTGCCACTGACCGGCCGCGAGGTTGCTCAGCAGGTTGGCTGGCGAGGTCAGGGCGTTCAGCAGCGGCAAGAACGCCAGTGCGGCTGCCAGCACCGCCAGTTGAGCGCGCCACATGGCTCTGTCTCTGCGCCAGATAGCCAGCAGGCCACTGATCACCAGCAGAATAAAGAAGCTGTGAACCTCCCATTGACTGCGGCCAGGCAAAGAGGCCGGCAGCAGGCGATTGGCATAGAAAAAGGCCACTGTACCCAGGGGCAGACCGAGGATAAACATCAGGTTCAGCGTTTCCACCAGGCGCAGACCCAGGCTGGGCTTGGCGCCCTGACCGATGGCTTTTTGTTGTTTCTGGCGAATCTTTACCGCCCACATCAAGGTGCCGCTGGCTATCATCACGCAGCCGCTCAGCCCCAGAAGGAAGAAGAGCCCCCGCAGTGCGGGGCCGGAGAAACGGGCTGTGTGCAAGGACATCATGGCGTCGTGAGTCGCCTTGGCGGCGCTGATGTCACTGTCCGCGCTGTAGAGAAGCTCGCCATCAGTACCGCTGAACACCATAAACAGCTCCCGCTCTGTGACTTGTTCGCCTGTGTTGAAAGTGACCATGACCCGGCTGTTGACATCATCCGGGTTGATCACTGATACCGACTTGAGCGGCAGTTCGGCAAAGGTTTGCTGCACCTTGGGCAGGAAGCTTGCCAGTGGCAATTGAGGCGCGGCTTCATTGGCGGCAGCTATGCGGGTAAAGCTGCTGCCGGGACGGGCTTCATTGATAAATTCCCGGCGGTCACTGTCATAGTTGACCAATATGCCCCAAGGCATATAGATGATCATCAGGGTGATAAGCCCGGTATAAGTGATCATCAGATGAAACGGCAGCGCCAGTACCGAACTGACATTATGGGCATCGAGCCAGGAACGGCTACCCTTGCCGGGACGGAAGCTGAAGAAGTCCTTGAAGATGCGCTTATGGATCACTATTCCTGAGATGATCGCCAGCAACATAAACATGGTGCAGAAACCGACAATCCAGCGTGCCGTGATGGCAGAGATATAGTGCAGATCGAAATGCAGGCGGTAAAAGAAGTTACCGCCGCGGCTCTCCCGCACTTCAGTCACATAGCCGCTATTATCGGCCTTGACTAGATGTTCACTGAAGGCGCCGCGGCGCTGCCCCGGCTCCGGCGGCTGTTGCCAGCCATAACTCAACATGGGGTGGCGCTCTGTGGGGAATTCAATCAGCCAGCGCTGGGCGTTGACCGCATTCTGCCTGAGATAATCCTCACCCTGACTCAATTGCTCAGCAAGGCGGGTGTTATCGTAGGATTGGAACACCTCCTTGTGTAGCTCGGGCTGATTCCACAGGCTGATTTCATGGCGATAGTAGCTCAGGGTTCCGGCAAAAAACACCAGTAGCAGCACCCAACATACCAGCAGGCCCACCCAGGTGTGGAGCCAGGTCATGGTTCGGAAAAAACTGTCTTTCATCTCAAACCCCCAGCAGTTTCAGCATGCCAAACAAGGCGGCTGCCAGCAGCAGGAGTTCTTGCCAGGCCCGCAAACTGCGTTTGACGCAAAATACCCTGATAACCACCATGGCGTAGATCAGAAAAGACAGCATCATGGCACTCACTGTACTGTCGATACGGCTCATAGGCAGGCTCACAGCCAACAGGGCACAGGCCAAAGACGCGATAAGATAACCGCCAACAATAGATGCCAGCGCCCGGCTGATAATGGTCAGGGCTTGGGGATAGCGCCTGGGAAACTGTAACAGAGATAGAGATTTCATGATTGCTGCGGATAGTCATTGACCACCAAGGGAAACAGATGTGCTGATTCTAGCTTAATAATAATTAATGATAAACATTACCATTCGTGTTTTACCTGTAAATAACGCCTGTATCGAACCGGCAGCTGACTTGATACAGAAGGGGCTGGAAATACTGAACTGAATTAAAACAGGCCAATAACCGGCGATAAAAACAGCACTAAACAGGGAACAAGATGAACTCTGGATTAATTTTGACCATACAAGAGCAGAATGAGGCACTGATCGAGCTTTATTTGAACATTGGCCCTTGTGTTTTACGCTGAAAGCCCCAAGCTCTATAAGTGAATCAGCAGAAAAAAGGAAAACCTATGAAAATTCAGCTTTCAGGTCATCATGTTGAAGTCACAGCAGCAGTACGTAGCCATATCGAAGAGAAGTTTTCCAAAATCGCCAAGCATTTCCCCAGCCTGTTAGGCTTGGACATCATCATTGCCAAAGAGCATGGCGTACATCAGGTTGATATTCGAACCAATTACGAGGGGGTGGCAGTCGCGGCCTCCGGCAAGAACGAAGTCATGTATCCGGCCATCGCCGAAGCAGGCAAAAAACTGGAAGCGGCGCTCAAGCACAGAAAGGGGCAACTCAAGGCCGATCTTCATGAAAAACCCGAGGTGACCACCCCGGAAATTGCCCACGAGATTATCCAGGAAATGGAACTGCGTTAATTCAAGTGCATTAACATTTACGTAGAAATAAAAAGGGACCATCTGGTCCCTTTTTATGTTTCAAAGCCTTGGTCTTATTCGATGATCTCGGCGTTGTGATAGACATTTTGCACGTCATCACAGTCTTCCAGTGCGGCAATAAACTTGTCGAACTGGGCGACATCTTCACCGGACACTTCCACCATGTTCTGTGGTACGAAAGTGATCTCTTCCATCTCAAAGTTGACCTCGGGGAAGGCTTCCAGCAATGCCGTCTTGGCCTTGTAGAATTCGGTGTTGGGGGCGTAGACACTGATCATGCCGTCTTCCAACTCGACATCGGCAACATCGACATCTGCCATCATCAGGGCCTCGAGCACCACTTCATCATCTTCACCGGGGAAGACAAATACCGCCTGGTGATCGAACATATGGGCCACAGTGCCTGGGCCACCCAGCTTGGCATCATTCTTCACAAAGGCCTGACGAACCTCGGTGAAGGTGCGCTTGCCGTTGTCGGTCAGACAGTCGACAATCACCATGCAGTTACCCGGGCCGAAACCCTCATAGCGGGCAGTATCATAGTCTTCACCGCCACCACCTTTGGCCTTGTCGATAGCCCGGTCAATAACGTGTGCCGGTACCTGATCTTTCTTGGCGCGTTCAATCAGGCGCCGCAGTGCCAGGTTACCGTCGGGATCGACACCGCCACCCTTGGCACACACGTAGATCTCTTTACCGTAACGGGAGTAGACCTTGGTTTTCTGTGCGGCCGTCTTGGCCATGGATTCCTTGCGGTTTTGATATGCTCTGCCCATCTTTGCAATGTCTCATCAATGCGTTGAAAAAGAGTGGCAGATTCTAGCAGCTTTCCCGCACTAAATGCACCTGTCCGCCCGCTGGGCTGCCGGCAGTGTGAAGCCACGCCTGATCATGCTTACCGTCTCCCGCCGAAGAAGCTCATTACCTCACTATAGACTTATGTCCAATTCGGCAGAGCGCCGTGCTTTGGGTTATGCTGAAAAACTCAAGGATCCCTTGTTTGGCACAAACCAACAATAAGGATAGGAAGGGAGGCTGCATGTCTGAGGAAAACCGTATTTTGCCTATGCTGGCAGGGTTGCTGCTCGGCGCGCTGGCGCTGGGTTGCGCTCTGCTGGCTTTAAGTGCCGACAATCTATTGCTTTCACTGCTTGGATGGAGTCTTGCGCTTATTGGCCCTGTATTGGCGCTGCGCTGGGCTTCCCGCCCTGTGGCCCAAGGCGCCAAGCAGACATCCGGTGAGGGCGCAGGTGATGAAAAGGCGGCGCAGCAACTGGGCCGGGATGCAAGCCGTATCGCTATCGGCGCTGCCGAAGTGTCTCACTTTGTTGACCAACTCAAGTTCACTCTGGACTCCAGCGGTCAGCAAGCCGGGCAAATTGCCGTGGCGGCCAGTCAACTGAGCCATACCACCGTGGCTTTGAGCGAACATGCCGAAGTGGTGCTCAATCAGGCACAGGCATCCCGCAGTGTCAGCATGGAAGGGCGCCAGTATGCCGCCAGTGGTTTTCGTGCGGTTGAAGCCTTGAGTCAGGATGTCGACAAGGCCGCCTCCGGCGTGGGACAACTCAAGGCGCAGGCCGATGCCATAGGCAAAATCACCGAAGTGATTGACAGTGTTGCCGCTCAGACCAATCTGTTGGCGCTCAATGCCGCCATTGAAGCCGCCAGGGCCGGAGAGGCGGGTAGAGGCTTTGCCGTGGTGGCCGATGAAGTGCGCAGTCTGGCGGCCAAGACCGCAGAGGCTACCCAAAACATTGCCGCCATGTTGACCCAGATTAGAGAGCTGACCGATGGCACCTCACAGCTAATGAATCAGGTGGTTAGCCAAACGGCCGGCGCCGTGGATGCCATGAATTCACTGGAGCAGAGGTTTGACAGTATCGCTTCGGGTGTCGAGGACTCGGCGCAGGCGTTGGAGCAGATTGAGGCCGCGTTGCGTGAATATCGCGGCACTACGGCGGATATTTCCAATGCCATTACCCATATCAGCGAGTCGCTGACAGATACAGGTCGTCGCAGTGAGCAGATCTCCCGTCAGGCCTTCGGGCTGTCGCAGACCACAGAGGGAATGTTCCGGGCGCTTTCGCATTGGGATACCGGCAGTTTCGATCAGCTTATTCTCAAAGAAGCGCAGCAGGCCGCCAAGGCTTGCGGCCAGGCGCTGGAGCAAGGGTTGGCGGAAGGCAAGTTTACTGAGCAGCAGTTGTTTTCGCCGCAATATCGGCCGATAGCGGCGACAGAGCCACCCAAATACAACACCGCCTTTGACGGTTTTACCGACAAGCACTTTCCGGCCTTGCAGGAACCGATACTGGAGCGTCACCGGGAGGTGATTTACGCCGGTGCGGTCGATAAGAAGGGCTACTTTCCGACTCACAATCAGCGTTTTTGCCAGCCGTTGACCGGTGATAGGGAGCGGGATATGCTGCAAAACCGCACCAAGAGATTGTTCAACGACCCAACTGGGATCCGCTGCGGCCAGCACACAGAGCCGGTGCTGCTGCAGACCTATAAGCGTGACACGGGTGAGGTGATGCACGATCTCTCTGTGCCCATCTATGTTAAGGGCAAACACTGGGGTGGCTTTCGGATAGGCTTCAAGGCCCAGTGATGCTGTGCGTAGGCGCCTTGGGCGCTCCAGGCTTGCGGCTGGCTCAGAGACTCAGATGCTCATACAGCTCTGTGGCCAGGGCACTGAGTTCATCGGCGCTCGGGTGAGTATGGGCATAAGTGCGCAGGCCATAAATACCCATCATCAGAAACCGGGTCAGTTGCGCCGGATCTTTATCGGCGGCCAGTTCACCTTGCACCTGGGCCTGCTGCAGTATCTGCTGCAACGCCGTTTGCCATTGCTGTAGATGTTGGCTCACTCTCTGTTGTACAGCCAGATCTTGCTCACCCACTTCGCTCAAGGCCTTGACCAAAAGGCAGGCCTGGCTGGCATCACAGCTGAGGCACTCGCCGACTATGTTGTCCAGATAACGCCGCAGGCATTCGAGCCGTGAACCCTCGGCCGGGAAAAAGCCCTGCAGCTGCTGCTCGCGATCGGCATGGTACTGATCAATCGCCGCCAGAAACAGTCCGTGCTTATTGTCGAAGGCACAATAGATAGACCCCGGATGCAAGCCGGTTGCCCGGGTCAGATCCTGCATACTCGTCTTGCTGTAACCCTTGGCCATAAAGGCATTCATGGCGCTGCGCAGCACTTTCTCGCGATCGAATTCGGCGTTTCTCATAAGATGATTTCCCACTGTGATGCGCCGAGTTTACTGCAATTTGAATATTTGTTCAAAAAAGGCTTGAATGATCATTCAACAATCTTTATCTTGAACGAACATTCAAATAGGGGCTCAGCTCCTCAGGCTCTGAATAAGGCGAATGCCAGTGACTGAGCCGTTAACTCGCCAAGGGCAGGAACCATGTACCAGAACTTGTTTGAACAGTATCGTCTCAATGACAGCATCACACTCAATAACCGCTTTATGATGGCGCCGCTCACCCGTTGTATGGCCGATGCCGATTTGGTGCCGACAGATGCCATGTTGGCTTACTACGCCCGCCGAGCCGAGGCTGGGCTGATCATCAGTGAAGCCACCATCATTCGCCCGGATGGGCAGGGCTATCCCAACACTCCTGGGCTCTTCACCCAGGCTCAGATTGCCGGTTGGCGCCGGGTGACAGATGCCGTGCATGAAAAGGGCGGTAAGATTTTTGCCCAGCTGTGGCACACAGGCAGGGTCGCGCATCCGCACTTCTTTAATGGTGAACATGTGTTGGCACCATCTGCCGTGGGCGTTGAAGGTACAGTGCCGAGAATGCGCGAGCTGAGTTACCAAACCCCAAAGGCGGCCAGCAAGGCCGAGATTGCCGAACTGGTGCGTGATTACGCCAAGGCGGCAGAAAACGCCATTGAGGCCGGTTTCGATGGCGTTGAGATCCACGGTGCCAACGGTTATCTCATTGATCAGTTCCTGCATTACGACAGCAACCGACGTGAAGATGAGTACGGCCAAACGCCTGAAAACATGAGCCGCTTTGCCCTGGAAGTAGTGGATGCCACCATAGCCGCCATAGGTGCAGATCGCACGGCGCTACGTTTGTCACCCGGGGCATACTTTAATATGAGTGTCGATCCCCGTGATCGTCAGGTGTTCGATTATCTGCTCGCCGAGCTTGGCTCACGCCGATTGGCCTATCTGCACGAGGGCATGTTTGACGACAACATGCGCTTTGACTTCCTCGATGGCCGGGTATCGGACTACATGCGCCGTCACTACCAGGGAAATCTGGTGGGTGTGGGTGGTTACAGCCCGGAAACGGCTGCCGAGGCGATTGCTGCCGGGCGTTTTGACCTGGTCGCCATAGGCCGCCCCTTTATTGCTAACCCTGACTATATCGCCAAGGTTCGCAGCGGCGAGAGCCTGCAGGATTACTCGGATGAGATGCTGGCCACTCTCGACTGAAACAGGGTATCCCGGCCAGAGTGCCCTTAACCCGCTTAGCCATGGCGCCATCGAGATGCAGTATTGGCGGCGCCTGGCGTCCTTGTAGAATTGCCCCATATTTGGCGAGTATTTTGGCATACTCGCCGTTTTTTTTGATTGTCTCCAGCCCTTGATTGAACTCGGCTATCAACTTAGCGCCATGGGGATGAAGGCGACTGGTGCTCAGGTGCAGGTTGCGGATATCCAGTGGCGGACCGGTAAAGTCGAAGCTATCTTCCTGTTGCAGACGCCAGAATGTATCTGTGGCGACAATCTCATCCTCCAGAGTCAAATCCAGACGACCCACTGCCAACATCTTCAGATTGGACTCCAGACTGTTGTTGGGCACGCGAATAAAATCGCTCGCGGCGCGAAAACCGGTTTGATAGCTGTATCCGCGTACCACGCCGATTCTTTTCCCCTTGAGGCTGTCGAGATCTGTGTATTCAAAGGGATCGCCACGGCGCTTGATGAAACGCTGGCGATTTTGCAGATAGGGCTCGGAAAACAGCAGCACTTGCTCTCGCTCCGGCGTATGCCAGGTGGCCAGCAGCAGATCGGTTTTGGCCTCCTTTACCGACCTCAGTGCCCGGGCCCAGGGCTTTAACTCCACCTGCAAGCGATAACAATGAACCGCCAGGGCGCTCTGAACTATTTCCAGTGCCAAACCGGCTTTGCCATCGGCCTCAATAAAAGGGGGCCAGGGATCATTGGTCAGTGTCAGATGCAGCGGTACTGCCGGTTCAGAAGTCGAAGGGGATGCTGGATTACAGTTGGCGCAAGCCAGCCATGGCTGTAGCAGAAACAGCAGAGCAAATACCCAAGTCAGTTTCATATTTGACCCTTCATATCAGAGGCTTGGAACCCAAAAGTGCTGAAAGAAAGCTGCAGGTGTCGTCAGCATCCCATAAATCCGCATGTAATTGCAACGTTACCAAATGCTACGAAATTGTTTGTTTTTGTTTGTTATATCTGGAGGGCAGATTTTCTGCGTAATTGAAAGCAAGAGTCTTAAAGAGGACCTATGACTATAACAAATAATCAACTTGGAACGCGGTTCCGGCAGACGGCGTTGGCCAGTCTGACCGCGCTCTATTTCGGGGGCATGATGAGCGCCACCGCCCAGGTTCAGATGCAACCCGTGGGCAAAGGCAATTTCTATCAGCCGAGTTTTACCAAAGAACAGGTGTTGGCGGCAGACAAGGCTCGTAAGGCGAGCCTTGAAGGCGACATCTATGCCGGTCAGCCGGGTGTGCTCAACCAGGTATTGCGCCAGCGGACGCCGGAACAGATATTTCAGCCGGATCCATCTGTCAGCGGCGTTCAGAGCTATATAGTGCAGCTTAACGAAGAACCTCTGGCAACCTACGACGGCAGTATTTCCGGGCTGGCGGCCACCAAGGCACCGAAAAATCGCTCGCTGATCGCTAAAGGTCGGGTCAGTGTCAATACGACTGATGCCAGGGCTTACAGCCGTTTCCTGGAAAAGCGTCAGGACAGTTTCGTAAATCGCGCCCGTCAGGCCGGTGCCAATCTGCAGTTGAAACAGCGCTTCACCATTGCCAGCAATGCCATGGTGGTGGAGATGACTCAGGAAGATGCCAAAATTCTTGCCCGTCAGAGCGGCGTCAAACGGATAACCCCCAACCGCATTTTCCAACTGCGTACCGACAGAGGGCCTGAGTTTATCGGTGCTGACCGAATCTGGCTTGGCCAGGACCCGAGTACAGGCCTGGCCGCCAAGGGCGAGGGCATGTTAGTCGGGATCATAGATACCGGGGTTAACACAGATCATCCGGCCTTTGCCGAGGATCAAGACTATGTGCGTTTGAACCCGCTCGGCAGCAACAAGTTTACCGGTGATTGTGTCGCCAGCCCTGAGTTGTGTAACAACAAACTGGTGGGGGTACATTCCTACCCCGAGATTACAGATGTTTACGGGGCGCCGGAATTTCAGGCCAACCCCTGGGGCACACCTGTCATGTTGCGCCCGGCCAATGGTGAGGACTATAACGGCCATGGCTCCCACACTGCCAGCACAGTAGCAGGTAACCATCTGGACAATACGCCTTTGCAGGCTGCAACCGGTGATGCCACCAGTGATGGGGTCAATGTGCCCTTTAACTTCCCGGCTACCAGCGGTGTCGCGCCGCGGGCGCATATCATCTCTTACCAGGTGTGTTGGCCCGGCAACGGTGGTGATCCCTATGCCGGTTGTCCCGAGTCGGCGATTTTGGCGGCCTTTGAAGATGCCATTGCCGACGGAGTCGATGCGATAAACTTCTCCATCGGTGGTGCCGAATCTTTGCCCTGGGCCGACCCTATGGAACTGGCGTTTCTGGCCGCCCGTGAGGCGGGAATTTCTGTGGCTGTCGCCGCCGGTAATGCCGGTGCTTATTGGAGTGCGGATCACAGCTCTCCCTGGGTGACGACAGTTGGCGCCACCACCCACGACAGGGTGCTGGAAGCCGGTAACAAGCATATCGACAATTTCGGCGGTAACGAACGCTATCGCCCGTCCGAGCCTATTGTGGGCAAGAGCTTCTCCGGCGGCATTACCGGCGAAGTGGTGCTGGCTGAAAACTATGCCGACCCTGACCCCAGCGATGATTTCAACGCCGCCTCCTGTAACGTACCTTTCCCCGCCGGAACCTTCCGCGATGACCAGATAGTCATCTGTGAGCGCGGTGACATTCCCAGAGTGGATAAGGCCAAGAATGTGGCGGCCGGCGGCGCCGGTGGTTTTATTCTGCAAAACGTGGACTATCAGGTCGACAATCTGGTGGCCGACAGCTTTGTGATCCCTGGGATCCAGGTCAAGCAGAGCGACCGATACAAGCTGAAAAACTGGGTTAGATACAGTGATCCCGGCACGGCCATAGCGACTATCTCGGACTTCAGCAACGAGTATCTGTTTGATGATGCCCTGGCCAATAACCTGGCGCCTTTCAGCTCAATGGGCCCGAGCCGCACCAACAACACCCTGGTGCCGGATCTCACTGCTCCCGGGGTACAGATTTACGCTGCCAACGCCGATGATCAACCCTTTACCGGCGCGCCGGATGCCTCCGACTGGACCTTTATGAGCGGCACCTCAATGGCGGCGCCTCATGTGACAGGTGCCATGACGCTGCTGATGCAGCTGCATCCCGAGTGGACCCCGGCCGAAGTGCAGTCGGCGCTGATGATGACTGCCGGGCCTGTGTATCTCAACACAGGTTATGAGTTGCTGGAGCCTTTCTATCACTTTATGGCCGGCGCCGGCGCCATTAATGTTGCCCGTGCGGCCGATACCGGCCTGGTGATGGATGAGACCATAGAAAATTACCGCAATGCCAATCCGGAGAACGGCGGGATAGTCAATTGGCTCAACTTGCCTTCCATGGTGGAAATGGCCTGTGAGCAAAGCTGCAGCTGGATGCGCACAGTTACTGCCACCCGTGACGGCAGTTGGAGTGCCGAGGCTTTGGGTAAGGAGCAGGGCTTTGAGCTCAGTGTTTCTCCCGAGAACTTTACCCTGGCCAAAGGCGAAAGTCAGACTCTGGTGATCAAGGCCAAAGTGCCGCCGTTGATTGAGTCCAACGTCAATCCGGGTGAGCCGGGAGCGCCTTGGCAGCAGGTACAAAACAAGGACGCATTCTTCAACGGTGAGCTCAGACTCACTGAAGCGTCAGGCACTTCCCCTGAGTTGCATATGCCGGTAGTCGTGGCCAGTAAGGCTGATCAGATGCCGGTATCCATGGACCTGGAGATCAGCCGGGCTCAGGGCAGTGAAACCCTGAAGATGAATACCTCGGCCTATGCTCAACTGACGCCTCGTTTCTACGGCCCGGTGCAGCCTGAGCTAAAAACTGCCACTCTGGAAGCCGTGGCGCCATTCCTTGATCTGGAATACATAGAGAAGGGCTGGGATATTCAAACCGTCACGGTTCCCGAAGGCGCCAAGCGTTTGGTGGTGGAAGTGCAGAGCGCCAAGCGCACCAGCACGCTTGAGGAGATGAACCCCCGTTATTCAGGGGTGTTCCCCTTTGTGATCCTGGGGCGGGATGCCAACGGCAATAACGGCTTTATCCCTTCGCAAGAGGAGATGGAGCAGGATGACAGGGCGCTCAAGGCAGAATACGATGCCGAGCTGGTGTGTTTCTCTTCCAGCCAAGCCGAGCACAACCTCTGTAGTCTGGAAAACCCGGCCCCCGGTACCTATTGGTTTGCCACCGCCATGGCCTATGGCAAGGGGGAAGTGGAAGCTGTGACCGGCCATGCGGTGATCATGGCCGATGACGATTTCGGTATGTTGAGCCTGGATGGTCCGGCGTCGCATGATGGCAATGGTGACTATCAGTTGACCCTCAACTGGAATATTCCCGATGCCAAGCAAGGGGATGTCTTCTATGGCGGTATGGATCTCGGTGCCGGCCCCGGCGCTGAAGGTTCTTTCGGTTTCAGTGCCCTCAATATCCGCCGCGGCGAGGATGCCGTAAGCTGGTCAGTCAGTCAGGACAAGGCGCTGAGCGAAGATGTGGTGGATGTTACCGTTAAACTGGCGGCCAACCTGGAATCCCGCGATCGTAACTATGAGTTGCAGCTCAAGTTACCCGAAGGCATGCGTTTGGCACCGGCGACCATCAAGAGCAATAATCCTGCGGTTGCCGAAGCGATTGTTGCCGATGAAAGCGGCCTGACGCTGACAGGCCAGCAGCCCAGCACTCGATTGGTGGAGCGGCAATACAAGGTCAGTACCAACCTCAACGATGCCATGTGTCGCACGCCTATGATTGATGAGTACTCCACCGGTGGCTACATAGATCTCTTCGGCGAGTTTGGCATGCAGCCCAACGCCGACTGGTTGGCCGGCGACTCTCAAGCCAGTGTCGATGTGCCTATCGATTGGCTGTTCTATAAAGAGGGCGCCGAGTTCAAGGTATACAACCAGGCCAATGCCGGTTATATGCGGATGCATACTGTGGGCGCGTTGCAGTTTAACACTGCCTACTGGTATATGGGCGCGCACCGCGGCCCTGGTTTCCTCTACGAGGCGCTGGCCCCCTTCTGGCGTGGCAGTTTTGAGATGAAGTACCGCCGCCATTGGGAAGAGCCTTGGGGCTTGACCATAGCCACTCAGTACAAGGAAGAGCGTCCGGATTTGGGGGACTTGTTGTTCCTCGAGTTTGATAATGTTACCGACCGCCAGACAGGCCAGGAGTTTGACTTCCAGACCATACTGCGCAGCGGTATCGACGATCATCCCGGCATGTACGAGATCATCTATGCCTACCAGAACCTGGGGGCCGATGTGGCCGACGGGGCTGTGTTTGTCGAAGGCTTTGACAGTACCTGGTCCAGCGGCGCGGGGCCGAAGAATGGCTATCTTTATGAGATGCTGGGCTTCGATAACCTGGATACCTTGCTTAAGGACGATCTGGTGATCTGCTTTGATTACACAGGGCCTGAGCAGAGCCGGGTCGAGCTGAGCTTCAAGGCGGCGATTCAACCCGGCGCTACCGGGAAGGCGCTTGCCATGACGCTTAATTACGATCTCGAAGGCGGCGAGCCGGGCACTTTGAGCCATCAGATTGCGGTTAAAGGCAATATCCAGCTGGCGCCACTCAGTGACATGAGTGTTGCCGAAAATGGCCGCATAGACGGTATTGCCGTGACCTATATCGATGCCGATAAAGTGCCGAATCTATTGGAGGTCAGTGGTGAGCACATCAGCGCCGAGATTAACGGCGACAGCTTCAACTTGATCCCGGAGGCAGATTTCCACGGTGAAACTCTGGTCACGGTAACTGTGCGTGATAGCCTCAACAGTGGCGATGCCGCCAGCACCAGCTTTATGCTGAAGGTGGAGTCCGATGGGGTTGACCCTGTGAGCCCTCCAGAGCCGCCGCTGGAGGAGTCAGACTCGGGTGGTTCGCTCGGCTGGAGTCTGCTGGCGCTATTGTCTCTTGGCTTGTTACGGCGCAAGCGCTGAGGCTGAACTAAACAAAAGCCAAAGCTAGATCCAAAGCCAAACCTGAGTCCGGGTTCTCACTTGGGCCAGCTGCCAAAAACTGCTGACTAAGCAGATAAAAATCCCCGCAGGTTGCATCAGCGGGGATTTTTATTGCCAGGGTTCATTGAAAGCGGTTATTTACCGGGCTAATCATCACGATTGATACAGATTGACTTCAACAGGCCCCGGCATGGCTTCAGTCAGAAGCCTTGAACACCAATTGTTGTGCAAGACACTCTCTACAAAAGAGAAGGCCACGAGGACTTATTGGCACCTTCCCTAAGGAAGACGCCAATTGAGATCGAAGTCATAGCGGATACCGGCAGCCACTATCGACTCATCCTCTCGGTTGTCATAGTTTTGCGCCAGATATTCAAGGTGCAAACGTACATTATTCAGCGGCTGCCATTCCAGTGTCAGGTTGTAACCGTCATAGTCCAGACTGCTGAAATCTTCTATGCCATCTTTGAACCAGAAGTAACCCAACTTGAGTTTGTAGTCCTTGCCAAGCGGCAGTGCCAGCGCGCCATCAAAGGTATCGCCATCTCGATTGTTAGCACTGACAAAGTCATACTCCTTGCGTTGGTAACTGGCGGCGGCATAGATGCCGTTGTGCCAGGTATAGGCTGCCACCGCGCCCCACACCTGCTCATCACCCTGCTTGATATCGCCGGCATATTTATCCTGGGCCAGCCAGGTCAGCCCCAGATGCAGCTGCTGCCAATCGAATCCCGCCCCCAGATTGATGATATCGGCGCCGCTATTGTATTCGCTGTCATCAAATACTGCCGAAGCCATCAGGGTGAAAAGCTCAATGTTAACTTGATATATTAAAGCGTTGTCGACAAAGAAGGGGCTTTCCTGATTGTAGCCAAAGGGGCTGTTGGCATTGTTGAAAATGTCAGTGTATTCCGCCACCAGGGTATATTGCACCGGGCGTTGCCGCCCCAGAGTCAGCTTGCCGTATGGCGAGTCGACTCCGGCAAACGCCAGTCGCGCCTCACCGAAGCGGCCATTATCATCGATACGGATTTTCCATTCCCCTTGCGCCAGAGCGCGCCAGCCGGGAAGAAATTCAGTTTCTGCCTTGACTCCAATTCGCGACAGTGCATCGCCTATGTCCCACTGATCTTTGCCGCGATCCCTGTATTCCAGTGTTGGGCGCAGCGAGCCGTAAAGAGTGAATTGGCTGGCGCCAAGGGAGGAGGTCATAGAAGGAGACTTATCCTGCATCGTTTGACTGGCGGCAGGCTCAGGCTTGCTGGCTTGCTGCGACGATGCTGAGGTTTGGCTTGTGTCATGGGCCATCATTGGCGAGTGAGTGCCGGATTGTTGCAGCTGGGCTTGCAGTAGCTGCTCCAGTTCCATGACTCTTTGTTCCAATGCCTTGATGCGTTGCTCTTGGCTGCTGTCTTCGGCATTCGCCAGCAGCGGCAGCAGACAGGCGCTCAATATCAGGAGTTTGCCTTTCATATCGACTCTCCGGTAGCTGTGGATACGGTGCGCCCGGGCTTGTTACCTGGGCGCACTGGCGGTTTCAGACAATAAACTTGTTGAGTATGGCGTCCTGCTGCCGTACCTGTTCGGTTTGGGTATGCATGGCTGAGTTGGCCTGTGTCGCCGAATCCGATACCTGCACCGACAGATCCTTGATCCTGACCGTGTTGTTATTGATCTCTTCAGCCACCAGGCTCTGCTCTTCGGCGGCCGAGGCGATTTGCAGATTCATATCGGTGATCTGCTGAATGGCATCGCGGATACGGTTCAGCGCCTCATTGGCACCTTCTGCCTTGGTAACGGCTTCCTGGGTGGTGTCCTTACTCTGATTCATCACGTCGGCCACGGCGCGGGATCCGGCCTGCAACTGCTCTATCATGGCGCGAATTTCTGTGGTGGATTCCTGGGTGCGCTGTGCCAGAGTGCGCACTTCATCAGCCACCACGGCAAAACCTCGGCCCGAATCACCGGCTCTGGCGGCCTCAATGGCGGCGTTGAGTGCAAGCAGATTGGTTTGATCGGCAATATCATTGATAACACTCAGAATCGTCGCGATATTGCTGGTGGCGGTTTCCAGCTCTTTGACCTCTTGCACTGCCATATCAATCCGCTCTGACAGGGCATTGATTGCATCTGTAGTGGCGCTGACCACCTGAGTGCCTACACTGGTGGCGCTATCGGCGTCTTTGGCTGCGGTAGCGGCGCCCTGGGCATTACGGGCAACATCCGACGAGGTGGTGGCCATTTCGTGCATGGCGGTGGCCAACTGTTCCAGCTCATGCAACTGGGATTTCATGGCGTCTGTGGATTGCTGCAGCTCGGCCGAGGTCATTTCAGAACTCTGCAATATCTGCTGCCCTATGGCCTTGGACTGGGTGATGAGCTGTTGCAGACTGGCGGTAAAGCTGTTGAAGCCAGATGCCAGTGCCGAGAATTCGGCGTCAGTGTCCGTATCCAGTCTCTGGGTCAGATCCCCTTCGCCCGAGGCGACATCTTGAATCGCCTTGTTAAGGGTTTCCAGAGGCCGCATCAGGGTCTTGATCAGCATCAGCAGCAGTGTGATGCTGACTATGACGGCGATAATGGCGTACAGGACAGAGCTGTTGCGCAGTTCGCTGACGGCGGCATAGGCGATATCTTCATCCAGCAGGGCGCCGACATACCAGTTCTCACCACTGACCTTGGCAAAATCCAGGGTATAAGGTTTACCGTCCAGCATTACCTGCTGCGGATCTTCACTTAACGACACCTTGGGCAGAAAGTTGCTCATGGGTTTGCCGTTCAGCTCTGACTTGGGGTGGGCTATGGTGGTGCCATCGCCCGAGACGATAAACACATAGCCGGCATTGAAGAGTTTGACTTGATTGACCAACTCCGCCAAGCCGACCAGGCTGACATCATAAAAAATGGCGCCGATAAAACGGCCGCTGTCTTTGACCGGAGTGGCGATGGAAACCAGGATTTCCCCTGACGCCGAGTCGGCATAAGGCGCTGTGATAATCAAAGCGTCGGCTTGTTTGGCGTCCTTGTACCAGGGGCGCACCCTGGGGTCCCAACCGGCTCCGGGATCCCAGGCGGGATTGTTGTTGATGTTCGAGCCATCGCTTTCATAACCGAAACCGACCAGAAGGAAGCTGTTTTTTATTACTGGACGGGTGATCACATCGCGGATATGTGCGGGCGAAAGATCGGTTTCCAACATACTGGTTGAATAAGCGGCCAGTTTCTTGCGCGAGTCCAGCTCAGAAGAAACCGTGTTTTTGAGTCCATCCATGATTTCGGTCACGCTGGCTCCTACCTGAGCCTGCATCTGTTCCTGTACCGCAAAGTATTGCTTGGTGGAAAGCAGTGCAACTGTTACCAAAAGCAATGCAGAGGAGGCGGCGACAATCTTATGGCTGAACTTCATTGTTTATCCTCTGATAATGTTGACGTATCCCATAAATATATAGACATAAATCTACCCAGCGGCCATTGCGACCGGGACAATCTAGTACATTTGTTTAACAAGAATAGTGCAAGCCGAGGAGTTTTAACTGAGGATGTTTAATAAATGTGAACCAATAAGGCTTTCCTGCGCCATATTCTAACTGGGGCTGCTGGAAATATGGCTTAAACAACGCCCCTTGCGCATTTTCCCAAGGGGCGATACAGATTACTGGTTATCGGTTGCTGTTTGTTTGATAAATTCGGCGACGTTTTCACCGGCTATGCGACCAAATACTATGGTATCGGCTATCGCATTACCAGCCAGTCGATTGGCACCGTGGACGCCACCTGTTACTTCACCGGCGGCATAAAGGCCGGCAATAGGCTTGCCGTCTTTATTCAATGCCCTGGTGTCAGTGGCGATTTTAAGGCCGCCCATAGTGTGGTGAACCGCAGGCTTAACCTGCACGGCATAGAGCGGGAAATGCAGATCGTCGGCCATATTCTTGCGGCCAAAATCGCTGTCCTTGCCACTGGCCTGAAAACCGTTATAGCGTTTGACGGCGGCTGCCGCCGTTTCGGCATTCATTTGGGTTTTGGCGGCCAGCTCTTTGGCATCGGCGGCTTTGTAGATGATACCCAGCTCCAGCATGCCCCGCAGTTGCCCCAGACGTTCAAACACGGTTTCATCAAATACCAGCCAGGCGTCTTTTCCGGGTTGAGCCCAGATGCACTCGGAGACTTTGTCCCTGGGGCCCATCTCGTCACAGAATCTGGCACCATCGCGGTTCAGCAATATGGCACCGGCGCCGCGTGCTGTGCCTGAAATAACCATTTTACCGGCCGCTGCTGTGGGGAAGGCCTGGATTTGGTCGACATCCACAGTATCCACGCCAATGGCGGTGGCAAAGGTGAGTGCATCGCCGACATTGCCCGGGTTATTGGTAGAGTCTACGCCCTTGAGATCCGGTCTGTATTTGGCGACCAAGGCATTGTTGCGAGCAAAGCCGCCGGAGGCGATCACCACGGCCTTGGCCGCCAACAGGTGCACTCCAGTGTGCTTGCCTTGCACCAATACTCCGGTGACTCTGCCTTGCTTGTCTTCAACCAAGCGTATCACCTTGCTGTTGGTGCGGGTTTCAACCCCGAGTTTTTCGGCCGCCCTTTTCAGGGTATTGATGATTTCCGGGCCGGACTTGGCACCGCCGCTGGGCCGGTGCAGACGTTCGGCACTGTGGCCACCGGCACTGGCCGCAGAAGTCATATCTGCGCCCAAGGCCATCAACCAGTCGATACCGGCACTGCCGTTGTTGACCAGGGTATGCACCAGATCCGGGTTGTTGAGCTGGTGGCCACCCTTCATTGTGTCCTGATACCAGAGCGCCTTGCTGTCCTGATAACCACGAAACGCCTGGGTCAGGGTCTCTGCCGAAGCCATGCCACCGGCGGCCAGCATGCCATTGCCACCTATGTAAGGTTGTTTCTCAAGTAATACCACATCTTTGATACCGTGCTGGCGGGCCGATACGGCGGCGGCGTGTCCGGCAGCGCCGGCGCCAATGACCAGAAGCTCATGCCGTTCCACCGGACCTGCGGCCAGCGCCTTGTCTATGGCTTGCTGAGATACTTCGGGGAAGACATAGGTATCCGCTACCTTATCGCTCGCGGAGAAGGGGATATGAAAACTGCTCTTGAAGCTGTCATGGCAGGTCTGACACACCATCACAGGCTCCTTGTGGCCCGAGTGGCAACTGGTGCAGGACAGGTCAATAAGATGACTGTGGTGGGGCGAAAGCGGTTGCTTTGCCTGCTGAGCCAACTCCTGCAGCGAGCCGTGGCAACTGATACAAGCCTGGTTTTCCCGAGCCTCGTTGTCTTTTACCTCTATGGGCCGACTGTGGCAGGACTGACAATCGGCGCCCGCCAGTTTGATATGGTGCTCGGCCAGACCCGCAGCAGGTACCATGCCGGTATACAGAAATGCAGTACCGGCCAATAACATTATTCTTTTCATGAATATCCTCACACATGGTTTTGTTATGCCTTGATAATATTGTTAATGCATGGGTGAGTTATCAAACCAATCGTTTTCGTCTGTGACGTTAAAAAACTAAAGTGTTAAGAGAAAATATGAGAATAATTCCACCAATGAAGGCGGTGATTTGTTTTGAAGCGGCCGCAAGACTCAAGAGTTTTAAATTGGCAGCGGTTGAACTGAATGTGACGCCGGGCGCAATCAGTCACCAAATCGCCGCATTGGAAAACTTTGTCGGTAAAGAATTGTTTGACCGTAGTCACAGGCAACTGGAACTCACTCACAGCGGCCGAAAATATTTCGCCAGAGTCGCGATTATTCTACAAAATATGGAAGAAGCCACCATAGACCTTGGGGTGCAGGGGCACAGCCCCTCATTGAAAGTGGCTGTGCCGCCGTCGCTGTTGAAAAACTGGCTATTGCCAAGAATGAGCCAGAGTCATATTTATCATAAGGGGATCAGTATCGAGTTTATCGATACCCTGGAATATCTTGATTTTGGAAGTACTGGTCTGGATCTGGCAATTAGATATGGTTATGACTCCTGGGATAATTATTATTCCGTTCATCTCTTTGATGAGGAAATGGTTGCCGTTTGTCACCCTGAATACTGTGCGGTTAATTATGATTCTTTAACACAAAAGGCCGTCGATAATATGACCTTGATATATACCAATAATAGGTTGGTACAGTGGGATATAGTATTACAGTACTTTGGCATTGAACGGCGGGCACAACAGTCGAGGCTGGTATTTCAAAATTCAGTTCAGGCCATAGAAGCCGCGGTCTTGGGCGCGGGAATTGCCTATGTCAACCGCTTGCTGGTGGAAAAGGAGCTGGAGAAACAGCGTTTGGTGATCCCGTTTGAGATCCGCATGCCTGAGCACAAATCGCCTTCATATCATCTGGTCAGCACCTTCGAGCGAATGCAGCATGAATCTACTGCGCTGATTTATCAGTCTATTCTGGAAGAGGTAAAACGTATCCCTGAGCGTTCTTCTGTCAGCACAGGTCGGCAGCGGTTGGGGTGTTCAATCCCTTTGGGATAATCAAACGCCGCCCTTGAGCGGCGCTGCTTACTTTAGCGTTGGATTACGCTTTATCTTTGGCTTTTAAAGCTGACAGCCTGGCCGAGGCCAGCCCCAGTAAACTGCCATTCGGGTAATGACCGCGCTTGTCGGCCTTGCCGGTTTCCATATCGCACAGCAATGCCATCGCCTCGGTTACATGCTCGACCGTCCAGATATGGAACTTGCCCTTGCTGATGGCGTCCACCACAGGCTTTTTCAGCATCAGGTTGTGGGCGTTGGCCGCGGGAATGATCACCCCTTGGGTATGTCTGCGCCCCTTGATGGCACAGACATCGAAAAAGCCTTCAATCTTTTCATTGACCCCGCCTATGGGTTGGGCTTCACCGAACTGGTTCATTGAACCTGTGATGGCGATATCCTGGCGCAGGGGAACCTGGGCGATTGCAGAGATAATGGCACAGCATTCGGCCATGGAGGCACTGTCGCCATCGACCCCGGAATAAGATTGCTCGAAGGTCAGGGAGGTGGTCAGCGGAATATCGGCCTCGCGTCCCAACAGGGTTTTGATATAGGCCGAGAGGATCCACACCCCCTTGGAGTGAATACGGCCGCCGAGGCGCACCTTGTGTTCAATGTCCAACACTTCGCCCTTGCCAAAAGCTGTGGTCGCGCTGATACGGTTGGGCAGGCCAAACTGATGATCTGTGGTGGCGATGACCGACAGGGCGTTGACCTGGCCGCAGACTTTGCCGTGCACATCAATCAGGGTGGTGCCCTTATGAAAGCTCTGCATCAGTTGATCTCTGAGACGCGATACCCTTTGCTCCTGCTGCGCCAGAGCCTGCTCTACATGGGCGAGGCGAATACTGCGGGCGTTGGCCGCCTTGGCGCAGTAGTGGGTCTCCCGCAGCAGATTGGCGATATTGGCCGAGTGCAATGACAGCTGGGTTTGGTCATCGGCCTGGCGCGAGCTGAATTCGATTATCCGCGCAATGGCGCTGCGATCGCAGTGCAACATCTGGTTATCGTGCACTATCGAGGAGATAAATCTGGCATAGAAACATTCGGCCTTCGGACTTCTTGGCATCACATCTTCAAAGTCGGCGGTTACCCGAAATAGCTCGCTGAAGTCGGGATCATAATGCTGCAGTAACTGGTAGGTCTGGTTGTCACCGAAGAGCACGATTTTGACATCCAGGGGGATAGGCTCCGGCGCCAATGAAACTGTGCCGGACAGGGAGACTTCACGCTCCAGCGAGCTGAGATCCAGACTGCGGGAACGCAGTGCCCGTTTGAGCCCGTCCCAAACGTAGGGCCGTTCCAGCACCTTGACCGCATCCATCAGCAGCACCCCGCCATTGGCCTTGTGCAGGCTGCCGGGGCGGATCAGCGAAAAGTCGGTAAAGACGGTGCCGCGGTAAGTGGCGTTTTCCACATAACCGAATAGGCCGTGATAGGTGGGGTTTTCCTCTACCACCACAGGGAATTTCTGCTCCTCCTGACCCACCAGCAGGTTGACCTGATAACGCCTGGGCATTTTCTTTTCCAGCGAGGCATAGGCCAGTGCCAGTTGGTCTTCACTCTCCTCAAGGAAGATATCCAGGTTACCGAGCATATCTTTCTGCATCGCCGTCAGAAAAGAGCGGATCTCCGGCAGGCTGCGGTATTCATCCTTGAGCGGCTTGAAGAAATGGCTCAGTACTTCGCGGGCCACCTGTTCATCGTGCTCCTGCTGCTTGGTGCTGAACTCCTCTTCCCATTCGGTCAATTGACGGATAATGCCCCGCAGGCGCGATTCCAAGTGTTTGATATTCTGTTCAAACGCCTGCTGCTCGGCTTCTGGCAGGGCGTGATAGGTTTCCTCGGTATGCGGCTCTTCGCCGTTCAGCGCCATCAACTGATACTCGCCCTGAGTGTTGATGGAGAGGCTTATTTTCATCCCCTTGGCTTCTTCGCTCAGAGCCAGCAGCGCCGCTTCCTGTTTTTGCGCCAACTGACTCTTGAGCTTGTCGGCGCGGCGGTAATACATCTCGTTGTCAAACGCCAACGGCAGCGCCTTGACCAGCCGGAGAACCAGTTTTTCCATCTCTTTCTTGAAAGTGACGCCCTTGCCGGCGGGCAATTTGAGCACCTTGGGGGTACGGGTCTGGTCGAAGTTGGCCACATAACACCAGTCGTTAAGTGTCTTGTCGGTAAATTCATGGCGCTTGAGATAACGCAGCATCATGGTGCGTTTGCCCAGACCATTTTGGCCTATGGCATAGATGTTGTAGCCCTTCTCCTTGATGGACATGGCAAATTCCACCGCACTCTGGGCCCGCTCCTGACCTATGATGTCATCCAGCGGCTCCAGTTCGCGGGTAGACTTGACCTCATCTCCCAGATTGTCGAGATTGGCGGGACGATATACCTGACTGGCATCTAAGCTGGTGACGGCCATGGGCGCTTCCTTGTTCAAATAGGGCAGAGAAAAGTAAAACTGCTTTTTATGACAATAAGATGCGCTGCAGCCTAAAGCAAACGTCAAGTCGAACAAGTCTCTCGGGCGGTTAATTTTTCACCCGTAAGCCACGTTTGCTGCCCGAACGCAGGGATAACACCTATCCGGCACCGGGTAGCAGGGTATAATGGCGGTTTGCCCTAAGCTTTATCTTTGAAGGACTCTCCATGGAATTTGCCGCTTTTTCTCTGCCCGAACCGCTACTGACCAATCTGGCCGGACTGGGTTTTAGCAAGGCAACCCAAGTGCAGGCAGAGGCCATTCCTTTGGTGCTCGCCGGCAGCGATCTCCTGGTGCAGGCACAGACGGGCACAGGGAAAACCGCCGCCTTTGCCTTGCCGTTGCTGGCGCGTTTAATGCCCGCCACGACTGAGAGAGCAGTAAAACCCGCAGCGCCCAAGGCTCTGGTGCTGGTGCCTACCCGGGAGTTGGCGCAGCAGGTTTTCGATAACATTAAAAGCTATGCCAAGGGCTGCGAGCTGAAGATTGCCATTGCCTATGGCGGTGTGCCACTCGATGGGCAGTTAAAGAACTTCAAGGATGGCATCGATCTCTTGGTCGCCACGCCCGGGCGCCTGCTGGATCATCTTAAAAAGCGCAGTCTCAGGCTGGATAAGGTTGAGACCCTGGTGTTTGATGAGGCCGACCGCATGTTGGATATGGGGTTTGAAGATGAGATCTCGGCGCTGATGAAAAAGATGGCCAAACAGCGCCAGACTCTGCTGTTTTCCGCCACCTTCAACGACAACATCTGGCGTCTGGCAAAGACTTTGCTGCAGTCTCCCAAAGTGCTGGAGCTGCAAGCATCAGAGCAGGGTGGCAGTATCAAGGAGCGATTGATTGAGCTCGATAGCGAGCGTAAGGCCGCCGCCGTTGCCGCCCTTTGTCGCCGGCACGACTGGCGTCAGGTGTTGCTGTTCAGCCGCACCAAGGAGGGCGCCGACAAACTGGTCTGTGAGCTCAGTGCCGAGGGCTTGGCCGCCAGTGCGCTGCACTCAGATCTGAGTCAGGCTCAGCGCGAGCAGACCTATCAGGCGTTCAAGGCGGGTGAATGCCGTTTGCTGGTGGCCACAGATGTTGCCGCCAGAGGCCTGGATGTAGCGGCCTTGCCTTGCGTTATCAATCTGGAGCTGCCGTTCAAGCGCGAAGATTATGTGCACCGCATTGGCCGCACCGGCCGCGCCGGCATGGAAGGGCTCGCCATCACCCTATTCAGTCGTGACGACGAGCGCCTACTCGAAGAGCTGGAAGCCATGCTCGACAGACGCCTCCCCAGAGAATGGCTGCCCGGGTTTGAGCCGGATCTCAACCGCAGTTTTGACGCACCGAGAAACCAGCGTAAAGCCGCCCAAAAGCAGCGGGCCCGCAAGAGAGCGCTTGGTAAAAGATAACAAGCGATAAATAACAGGGGATTACTTGTATCACTGCGCCTTTCTGGCAAACTCTGAATAGGTAGAACATCAACAGTGTTGCCTGAGTCGGCATTGGCCATGAAAAGGATTTATGGGTGAAAGCGTATTGGATAACAGTCGTACTCGGGATCTGTCTGAGCTTTGCCACTATTGCACCGAAAGTGGCTATTGCACAGGAAGTTGCAGCCTCTACCATCGAGGCCCAAGATGGCGGCAACGGCAGTCTGTTAATAACAGAGAGCAGTTCTCCAGCCGGTGTGCTTTCTGGATCTGCTGAAGCTTATGAGCAATACACCCAGGCAACCTGCCTGCTTATTCGCCACGAGATGGGGGAGCGAAACCCTGACTCGGCCAGATACCTTGAATTGTCCCGTAACCTGCAACGTCATTGTCAATCACCCATCATTTCGGATAAGGCTCCGCTTAATATCAGTGGTTCGATAACCAATGCCGCGCCTCCCGAGCGGAAAACGGCATCCTATGCCGAGCCTAAGGTTAATTATTCCAGCGCTCATCCCCAGCGGGTTGAAGTGCCTGTTGCGGGAAAGCCTCAGATATTACTCAGCTTGGAACTCAAGTGGTTTTTGGTAGCCTTGTTGCTGGCCGCTGGGATATTGGGATTTCCCTTTTGGCGGCGAAAGCGGGGAAATTCTCTGGGTGAAAACGGGGAAGAGGCGATAGCGCAGTGTATTCGGGAAACCTTGGTTGGCGGTTATTTCAAGTTATATCGCAATCTATTATTGCAGACCGCCGACGGGGATGAGACAGAAATAGATCTGTTGCTGTTAACCGTCAACGGGATCTTGGTTATCGAGAGTAAGGATTACAGCGGCTGGATTTTTGCCGCCCCCTATTCAAAGCATTGGGTGCAACATCTTTATCGCAGCAAGTGCCGGTTCCAGAATCCGCTGCACCAAAACTACAAACACTGCCTGGCCGTTGCCCATATTCTGGGGACGAACCGGGGAATAAGGTCTTTGGTTGTTTTCGGCCCCAGAGCCAGTTTCAAGACCGCTGTTCCGCAAAATGTTATCCAGTTGGCGCAATTGGATGATTATCTGCAGGGATTTCGGCAAACACTGTTTACCCAAGATGAGTTGATGCAATTCGAACTCTGCTTGCAGCAAGCCAGTGAGGCATCCACAGTAGAGGCAAGGGAAAGGCATATCGCCAGGCTCAAGAGTCGCCGTATTGAACCCAGTTTGTAAATCATTACTGAGATGCTGCTCGCTATTGGGTTCATTCGCCAAAGTGGGTCAGTTGCGCTAAGCTAGTGGCCCGGTTTTCAAGAAACAGTCTCCTGGGGGAGCCATGTTCGCAGTCGATACCCATACCCACACAGTTGCCTCTACTCACGCCTACAGCACGATCCATGATTACCTGGCAGTCGCCAAGCAGAAAGGGATCCGTTTGTTTGCCACCACAGATCATGGCCCGGCGATGGCCGATGCGCCGCATTTCTGGCATTTCGTGAATCTCAGGGTGTTGCCGCGGATAGTCGATGGCGTAGGGATATTGCGCGGAATTGAAGCCAATATTACCAATCTGGAGGGGGAAATTGACTTCTTTGGTGAGTTCCTGGAAGAGCTGGACTTGGTGCAGGCCGGGTTTCACGAGCCGGTATTCCCTCCCGCCGACAGTGACAGCCACACTCAGGCGCTGCTGAACTGCATTCGCAGCGGCAAGGTCGATATCATTACCCACCCAGGCAATCCCAAGTATCCATTGGATCAGGAGCTGATTGTCCGCACCGCCGCCGAGCATAATGTGGCGCTGGAGATCAATAACTCCTCTTTTGCCTGCTCCCGCAAGGGCAGTGAAGACAGCTGCCTCAATATTGCCAAACTGGCGAAACGATTCGATGCCCAGTTGGTGATGGGATCAGATTCCCATGTTGCCTTCAGTCTGGGGGAGTTCCCGCTGGCGCTTGAGATAGTGGATGCCGCCGGTTATCCAAGAGACAGGCTGCTCAATCGCGAACCATTGGCGCTGCTGAATTTCCTGCAGCAGCGAGGCCACAAGACGCTTGGTGAGTTAATCGACTACTTTAAGAGTGAGGCGGCCGCGGGCTAACCTGGTTCGCCTGCCTTGAGGATACGAGCCACAAAATCCATCAACTGATTAGCCATGAATCCCGAATCGTGAAAGCCAAGACTACCCGAATATTGATCACCGGCGCTCATGGCCAGCTCGGACAGGCACTGCTGGCGAATTTGCCTTGGTTGCCCGAGTTTTCGCCTTCCAGGCTGCGAATGGAGATACCTGAGGCAAGCCTGGTGTCCGGCAGTGCTGTAAAACCCCACAGTGCTATAGCACCTGGCAGCGCAATTGAAATTGTGGCGCTCGGGCATCAGCAGCTGGATTTAACCTCAGCAGATTTGCCCGAGCGGCTCAGTGAAATCAATGCCGATGTGATAATCAACTGCGCCGCCTACAACGCCGTGGATGCGGCCGAGCAGGATATTGCTGCCGCCATGGCGCTTAATGCTGAGGCGCCGGAGCGTTTGGCCATCTGGTGCCGGCAACAGGGTGCTTGGCTTATCCATATTTCGAGCGACTATGTATTCGGGAATGTCTTCGGAAATGTCTTCGGGAATGATTTGGGAAGTGTTTTCGGAAACGTTTCTGGGAATGTTTCTGCCAATATGCTCGGGAATGCGCCCAGAGCCTTGACCGAGAGCGATGTTTGCGAGCCTTTGAGCCTGTACGGTCAGAGCAAGCTTGCCGGCGAGCAGCGCTTGCTTAAGGCCAATCCCGGCGCCCTGGTGCTGCGAACCTCTTGGCTTTACAGCCGTTTTGGCAGCAACTTTGTGTTGACCATGCGGCGATTGCTGACCGAGCGCCCCGAGCTCAAGGTGGTGGCGGATCAGGTCGGCACGCCAACCTGGTCCGAGGCGTTGGCGCGGCTTATCTGGCAGTTGCTCATCTGGTTTCATCTTAATCCAGAGAAGTCCGCGGTGCTGAGCGGCTGCTTTCATTACGCGGCAACGGGGCAGTGCAGCTGGTATCTTTTCACCCAAGAGATAGCCGAGCAAATCGCCAAGCAGCAGTGCAATTCTGCACCAAGCTCTCAGGCGGCGGTGCCATTGCAAACCGCGTCGCCATCTCAAACCGCGTTGCAATCTCAAGCTACATTGCATGCTCAAGCTGCATTAGCAAACCCGGCGCCAATCACGCCAGGGTGCCGGATAACGCCTGTCAGCACAGTAGAATACGGCGCCTTATTAAATCGAGCACAGGCGCCGCGCCCGGCGTATTCGGCGCTCGACTCAAGCGCTCTCAAATATGCCATGGCGGCCATGCCTTCGGCGTTTCGCTGCTATTTGCCAAAAGATTATCAGTCACCCATCTGGCTTTCCTGGCAGGCGCAGCTGGCGCTGATGCTTTCGGGGCTTGGTGCATCTTCCTTGGATTGAATCGGCTTAAACAGGATGAAAAGTAAGGCAAAACCGGCTGTAGATTATAACCAGTAGCTAAAGGTTATACCCGCCAAAGCCGGGTGGCTGGCATAATAAACTATCTTGTTGATCCAAAGGATGAAACCTTGTCGAATAATCCCCCCAAGACCTTGCTTGATGCCAAGCAGCTGACACTTTTGGCCGAGATGGCCCGCGCCGCCGGTGAGGCGATAATGCAGTATTATCAGGGCGGCGAACTGGCGATTGAGCGCAAGGCCGATGACAGTCCGGTCACGGCTGCCGATCTTGCCAGTCACGCCGTGTTGCAACAGGCGCTGGCGCGTGAGTTTCCAACCTGGCCACAGATGTCGGAAGAAGCGGCGGATATCCCCTGGGCGCAGCGGCAGGGATGGGAAACCTATTGGCTTATCGACCCTCTCGATGGCACCAAGGAGTTTATCAAGGGCAACGGCGAATTTACCGTCAACATTGCGCTTATTCACCGAGGCCAGGCGGTCGCCGGTGTTGTCTATGTGCCCGCCACAGCCGTGTGCTATTTGGGCGCGCTGGGACTCGGTGCCTGGCGTGAGACCCCAAATGCGACTGGGTACCAGCGTGTGGAATTGAATGCCAGGGCCGGGGTTAAGCGCCAGATCCCTGTGATTGTCGGCAGTCGCTCGCACTCGAGCCCGGGGCTTGGCGAGTATCTGCAGCAGTTTGGCGAGCACGAAATGAAGAGTGTCGGCTCATCACTCAAATTCTGCCTGCTCGCTGAGGGCAAAGCGGATATCTACCCCAGATTGGGCCCTACCAGTGAATGGGACACGGCGGCGGCTCAGGCCGTGCTTGAGAGTGCCGGTGGCCGAGTTTTGGAATATCCAGCCGGCAACAACTTAAAATATAACCAAAAAGAAACTATCCTCAATCCTTGGTTTATCGCATACAGTGCCGATTGGCCTTGCGATTGAAGCAGATATAAACACCGGAGTTGAAAGCATGATGCGTATCGGCGTTGATTTGGGCGGCACAAAGATTGAATTGGTGGCTCTGAGTGGCGAAGGGAGTGAGCTGTTTCGCAAGCGAATTGCCACCCCCAGAAACTATCAGGCGACCATTGAGGCCATCTGTGCCTTGGTCGATGAAGCCGAAACGCAGCTGGAAATGACAGGAACCATCGGCATTGGTATTCCCGGGGTGATCTCGCCCTTTTCCGGTTTGGTGAAAAACGCCAACTCCACTTGGTTAAATGGTCATCCGCTCGATAGAGAGCTCGAGCAGCACCTGGGGCGCAAAGTGCGGGTTGCCAATGACGCCAACTGTTTTGCGGTCTCCGAGGCGCTGGATGGCGCCGCCGCAGGCAAAGAGGTGGTGTTCGGGGTGATCATAGGCACAGGCTGCGGTGCCGGCATTGCCATCAATGGCAGGGTGCATCAGGGGGGCAATGGCATAGGTGGTGAGTGGGGCCATAATCCCTTGCCCTGGATACGCGCCGAGGAGTTCAACAGCACTGAGTGTTTTTGCGGCAAGCATGACTGCATCGAAACCTTTATTTCGGGAACCGGATTTGTCCGCGACTATAACCAGGCCGCTGGGGCGCAGCTCAGCTCGGGCGCCGAGGTGATGGCATTGCTGGAGCAGGGGGATGCCGAGGCTAGCGCGGCCTTTGAGCGCTATCTTGACCGTCTGGCCCGTTCTCTGGCCCATGTGATCAATCTGCTGGATCCTGACGCCATAGTACTTGGCGGCGGCATGTCCAATGTGCAGGCTATCTATCCGGCATTGCCGGACAGGCTCAAGCACTATGTGGTCGGCGGCGAGTGCCGAACCCCAGTGTTGGCCAATCACTACGGCTGCTCCTCCGGGGTACGCGGCGCCGCTTGGCTGTGGGGCCGGGACTGAGTTTGGCAAGGCGCTCTGGCCGTATTACTGATATTCGACTTAGGCACTCTAGGCACTTTAGACAAAAGGGAAAAGCACTCGAACATGTATTGGGGCGAGTGAGCCTATAGCCCTTCGCCAATCACTGGTCAGCCGAGTAACGCTTCTGTAAGCTATGGCTACTTTTGCCAACCTTCGGATATCAAGCGTGTTCTGGCTGAAAAAAATCCTCTCTCAATTCTTTATGCCCATTCCTCTAACCTTGGTCACTCTGCTGCTGGCTTGCTTTTATATCCGTCGCAGGCCGGGAGTAGCGCGCGCCCTGGTGGTTTTTGCCATCACTTGGGTGCTGCTGCTTTCCAGCTCTATCGGCAGCAACACGCTGCTTGCGTGGCTTGAGCGTCAGTATCCACTTTATACCGCTGCACCGGCGCGCTCCTGTGTGGTGATGGTACTGGGTTCTGGCCATGATGATCAGGTTGGCGGACTCGCGCGACATATGTTGTCGGCAACGGCGCTTGAGCGTCTCAGTGAGGGGGTGGCGCAACTCAAGGCGGCCAACAGCAAAGATTGCCTGCTGGCGGTCAGTGGTTGGAGCGGCGGCCTTGAGCAGCAGAGTCATGCCCGGCGCATGGCCGAGGCCGCCATCGAGTTGGGGGCCGAGCCATCGCGAATTCTAATGCTGGAGTCGGCCCGCGATACCATAGAGGAAGCCCTGGCGTTGCGGCAGGCCTTCGGTGCCGACACAGACGATAAAGGAATAGATGCCTTGGGTGGCAGACAACTGATCCTGGTCACTTCCGCCAGCCATATGCCAAGGGCGATGCGAATATTCCGCTCGACCGGGCTTGAACCTCAGGCGGCACCGACCGACTTTCTGCTTAGGCGCGATCACTGGTGGCGCCTGACTACATCCAATCTGGATGATTCACAAAAGGCGCTGCACGAATATCTGGGATTGGCCTGGTTGACTGTCAGCGGCCGCTAATGGTCCTGAACCCTGGTCATGAAATGAATAAACGGCTGACAAGCCGCTGACAATAGAGCGAAAGCGTTATGGAAACTATCACAATAAGGCCGGGCAGCAAGCGCAATGGCATTACACTGACCCTGGCCGGAGGGCTGGGCGTTGTCCTGGGTTTGGTACTGTTTATCGGTTGGCCCTGGATGTTTGCGCCCGGACTGGTTTGTTTCGCCCTCGGGGCCGTGTCTTTGGTGCTGGGAATTGCCAAGCAGCTCGAGCCCCATGTCAGTCTTGAATTCAGCGCCGAAGGGTTGAGGTTCTTTCATCGCCGCGGCAGCTTGTTTGTGGCCTGGGATAATATTCAGCGGCTGGATCAGCCCAGAGTTACCCAAGGTATGGAGCAACTGACACTGCCCTATGTCGGGCTCAAGCTCAAACGTATCAATCCGCTGCTGGATGCCATTTCACCCAGGTTGGCGACCGGGCTCTTGTCGGAGCAGCGGCCCTTGCTGATGACAGCTGCCGCCCAGGATGAAGAGCTGCAGACATTGGAAGCGGCACTCAGCGCCGAGTTTGAGCCCCTGACGGTCAATGATGAGCGTTACCGAGGTGTATTGGCCATGTTTGGCCGCCGCTGCCTGACGCTGGACAAGTACTTGGGTTATCACCTCTATATTCCCGTGGATGCTTTGGATCAACCGCCGGAAAGCTTTGTCCGTAAACTGCGGCAACTGTGGCAGCAGAGGTTATCGGATACTGAGTTGTAATTTCTGGCTTGAGTAAGTTGAGAAAAGGCAAGGGGACCCGGTTGGGTCCCCTTGTTGTTGCAGAGTTGAGGGAGGGCCTTGCAGGGACAGCCCTCAAGGTACGGTACTAGTGAGCACCCCCTGCGTGTACCTTATCTACGCCATAGGTCTTGCCTTCGGCGTGACAGGTGGCACAGGACTCAACCGGCAGGTTGGCGTCTGTGGCAGCATCACCGGCAACGAAGGCACCATTGCTCTTGAAGTGGGCCAGAGCGGCCGCGTCAGAGTGAGCGTGACAGGTACGGCAGGATTCTGCAACCGGAGAGATATACTCGGTAGCCGAAATCTTGATTGCACGCTTGGCGGATGTCAGGCCACCATCGGCGGCGAACAGCGGTGTCTCGTCTTTGTGGCAGGCGGCACACTCGGTTTCCACACCTGGGTAGCCGTGCAGCTCGCCTGAAGCGTCACGGAAGATGGCGGCTTCACCCCAGTTACCACTGTGGAAGCGGTGGGCAACTGTCATCAGATCCCGGTTGGCATACAAGAGCTCGGGTACTTCAGCAAATATAGGATTGCCATCGGCATCCAGATTACCTGTGTTGTACTCGGAGGTGCCGTGATAGGAGCCGTAATAGCTGTTGTTATGGCAGTCCATACACTGATCGAAGGTGTAGGTGCCGTGGCGGGTACCCTTGATATAGTCCAGGGTGCCGTGACAGGCATTACACTTGGCTTCACTGGCGCTCATCCGCTCAGCAATGGCAAAGCGGGCTGTTACTGCATCACCACCGTCAAGGTTATAGAACTTAACGCTTGAAGTGGCGCCAATCGGATTACCGGCATCGAAGGGCATGCCTTCGGCACAGGCGGCTATCTTACCTGAGTTATCGACACAGAAGTTGGCCTCGGTACCGACGTAAATGGTGCCCATCGCCTGAGTTTCCGGTACATCAGCAGTCAGGGTCAGCACGCCATTGGCGGCGCTGCCGCTGGCAAGACCGGGCCTGCTGCCCCAGCGGGTGACTTCACCCTTGGCATCCACATTACCCATCAGAGTGGCGTCTTTGTTGAGCACCGCCAGTTGAGCTGCGTCAGTCAGTGGTTGACCATTGAAGCTGACATTGGCTGTGATGGTGACCAGTTTATTGCCCGCCGTGGTAGAAGCGGCAGCAGTGGCAGAGGTGAACTCAACAGTCAACAGCTCGGCATATTCAGCTCGTTTACCCACCTTGTGAGCCTGGGTTGGACTGAGTGCTCCGCTGCCATGACAGGACTGACATTGACTGTCGTCGGTCTGGGCCAGGTTGAAGTCAGAGTGGCCTACGCCGGTTTCAAAGTTGACATTGATATGGCAGCCGACACAGGCTTCGCGGTAGATATTGGCGTTCCAGGAGTCACCGTTGTTGTGGCAACTGGCGCAGTTGTTGAGTTCTGCCGGGAAGCCGATTTCACCGAAGTACTCTTTGGCTTCACCGGAGAGGAAACCTGCGATGTGATGGCCGGCATGCAGCCTGTGAACCATGGGGCCGAAATCAAATACCCAACCTTCGGCTTTTTGGGCTTCGTCCGGTACCAGAGCCGGGTTGTGGCAGGCAACGCACTTCTCAGTGCTTTGGTAGTTGTGGTGTGCGTTTATCTTGGCGATGCGGCCTTCGACTTCGCCGTGGCAGGCGATACAGGCGGCATCTGTTACCGTATCTTTACCTGTGGCTTCAACCAGCTCGCCGGATGCCGGAATATAATCCAGCGGCGTAGAGAGCACCTTGTCTGCAACCGCTGTGCCGCTGGCATCCTTGAGGTTATAGGCGCGCAGGAACAAGCGATGAGGTGCGCTGAGGTTGTCGTTGGCATTCATAATGGGGGCGACCCCGTCATGTTCCCAAGTGCCGGTATAGGTACCTGGCTCGGCCGGATCTTCAACCAGAAGACAGGCATCGCCAGTCTGACCTCTGGAGCTATAGGTGCCATCCAGGGTGCAATACATGGAGCTGCCCAGTTCCTGAGCCGTGGCATTATTGACCCATTGCAGCGGCGCACCGCTGCCCGAGTCATTGCTCATGGCGGTAATAGAGTAAAGGGCGACCTGATCCAGGCCAGTCAGAGGGACTCGCTCCCCTGAGCTGTTGGTGGCCGAGGCCTTGAACTTGAGGGCGAAGGCTTCGCCGCCTGCCAGTGTGTTGTCGGCCGGCACTATCTCGAAACTGACATCGCCGGCACTGATAATGGTGGAAGTACCTGAACCTGCGGGGGCTCCTGGCTGTCCGGGTTCGCCTGGTATGCCAGGTTCACCGGGGGCTCCGTCTTTTCCGTCCTCACCGTCCCCGCATGCGGTAAGGCACAATAGACTGGTCAGAGCCAGCGCCAGTAATGACTTATTATGGTTTTTCATCATAGCGTCCCTTTATTCAAATTATGGGTACTGCTTGTGCAGTAACTTGAATATACATACATCTAAAGTAGTAGTTTTGACTTATTGTTTTATTTGTGAATTGGGGGTTAAAAAATTGATAAAGAAATAACTGATGGTGAAATGGATAATTTCAGTTTTTGAAATTGCCGAATCTACAGGGCAGAAACCCTATACCAGGGACAAAGCGGTCAGCGGCTTTTGAGAGGTGGGCGAAGGGTGTCGGTGCTGGTGCGAGTAAAGGGGTCAGGCACAGGACCTGACTCAGTTTTCAATACTCGGCTTTGGGGTAGAGTTCTTGAGTGACCAGAGCCAGTAGCTGCTTTCTTTGTTGCTCGGAGTAGCGGCGGTAGCTGGGGGCTTTTTCCACCAAGGAGTAGCTTGGCAGCGAAAATGCCCGGTGGAGTTTGGCCACCTCGGTTTCGGGCAGATGTTGCACCCGCAAACCCGGCATGCCCTTGATAAGCGCCATTTCGTTGGGAGTGCTGAAGGCTACACTGCCCATGGTAAGCAGGTGAGCGTGCCATTCTTCCCTGTCGTGTACGGCATGTACCTGGGATAGGGGTATGCCTTCTTGCTGACAGAAGAGCTCCATGGGATCCATGCGTTCGTTGAAGCCCTTGATGGTCAAGTAAACGAAGGTGTATTGGCTGATATCTTCGAGGGTGATGGCCGGCGATCTCTGCCACAGGGGATGATCTTCTCGGCTGACCACACATACGCCCATGGTCTGCCCAAGTGAACTCAGAATGAGATCCAACTGCTCAGGGTGTTCGAGACAGATCCCCAAATCCAGTTGCCCACGGTGAATCTTCTCTGCCGAGTCGTCCTGCCAGGGGTAGAGCCTGACCTGACCCAACTGCTGTTGAATGTTTTTCAGCCCCAATTTCATCGCCAGTGCGGAAAGCAGTCCATGCGCCACGGCAATATGAATACAGATGTCGTTCGAGGGCTGACGGCTCTGATGAACCTGTTGCTCCAGCCGATGCACTGAGTGAATGAAATCACAGACGGGCTGATACAGGCTTTCAGCCAGTGGGGTGGGCTTGAGTTTTTGCTGGCGGCGATAGAAAAGCTCGTCATCAAAGGCCAGCCTGAGCGCGGCCAAACAGCGACTGACCTTGGGGGCGGAAACCGCCAAATCTCTTGCCGTACAGTTGGCATGCCCTGTCTCATAGATGTTCTTGAACACCATGAGAGTAAAGATATCCAATTCGCACAACTGCTTGAGTAATCGACTCGTCACTTACATCCATCCCGCGGCTTTATACCACTTAGGAGGTAGATGTTAGCTCTCCGAGCAACGCATTACTGTGACTGAGCACCATTCTGTGCTGCTTTTGTATATTTTGTGAACAAAGTGTGATGGAGATCCTGTTGCAGGATCCCATACTTTAAACTCATTCCTGGGTTTGCAGCCTCAACTCGGTAGCCGTTTCGCTGTCATTACCCAGCTGTTTCAGCAGATTGACCTCTTCTTTGACTCTCATGCCGATAAATTGGCCACCTTCGAAGATCTCCATCGACTTACTGGCCACTTCACCTTCGACAGTCCCTGTGCCGCAGATGGTCAGTTTTTCACAGCAGAGCTTACCGCGAAAC
This sequence comes from Shewanella sp. Iso12, assembly GCF_012030025.1. Classification (NCBI taxonomy): domain Bacteria; kingdom Pseudomonadati; phylum Pseudomonadota; class Gammaproteobacteria; order Alteromonadales; family Shewanellaceae; genus Shewanella; species Shewanella sp. Iso12. Next base: position 297,745 of record NZ_JAAUHW010000002.1, read on the forward strand.
AGTCCGGAGACCTTGAGCTCCTGGCAGGTGAGTTCGCCATCAACCAAGCCGTTGGCTTCTATGGTCAGCTTGCTTTCGGCGTTGATTTTTCCATAAATGGCACCGCCAACCAGAGTCTCGCCATCGAAGTGACTCTCACCGGTGATTTTGCTGCCCTGGGCAATATATGTGAGCCCCGTCGTTTTTTTGCTTTTACCAAACATAATGCTTTTTAAGAGTTTTTTCTCAGGGAAGGCCCGATGTTACCCGTTATTGAAAAAGAACAAAACCACTAAAATTTGGCGCTGTGGGAGTCAGATTTTTGGCTCCCGGATGGGAAGTCAAGCGGGGTCTGGCTCTACCAGCTTGATGGCAGAGGCGGGGCAGGGGGCAACGCAGGCGCCGCAGCCGCTGCAGCGCTCAGCATCCAGTACAGGTAGAGCGGTAGCCCCTAAAAGGGGCGGAAAGCGGATCGCCCGCTCGTCGCAGGCATCCTTGCAGCTTTGGCAGACAATACCCTGGCGGGCGAGGCAGTTGTCGGCAAATTGGGCTATAAGCTGCCAAGGCGCTTCGCTAAGAGGCCTGAATGCCGGTTGTTCACAGCTGGTGACACAGGCTTGGCAAAAGCTGCATTCGGCGCGCTGGAAGTTAAGCTCCGGAAAGCCGCCATCCCCCTTGATAAGCACTTGGGTCTCGCAGGCATCCACACAGGCACCGCAGCGAGTACAGGCGTCGATAAATTCCGCTTCCGGTTTACTCCAGGGCGGCCTGACCACATTACTCTTGCGGCGACTGAACAGATGTCTGCGGGATAGATCCATGACTAACCCTTGTAACCGTTAGGATTGTTGGATTGCCAGTTCCAGCTGGAGTCGGCCATATCCTGCAGGCTGTGCTCAGCCTTCCAGCCCAGCTCTTTGGTAGCATGGGTAGGGTCGGCATAACAGGCGGCGATATCGCCGGGACGACGCGGGGCAAACTCGAAGGGGATCGCCTTGTTGCAGGCTTTCTCAAAGGCTTTGACCATCTCAAGTACGCTGTAGCCCTGGCCTGTTCCCAGATTATAGGTGACCAGGCCCGGATTGGTAGCGAGTTTATCCAGTGCCTTGAGGTGGCCTATGGCAAGGTCAACTACATGGATATAGTCACGCACACCTGTGCCGTCTACCGTGGGGTAGTCATTGCCGAATACGCTGAGTTTATCGCGCTTGCCGACGGCAACCTGGGCGATAAAGGGCATCAGATTGTTGGGGATATCGTTGGGATCTTCACCGATGCGGCCGCTCTTGTGGGCGCCGACCGGGTTGAAATAACGCAAGCGGGCGATGTTCCAGCTGGCATCGGCCGCGGCCAGATCCGCCAGAATATGTTCCACCATCAGTTTGGACTGACCATAAGGGTTGGTGGCGCCGGTGGGGAAGGCCTCGGTGATCGGCAGACTGGCGGGATCGCCGTAAACTGTGGCCGATGAGCTGAATACCAGGTTGCGAACGCCATATTCTTTCATCACCTGGCACAGAATAAGGGTGCCGGTGACATTATTTTCATAGTATCTCAGCGGCTGGGCGACGGATTCACCCACCGCCTTAAGGCCGGCGAAGTGAATAACGGCTTCGAAGCTGTGGTCACTGAAGACTTTCTGCAGGAATGCCTTGTTGAGAATATCGCCTTGATAAAAGAGCACGCTCTTGCCGCTGATCTCTTCGACTCTGGCCAAGGCTTCGACACTTGAATTGCTCAGGTTGTCTATCACCACAACCTCTTTGCCCGCGGCCAGAAGTTCAACCAGAGTGTGGGTGCCAATATAACCGGCTCCACCGGTGACCAAAATTGTCATGCTTTACTTCCTTTAACCAAATCGCCCAGATAGGCGGCAAATTCACGTCCAAGCTCGGGGTGGCGCAATGCATGTTCCACCGTTGCCTGCATATAACCCAACTTGTTGCCACAGTCATGGCTCTTGCCACGCATGTAGTAAGCGTTGACCTGCTGGCTTTGCATCAACATGGCAATGGCATCCGTGAGCTGGATTTCATCACCGGCACCGGCCGGCGTCTTGCCAAGCAAGGGCCAAATGGCGGCAGGTAGCACATAGCGGCCCACTACAGCCAAGTTAGAGGGGGCTTCGTCGACATCCGGTTTTTCAACCAGTTTGATAAGCGGCTGGGATTCGCCCGGCTTGAGATCGTGGCCGTTGACATCGGCTATTCCGTATTGGTCTACCTTCTCGTGAGGCACACCTTCCACCATGATCTGCCCGGTTCCTGTGCGGTCAAACAGGCTGACCATTTCGGCCAGATTATCGCGGGAAAGATCGCTGGCGGCATCGTCTATCAACACGTCCGGCAGCAGCACGGCGAAGGGCTCATCACCTACTACCGGACGGGCACAGAGAATGGCGTGTCCCAGCCCTTTGGCCTGAGCTTGGCGGACGCTGATAACAGTGACATTTTGCGGGCAGATGGACTGCACTTCATTGAGCAGTTGCCGCTTTACCCGGCGCTCAAGCTGCGCTTCCAGTTCAAAACTGGTATCGAAATGGTTTTCAATGGAGTTTTTACTGGCGTGGGTAACCAGCACGATTTCCTTGATGCCGGCGGCAATGGCTTCGCTGACAACATATTGGATCAAGGGTTTATCTACTACCGGCAGCATCTCTTTGGGAATGGCCTTGGTGGCCGGCAGCATTCGGGTGCCAAGACCCGCAACGGGGATTACCGCCTTGCGGATGGTGGTCGATTTTATCGGCATTCAGATACCTTGGGTGCTCGGGATAAATCAGCCCCTATTGTAATGCAGTGGCACCGAAAAGCCATTTGCAAAAAGGGCTAATTTCCCTGTGAATATGCAAAAAATCCTGTTCGGAGCACAAAAATAAGCTTCTGAGTTCACAGAGTTAAATACCAATTTGTAACTCAATCTTTACAAATTTTCTTCACTGGTCGCCGGAAATAAAGTGTGACCTGGTTAACAAAAGTGCGGCCTTGAGTGAACATGAAATCAGAAACGATTCAGGCAGTGAGTATGGACTATGAGTAAAGCAACTCAATATGTGGCCCGTCACCCGGGCAGTGATGGCCGAATAGATTACCCGCAGGACGAGCACGCCATCTGGCAGGAGCTGTATGCCCGTCAGGAACACAACTTGCCGGGACGTGCCTGTGACGAATACATGCAGGGACTCAAGGCGTTGGACTTGCCCAAAGACAGGATCCCGCAACTGGGTGAGCTGGATGCCGTGTTGCAGGACACCACGGGCTGGAAGACGGCGGCGGTGCCGGCGCTTATCTCATTCGGGCGCTTCTTTGAACTCCTGGCCAACAAGGAGTTTCCGGTGGCAACTTTTATCCGCAGCAGGGAGGAGTTTGATTACCTGCAGGAGCCGGATATCTTCCATGAGATTTTTGGTCATTGCCCCTTGTTGACCAACCCGGCCTTTGCTCATTTCTCCCATATTTATGGTCAGCTGGGGCTTGATGCCAGCAAGGAAGACAGGGTCTTTTTGGCGCGTCTTTACTGGTTTACCGTGGAGTTTGGTTTGCTGCGTACCCAGACCGACGGTCTGAGAATTTACGGTGGCGGCATTTTGAGCTCGCCGGGCGAGACGCTGTACGCCTTCAGCGACACACCGGAGCGCAGACCCTTTGAACTGCTGGATGTGTTGCGCACTCCCTATCGGATAGACATTATGCAGCCCATCTATTACGAGATAGAACATATCGATTTTCTGGATGAAATCGCCCGCATGGACATTATGAAGGCGATTACCCAAGCCAAACGACTGGGACTCTTTACCCCCAAATTTCAACCCAAAGCCAGCTGATACTGGCGGTAATGGCCTGCGTGCAAGAGTGCAGGCCACTTTCAAGGAGATGTTATGACTGAACTGGCCAATATGAAGTGCGAAGCATGCCGCGCCGATGCTCCCAAGGTGACAGATGCCGAGCTTGCCGAGCTTATTAGGATGATCCCGGATTGGGGCGTACAGGTGCGCGATGGCATCATGCAGCTGGAGCGGGTTTACAAGTTTAAAAATTTCCGGCAGGCAATGGCCTTTAGCAATAAGCTGGCGGACTTGGCTGAAGAAGAGTTTCACCACCCGGGGATCCTGACCGAATGGGGCAAGGTGACTGTGACCTGGTGGTCGCATTCCATTAAGGGGTTGCACCGTAACGACTTTATCATGGCTGCCAAGACAGACCAGTTGCTGGATTAATCTTTTCCTAATATATTCAGTGTGTTGATTGTCTCTTCACACTGAATCCTTTCCCTTTGTTACAAATCCGCTGTAAAGCGAGCTTGCCACTTGTGTCAGAACCTTCTAACGTATAGGGCGCATTTTTACATCGCCTGCCGACCTCTTCATGCAGGCGATAATCCCAAAGAATCTGAATTATAAAAGGGAATGACAGTTATGCGCTTGGAAGTCAGTTGTCAGGATCGCGTTGGTTTAGCCAAGGATATTTTAATGGTGCTGGAGCGATACGGGATTAACCTTATCGCTATCGACGCCAGTAACAAGGGATTCTTATATTTGCAGTTTGCCGAGGTCGGCTTTGAGACCTTGAGTGAGTTGATGCCCCAAATCCGTAAGGTGGAAGGGGTGCACGACGTCAGAACCGTTTCCTTTATGCCCTCGGAGCAGGAGCATTACGCCCTCAAAACTCTATTGAAAACCCTGCCGGATGCCGTGTTTTCCCTCGACGGTAAGGGACGTATTCGTATCGTCAACGAGTCGGCCTTGCTTATTCTGGAAATGGCCGAACATGAAGTAATAGATGAATCCCTCAATCACTGGGTGCAAGGCTTCAATTTTGGTCGCTGGCTCAGTGAGCCCAAGGTGTTGGCGCAGGCCACCCGGGTTGCTATTGGCAGCAACGAGTATCTGGCCGAGATGCTGCCCATTTATCTGCCGGATGAAAACGACAAGAGTATTCTCGCCGGCGCCGTGGTGGCACTCAAGTCACCTGCGCGGGTGGGCAAACAGTTCAACGCGCTGCAGAGCCAGAGCAGTGGCTTTGATTCCGTGCTGGCCGTCAGCGACAAGATGAAAGAGGTACTCAAGCAGGCCAAGCGTATGGCACAGCTGGATGCGCCTTTGCTGATCACCGGAGAAACCGGCACAGGCAAAGAGCTGATGGCCAGGGCTTGTCACGATGCCAGCATGCGGCGGGAGAAACCCTTTATTGCTATCAACTGCGCCGCCATGCCCGACAGTGCTGCGGAAGAGGAGCTGTTTGGTTATGTCAGTAAGGGGGAAGTGGTTAAGCGGGGTTTCTTCGAAGAAGCCAAGGGCGGCACCGTCTTCCTCGATGAAATTGCCGAGATGTCCAAGGCCGCTCAGGTCAAATTGTTGCGCTTGCTGCAGGATGGCAGTTTTCGCCGTATCGGCGGCGATGTAGAGGTGCGCGCCGATGTCCGTATCATCTGCTCGACCCAGAAGAATTTGGCGGAGCTTTGTCAGACCGGTGAGTTCCGTGAAGATCTCTACTACCGAATTCACGTACTGAGTTTCCATATGCCGGCGCTACGTGAACGCAGGGTCGATATTATCCCGCTGACGGAAATGTTCCTTGAACACTACAGCCTGCAGCTTTCCAGCCCGGTGCGGCGGATCTCAGCGTCCTGCCGCGATCACCTGTTGACCTATGCCTGGCCCGGTAACGTGCGGCAACTGAAAAACGCCGTGTTCAGAGCGGTATCCATGTGGGACGGTTCGGCCGAATTGACTATAGAACAGTTGAAACTGCCTTCCTATGCCGAAGGTTTTGGCTATTTCGACAAGGAGTTTGAAGGCACCTTGGATCAAGCCATGAAACAGTTTGAAGCCGGTTTGCTGCGGCGTCTCTATCCGGCGTACCCCAGTACCCGCCAGTTGGCGAAAAAGTTGGGGGTATCCCACACCGCCATTGCCAATAAACTCAGGGAATATGAGATCAGCAAGAAGCGCTGAAGCCCTGTAAAGCGGATTTGCCGCCGGAACGGCTGAAATTTAGGCTATCTTTGAGCGCAAAGCCTTTGCCGGCGCTTGCTGATGGCAAGCGTCAGTGAAAGTTTACAAACTCGTTCCCGTGCGGGCTAAATGTGAAGTGAGTCACAGAGTTTTCATTCCCCGCGGCATGAGGTATTACTGGCGGGATAACAGAAACGGATTGAGCCGGGCACATAGCCTGATGAAAACCATTAATCCGGGCAGAGACAGGAAGGAGCAGGTATGAAATTAGCGACATATGACAATGGACGCCGCGATGGTCAACTCATGTTGGTCAGCCGAGATTTGAAGAAGACAGTGGCTGTCCCCGCCATAGCCCAGACCATGCAGCAATTGCTTGACAGTTGGTCACTGCTGGAACCTCAGCTCAGAGAGCTTTCCGATGCCCTGAATGCCGGCATGTTGGATAACACCCAGGACTTTGACGAGAGCCGTTGTTTGTCACCTTTTCCCCGCGCTTACCAGTGGGCTGACGGCAGCGCTTATGTCAATCATGTTGAGCTGGTACGTAAGGCCCGCGGCGCCGAAATGCCGGAGTCTTTCTGGACAGATCCCCTGGTCTATCAGGGCGGTTCAGACAGCTTTATCGCTCCCAGAGCCGATATCCCGCTGGCAAGCGAAGATTGGGGCATAGATTTCGAGTCGGAAATTGCCGTGGTTACAGATGATGTACCCATGGGCGTGAGTGCTGAAAACGCCGCCTCTCACATCAAGCTGTTGATGCTGGTTAACGATGTGTCGCTGCGTAACCTGATCCCGGCCGAGTTGGCCAAGGGCTTTGGCTTTTTCCAGTCCAAACCTTCCAGCAGTTTTTCGCCGGTGGCAATCACACCGGATGAGCTGGGGGATAAATGGCAGGATACCCGGGTTCACCTGCCGCTGATCACCCATCTGAACAACGAACTGTTCGGCAAGCCCAATGCCGGGGTGGATATGACTTTCAACTTTGCCGAGCTGATCGCCCATGTCACCAAAACCCGCCCCCTGGGCGCCGGTGCCATCATAGGTTCGGGCACCATTTCCAATTATGACAGAAGCGCAGGTTCCAGCTGTTTGGCCGAAAAGCGCATGCTGGAAGTGATTGCCGAGGGCAAGGCGGTGACGCCATTTATGGGCTTTGGTGACAGGGTCAGAATCGAAATGCTGGATGATGCCGGGCACAGCATCTTCGGCACGATAGATCAGCAGGTAGTTGAGTATATAGCCGAGTAAAATAACTCGATAACAAAACGGGGCTCTCTGAAGCCCCGTTGGTTTTTATACCGGCTTGGTATTGCCTTCGAATGTGTCAGCGTTAAGGCTTTGGATAAAACATCACCAGGACGGAGTCGCAATCTAAGGTTAGCGAGCTTTGGGAGAACAACGTATGTTGAAATTATATGGTTACTGGCGCTCCAGCGCCGCTTATCGGGTGCGAATTGCGCTCAACCTCAAGGGGCTTTGCGCCGAGCAGCTCTCGGTTCATCTGGTGCGCAATGGCGGCGAGCAGCATCAGGCTGCTTTCAAGGCGCTTAACCCGCAGGAGTTGGTACCGGCTTTGGTGGTGACGGATGAAACCGACGAGCGCGCCGAGTTGGTGTTGTCCCAATCGCTGGCGATCATTGAATATTTGGATGAAGCCTTTGGCGGTGAGGCGCTGTTGCCGGGTGATATTGAGCAGCGGGCGCTGGTCAGGGCCATGGCGATGGGGATTGCCTGTGAGATCCATCCTTTGAACAACTTGCGGGTGTTGCAGTATCTGACCGGGACGCTCAAGTTGGATGACGCGGCCAAGAATGATTGGTATCGCCACTGGGTCGAACAGGGCTTTGGTGCATTGGAGCAACAGCTGCAGCAGTACTCGGGCCGGTATTGTTTCGGCGACCAGGTCAGCCTGGTGGATATCTGTCTGGTTCCCCAGGTTTATAATGCCAAGCGTTTTAATATCGATTTGTCTCCTTATCCCAATATATGTCGTATTAATGATGAGTGCCTGACTCTGCCGGCCTTTATTGATGCAGCACCTGAAAATCAACCAGATGCCCAGTAGTTTTATTATTTTATAGTCATCTATGCGGTGACTATAAAATAACCTTAAAAATACCCCGCGCTTGAAAAACCTCTCTTATAAAATGATACCTTTCTGTTAATAACAGGCTTTTGAAAATAAAATCTGCTTGGCAATTTGTAACTAATTGTTTAAACAACATGCTGTTTTATTACATTTGCGATCTGGCTTATATAGGAAATTGTTTTTAGATTTATAGGTTTACCATTTCTTTATTTAGTCTTTCATAAAATACATCAAATAACGTATTTCGTATCATATGTAGGATTTTTCCTGCTTGTTGTTTTTCTCTTATTGAATTAGCTGTTACATGTGATACATATGTTAATGCTTGATTTTGACCAAGCTATAACAATAAAAAATACGCCATACCTATTAAAAATCTGCTTCCGAAAACCTGTTTTCGGCGGTATGGCGTTTTATTATCAAAAGGAAAAGAAGTATGCATAAGTCGATTATTGCGCTGAGCATAGCCGCAGTCTTATTGGCGGGGTGTGGCAGTGACAACAAGAAGGCACCTGAGCCGGTTAATACAGCCCCTGAGAGTCAGGATGTGACCTATGACGTTCGTCAGTCGGTACGCCTGGATGGTCAACTGGAAGGAAGAGATGCCGAAGGAGGGATAACCTTTTCGTTAGTGGATCCCGGCGAAGTCAAGTTAGGGACTTTGACCATCAATGATGCGGCCAAGGGCAGCTTCAGCTACCAGACCGATGCGTTGGAAGGCACAGAAGTCGTGCGCTTCAAAGTCAGTGACGGCAAGAGCGAGTCTATCTCAACGCTGACATTGCGTATCGACGGTGGCGACCCTTTGTATCAGCATCAGTGGCATTTGAAAAACACAGGCCAAAATGCCTTTGCCAAGAATCGCGGTGTGGCCGGTGAAGACATGAATGTCAGTGATGCTATTGCCTCAGGTGTTACCGGTAAAGGCGTTATTGTTGCTGTGGTAGATGATGGTCTGGAGATTAGTCACCCGGATCTCAAGGCCAATGTTATTGAAGGCGGCTCCTATAACCTGATCACCGGCACTATCGATCCTACGCCATTTGCCGACAGTGCTTCGCACGGTACTTCTGTTGGTGGGATCATAGCCGCTGCCGGTTGGAATGGCCTTGGTGGCCGCGGTGTTGCCCCCGATGCCAACCTTATCGGCTTTAACTTCCTGGATAAGGATCCCAGCGGTAAGGTCAAGAGCGTACAAACCTTTGAGAACTTCGCCAAGTCCCACGGTGCCAGTGCTTACAGTGACAATGCCAGGGTGTTTAACCAGAGCTATGGTTATTCAGTGCCTTTCCCCCATGGATTTGATGAAGATGAAAATGAGGTCTATGGTGCTATTACCAAAGACAGTTTTGACGGCAAGGGCAGCATCTTTGTCAAGTCTGCCGGTAATGGCTACAAATATTACAAGGCGTTCAATACCTTCTGGATCCCCGGTGATTATTTCAGTGCGCCAAAAGAAGGCAAAGTGCCCAACCACGGTTTGCCCTTCCATAATGCCAACATGTCCTCCGACAATGCCAACGTATATAACCTCTTGGTATCGGCAATCAATGCAGCCGGTAAGCGCTCAAGTTATTCTTCTGTAGGTTCCAATGTGTTCGTTACTGCGCCGGGTGGGGAATATGGTGAGGATGATCCCGCCATTGTGACCACGGACAGAGCCGGCTGTGACAAGGGGAGTTCGGTTACCGAAGAGCGCCCATCAACGCCTTTTGACGGCGGCCTGCATCCACTCAATCTGGAATGTGACTATCGTTCTACCATGAACGGAACATCGTCAGCAGCGCCCAATACCAGTGGTGCAGTCGCCATGATTATGAGTGCCAACCCCTCTCTTTCCTGGCGTGATATTCGCCATATCTTGGCTTCGACTGCCACCAAGGTGGATGCCGATATACCCGCCAAGACGGTTGCTATCGGTGAGGGGGACAAGGCGCCTGTCTATGAGGCTATCTCAGCCTGGCAGGACAACGCCGCAGGATTTCATTTCCACAATGAGTATGGTTTTGGCAGGGTAGATGTCAGTGCGGCTGTAGCTATGGCCAAGGACTACAAGGCAGACTTGGGTGAGTATCTGTTGACTGACTGGATTGCCAGTGAAAAGGATCTTGATAAGGCGATTCCGGATGCCAGTCTTGCCGGGGTTTCAGACTCTCTTGAGGTTGCCGAGGATTTGGTGGTGGAAGCGGTGCAGATTGAGCTCAGCGCCGATCATCTGCGTCTTCCTGATCTGGCGGTTGAGTTGGTGTCTCCGGCAGGTACCCGCAGTGTGTTGATGACGCCTTTCAATGGCCTGGTGTATCAGGGCGTGATGGATCCCAACGATCCGGATGACCTGGTCAAAGGCTATGATAAGACGCCTATGCTCTCAAATGCTTTCTATGGTGAAAACACCAAAGGTGTGTGGACCATTAAGCTGATAGATGTGAACAGCGGTGAATATCAGTTCCTCAAATATGACAAGGGTTATATCAGTATTCCCAATGAGAGTAACGGTATGTTGAAGGGCTGGTCCATTCGTTTTCATGGCCACAAGGCCAAGGCAGCATCTTAAGGAGTAACAGATGAAGATTTCAACAGCAATGATGGCCATGGGGCTGACACTTTTGGCGGCTCCTGCAATGGCGCATGATAAAAATCCTTTTGAAGATAACGGCAAGCAGTATCAGCAACAGGGCGATAGAGCCGACTTCCTCGGACTGAAGGATACCTTTTATGTCAAGACAGACAAAGGTGTGCAGAAAGCCAGCAGGCTGAGCCAGGGAGAGCAACTGGTGACAGAGGCCGGCGAGCCTTTTGCGACAGTGACCGGAAAGCTGGTGGTCAAACTCAAGCCTGGTGTTGATGCCGCGGCCTTTGCTGCCGATTCAGGCCTGAGGTTGGATTGGCAAAATGACACTCAGCTGATGGTGTTGGCCGCCAGTGAAGGCAGCGATCTCCTGGCTGTGCTCGAAAAGCTGAAGCGGGATCCGCAAGTGATGAGAGTCAAGCTGGATAGGGCGGTACTTAAACACGAGCCTATGTGATCCACTGAGATGATCCACTCAGACGCAAAAAGGCCCGGGTTCCACCGCAACGTAGTTCACTTAAGCGGAGCTGCTTTGTGATTAACAGGATATCGGGTCTTTGATATTTTTACCGCCCTAGGCCGATTTGGCTTAGGGCGTTTGTCTATAAAAAGGATGGACAAGTCTCCTCGCAGACTGTTTAGACGCTTCGGCGTATTACCTGGTGACACCGCTTTTGAATAGACATAAAAAATCGGAAACCTACAAACAGGTTTCCGATTGTCTCTCATCAGGAGGATCGGTCAACCGATCCTTATCTGATCTACGTTGCGGGTTCCACCGGGCCTTTTACTTATTGGCCAGCAAAAACTCCACAAAGGCCCGGTCGGCCTGGCTTACCGGGCGCTGTTTCTTCCAGGCAATATGCAGGTCGAGATGTACAGGAGGTGCGAAGGGCAGGGCTATGATGTCATCTCTTTCATTGACCACCATTTCCAACACACTGGTGACGGCAAACCCTTGACTTACAATCTGTTTTATCAGGTTTATCAGGTTGGTTTCAAAGGCGATCCTAGGCTCGAGTTGCAGCTCTCTGGCTCGGCTCAGCATCCATTCACGATGAAAATAACCGGGTTTGAACATCACTAACTCATGGGCGAAAAACTGCTCCAGCGTTACGGCCTCATTTGTGGCCAAGGGGTGTTCAGGGCTTGAAGCTACCACCATCTGCTCTCTAATTAACAGACAGGACTCGAACTCAGGCTTGAGATCCTGGGCCGTGATAATCGCTATATCCACCTCTTCCTGCTCCAGCATCCTCAGGGCATCGCGGGTGCCTCCCTCAAACAGAGACAGCTTCAAATCCGGATACTGATGGCGAAAAGCCATCACCCGTGACGGCAGGTAGAAAGAGCCCAACATACCGGGCACGGCAATTCGCACTTCGCCCTTGGCCAGCTCGGCCATGGCCCGGATATGGGCCTCTGCCTGACTCAGCTGTTTGAGGATCAATACCGCATGTTGATGCAGCGCCAGCCCTTCGGCAGTGAGGCGAATGCCGCTTTCCTGGCGGCTGCCACTGCGGTCGACCAGAGTGACGCCGAGAGATTGCTCCAGTCGCTTGATACTCTGACTGAGGGCGGGTTGGGCCAAATTCAGCTTCTCTGCTGCTCGGGTAAAACTGCCGTACTTAACCAGGTTATCCAGGTGTTTTAGTTGTCGGATGTCCACGTCTCGCCTTACTCTTGCGGATAATCTTGAGGAAGTTTTTCAAGCATAACAAAAATTGATGAAATCGATATTATTTATCTATTATTGTTATGCATTGCCCGGTGCTAACCTTGTTGTGGTGAATCCTTTGCTAATTTAAGAGGTCGGAGTGACTAAGGTCGAAGCCGTTGGCCGGCATGCGCGTGATACCCGTTTGATTTGGGCACTGTGCGTGGCATCAGTGGTGGTTTATATCAATCTGTATTTGATGCAGGGGATGCTGCCCTTGATTGCCGAGCATTTTCAGGTAACGGCAGCCAAGTCGACTCTGGTGCTTTCTGTCACCAGCTTTACGCTGGCGTTTTCCTTGCTTGGCTATGCCATAGTCTCGGACAGGATTGGCCGTCACAAGCCGATAGTTATCAGCCTCTGGGCCCTGGCGCTGTCCAATATCTTGTTGGTATTTGTTAAAGATTTCAATGCACTAGTGGCGGTAAGGTTGCTTCAGGGGATATTGCTGGCGGCTGTACCGGCCATCGCCATGGCTTATTTCAAGGAGCAACTCAGACCTGAGACCATGCTCAAGGCCGCGGCGGTTTACATTACCGCCAACAGTTTCGGTGGCATTATCGGTCGGCTGTTTGGCGGGCTGATGTCGCAACATCTATTATGGCAGGATGCCATGTGGCTGCTGCTGGCGGTGAGTCTGTTTGGGGTGGCACTGGTCAGCTATTTACTGCCCAATGCCGTCAGCGCCGCCAAGCGAGAACGGCTGCCGAAACAGTGGCGTTTCTGGCGCGGTGGCAGTGAAGACTTACGGGGCTTTGTGCATCACCTCAAGGATAGTCAGATGCGACTGGCTTACCTTATCGGTGGGCTGGCATTTATGATGATGGTCAACCAGTACAGCTTTATTCAGTTGCACTTGATGGCACCGCCTTATGATTGGAGCCGGTTTGAGGCGACGCTGATTTTCCTCTGCTACTCAAGCGGCACACTGGCGTCTTATTACACCGCCAGGTGGATTGCCCGCCATGGGCAGTTGCCTCTGTTCAGAATTTCCTTGCTGCTGATGTTGTGCGGCAGTCTGCTGACTCTGCTGGATACCCAGGTGTGGATCTGCGTAGGCTTTTTGCTCACCTCCTGCGGTTTCTTTATTACCCACAGTTGCTGTAACTCCTTTGTGGCCATGCGCGCCAGCAGCCACAGGGCCAAGGCCACTTCATTATATCTGTGCTGCTATTACCTTGGCGCCGCAATGGGAGGCCCTTTTTTGATGCTGTTCTGGCAGCGAGGCGAGTGGCAGGGCGTGGTGATGGGATCCATGGTTTTGCTGTTTTTGACTTCGCTGGCGGTTTGGCGCCTTGGCTGGCGGCAAAAACAGCCGCTCAGCCAGGAGATGGATACGCCTCAAGGGGCATCGTTGAGGTAATCTTTACGCTCAAGACCATATTTGCGCATCTTGTCGTAGAGGGTCTTGCGCGGTAGCTCCAACTGTTCCATGGTCAGCTTGATGGAGCCCTTGTTGTGCGCCAGGGCTTCTTCAATCAGCAGTCTTTCGAAAAACTCCACCCTTTGAGTCAGTGACATGCCGCTTTGCAGGCTGTCACTGCTGCCTATGGCGCCGGCAAAGGCTGCCTCGGCGCCAAGCAGAACATAACGTTCCGCCAGATTTCTCAATTCGCGCACATTGCCGGGCCATTCATGGGTACTGAGACGGGCCTGCTGCTCACCGCCAAGGGCAATCAGCGCCTTGTGGTAGCGGGCCGAAGCAATACGGGCAAAGTGCAGAAACAGCAAGGGAATATCTTCCCGTCGCTCCCTCAGCGGCGGAATGGCCACAGTCACCAGATTGAGACGATAGAAGAGATCTTCGCGAAAGCTGCCCTGGCGGCAGAGTTCTTTGAGGTCGACCTTGGTCGCGGCAATCACCCTGATGTCCAGCGCTATGGATTTATTGGAGCCCAGACGCTCGACTCTCCTGTCTTCCAGTACACGCAGCAGCTTGACCTGCAATGCCATAGGTGTGCTTTCAATTTCATCGAGGAACAGGGTACCGCCGTTGGCGTACTCAAATTTGCCAATCCGGGTCTTGTCGGCGCCGGTAAAGGCTCCTGCTTCTGCACCGAACAGCTCACTCTCTATGATGTTTTCCGGGATAGCACCACAGTTGATGGCGACAAAGTTGGCGCCGTGTCTGGGGCTGTGATCGTGCAGGTAACGGGCAACCAACTCTTTGCCAGTGCCGGTTTCACCCTCGATCAGGATATCGGCCGGGGTATCCAGCACCTGGTGGATGAGATGGCGCATCTGACGGATACCCGGACTGTTGCCGAGGATCCTTGGGCCTGGCAGGCTCTGGGATTCCAGCTCCTGCTTGAGCTTACGGTTCTCCAGCGTCAGGCTGCGCTTGTCCAGTGCCCGCTTGACGACATCCAGAATATGCTCGTTGTTGAAGGGTTTTTCCAGAAAGTCATAGGCGCCCTGTTTAACGGCGCTGACCGCCATGGCGATATCGCCAAAGCCGGTGATCAGTATCACCGGCAGATCGGCATCCAGCTGTTTGATTTGCTGCATGACACTGATGCCGTCCATGCCGGGCATGTTGACATCGGTAATGACCACTCCCATCCAGTTGCGGCTGAGGTGGCGCAAGATCTCTTTCGGTTGGGTCGATGCCTTGGCACTGATGCCTTCGAGTTCAAATAATTGGCTCAGCACTGTGCCTATATGGGGTTCGTCGTCCAGGATCAGGACTGTGTATTCTTGTTCGCTCATTGGGTTTCCTCGCCGCGGTACAGAGGCAACAGGATCTGAAATACAGCGCCACCTTCGGCGGCGTTGGCGACGCTGATGGAGCCCTGCATGGACTCGACAATTCGGCGGGAGATGGAGAGTCCCAGACCCAATCCCTGTCGTTGGCTGGTGGTAAAATAGGGTTCGAAAATTTTCTCCATCTGGCTTTCGTTGACGCCTGGGCCGGAATCCTGAATACGGATACACAGCATCTCTTCTACGCTGATGCTGATGGTCAACAAACGCTCATCGACTCGTTGCATGGCGACTATGGCGTTGCTGATAAGGTTCACCAGTACCTGTTGCAGGCGTATTTTATCGCCGTAGAAGCACCAGGGCTTACCCGGGAGCTGCAGTTCGAGCCGGACCCCCTGCTTGTCGATTTCCGGATGCACTATGGTCAGCGCCTCCTGCACGGTTTCATTGATACTGGTGGGCTTGTCCTGGCCCTGGCTCTTGCGGGTGAAGCTCTTGAACTGGGCAACTATTTCCGCCAAGCGGTCGGTTAGGCTGATGATGGTGACCAGGTTTTCCTGTGCCTTGTCATGCATGCCCCGACCAAGAAAGGTTTGAGTGTTTTGGGCATAACTGCGCAGCGCCGCCAATGGTTGATTGATTTCATGGTTGATGCTGGCAGACAGACTGCCGATGACAGTCAGCTTGGCGGCCTGGATCAGTTCATCCTGGGTTTGTTTCAGTTGGGTGTTGGCATCTTCCAGCTCCCGGGTACGTTCTTTGACCCTATGTTCCAGCTGGCTCTGGGCCTGGCGCATGCGTCTTAGGTTACGGCGCCGCTCGAGACTGAACAGCAGCCCCAATGCCAGCAACAGAAAGATACTGGCGGACAGCAACATCACAGGGGGCAGTGAACGATACAAAGGTGCCACAGGTGTCAGCACATGCACATACCAGCCTACCTTGGTCATTTCATTGCGGGTATCCAGATATTGGGCCCGGCCCTGATCGTTTTCTATCCGATATAGTGTCCTGTGTGCGGGTGTTTCCTGCCGGTAGGGCGGATCTATCCTGAGTTCCTGCAGCTTACGGTCGGCATAACGGCGGCTAAGGGTTATCTGTTGCAACCTTTCCGCAGCCAGGGGTTGCAGTGACCTCAGACGCCAATTGGCAATACTGGCCAGAAAGATGACTTCATCCTCACCGCTGATGGCCAGTTCATACTGGCCCGCCTTGGCTAGCCCCGTCATCTGCTCTTCAATATCGGCAATATCGACCTTGACCACTATGACACCGAGTACTTTACCCTGATCGTAAATCGGGTAGGAGAAATAAAACCCCCTGGTGTTGGACGAGGTGCCGACGGCGTAATAGCTGCCCAGCCTGCCGGCTATGGCTTCTGTGTAGTAGGGACGAAAGGCATAATTCTGACCGATAAACGAATAGGCTTGCTGCCAGTTACTGGCGGCAATAGCATCCCCTTGGCTATTGAGCAGATAGATATCAGAGGCTTCGGTGACATGCTGTATCTCTTCAAAGTATTTGTTGATTTTGCTGATTTCGCTCTTGTCTGCGCTACTCTTGATTACCCGGGCCAGCATGGGGTTGGTGGACAGCACATGGGGAATACTCTCATAGCGAATGAGTGCGCCTTCAATAAAGCTTATGACTTCGCTGAGCTGTTTGTCTGCCAGGGCCTGGTATTGGGTGAATCCCTTATCCAGATGGTACCAGTAGGTCAGTTTGAGGGTAATAAACAGACCCGTCACCAGCATGGTGGTGATAAGCAGGCGCTTTCGGGTCTTGTTGTTGAGCGGCATCTTATTGTCCCGGCGTTATTCGGTGTAGTTCCGGCGTAAGAAATCGGCGAGTCTTAGACTCGCCGATAGCCCTGATGATTTCAAGGATTAAAAGCTCCGCAGCGAATCCAGATACTCAGGCAGGAACAGAGATACTTGAGGAACATAGGTGATCAGAATAAGGAACCCCAGTAACAGCAGCAGCCAAGGCAGGCAGGCATGGATTACCCAACCTATGCTCTTGCCTGTGATCCCCGAGGTCACAAACAGATTAAGCCCCACCGGCGGCGTCAGCATTCCTATCTCCATATTGACCACCATGATGATCCCAAGGTGAATGGGGTCGATCCCCAACTGGGTGGCGATGGGGAAGAGGATGGGCGCCATAATAAGCAAAATGGCTGATGGCTCCATAAAGTTACCTGCGGCCAGCAACAACAGGTTGACTATGATGAGAAAGCCCCAGGCAGGCAGGCCCATGCCGACTATGTTTTCGGCAATCATGTGAGGGATCCGCTCTGTGGTCAATACATGGGCGAACAGCATGGCGTTGCCTATGATAAACAGCAGCATGATGCTGACTTTGGCGCCATCCCTGACGACGGCGCGTATCTCTCTGTCGGCCGGTGTCTTGAGTAACCCCAGTAAGCTGTATCCCAGATTGCGGCCTATGGCTTTGACTATAGGCTCACCAGGATTGCGCCAGGCGACATTTTTCAGTGGCCCGATATCGCGATAGCCGAAGACGGCAATGAAATAGGCATAGATACAGGCGACCGCCGAGGCTTCCGTGGGGCTGGCGACCCCGCCGTAAATGGAACCCAGCACTATGACAATCAGCATCAGGCCACCCAGCGCCTTGGCCGTTGAGATAGAGAGCTTGCGAATGCCGGGGAAGGGCAGGGAAGGTAGTCCCTTGATACGGGCCACTATATAGATGGCCAGCATGATCAGCATCCCCGCCAGTAACCCAGGGATCAGCCCGGCCATAAACATCCGCGCCGCGGACACTTCGGTGGCTGCCGAATAAACCAGCATCACAATCGATGGTGGGATCAGTATTCCCAGGGTACCTGAGGTGGTAATAACCCCGGCGGCAAATTTTTCCGGATATCCGGCGCGGATCATGCCGACGATAACTATGGAGCCGATAGCTGCCACTGTGGCCGGAGAAGAGCCGGAGACGGCGGCAAACAACATACAGGCCATGACCGAGGCCATGGCTAAACCGCCGCGGATATGGCCGACACTGTCCATGGCGAAGTCGATGATCCGCCTGGCGACGCCGCCGGTGGAGAGAAAGGCCGAGGACAGAATAAAGAAAGGGATCGCCAGCAAAGTGTAGTGCTCTGAAGTGGACTCATAGAGTTTCAGGGCCACAGAGGCCAGCGAATCGTTGGAAAACAGTAAAATAGTCAGCATGCTGGAGAAACCCAGTGCAATGGCAATGGGCATGCCGAGCAGCATACAAACAAATAAGACGATAAAGAGGGTAGCTATTGTCATGGCGTTACCTACTCATGCTTGGAGTTGTTTTTGTCTTCGCCGGCTTCGTTTTCGTCTGCCAGGTGCATGCTTTCCTTGGCTTCATCGTGGAAGCTGAATCCTTGTGAGCGGTTGGTCAGAATGGCAAAAAACAGTTCAATGAAACGCCAGGTCAACATGGCAAAACCGATAATCAGAATGCTTTGGGAGATCCACAGTGGTACTGCCGGATCTTCCACATCTATGCGCAAGGTTTCCCAGGCAAAGTCGGGGTCCAGTTTGGCAACCAGGGCATGGGGGAAGTCGATATCTTCCATGGGTATCCCAATCTGATACATCTGGCTGAGATAATCCCAGCTGCCTTTAAGGAACAGGCAGCAATAGATCAAACAGATGACAGCAGCCAGCATGGCGGCGTATTTGCGGCCTGTCCTGGGAAGCTTTTTGACGAAGGCATCGACACCTATATGGGCACCGACTTTAACGCCGTATGACATGCCAAAGAGGACAAACCAACCACAGAGGGTCAAGGTCAGCTCCTGCATCCAGAGAAACCCTGTATTGAAAAAGAAGCGGGCAACGACTTCGACAAAGACAAGTACCGTCATCAGGGTGATCAATAAGTTGAGAAAGCCTTCCTCAAAGTAGCCCAAGGCGCGTGAAATCATATTGCTCTCCGCAGAAATTGCGGGGGCCGGAGCCCCCATACTGACTTACTGGTTGGCGGCCACGGCGGCATCTATCACGTCTTTGCCGATTTGGTCTTCAAATTTGGCCCATACCGGCTTCATTGCATCAACCCAGGCCTGGCGTTGCTCTGGGGTGAGCTCAACTACCAAAGAGCGTTTGGAGTCGATGATCAACTGGCGGTCCTGGTCATTCTTGTCACCGGCAATCTTGTTGCCATAGGCAATGGCTTCATCGAGCGCTTCTTTGATGATTTTCCGCTTATCGCCGGGCAGACTCTTCCAGAACGTGTTGGAGGTCACCACCATGTAGTCGAGCACACCATGGTTACTTTCGGTGATATGGCTCTGCACCTCGAAGAATTTTTTGGAGTAGATATTGGACCAGGTGTTTTCCTGACCATCTATGGCGCGGGTTTGCAACAAGGTGAACACCTCGGAGAAGGGCTTTTTAACCGCAGTTGCATCAACGGCGGCAAACTGGGCCGCCAGAACGTCAGAGGCCATAACCCGGAATTTTTTGCCGCTGGCGTCCTTGGGCAAAAGCAGCGGCTCATTGGCAGAGAACTGCTTCATACCATTGTGCAGATAACCGAGGCCAACAACGCCTTTTCGCTTCATGGAGTTCAGCAGCTTTTGCCCGGCTTCACTCTGCTGGAACTTGTCGACAGCGGCCATGTCTTTGAACAAAAACGGCAGATCGAACAGCTGCAGTTTTTTGGTGTAACGCTCGAACTTGGAAAGTGATGGCGCAACCAACTGCACATCGTTGAGCAGCAGTGCGGCCAGTTCATTGTTGTCTCCGAAGAGTTGTGAGTTGGGGAACACACTGACCTGATATTCACCCGGCAGGCGTTCTTCGACCAAGGCCTTGAACTTCAGTGCCATCTGGCCCTTGGGGGTGTTTTCTGCCACAACGTGGGAAAACTTAATCTCTACCGGTTCTGCCAGAACCGAGAAGCTCGCCAATGCGCCGGCCAAAGCCGTCACTTTGGCAAGGGTTTTCAGTGGCTGGGTAAAGAGTTTGGATGGATTGAATGCACTCATGATGTGTCCTTTTTATATGCTCTTGAGTTATTGAAAAATACGTACCCCAAAGTGCGTATCTCCAGCGGGAATACAGCCGACTTTCCCTAAGGTCTGTATTGGGTAAGGCAAGTAGTGCGCCAACTTGATTACTTTTTTGTAACTCATTGGTTGCTAAAGTGTAGTTTATTTGATGGATGTCACGCCTTTTTGCTGTTTGGGTGAGATCTTGCTCACGGTGTTGTCGACTTTGGGTGGAAAACCGCCTATTGCGACTTTGATTTACTTGGGGGGATCTATGCGCTTGAGCACGGCGTCACTGGGCAGTAGCTCCAGGTGCCCCTGCTCGTCAAAGTACCAGCCGGTAATAAAGCCTTTCTGACGCATAGTCACCAGGTTATGCATCACTTCTCTGGCTTCTTTTTGCGCCGTTTGCTCGTCATAGTCGTTGGTGTGCTTCAAATAGGCCGCAATGCTGGCGAGGGAAGCCGATTGACTGATTCCTGTCATAGCCTCTGTTCCACAAAAAAGATGCTTTCCTGAAGCGTAGTTGAAAATTTAGCCAGCGTGAAAGAAGCGCTGGTATTACAGCCTGGAGCGCTATCCGGGTGTGTCTTACCCTGGATATGGCTCGGCAGGGCAATCCAGGGCCGCAATATCTATCTTGTGACTGTCGGCCAGAGCTCTTTTCCCCTGTAGGGTTAGGCTGCTAGAATATGCGCACTTTTCATTTGCCTGCCTGGCAGGCGTTTATTCTTAAGGTTAGTGTTCAATTATGACCACCAAGACGCGTTTTGCTCCCAGCCCTACCGGCTTTCTTCATGTGGGCGGTGCCCGTACGGCTCTATACTCCTGGTTGCACGCTCGTGCCAATAATGGCGAGTTTGTGCTGCGTATCGAAGATACGGATCTTGAGCGTTCTACTCAGGAGGCGGTTGATGCCATTCTGGAAGGGATGGAATGGTTGGGCCTGAATTGGGACGAAGGTCCTTACTATCAGACCAAACGCTTCGATCGATACAACGAGATCATCGCTCAGATGTTAAAAGAGGGCACGGCTTACAAGTGTTATTGCTCTCGTGAGCGCATTGAAGCTCTGCGTGAAGAGCAGGCCGCCAAGGGTGAACGCCAGAAGTATGATGGCTGCTGCCGTGATGCCGCTCCCCGTGATACAGATGAACCTTATGTAGTGCGTTTCAAAAACCCACAGGAAGGCAGCGTGGTTTTTGATGATCATGTTCGCGGCCGGATTGAAATTGCCAACGAAGAACTGGATGACCTAATCATTGCCCGCAGCGACGGTACTCCTACTTATAACTTCTGTGTGGTGGTTGATGATTGGGATATGGGTATCACTTGCGTGGTTCGCGGTGAAGACCATATCAATAACACCCCAAGACAGATCAACATTCTCAAGGCCCTGGGTGCACCCGTTCCTGAGTATGCCCACGTATCCATGATCCTGGGTGACGATGGTGCCAAGCTTTCCAAGCGTCACGGCGCAGTGAGCGTAATGCAGTATCGTGATGACGGTTATCTGCCGGAAGCCTTGCTGAATTACCTGGTGCGTTTAGGCTGGTCTCATGGCGATCAGGAGATCTTCTCTCTGGAGGAGATGAAGCAGTTCTTCAAATTGGACGATATCAACAAGGCGGCTTCGGCATTCAATACCGAAAAGCTGATTTGGTTGAACCAGCACTATATGAAGTCGCTGGATCCAGAATATGTGGCCGGTTTCCTCGAATGGCACATGCGTGATCAGCAGATAGATCCCAGTAATGGCCCGGCACTGGCTGAAATCGTTACTGCATTGGCAGAGCGTAGCAAGACACTCAAAGAGATGGCTACCTCCAGCCGTTACTTCTATGAAGACTTCGAGGCGTTTGATGAAGCACAGGCCAAGAAGCACTTGCGTGGGGTCGCATTGGAACCCTTGCAACTGGTGCAACAGAAGTTGGCAGCTTTGCCTGAGTGGACTGTGGAAGCGATTCACAATGCCATTGAGTCAACTGCGGCCGAACTGGAGGTGGGAATGGGTAAAGTCGGCATGCCTTTGCGGGTTGCCGTGACAGGTGCGGGCCAATCTCCTGCTCTGGATTTAACCTTATTTCTCATTGGGAAAGCTCGTTGCGAGCAAAGAATCTCCAAAGCGGTTGAATTTGTAGCAGCCAGAATAAATTCCTAAAAAAGGCGTTGACACATTTGGGTGTGCTGCATAGAATGCGCCTCGCAGTTGAGGCACAGGGCAGCAAGTTGCTGGCAGTACACTCAAACGTAATGAGAGATAGCTTGGGGCTATAGCTCAGCTGGGAGAGCGCTTGCATGGCATGCAAGAGGTCGACGGTTCGATCCCGTCTAGCTCCACCAACTTCTCTCAATAAGCTCTTTTTAAGCCGAGTTTAAATGCTTAAGTCCGGGGTCCCCTTCGTCTAGAGGCCTAGGACACCGCCCTTTCACGGCGGTAACAGGGGTTCGAATCCCCTAGGGGATGCCAATTTTCGCAGTGTTTAGTAAAACCTGTACTCTTATCACAGAGGTTAAACAGTGAGTCCGGGGTCCCCTTCGTCTAGAGGCCTAGGACACCGCCCTTTCACGGCGGTAACAGGGGTTCGAATCCCCTAGGGGATGCCATTTTCGCAGTGTTTAACAAAACCTGTACTCTTATCACAGAGGTTAAACAGTGAGTCCGGGGTTGGCTTAGCCTAGAGGCCTAGGGCACCGCCCACTTTCCTTGGGTAGAGAGTCGGCGGTAACCGTGGTTCGAATCCCCTAGGGGATGCCGCATTTTGCAGCGTTTAGTAAAACCTGCACTCCTTTCACAGAGTCTAAAACGTGAGTCCGGGGTCCCCTTCGTCTAGAGGCCTAGGACACCGCCCTTTCACGGCGGTAACAGGGGTTCGAATCCCCTAGGGGATGCCACATTTTTCGAGAGATTTTGTTTTTGACAGAATTTCGGGGCTATAGCTCAGCTGGGAGAGCGCTTGCATGGCATGCAAGAGGTCGACGGTTCGATCCCGTCTAGCTCCACCAAATACTCTTATCACAGAGGTTAAACAGTGAGTCCAGGGTCCCCTTCGTCTAGAGGCCTAGGACACCGCCCTTTCACGGCGGTAACAGGGGTTCGAATCCCCTAGGGGATGCCAATTTTCGCAGCGTTTAGCAAAACCTGTACTCTTATCACAGAGGTTAAACAGTGAGTCCGGGGTCCCCTTCGTCTAGAGGCCTAGGACACCGCCCTTTCACGGCGGTAACAGGGGTTCGAATCCCCTAGGGGATGCCACATTTTCCAAGAGATTTTGTTTTTGGCAGAATTTCGGGGCTATAGCTCAGCTGGGAGAGCGCTTGCATGGCATGCAAGAGGTCGACGGTTCGATCCCGTCTAGCTCCACCAAATACTCTTATCACAGAGGTTAAACAGTGAGTCCGGGGTCCCCTTCGTCTAGAGGCCTAGGACACCGCCCTTTCACGGCGGTAACAGGGGTTCGAATCCCCTAGGGGATGCCACATTTTCCGAGAGATTTTGTTATTAACAGAATTTCGGGGCTATAGCTCAGCTGGGAGAGCGCTTGCATGGCATGCAAGAGGTCGACGGTTCGATCCCGTCTAGCTCCACCAAAGATTCTCCTTCAAGAGAAACACTAACCACCTTAGGGTGGTTTTTTGTTATTTATCTCTTCAACGTTTGCTTCCTATCGAAAACAGCACGCTCTAACCCCGAATGGACTGTTAGAGTATTTATCCAACCATGTATCGAGACATGGCCCCAAAATGCAGATCTTATTAACTGCTCTTATCAGGTTCAGGCTTCACTACCGATACGTCAGATTGTTTTGCCCGGATACCCGCCGAGTTACTACTTGAGTAAAAAGTCGCTACTCGAGTAAGCAAGTCGCAGTTAGTCAAGGTAAGTGTCTCTTTACATGGAAGGCTTAAAAAACAGGAAGCCGCGATGGCTTCCTGGAATGTTGTTCTATGCTGAAAAGCAGGGCGGTATATAGATATTTTAGTCTACACCAATAAAACCGCCTGTTTGGTGGGCCCACAGCTGGGCGTAAATCCCTTTGCTGCGGATCAGTTCCTGATGGCTGCCTTGTTCGACGACTTTGCCCTGATCCAGCACTATCAATCTATCCATAGCGGCTATGGTTGATAGCCTGTGAGCGATAGCGATAACGGTTTTTCCTTCCATCAGTTGATAGAGGCTTTCCTGAATTGCCGCTTCCACTTCCGAGTCGAGTGCCGAGGTGGCTTCATCCAGGATCAGGATTGGCGCATCTTTCAATAGCACTCTGGCGATGGCAATACGCTGCCTTTGACCGCCGGATAATTTGACACCCCGTTCACCCACCTGGGCATCCAGCCCGGTATTTCCCGACGGATCTGTCAAAGAGGCGATAAACTCACTGGCCTGGGCCTTGATGATGGCTTGCTCCAGTTCCTCTTCAGTGGCATCGGGACGACCATAAAGAATATTTTCTCTGATGGATCTGTGCAGCAAGGAGGTATCCTGAGTCACCATGCCTATCTGTGAGCGCAGCGAATCCTGGGTGACTTTACGTATATCCTGACCATCTATCAGAATTTTTCCCTTTTCCACATCATGAAAACGCATCAGCAGATTGACCAAGGTGGACTTACCGGCACCCGAACGACCCACCAGACCGACTTTTTCACCTGGCTTGATCTGTAAATCCAGGCCTTCCAGCACGCCGCTCTGTTCTCCATAGTGAAAGCTGACCTTATCGAAAACGATTTGTCCTTGCTCAACCAAAATGGCTTTGGCGTCTTCGGCATCCAGAATGCGGGTGGGTTTGGACAGGGTGCTCATACCATCGGCCACTGTCCCTATATTTTCAAACAGTGAGCTGATTTCCCACATTATCCATTGCGACATGCCGTTAAGGCGCAGCGCCAGGCTGACGGCGATCGCTATGGCGCCGACACTGATGGCACTGTCGCTCCAGAGCCAGATGGATACGGCTGCCACGCTAAAGGCCAGGAAATAGTTCAGCAGCTGCACACTGACGTTAATTCCGGTGACCAGACGCATCTGCCGGTGCACGGTATCCAGGAAGGTTTTCATGCTCGACTGAGCGTATTCGGCTTCCTGTTGGGTGTGGGAGAAGAGTTTGACTGTGGCAATATTGGTGTAACTGTCGACGATTCGACCCGTCATGGTTGAGCGGGCATCGGCCTGCTCGGTAGACACGGCTTTCAGCTTGGGCACGAAATACCACTGCAGGCCGATATATATGGCAAGCCATGCCAACATGGGCAGCATCAAGCGCATATCGGCACTGGCTATCATCACCAACATGGAGGTGAAATACACCATTATGTAGACCAGCACGTCCAAGAGTTTCATCACGGTTTCCCGCACCGCCAGAGAGGTTTGCATCACCTTGGTGGCTATGCGGCCGGCAAAGTCGTCCTGATAGAAGGAAACACTCTGTTTCAAAAGGTATTTGTGCGCCAGCCAGCGGATGGCCATCGGATAGTTGCCCAGCAGACTTTGGTAGACAATCAAGGCGTGCAGCAAGATGAGTACAGGCAAGAGCACGAGTACCAGCAAAGTCATGCCGAGTAACTTGAGTCCTTCATCCTGCAGCAGGGTTTGTGGATCCTTGTCTACCAGCCAGTCAACCAATTGTCCCATAAAGCCAAACAGCGACACTTCCAGCATGGCCAGAATCGCAGTCAATATTGACATCAATATCAGCGGTCGTTCGAAACCTTTGGTGTAGTGGCGGCAAAAAGCATAGAGCCCTTTGGGCGGCGGAGATGGATCTATATCCGGCAGTGGATCCGTCCAGTGTTCAAAGCGGGAAAACAACGTCTTTATCATGGCCTTCTCTTGGCAAACTGTTATGGGCGATTTATCTCTTGGCAAAGAATGATTCTTGCCCTGTTATGCGGGCAGACATCGGGCCTTGCGGATCTGGAGTGATTTTTATTCAAGCCGTTCCAGCATACCCAATTTTTATCTGTAGGGCAGCTATTATTCCGGATCAATAGTTTGGGTTTGGTCTCGGGGTTCAGTTCCGTTTTCCGCTGGTTTCCCCCGTGTTCGCGGGGTAATCTGCATCCAGGTTATAGACGATAGCGAAACAGATGATGACGATTTTTACCGAGCTCAGCACCGACACCTGTCGCCGGGCGAGACTTAGTCGCGATCCCAGGTTTGATGGCCGCTTCTTTATCGGGGTGAAGACGACGGGGATCTATTGCCGGCCTATCTGCCCAGCGGTGGCGCCGAAAGAGGAAAATGTCGATTACTTTTTCTCGGCCGCCGCCGCGGCAAATCAAGGTTTGCGCCCCTGTTTGCGTTGCCGGCCGGAAAGTGCGCCCGGCTCCTGTGCTTGGAAAGGCACGAGAACCACGCTGGAGCGGGCGGTAACCCTGATAGAGCAGGGCGCCTTGAGCGGCGAGTCGGCGAAAGGTGTCGAGCACTTGGCACAGCGCCTCGGGATCAGCAGTCGTTATCTGCGCAAGCTGTTTGTCGAAGCGCTGGGCCTGTCTCCCAAGCAATACGCTGCGTTTCAGCAATTGATGTTTGCCAAGCAGTTGCTGCACCAAACCCGGCTCCCTATCACGCAGGTGGCCTTGGCTGCGGGATACACAAGTATTCGCCGTTTCAACGAAGTGTTTCAGAGTCAGCTGCAGCTTACCCCGTCGGCGCTCAGACGTAGCGTTGATACGCAAATGGACGACAGTAACAGGCTGCAACTTTTTTTGAGTTACCGGCCGCCTTATGCCTGGCAAGCGCTACTTGATTTTTATCGCCTGCGGGCGGTAACAGGAATGGAGTGGTTTGAACTTAATGGCCGCCAGGGCTATGGTCGCAGCCTGTTACTCAACAGCGACAAAGGCGGGTTCAAAGCTTGGTTTTTTGCCGAGTTGCAGGCCTCGCAAAATAGAGTCGCAGTTACCCTGGCATTGGAAGAGGGCGCCGAGCTTAGCTTGTTGCCGGTATTGGTCAATCGGATAAGAAGGATATTGGATCTCGACGCTGATATGCAGCAGGTTGAGCAAGTGTTGCAACCTATCACACTGGCAGACTCCACCTTTGGTTGGGAGCCGGGGCTGAGGCTGCCGGCAGCAGGCTCTCTGTTTGAAGCCGGGGTGCGGGCTGTTCTGGGCCAGCAGGTCAGCGTTACCCAAGCCACAAAACTGTTGGGGCAGTTGGTGGCAGCCAGAGGTGAGAGGCGAGTTATCGCCGGGCGCGAAATCAGCTTCTTTCCCGAGCCAGAAAGCATGTTGGCGGCGGACTTTGACGAGTTGAAAATGCCCGCAAGCAGAAAGACGGCATTGGCTGAGTTGGCGCGTTTTCAGCTTGAGCATGGTGATACCGAGCCCGAGGCTTGGCTCAGTTTGAAAGGGATTGGCCCCTGGACCATAGCCTACGCCAGAATGCGCGGGTTGTCGGATCCTGATGTGTTGCTCGGCGGCGATTTGATAATCCGTAAACGTCTGCTCACGCTGCTTGGTGAAACGACAATCTCGACCGAGGTTAACGGGAACTTGGCTCAACTTAACCCGGATTCGGCTAAACAAGGTGCAGTTGGTCAGCATAAAGGCAAGAAAAGTGCTGACAAGAAAAGTATGGACAACAAGAGTGACGCCAAGAAAAGTGCGGCCCATTACCAAGCGTTACTGCAAGGTGTCACTGAAGCGGCGTCGCCCTGGGGCAGTTATCTTACTTTGCAACTTTGGCAGTCGGCATAGAACCCATTAATAGCAATGAATGAAGAGCTCTGAGATGGGTTGCAGAGGTGACAGGCATCAGGGTCAAACTCCTATTCAAAAGCCATAAAATCAAGGGATTAATCCTATGAATACACAAGATAAACCGAGCTTGGCCGTATCGCTGAGTAAAGAGTGGCCGGCAGCAGAATTGGTGCCGGTGGCGGAGCTTATCATGGATTCGGCTGTGGGCAGGCTGTGGCTTGCTGCGGGGCCGCATGGGTTGTCACATCTGTCGGTTTTGACGGGGGATGACAGAGAGCGCCGGATCCCGCTGGCGAGCGCGAGTGCGGCGCAAAAGGCGCGGGCTGAGGCGATATTGGCGCAGACCAAGAGCCAGCTATTGGAGTATTTTGCTGGCGCTAGACAGGTCTTCGAGTTGCCTTTGGCTCCCAAAGGGACACGCTTTCAACGCGCCGTTTGGCAGGCGTTGGTGGGGTTGTCCTACGGCAGCTTCACCAGTTACGGCGAGCTGGCCATAAAGATTGATAACCCGAAAGCGGTCCGCGCAGTCGGCACTGCCAATGGCGCCAACCCGATAGCGATCATCGTGCCTTGTCACAGAGTCATAGGCAAGGATGGCAAGTTGACCGGTTATGCCTGGGGCCTGGCCATGAAGCAACAACTGCTTGACTTGGAAGCAGGTCGTCCAAGTTAATCTTTTTGGCATAAATCAACGAAATCCTCTGGCGATTTGAGGTATTCTGAAGCCTGACTGAAGTCGCGTATTACTGAGGAAAACACAGATGCAACCACTCTTTTGGCTGGAAGAGGGAGAGTTGGCAGGAAGCCGGGGCCCAGCAGGCCAGAACTGGGATCTCGATGAGCTGCAGCGCTCCGGGATAGGCGCGATTCTTTCCCTGGCTGAAAATGTGGCGGCCGATTGGCCTCAGTCGCCATTTGAGTTTGCCTGTATCCCTTTGCCGAGTGGAGAAACCCCGCTGGATGCCGATTTACGGCTCTGTGTCGAGCAGTTGCCCAAGGCGCTCGACTTTATCAAGCGCCAGCGTGCAGCCGGGCTAGGGGTACTGGTTCATTGCGAGTCTGGGCAAAACCGTACCTGTCTGTTGCTGGCCTACTATCTGATGGAACATGGTGTGGCACCGCTGCATGCGGTTGCCCGTATTCGAGCGGTGGCCGATGCTGCCTTTGAATCCCATGGCTGGGATCAGTTTGTGTTCGATGTGCTCTATGCTTTACAGGAATAGCAAGCCAGAGCTGGAGGCGGGAATGCTGGATCCCGGAACGAATTAATGCTTGAATACTCTTCACTATTTCGAAGAATATTCAAAATGTTGCCACAGTTTGGAATACTGTTGATCCTCTTGTCCTTGCTGAGTGCCTGTAGCTCGGCACCGACACGGGATCCCGCTTACAGCGACTCCAGCTATCTGGCAACGCCGGAGAGTTCTGTCTTGCTGGATTATCTGGAACCTCAATTATCCATCCACCCATCGCAGACGGGTGTGCTGCCGTTGGCCGAAGGTGTCGATGCCTTTATTGCCAGGTTGGCGCTTATCCGCAGTGCCCAGAGCAGTATTGATCTGCAGTACTACATTTATCGGGCCGATGAAACCGGCAAAACCCTGGTGTGGCAACTGTTGGAAGCCGCCGAGCGCGGTGTGCGGGTAAGGCTGCTGCTGGATGACACCACGAGTGCGCCGCTCGAATCCGGACTGGCGGCCTTGAATCATCATCCCAATATTCAGGTTCGCCTCTATAACCCGGTATATTCCCGCACCTTCAGAGGCTTGTCTTGGCTGTTCAGTTTCACCCGCTTGAACCACAGAATGCACAATAAGTCGCTGACGGTGGACAACATGGTTTCTGTGGTGGGAGGGCGCAACATAGGCAATGAGTACTTTTCTGCCAACGATGAACTTGAGTTCGGTGACTTTGACTTGCTCGCCATAGGAAAAGCCGTCCCGGCTATCTCTGATCAGTTTGATCTTTACTGGAATGCGCCGCTGACCATTCCACTTGAGCAGCTGCTGCCCAAGCGTCTGACCCGGGAAAAACTGCTGCAGGCCGATGCCAAGATGCGGCAGGAGCAGCAGGCGATGCAGGATCACCCCTATTATCAGCGCCTGTTGCAGAGCCAGTTGATAACCAACATGGAGCAGCAGCAACTCGACTGGTATTGGGGCGAAGCCAAGGTGTTGTTTGACCCGCCCGATAAGCTGCGCAGCGCCGAGCCCGAGAGTTGGATGCTGGCCGATATCGGTCGTTTTCTGTCCCAGGTTGAAAACAACATACTGATCATTTCGCCCTATTTTGTGCCCACCGCCAAAGGGGCCGATGCCCTGGCACAGGCGGTAGCCAATGGCATTGAGGTTACTGTGGTGACCAATAGCCTGGCCGCCACAGATGTAGTGGCCGTGCATGCCGGCTACAAGAAGTATCGTAGGCAACTGCTGGAAGCCGGTGTCAGCCTCTATGAAGTCAAGGCCGACCCTGACCATAAGCCTTCTTCATGGCGCGGCAGCTCACGCACCAGTCTACATGCCAAAACTTTTGTGCTGGACGATAAAGATGTGTTCGTCGGCTCGTTCAATTTTGATCCCCGCTCTGCCTGGATCAATACTGAAATGGGAATTCTGCTACATCAGCCCAAGCTTGCCGAACACATGCAGCGGCAACTGGGCGGCGCCTTGCTGCACAATGCTTACCGATTGGCGCTGGAGGAGGATGAGCTGGTGTGGCACGACGATGCCAAACAAGAGGTGTTCTATAATGAGCCTGCCGCCGGTTTCTGGCGCCGTCTCAGTGCCGATATCCTCAGCCTTTTGCCTATTGAGTCGCAATTGTGAACTGCAGTAGGCCACCATAGGTTCAAGCCTGTGTTATCCTGAAGCGTTTAACTTATTGTCTGTTATGGTGTTGTTATGAAGAGTAAGGCCAATCAATCTCAGGGACTGCTGCTGTTTCATCTGTCGGCAAGCCAGCTGTTTGCCATCGGCACCTTGAAGATCCGTGAGTTGGTACCTTATATGCCACTAAACCAGATCCCCCAATCTCATTCGGCTGTGATGGGTGCGGTAAACTTCAGAGGACACACTATTCCCGTAGTGGATATGGCGGCGGCCGTCGGTTATCGCCCGGTCACCGCAGAGGAGCGCAAGAGCTGTTTTATCATCATCACAGATTGTCAGCGGATGGAGATAGGCTTTCTGGTTCGCGGCATAGACAAGATCCTCGAATGTAACTGGCGAGATATTGAATCACCGCCGGATAACCTGGGACGCAATGCCTATCTGACCGGGGTGACCCGCTACGACAATAAGCTGGTACAACTGCTGGATGTTGAGTTGCTGCTGTCGAAGATTTTCCCGATTGCGGCCCAGAGTGTGGCCATGCTGACCGATGTGCAAAGGGAAAGGTTGAAACCGCTGCGGATCTTGCTGGTGGACGACTCCAAGGTGGCCAGAAAGCAGCTGTCCGATGCGCTGGACTCCATAAATATCCCCTATGAAGTTACCTCAAACGGTGCTCAGGCTTTGGCCATCATGGAAAAGGCCGCGGCCGAAAAGCGCCCAGTGGATCTCCTGGTGAGCGACATCGAAATGCCAGGTCTGGATGGTTATGAACTCGCCTTTGAGGTGAGAGACAAACCGGCACTCGCCGGAGCTTATATTATTCTGCATACCTCGCTTTCCAGTGAGATCAGTGTCAGCCAGGCGCACCAGGTAGGTGCCAACGAAGCCCTCACCAAGTTCGATGCCCATGAACTCATCGAAGCTATGCTCAGAGGCGCCCAAATTGCACAAGATAGTCAAAAATGACATCACTGTTGCCAAAATGCGTGCTCAGGGTTATCCAGACGACACAAATAGGCTTCAAAGCTAGACATTAGCGGTTTCATCCGCTAAAAACGTAACTCCTGTGGCACTGGTGCCAGAAAGATAATAACGACAGGTCAGGCAATGAACCAATCTTCTTTACTTTTGGCCCGATTGGCCAAGAGCAGTCTTGTACTGCAAATCCTTTTGGGGATCATCGCGGGCATGGGGCTCGCACACTTTGCTCCGGAATGGGCAAAGAGCGTTTCTTTCCTTGGAGATCTTTTTGTCGGCGCGCTTAAGGCGATAGCGCCGATCCTGGTATTTCTGCTGGTGGCGGCATCGATTGCCAATCAGAAGAAAAATACCAAGAGCAATATGCGGCCAATTATCGCTTTGTACCTGTTCGGTACTTTTGCCTCGGCACTTACAGCTGTGGTAATGAGCTTTATGTTTCCCACCACACTCAAGCTCAGGGCGCCTGAACAGTTATTGTCGCCGCCGCAAGGTATTCTGGAAGTTCTCAATACTCTGTTGTTCAAATTGGTCGACAACCCAGTCAATGCTCTGATGAATGCCAACTATATCGGTATTCTGGCTTGGGGTATTGGTCTTGGATTGGCACTGCATCATTCCAGTGATTCGACCAAACAGGTATTTGCCGATGTCAGTCATGGGATCTCACAGATGGTGCGCTTTATTATCCGCTTGGCGCCGATAGGCATTTTCGGTCTGGTGGCCGTGACCTTTGCCGAGAGCGGTTTTGAGGAAGTGTACAATTATGGCCGTCTGCTCGGCGTCTTGCTGGGAAGCATGGCTATCATAGCCCTGGTCGTGAATCCGCTCTTGGTGTTCTACAAGACAAGACGCAATCCTTACCCGCTGGTGTTCGCTTGTCTGAGAGAGAGCGGCGTAACCGCCTTCTTTACCCGTTCGAGCGCCGCCAATATTCCGGTGAACATGGCCTTGTGTGAGCGCCTCAAACTGCATAAAGACACCTATTCGGTTTCTATTCCTCTGGGGGCCACTATCAACATGGGCGGCGCGGCAATTACCATTACAGTACTGACCCTGGCAGCGGTGCATACCACAGGCACCAGTGTCGACCTGCCTACCGCTTTGCTGTTGAGCCTGGTGGCCGCTGTGTCGGCTTGTGGTGCCTCCGGGGTAGCCGGTGGTTCACTGCTGCTGATCCCTCTGGCTTGTAGCTTGTTTGGCATCAGCGACAGCATCGCCATTCAGGTGGTGGCTGTTGGCTTTGTTATCGGGGTCATTCAGGATGCGGCCGAAACTGCACTGAACTCTTCTACCGATGTGTTGTTTACCGCGGCAGTCTGCCAGGCCGAAGAGCGCAAGCTAAGCTAAGGAAGGTGCGAACAAGTCCCATGCGTGCTCTGCGTCGGCTTACAGGCCTGGATGCAAGGCGTGGTTCGCAGTAAATGGCCCTAGTCCTTTGCAAGAAGCACAACACAGCAGGCAGGCCTGTAAGCCACGCCCTTCGGGGCTTTCACAGCAACCAGCTTTCTGCGTTATCCGACTTCGACAGGCCCCGGCATGCCTTCAGTCAGATGCCTTGAACGCCAATTGCTGTGCAAGCCACTCTCTACAAAAGAGAAGGCCACGAGGACTTATTCGCACCTTCCCTAAGAAATATTGTTGAAGATAAAGGGCGGCCTCGGGGCCGCCCTTTATTTTTGGCCCCATTTGCCATGGTGTGACCGTTTAAACGGCCGACGGGAAGGGCATTGTGTGAGTCATTTCATAAATTGCTTAAATTAGCTGCAATAAGTGATCTTGATCACACTTTTATTTTTTCACTGGGCTACACTGCGCACATTAGAGAGATTTCATTCTAACTTATTGGTTTTTAATGATTTTGAATCAAATTTTTCACTTTTCTGTTACTTTTGGCCGGGTAAAGGGGCACTATGAGTTCTATGCTTAATGTCATGCATTTGGGGTCAGTCAAAGAGGCTGGGCTGACATGGTTTAAGGGTATGGATATGTCTGGAGTAGAAAAGCGCAAGCGTCTGCACCGACAGAACGAACAACAGCGAGAATTTCTTGGTTGTTGGCAGGATAGTCGCCCCGGCAGTGGTGAAGAACTGACCCTGTATCGTGAAGGTGGCAAGCTGTTTTTGGAAACCTGGTTCAGCGATGGTTGCCACAGCGTGGATGAGATGAGGTCCAAACAGATCAATGCCGGTTTATGTCTGGAAGATATGGGTGGTAACCTGTTTGGTGAGTACTTTATTTTAACCGCAGAGGGCAAGCTGCAGTTTTGCACCGAAGGAGGCGATAGCTTCAGTCTGGAACCCAAATCTGTGATGAGTGCCTGATAGCAGTCTGATTAAGTCTTGAAAAGAAAACGTCCGCTAAGCGGGCGTTTTCTTTAGCTGTTTTTTCTAAGGCTTTCTTTATCAAGCCTTGCAAGGGTCAGAAAGGTGACAGGCTGACAAAATGCATCTCGGCGCCCGAGTAAGGGTGGCAAAATGCCAGGCTGGCAGCATGCAGACAGAGCCGCGGACGGGCATTTTCAATCTCACACCCACCATAGAAATCATCCCCTAAAATCGGATGCCCCAATGCGAGCATGTGGACTCTGAGCTGGTGAGTCCGGCCGGTTTCCGGTTGCAATGCCACCAGGGTGGAATCTTCACGGCGCTCAAGTACCTTGTAGTGAGTGACCGCTCTCTTACCTTGCTCCGAGACTTGCTGCAGAGGCGGATTGGCCTTATCCGCTGCCAGTGGCAAGTCGATAACACCGGCTGGCTGTTCAAGATATCCTGCCACCTCGGCCACATACAGTTTATCGCTTTGCCGCTCTTGAAACTGAGTCTTGAGACTGGACTCGGCGGCCTTGTTGCGGGCGAAAACCATGATCCCTGAGGTGGCGCAGTCCAGCCTGTGCACCAATATGGTTTCCGGATACAGGCGTTGCAAGCGGGTGAGGGCGCAGTCATGGGTTACGGCGGCGCGACCAGGGTTGGACAACAGCCCGGATGGCTTGTTGATGATGATAATATCGCGATCCAGATAGCGGATATCGAGCCAGGGCAGGGCCGGTGGGCGGTACTCAAAAACTTGCATGAACTCTCCTTCGTGAAGGCGCAATTCTAACAAAGCCATAGGCCCGGCAAAAGTGGCTTTGTGGGTTCACCGAACGTGGCAGTTGGCACTTTGCCTCAATCAGAGAAATTCTGCCGGGGTCTTTCTGGCCCATATCCGGCTGTAAGCCATCAATTGCGGGTAAAAGGTTCGAAAGGCGATTTCAATTTCGGTATCGAGTTTTTGCAGCGCCTGTTGGGCGCCGTTGAACAGCTCAGGTTTTGAAAGGCGGCGACTCACACCTGTCACCGCACTGTTGAGTCCCTGGCGGCTTTGATAACTCAATAGCCAATTCTGCTGTTCCATCACAGGCGCCAGTTTGGTTAAGCCTTCGGGTAGGGAGGGAGTTTGCCTTAGGCTCTCGTAGGCCTTGTTGCAAAAGGCAGCTAAAGGTTGATGATGATATTCCTCCCAGTATTTGGCCAGCATATGGTCAAAGGCCAAATCCATCAGTACAGGCGCCACTCTGGCAAGCGGCTTGGGGAAAGTACGCACTAACTCGCGGGTTAACTCGTGGCTATCGGTCAACTTGTCTATCTGTCTATGGAGCCAGAGCCCTTGTTGCAAATGTTTGGGAAACTGTTGGATATTGCCTTTGGCAAAGTCGCCGGCGAGATTGGCGCCGAGAGAGGTTTGGCTGATATCGGCCAGATGCAGGTGTGCAAGGAAGTTCATATTGGCTACTGGGTGTCGAATTCGCCCTCAAGTTACCATGACAAGCCGGCAAATGAAAACAGTCTCTGGCGCCTCGATGAATGTTCTCTTTTTGCTCAGTGAAATAAGATGCTACGCTTAGCGTTCGGTGACGCAGAGGATCAAGGATGATGTGGGACTGGTTCAATAAACTTATCAACAAAACGCCCCGGCCCCAGAGACGCAGGGTCGAGGTGGACATTCCGTTCGAGCAACTCGAATATCGGCGCGAGCCCTTCGATGACAACAAGCCCCTTGCCGAAACGGCAAACGAACCGCTGGAGCCTTGATCTTAACGCCTCAAATCCCTAGACTAGCCGCCGTTTCCAGCTAAGCCGAGGCCCATTCATGCGTGTAGCAGACTTTTCTTTCGATCTTCCAGAGGAACTGATTGCCAAGTTCCCTATGGAGAAACGCAGTGCGTCCAGATTATTGACTCTGGATGGTAACAGCGGGGCCCTTAGCGACTGCCGCTTCACCGAATTGTTGAACCTGGTTCAGCCAGGCGATCTCATGGTATTCAACAATACCCGGGTTATTCCGGCGCGCCTATTTGGGCAGAAGGCAACCGGCGGTAAGCTGGAAATCCTGGTGGAGCGGATGCTGGATGATAAGCGGGTGCTTGCCCATGTGCGCAGCTCCAAGTCGCCGAAAGAAGGCAGTGAAATTTTACTCGATGGCGGCTTCAAGATGTTGATGATAGCGCGTCACGATGCGCTGTTTGAACTTGAACTGGTATCCGGTCCGAGTGTACTCGAAGTGCTTGAGCAGGTAGGCCATATGCCGTTGCCACCCTATATAGACCGTCCCGATGAAGATGCCGACAAAGAGCGCTATCAGACAGTTTATAACCAAACCCCGGGTGCGGTTGCGGCGCCGACAGCCGGTTTGCACTTTGATGACAATATGTTGGCCGAGCTGAAAGCCAAAGGCGTGGATATTGCCTTTGTGACCCTGCATGTTGGCGCCGGTACTTTTCAGCCGGTGAGGGTCGATAACGTGCTGGAACACAAGATGCATTCTGAGTGGGCCGAAGTGCCGGCCGAGGTGGTGACAAAAATCCACAACACCAAGGCGGCCGGG
Source organism: Shewanella sp. Iso12 (assembly GCF_012030025.1). Classification (NCBI taxonomy): domain Bacteria; kingdom Pseudomonadati; phylum Pseudomonadota; class Gammaproteobacteria; order Alteromonadales; family Shewanellaceae; genus Shewanella; species Shewanella sp. Iso12. The sequence continues at coordinate 334,139 of NZ_JAAUHW010000002.1, forward strand.
AAACGGGTGATCGCGGTTGGCACCACTTCGGTGCGCTCGCTCGAGAGCGCAGCCCGCGCCAGTGAAGGCGAATTGCAGGCCTTCAAAGGGGATACAGATATTTTCATCTATCCCGGATATGAGTTTCAGGTAGTGGATGCCATGGTCACCAACTTCCACCTGCCGGAGTCGACGCTCATCATGTTGGTCAGTGCTTTTGCCGGCTTTGATGAGGTGATGAACGCCTATCGGCACGCGATTGCCGAAAAATACCGCTTTTTCAGTTACGGTGATGCCATGTTTGTGACTAAAAAAGCTCACTGATTATGACTTTTGTTTTAAAATACCCGCCTCAATGAGCGGGTATTTTGTCTTAAGGGTGAACCTTTTGCCTTTTTGACCCTCTGTTGTCTATACGCTGCGGCCTAAGTCCGCGTAATTAAGGTCAGACTGTTTCTCTGACGAGGTAAATCATGAAATTTGAATTGGATACAACTGATGGCCGCGCACGCCGGGGCCGATTGATTTTTGACCGTGGCACTGTCGAAACCCCGGCTTTTATGCCGGTTGGAACTTACGGCACTGTGAAGGGGATGACTCCGGAAGAAGTGCGCGCCACCGGAGCCGATATTCTGCTTGGGAACACTTTCCACCTCTGGCTGCGCCCAGGTGAAGAGATCATGCGTAAGCATGGTGACCTGCATGATTTCATGAACTGGCAACGGCCGATTCTTACCGACTCGGGTGGTTTCCAGGTTTTCAGTCTCGGTGATATCCGCAAGATCACCGAAGAAGGGGTGCATTTCCGCTCGCCCATTAACGGCGAAAAGATTTTCATGGATGCCGAGAAGTCGATGCAGATCCAATATTCGCTCGGCTCGGATGTGGTGATGATTTTCGATGAGTGCACGCCGTATCCGGCCACTCATGACGAAGCCCGCAAGTCGATGCAGATGTCACTGCGCTGGGCAAAACGTTCACGGGATGAGTTCGACCGCCTGGAAAACCCCAACTCACTGTTCGGGATTATTCAGGGCAGTGTCTATGAAGATCTGCGTGATGAAAGCCTCAAGGGCTTGTTGGAAATAGGTTTTGACGGCTATGCCGTCGGCGGCTTGGCTGTAGGGGAACCCAAGGCGGACATGCACAGAGTACTGGAGCATGTTTGTCCGCAGATCCCAACAGACAAGCCCCGTTATTTGATGGGGGTAGGCAAACCGGAGGATCTGGTTGAAGGCGTACGTCGCGGTATCGACATGTTTGACTGTGTGATGCCAACCCGTAATGCCCGCAACGGCCACCTGTTTGTCACAGAAGGTGTTATCAAGATCCGCAACGCGCGGCATCGTGACGACACATCACCGCTGGATCCGGAATGTGACTGCTACACCTGTAAGAACTACTCACGGGCGTATCTGTACCATCTGGACCGCTGTAATGAAATTCTCGGGGCCCGTCTCAATACCATACATAACCTGCGTTACTACCAAAGGTTAATGGAAGGTTTGCGCGGCGCCATTGAGACAGGTACATTAGACGCCTTTGTGAAGGACTTCTATGGTCGTCAAGGCCGTGAAGTACCTGAATTGGTGGATTGATTTTATTTGCTGATAAGAAGAGAAAAATATGTTTATTTCAAATGCTTACGCTAGTGCGGCCGGTGCTCCTCAGTCTGGCGGTACCATGGAATTGGTGTTCATGCTGGTGATCTTCGGTCTGATCTTCTATTTCATGATCTTCCGTCCTCAGTCCAAGCGTGTTAAAGAGCACAAAAATCTGATGGCGTCCCTGGGTAAGGGCGACGAAGTCCTGACCAGCGGTGGCATCATAGGCAAAATTGCCAAGATCAGCGACGAGAATGATTATGTTCTGCTGAGCCTGAACGACAGCACCCAGATCACCATCAAAAAAGATTATATCGCGGCGGTATTGCCAAAAGGCTCTATCCAGTCGCTATAAGCCAAGGGGGCTGAGGCGTGTTAAATAAGTATCCTTTATGGAAGAACTTGATGGTGGTGATTATCATCGCCATCGGGGCTTTCTATGCCGTACCTAACCTCTTTGGTGAGGATCACGCGGTACAAGTGGTGGGCACCCGCGGTGCGGATGTGACTGTCACTACCCAGACACAGGTTAACGACTTGCTGCAAAGCAAGGGGATAGGTGTCAAGCGTTCCGAGTTGGAAAACGGTCAGTTACTTGTCAGAGTCAACAATGCCGAACAGCAGTTGTTGGCCAAAGAAGCGATAGCCGAAGCCTTGGGTGACAAGTTCAGCGTGGCGTTGAACCTGGCACCGGCCACACCGGCTTGGCTTGAGTCTCTCGGTGGTTCACCGATGAAACTGGGTCTTGACCTTCGTGGTGGTGTGCACTTCCTGATGGAAGTGGACATGGGCGAAGCCATTCGCAAGATGGAAGAAGCCAAGATCGCCGATTTCCGCAGTCAGCTGCGGGAAGAGGGGATCCGCTACTCGGGTGTCAAGGCTACGGCCAAAGGTATTGAGATCAAGTTCCGCGATGCCGAGAACCTGGCCAAGGCCGAGAGTTTCCTGAAGAGTCGCTCCAACGATATGGTATTCAGCGATGCCAGCGAGGGCAGCAACTTTGCCCTGATGGCCACCATGAGCGAAGTCTACCTCAAGCAGGTGAAAGAAGACGCTCTGTCGCAGAACATCACCACTATTCGTAACCGGGTGAACGAACTTGGGGTTGCTGAACCCGTTGTACAACGTCAAGGCGCCGAGCGCATTATCGTAGAACTGCCTGGGGTACAGGATACGGCTCGCGCCAAAGAGATCCTCGGGGCGACCGCTTCCATTGAATTCCATATGGTCGATGAGAAAGCCGACATGAATGCGGCGCAATCGGGACGGGTGCCACCCGGTTCCGAGGTGTATCCTCGTCGTGAAGGCGGTATTGCCGTATTGAAGAAAGAGGTGATGCTGACCGGTGATCATATTACCGGCGCTCAGCCAAGCTTCGACCAATACAGCCGGCCTCAGGTGAGTATCAGCCTGGACGCCAAGGGCGGCAGTATCTTCTCCAACGTGACCAAGGACAACATCGGCAAACCGATGGCAACTCTGTTCATCGAGTATAAGGACAGCGGCAAGCGTAACCCTGACGGCAGCGTGAAGATGGATAAGATAGAGGAAGTGATCTCTGTCGCAACCATTCAGGCTCGCCTCGGCCGTAACTTTGTTATCACGGGTCTGTCTCATGGTGAAGCCCAGAACCTGGCGTTGCTGCTGCGTGCCGGCGCGCTGATTGCACCTGTATCCATAGTGGAAGAACGCACCATAGGCCCAAGCCTGGGTGCCGAAAACATTGAAAATGGGATGCAGGCGATGCTCTGGGGTATGGCCGTGGTATTGATCTTCATGCTGATCTACTACCGCGCCTTTGGTGTTATTGCCAACCTGGCGCTGTGTGCCAACCTGATCATGGTTGTTGGTGTGATGTCGATGATCCCGGGCGCAGTGCTGACTCTGCCGGGTATCGCCGGTATGGTGCTGACCGTGGGTATGGCGGTGGATGGCAACGTGCTTATCTATGAGCGTATCCGTGAGGAGCTTCGCGCAGGTCGCAGTGTTCAGCAGGCTATTCATGAAGGTTATGGCAACGCGTTCTCCACCATTGCCGATGCCAACATTACTACCTTCATCACCGCACTTATCCTGTTCGCAGTGGGCAGCGGCGCCATCAAAGGCTTCGCCGTGACCCTGATGATAGGTATCGCGACATCCATGTTTACCGCTATTGTCGGCACCCGGGCGATTGTAAACGCCATGTGGGGCGGCAAGCGCGTGAAGAAACTGTCGATCTGAGGAAGCTGATTATGTTGCAGATTTTATCATTTAAAGGCTCTATCAACTTCCTGCGTCACGCTCTGCCCATCAGTATTATGTCGGCAGTGCTGGTAGTGGCTTCCCTGGCTTCCCTGGCAACCAAGGGGATCAACTGGGGACTGGATTTCACCGGTGGCACCTCTGTCATCATGGAATTCAGTAAACCCGCTAACCTGGACGAGCTGCGTCTTGCCTTGGACACTGAGCTGACCTCGGGCGCCGTGGTACAGAACTTCGGTTCCAGCCGCGATGTGGTAGTGCGCCTGCAGGTGCGAGAAGGCATCAAGAGCGACCTTCAGGTCAAGGAAGTCTTCGCCGCTGCAGCCAAACAAGACCAGGCTGTGCAGCAAAAGAGCGTAGAATTTGTCGGCCCTCAGGTCGGTAAAGAATTGGCAGAGCAGGGCGGCCTGGCGGTACTGGTTGCGCTTATCTGTATTCTTATCTACGTCTCTTTCCGGTTCGAGTGGCGTCTGGCCATGGGCTCGGTTGCCGCACTGGCGCACGACGTGATAGTGACACTGGGCTTGTTCTCCTTCCTGCAGTTGGAGTTTGACCTGACGGTACTGGCAGGCTTACTGACCGTGGTGGGTTACTCGCTCAACGATACTATCGTGGTGTTTGACCGTATCCGTGAGAACTTCCTCAAGATGCGTAAGGCAACACCTGTGGAAGTGGTGAATACCTCAATCACCCAGACCATGAGCCGTACCATTATCACCACCGGAACCACGCTTATTACTGTGGTTGCGCTGTTCCTCAAGGGCGGCACTCTGATCCATGGCTTTGCCACGGCATTGCTGATGGGGATTTTGGTGGGTACTTACTCCTCCATCTATGTGGCGAGCTTCCTGGCAATTAAGCTTGGGATCAATCGTGAGCATATGATGCCGGTGGAAGTAGAGAAAGAAGGCGCCGATCAGCCCTCGCTGATGCCCTGATAAACCCAAGTTGAGAAAGCCACCCGCGGGTGGCTTTTTTGTGTCTGGATAGCTGGAAACGATTTTGAAGTCAGGCTCCCCAATCAGTTTTTGGTGTAGATTTGCGGTTTTGTTATCAAAAAGTAAATTCACTTAATTCTGTCACTCGACAGTCCAGGCGTTTATCAGTAGCATGGGCAGCGGATCCTTCCACAGGATCCATTCCTTAATTTCTCTGCTGCGGCAGAGCCTAAAGTTGTAGGAAGAAACATGGAAGAACGAAAAGTCATGGTAGCCGGTGGTAATCTGCTGCAGGCTCATACCTGGAAGGGAATGCTTGAGACCTCAGGATTGAGGGTCGAACTGCGTGGTGAAGCTCTGCTGGGCGGTGTGGGAGAGTTGCCGGTTGATATGCAAACCGTTGAACTTTGGGTCCCGGAATCTCAGCAGGAGCAGGCTCAATCGCAGCTGGCCAGTCTCAATGCCGATAGACCCCAGTGGCAGTGCCTGCAATGTCATGAATTCAACGATGCCAGTTTTGAGCTCTGTTGGCAGTGCAGCGCCGAACGCAGCGAGTGCCATAATTAAGTTATCGCTGGCACAGCCGGAGAGTGGCAAATGACAAACAGCCTTGATTTTATGGCCTTGGTCGAACAGGCAAGAGGCCAGGTCCGTGAGCTGAGCATTGAAGAGTATCAGCAGGACGACGGTTGGCAACTCATCGATTTACGTGAAGATCATGAGTGGCTCATAGATCGTCTGCCGCTGGCCAAACACTTGTCCCGCGGCATACTGGAGCGTGATATTGCCAAGCGATTTCCGGACAAGTCGGCCGCACTGTTACTCTATAGTGGCGGTGGGCAACGCGCCTTATTGGCAGCACTGAGCCTGCAACAGCTGGGATACCGAAATGTGGCCTCGCTTGCCGGTGGTTATCGAGCCTGGTGCGCCCACGAACTGCCTTTGGTACAGGATTAATGCAATATTTTCCCCTTTTTGTTGATACATCGCGGATAAGAGTGCTGCTGGTCGGTGCCGGTGAAGTGGCCAGCCGCAAACTGGATCTCTTGGCCAGAACCGAAGCCGAAATTCACGTTGTGGCGCCCAAGGTGAGCGCCGAGGTGGAAGCCTATGCGGCCAGCGGCCGAATTTGGCTGTCGCGCCGATGCGCAGAGGAGCGGGATCTTGCCGAGCGAGAGCTGGTTTATCTGGCTACAGCCGACAGTCATCTGAACCAAACCCTGGCGTCCAAGGCACGCGAGCTTGGCGTATGGGTCAATGTGGTCGACACCCCATCCGAGTGTGATTTTATCACCCCCTCAATCGTCGATAGAGGGCGACTGGTAATGGCTATCAGCACAGCAGGCGCCGCGCCTGTGTTTGCAAGAGACTTGCGAGCCAAACTTGAAACTCTGCTGCCGCCAAGCCTCAGCCCTTTGCTGGATTTTATCGCCGAGCACAGAGAGGAAGTGCAGCAGCGCCTGCCTTCGGTGGATGCCAGGCGGCGCTTCTGGGAGCATTTCTTTAAGCTCAATGGTGACAGGTTTGACGCCAGCACCCGGGAGAATTTCGAGTTGAGCTTTGCCTTAGGTGAAGCCCAAGGGGAGTTACTGCTGTTGACAGATGACTGTCATCTGCAGTTGTTGCCGCTGGCCGCGATGCCTATGCTGCAACGGATAGACAGCCTGATAACAGATGCTGCCCCTACGGCTGAGTTGCTGGAGCTTATCCGCCGGGACGCGTCACGCACTGCGCCCATGGCAGACAGTGGCCTGTTGGCATCCTATCAAGCCGGTATGCGGATGTTGCGTCTGGCCGACGCAAACGAAGTCGCCAGGCTCAAGGCGGCGTTTCCGTTCGCCAAACATTTGCGCCCCGGCGCTATTTAACCCCTTTATTTCCTTATTGAGGTAGCATCAGCCTCCTTATCACAGAGAAGTTATCATGGCCTTGAAGGCGAGTATTTTTAAAGTTCAGCTCAGTATTGCTGACATGGACAGGCATTATTATCAGGATCATCAGCTGACCATTGCCCAGCATCCGTCGGAAACCGACGAGCGTATGATGGTGCGCTTGCTGGCCTTTGCGCTCAACGCCACTGACAGTTTGGCCTTCAGCAAGGGCTTGTGTGTCGATGATGAGCCTGAACTTTGGGATCGCGAGCTCAACGGTGATATTCGTTTATGGGTCGAGTTTGGCCAGAGCGATGAAAAATGGCTGCGCAAGGCCAGCGGCCGCGCCGATGAAGTGCAGCTGTTTACCTATGGTGGCCGTAGCGTGCCTATATGGTGGCAACAGAATCAGCATGCCTTTAACCGTTATGCCAACCTCAAGGTTTGGGAGATACCCGAAGAGCAGGTGAAGGAGATGGCGCAATTGGTCAGCCGCTCAATGAAACTGGGCTGCAATATCAGCGATGGGATTATTTACCTGAGCAGCGACAGTGCCAGTGTGATGGTGGAGCCCAAGGTGTTGAAGCCCTTGGCGCTGTGATTGTTTCGGTTGCTGCGAGTTGTTTTAAATAACAAGAGCCGCCTCAAAAGGGCGGCTCTTGGGTTATGCAGGTTTCCTGAGCTTAACCCTCTTCAGGGATCACCTCATCGACCTCGTTACGGCCTTTGGTCTTTATTATCACCAGGGCGGTTACCAGCAGGGTCACCACTATGCCGCTGATGGTGGATACTGTCATTGGCAGACCGGCACCCAGGGTACTGGAGTTGAGCAGGAAGCTTATCACTACCGTGGTCATAAACATCGCCGGAATGGTACAGATCCAGTGCAGCTTGTTGTGGCGCAACAGGTAGGCCGAGGCTGTCCACAGCATCATTACCGCTGTTGCCTGGTTGGCGACCCCGAAGTAGCGCCAAATTACACCGAAGTCCACCTGGGTCAGTATCGCCCCTATGACGAACAGCGGAATTGCCAGCATCAATCGCTTGGGCATCTCTGTTTGAGGCATATTGAAGTACTCAGACAAGATCAGCCTGGCGGAGCGGAAGGCAGTATCGCCGGAAGTGATAGGCAGAATGATGACTCCAAGCACCGCCATAAAACCACCGACAGCACCGAGAAGACCGGTTGAAGCACCGTAAACCACGTTGGCAGGGTTGCCGTCCATACCGGCTTTAAGCCCTTCGACGCCGTCGAAGAAAGACAGGGCCACGGCACACCAGATAAGGGCAATGATACCTTCGCCTATCATGGCGCCGTAGAACACGAAGCGGCCATTGGATTCATTTTCAACACAGCGGGCCATCAAGGGAGACTGGGTTGCATGGAAACCTGAAACGGCACCACAGGCGATGGTGATGAAGAGCGCCGGCCACAGTGGGGCATTGTCCGGATTCAGGTTCTGCAGGAAGTCACCGGCTTCAAAGCCAGGCAGCAGAGTATGCTCACTGGACAGCACTATGGCTATGGTCAAACCGACAGACATGAACAGCAGCAAGGCGCCGAAGAAGGGATAAAGGCGACCTATAATTTTGTCTACCGGCACTATGGTGGCAATCAGGTAGTAAACAAAGATGATACCGACAAACAGGCCGACGCTGCCTCCGGTGAGTTTACCGAGCAAGCCGGCCGGAGCTGAGATAAACACCACACCCACCAACAACAGCAGTATGATGGCGAAGATGTTCATAAAATTCTTGGCGCCTTTGCCAAGGTATTTACCCACCAGGTTAGGCACTGACTGACCGCCGTTACGTACCGACAGCATGCCGGAGAAGTAGTCATGCACGGCACCGGCAAAGATACAGCCGATAACAATCCACAACATGGCCGCCGGGCCGTAAAGGGCCCCCAGAATAGGGCCGAAAATAGGGCCCACACCGGCTATGTTCAGCAGTTGGATAAGGTAGACTTTGCCCTTGGACATGGGCACATAGTCGACACCATCTGTTTGGGCGTAGGCGGGTGTTTGTCTTTTATTGTTAATCCCGAATATTTTTTCTACAAAAGTACCGTAGATGAAGTAGCCGCCGATCAACAGACCGACACACAGCAAAAACCACATCATAGTTGTTATCTCCCCGATTTGAGTTGACGCAATTGTAAACACTTTGGTTACAAGGCCCAGCGGGAACTGGGTTAGCGGTCAAAAGTCGGGGGTGAGCGGTTATCTAGGGTGCCGAGCGGTTGTTAGCTTGTGCTTTACTGGTAACCAAACAGCTGTTTCAGCGGCTTGAGAAAGCGTCTCGATACCGGGATCTTGGCGCCGCTGCGAGTGGTGACCTCGGCGCCTGTTTCCAGCAGTTCTATCTCGGCAATGGCAGTGGGCGCCACCAGATACTGGCGATGGCATCTGAGCAGCGGGGTTTTTTCTTCCAGTAGCTTCAGTGTCAACTGGGTATGAACCTTCTCCCTGGCGGTCGCCACATGCACCCCACCGAGATCGCTGAAGACAAACTCCACCTCGGTGACAGGGACCACCTTGAGACGGTTGCCGCTGAAGCAGGGCAGGTGTTGCAGTTGTTGTGGCGCTATGGCCGACAGCGACTGAGGCCTGAGATCCCGGCGAAGCTTATCCAGGGTCTGGCTGAGGCGCTTCTCATCCAGGGGTTTGAGCAGATAGTCGAAGGCATGGTTATCGAAGGCCTTGACGGCAAATTCATCGTAGGCGGTAACAAACACTACTCTGGGCATATTGTCGGGATCCAGCATGGCGATAAGCTCCATGCCGCTGATCCTTGGCATTTGAATATCCAGGAACAGCAATTGAGGCTTGAGCTTGGCTATCGCTTGCATGGCTTCTATGGCGTTGCCACATTGGCCGAGAATTTCAATGTCGCCGGCCTGAAGCAGCAGCTCTGCCAACTCTTCTCGGGCAAAAGGTTCGTCATCGACAATAAGACAAGTGATCACAGGGCTGTTTCCGTTATGGGTAAATGTATGCTGACGCTAGTGTAACTGTCGCGCCGGCATTCGACACTGACACCGTAATCTGTACCGAAGAGATTCTGTATTCTTTTGTGCACCAGGTTCATCCCCAGGCCGTCAGATTCTTCGGCGGGTTGATAGAGCCCTGCATTATCCGTGACTTCCAGTATGAGCCTGTCATCGGTGCGGCGGCCTTCTACCTGAATACGGCCAGTGTCTATCAGATGCGAAGTGCCGTGTTTGACCGCGTTTTCTATGATGGGTTGCAGGGTAAAGGCCGGCACTCTGATCGCCAGCAGAGATTCGGGAATGGCGATATCTACCTCGAGCTTGTCAATGAAACGGGCCTTTTCTATGGTGAGATAGGCTTCGATATGCTCAAGCTCATCTCCTAGGGTCACCAGGCCGGCAGTACGCTTGAGGTTAATCCGTAAAAACTGACTCAGCTGTTGCAGCAAGGTTCTGGCCATGGGCGGATCGCGACGAATGATAGCCCCTATGGTATTGAGCGCGTTGAACAGGAAATGCGGGTTGACCTGAGCTTGCAACAGTTTGAGCTCGGCCTGGGTTAGCAGGTTTTGCTGCTGCTCGAAACGGCCATAGAGAATCTGATTCGACAGCAGGCGGGCGATACCTTCCCCCAGAGTACGGTTGATATTGAGAAACAGCTTGTTCTTGGGTTCATACAGTTTAATGGTCCCTATGACCTCATTGTCGCTGCGAAGCGGGATCACCAAACTGGAACCTAATTTACAACCGGGGGAGATGGAGCAGGCATAGGGAACCTCTACTCCGTCGGCAAACATCACCTTATTCTGCTGTATGGCATCCAGGGTTATTTGGGACGATATCAGAGTGCCGGGCAAGTGGTGATCGGCTCCTATGCCGATAAAGGCCAAGAGTTTTTCCCTGTCTGTGATGGCCACGGCGCCGACACTGGTTTCCTCTATGACTATCTTGGCAACCTGGGTGCTGGTTTCCTCGTTGAAGCCGGAGCTCAAGAGGCCCACACTGCGCTCGGCGATTTTCAGCGCCTTGGTAGAGAAACTGGACGAGAGCTTATCGAACATGGTTTTTTGGTCCCGCACCATGCTCATGAACAGGGCTGCGCCTATGGAGTTGACCAGCAACATGGGTGGGGCTATTTGGCGCACCAAATCCCAGGCTTCATCAAAAGGCTCTGCCAGTAGCAGGATAATGCTCATCTGCATCATCTCGGCATAAAAGGTGATAAGACACACCAGAATGGGATTGAATACCAACTCGGCCTTGCCCTGACGGCGCAGATAATAGCTGATCATCCCGGCGGATAAACCTTCCAGGGTGGTGGAAACCGCGCAGGCCAGATCGGTAAAACCACCCAAGCTATACCTGTGTAAACCTCCCGTCAGGCCGACCAGCAAACCTGTTGTCGGGCCGCCGAGCAGGCCACCGAGTACGGCGCCCATGGCGCGGGTATTGGCGATGGCACCATGGGTCTGCTCACCAAAGTAAGTGGCCATGATGCAAAAGCTGGAAAATACCAGATAGAGAAAGATCTTATGGGGCAGCCGGGTCGATGCCTCAGTAAACAGCTTGAACAAAGGGGTCTTGCTGACCAGATAAACAATCACCAAATACAGGCTCATCTGTTGTGTCAGCAATAGAATAAGGGACATGAAAACTCCTCTTGCACAAGCAAACCGCCGCCATAATGACAAACAAGTTGCGCAAAATCAGGGAATGCTGCAGCAAAATCCGTTAAAAATCGGCAGCGACTCATTATTTTGTGGAGGATACATGAATTCTTCGGTACATGGCCATCAGGTGCTGCAGTTGTTGCTGGAACAAACCGCTCCCATTCAGAGGAACAATCTCAAGGCACTGATGCAGGAGCGTTTCGGTAAAGACGCCCGTTATCATACCTGCAGCGCAGAGGGAATGGATGCCGACGCCTTGCTCAACTTCCTGGCCGCCAAGGGCAAATTTATCGAATCACCTCAGGGGCTGCGCACCCTTGAGAGCAAAATTTGCCGTCACTGAGTTTCGCCTGCCTCATCTCGGGCGATCATTTCGGCCTGGGCTTTATCGCTCAGGTTATGAAAGTCGCGAATGAAGATCCGCAGTAGCCTGGATTTGGCAATACCTGTCTTACGGGCGATGCTGTCCAGCTGGCTGATGCTGGCTTCGGTCAAGGTAAAAGTGGCATGGCGATAGAGACGGGTGGATTTTTTATCCAGACCCGTTTGGGATTTGGCGGCCGCTATCCCGGTTAAGCGGCTGGGTTTCCCATGAGCATAGTTGTTGGCATCTTCGATAAAATCCTCGACAGAGACCTTCTTTGCCTTGGGTTTGATCTTTTGGCGTTTGAGATCAGTTAAGCTCATAAGAGTTTTCCGGCGGAATGGCTAACAGCTCGTCGGCGATATTGCGAATTTCCTCGGCGGCTTTTCCATCGGGCTCAATTTCGATGACCGAGGAGCCTTTTTCTTCGCTGTCATCATAAATGTTACGGCTGAAGGTCACTGAATCCAGCACCCTGAGACCGAATGAGTTGACCACATCCTTGGCTTCAAGAATGCGTTTGAACTGTGAGGGCAGGGCCGGGCATTGGGTCAGTACAATTGTCGCCACCATCTTGGGATTGACCATCTTACAGGTGCTGAGCATATCTTCCATATGGGGCAAGGTCTTCAAATCGCGCCGCTTGGGCCTCAAGGGGATCACCACATAGCTGGCAACCGACATGGCGGCGCGCATTGCCAGGTTGTCCTGACCGCCACAGTCGACTATCACATAGTCGAAACGTTCATCGAGACTCAGGAGATCGTTGCGGATCTTGCCGTAGAGCTGAATACAGTTGATGGCCGGCAGGGAAGGGTCATTGTTACGGGCCTGGATCCAGTCGGATGTGGTGCGCTGTGGGTCACAGTCGACCATCAGTACATTGGCCTGATATTTCTGGGTAATGTGTACAGCCAAATTCTGGGCCAGGCAGCTCTTGCCACTACCACCTTTCTCCCCACCTACGAGCAGTATCATGAATTTTCTCCCCGTGTCCTCGGTACTTATGTTGAATTAAAGTATAGAACACCCCGGATACTGCGTCGGAGTCTAGATAAGTTGCATAGCGATGTGAAAACTCTTTGGATGACTCTCGCTGCAACGGCACACCTGTCCTTTTACAGTGTTTTGGGCATCGGTTCCGGCATGGAAGGTCACGGATACCAGTTCTCCCAAGGCAAAAGGCTGACTGTATTCAAACAAAATTCCCCGTCTGGACAGATCGATACAGACACCATCGTCAATGTGCTCATTGCCCGCTTTATCCAACCAATGAAGCCTGATCCGCTCCGCCTCCAGATCGACTCGCAGTGATCTGCGTCTTTCGATAAAGTCATCCAGATTTTCATCCATGTCGGTCCCCTTTAATTCAATGGATAGTCGGCAGTTTCCCATGCATTATCTAAGTTAGAGTCACTCGTTGCCGTGTATGCATCCAAGGCCAAGGTCGAACTACCCTGATAAACCTTTCTTGCCCTATTTGCCACCACAGCTTTTATTTTTGCTGAGTGAGTCAACTCTCATGTGCAATGGTATAAGTGTTTTAAAAATAGCATAGATTTGTCGGTAACTGCGGCCGGTTATCTCGAGCCGATAAAAAAGAACCCGGCGTTTGCCGGGCTCATTGAATTCAGTTGTCATACTCTTGATTCTTGGGGTAGGGCATCTTCAACTGCCCCCAGCGGATCACTATTACGGTTGCCGCCAGTACCAGGGTCGAGATTGAAATGGCTACTATGCGCCAATCCTCCATCGACTTCATATCCAAAATTAAGTAACGGGCCAAAGCTACAATCGCGATATAGAGTGGCATACGTACAGGCAACTTGCCGGACTCGGCATAATTGGCCACCATTGCCAACACTTCCAGATAGATAAACAGCAACAGCAGATCGGCAAGGGCCACAGCCCCCATTTTGAAGATATGCACTATCTCCTGGCCAATGGCGACGACTGTGGCAATGGCAATAACAATCAACACCAGATGTTCGACGGCTTTAAGGCTCTTAGAGCCGTATTTGCGATACAGTTCCATGAAAACTCCCTGAAATCATTTCCTAAATAGTATCAGCAAATTTTCTGCCTGCCGCGAAATCTGTGTGATAGCTTTCACAGAACCTTTAACCGGGGCGGCCATCCAGCCTCGCTCGGCAAAGGATTGGTGCGTAAAGCAAAACAAAAGTGGCAAATGCCATCAGCCAGCAGATAATCGCGCCCATCAGCAAGATTTGGCTTACCTGGGGCACAATAGCTGCCGTAACCCGCAATATTGCAGCCAGTAATATCAAGCCAAAGGCGGGTATCATGGGCCAGGCAATCTGCAGCGGTCTGCCGGAATGCCCCAAAGATACCCTCGCCATCATAGCCAGGATCATTCCACCCATACCGCCAACGGTCAGGGCATGAAACCCCAACATCATCTGACCGCTGACACCGATAATCAGCAGCCCGATCGGAATACACAGGTAACTCAAATGCAGTGACCACAGCAGTGGTACCTTGAGACTGGCGCGCCAGCCCCAACGAGCCCAGCGCAGCAGTAGCGCAGCACCTGCCAGCAAGGCCAATGCTTGTGTTAGCCAAGGGTAGGGTAAAAATAGACTGATAAGCATCAGGGGTAAGGAGGCGAAGCTGAGCGCTTCGAGTAAAGGGTTTGGCGCCTTGCGGTTAAAGTCGGTGGCGCGCTCGGTAAAGAAGGGGATCACCCTGCCACCCAGCAGGGCCACCAGGAGGACGACCAGCAGCGCTGCGGCTTGCAGTGCTTTTTGTGCCAATCCGGGCTGTTCAAGGCCGAGATAAGAGAGGAGGTTGGCACCGAAGAGCAATAGCAGCAGCGGCACAAACACCAGGTTGCGCCACTGTTTGACCCGAATAACGGCTAAACCGAGCAACAGCGCCGTGACTGGGAAGAAGGCCAGATCCAGCAGCATGACCAAAGTAAAAGGGGCTATGCCGGCATCGAGCAAGAGTAGTCTGGGAGCCAGCCATAGACACCAGAGCAGCAGCAATGGCCAGCCTCTTATACCTGGAACCCCTGTCCAGTTTTGAACTGCTGTTAACAAAAAGCCCGCGATAACAGCGCCTGTGAAGCCGAACAGCATTTCGTGACCATGCCACCACAGAGGGTTGGCGTGGGGCGTCAGTGGTACTTGACCACTGAGTAACGCTCCCCAAAGCAAGAGTGACAACAAGCCGAACAGGCTGGCGCCGAGAAAAAAAGGTCTGAAGCTCAAACGGAAGAGCGCTAGCGGAAACTGCTTGTTGGCCGGTTCATCGATGTTGAGGATGCCACCCTGAGTGTTGCGAGTGCCGGATTTGCTCATAGTCTTGCCTTAAATACCCAAACAAAATACTCAGGTATTTTAAGATGTAATATAAATGCAGGTAAATATATCCAAAGAGTTATCTGTATGAGAGACTGAGCGAAGATCCCCATCCTTGGGTATTCCGGCTTGGCTTAGCCAGAGCCTTATTGATTTAATCCTGTTTGATTCAATCTGATTTACTCGAACGGATTGAAGTCCGCTCTATCTTCTTGGCGTTCAGTCGTAAAAAAACCGCCATAAGGCGGTTTTTTTACCAACAGACTTCAGCACTTAGCAGCCTATTGCGATGTTTGCTTAAGCACTTGTCTGATAACTTACTTCAGAGCGTCGCTCAACAGGGGACGGAAGCGTTTGACCAGCAGGCTGGTGGCTTTAGGCGCACCGGCAACGATATGGCCAGAGAGCAAGTAGTTGTGACCACCACTGAAGTCGGTAACTGTACCACCGGCTTCACGAACAATCAGATCGCCGGCAGCGATATCCCAAGGCTTGAGGCCCAGTTCGAAGAAGGCGTCTACACGACCGGCAGCCACATAGGCCAGATCCAGCGCAGCTGAGCCGGCGCGGCGCAAGTCGGCACACAGAGAGAAAGTCTCGCCAAACAGCTTCATATAAGTTTCAGTATGCTGACGGGCCTTGAAAGGGAAGCCAGTGGCAACCAGACTAGCGCCCAGATCGCTGACATTGTTTACACGGATACGGAAATCATTCAGCTTGGCCCCTTTACCACGTACGGCGCTGAACAGTTCATCGCGAACAGGATCATAAACAACGGCAACTTCAGTCTTGCCTTTGTACTGCATGGCGATGGAAACGGCGAAGTGAGGTACACCATTAACAAAGTTATTGGTGCCGTCCAGAGGATCAACAATCCACAGATAATCTTGGTTGGTGCCGCGGTTTTCGCCATTTTCCTCACCCACTATGCTGTGGTCGGGATAGGACTTGCGGATCTGATAGATAATTGCTGCTTCTGCTTCCTTGTCTACACTGGTCACAAAATCGTTGACACCTTTGGCATCGACTTCAATACGGTCGAGTTCGGTGTAGGCACGCATAATAGTTTGGCCCGCAGCGCGAGCAGCGCGCACGGCAATAGTCAGCATCGGATGCATTGCAATCCCCTGGATGTTAAAGAACGGACAAAAATTCGGCGCAGATTATACCCTAGTTGTCAGTTATATCAAATGGCGATTTTTCTATAAGCAAAAAAATGTGCCTGTGGTACCATCCGCCTCCTGATTTTTTATTTTTGAAGTTGTTCCATGCTCTCCAATATTCGTGTCGTCCTGGTAGGTACCACGCATCCCGGAAATATAGGTTCTGTGGCCAGGGCCATGAAAACAATGGGATTATCCAACCTTTATCTGGCGGAGCCCAAAGTTGAGCCAGATGGCCAGTCCATTGCGCTTGCCGCCGGTGCCTCCGACATTCTCAAACATCTGGTCAAGGTCGATAGCCTGGAAGAGGCGATTAAAGACTGCAGCTTGGTGATTGCCACCAGTGCCCGCAGCCGCACTCTCGACTGGCCCGTGCTCGAACCCCGTGAAGCGGGCAGTAAATTGGCGCTTGAGAGCAGTCAGGGCCCGGTCGCCATTGTCTTTGGCCGTGAAAGCCATGGCCTGAGCAACGAAGAGTTGCAGAAATGCCACTATCATGTGTGTATCCCCGCCAACCCGGAATACAGCTCACTCAACCTGGCCCAGGCGGTGCAGCTTATCTGTTATGAAACCCGGGTGGCTTGGCTGGAGAAGCATCAACAAGCCGAGCAGGAGCTGGTTGAGTATCCCAGCAGTGAAGATCATGAGCGTTTCTTTGAACATCTGGAACGGACACTGCAAAAAACCGGCTTTATTATCAAGAATCATCCGGGACAGGTGATGATCAAGCTGCGGCGCCTGTTCACCCGTGCCAGAATCGAAACGCAGGAGATGAACATACTGCGCGGGATCCTGACATCGGTAGAGAAAAAGGTCGACAGCAAAGAAGAGTAATCCGAGGAATCAAGATGGGTGTGATAGCCAGACTGAAAGAGGACATAGGGTCCATTTACCATAGGGATCCTGCGGCGCGCGGTGCGCTGGAAATATTGCTCAATTACCCGGGTATGCAGGCCATTTGGCTGCACCGTATCAGTCATAAGCTGTGGAAGGCCAATTGGTGTTTTCTGGCGCGCTGTTTGTCCACCTTTTCCCGTTGGCTTACCGGGGTGGAAATACACCCGGGCGCAACCATAGGTCGGCGCTTCTTCATCGACCACGGCATGGGAGTTGTTATAGGGGAAACCGCCGAGATTGGCGATGATTGTACCCTTTATCACGGAGTGACCTTGGGAGGCACCACCTGGCAAGCCGGTAAACGTCATCCAACCCTTGGCAATAACGTGGTCATAGGAGCGGGGGCCAAGGTGCTGGGCCCCATTACCATGCATGATGGTGCCCGGGTTGGTTCCAACTCTGTGGTGGTCAAAGACGTGCCCAAGGACACTACTGTTGTGGGTATTCCTGGCCGGGCTGTCACAGTGGCGTCGGCTCAGTCCAAGGAAACCAGCGAGCGTCGCAGCGCCATGGCCAAGAAATATGGTTTTGACGCCTACGCCGTGTCACCCGACAACCCCGACCCTGTTGCCAATGCCATAGGCCAGATGCTGGACCATATGCATCTGATGGACTCCAAAGTACAGGAAGTCTGTCAGGCGGTTCAGAAAATGGGTGGCAGTGTTTGCACCGAGCGCCTGCCTGAGTTGGATGTGGGCGAGTTCAGCGAGGCCGAAACCGCTGCGGCGGAAAAGCGCCAGCAGGCAATGGATGAGTTTGATCCCATAATCTGATACTTAATGGCTATTTTGTGGGCTTTTGCCATTGAATAATCGCGGCGAAAAAGGTTAAATACCCCACCAAGCAGACAGGGTATTCAACCTGATTTATGAACCACTAATACCCGAGTAAACAAGTAGGATTTATACTTGACTAAATTGCTCGGGTATGTTGAAATTCCCACATACCTGTTTGGGAGCCGTGGTCGTTTTATGAAACTTACATCTAAGGGTCGCTACGCAGTGACAGCCATGCTGGACGTGGCCATACATTCGGCGCAGGGGCCGGTACCGCTGGCAGATATTTCCGAGCGCCAGGGGATTTCCCTTTCTTACCTAGAACAACTCTTTGCCAAACTGAGAAAACAAGGCTTGGTCGCCAGTGTGCGCGGTCCCGGTGGTGGTTACCGCCTCGGACTGGAAGCCAATGATATCTCGGTGGGCATGGTGGTACATGCGGTAGATGAATCTGTCGATGCCACCCGTTGTCAGGGACAGGGGAATTGCCAGAGTGGCACCCGATGTCTGACGCATTCGCTCTGGGGTGACCTGAGCAAACAGATTTCTGACTTTTTAAATGGCATCAGCCTTGCTGCACTGATGCAGAAACGGGATGTACAGTTCATCTCGGTAAAGCAAGATAAGATGCAGCAGGAGCAGAGAGTCAGCGCTTGAGCTGATCCTCTGGTGGATATAAAAACGAATAATGTACGTTGTATGTAGCCTCGGCCGAGACTGCGAAGTACGGAGTGTGTAATGAAGCTTCCTATCTATTTGGATTATGCCGCAACAACGCCTGTAGACCCCCGGGTTGCAGACAAAATGGTACAGTACATGACAATGGACGGTGTATTCGGTAACCCCGCATCCCGTTCACACCGCTACGGCTGGCAGGCCGAAGAAGCAGTGGATATTGCCCGCAACCAGGTCGCGGAGCTGATCAATGCCGATCCCCGTGAAATCGTGTTCACCTCCGGCGCCACTGAATCTGACAACCTGGCTATCAAAGGTGTTGCCCACTTCTACCAGAAGAAGGGTAAGCACATCATCACCAGCAAGACAGAACATAAGGCCGTACTGGATACCTGCCGTCAGCTGGAGCGTGAAGGTTTCGAGGTCACTTACCTGGAACCTGCGGCCAACGGTATTATTCCCATGGAGCGCCTGGAAGCGGCTATGCGCGACGACACCATTCTTGTCAGCATCATGCATGTCAACAACGAGATTGGCGTGATCCACGATATTGATGCCATCGGCGAACTGTGCCGTAGCAAAGGCATCATCTTCCATGTGGATGCTGCCCAGAGTGCCGGTAAGCTGCCTATCGATATTCAAAAGACCAAGGTCGACCTCATGTCTATCTCGGGTCACAAGATGTATGGTCCCAAAGGCATAGGTGCCCTGTATGTGCGCCGTAAGCCTCGTATTCGTCTGGAAGCCCAGATGCACGGCGGTGGTCATGAGCGTGGTATGCGCAGCGGCACCCTGGCGACTCACCAAATTGTGGGTATGGGCGAAGCGGCAGCCATTGCCAAAGCCGATATGGAAAAAGATAACGAACGTATTCGCTATCTGCGCGACAAGCTGTGGAACGGTATCAAAGATATCGAAGAAACCTATCTCAATGGCGATATGGAGCAACGTGCCTGCGGCAGCTTGAACGTCAGCTTTAACTATGTGGAAGGCGAGTCGCTGATGATGGCGCTCAAGGACTTGGCCGTATCTTCCGGCTCGGCCTGTACTTCTGCCAGTCTGGAGCCCAGCTATGTGCTGCGTGCTCTGGGGCTGAACGACGAGATGGCGCACAGCTCAATTCGTTTCTCCATCGGTCGTTTCACTTCCGAAGAAGAGATCGACTACGCAATCGAAACCATTAAAAACTCTATTGGCAAACTGAGAGAAATGTCACCACTTTGGGAAATGTTCAAAGATGGTGTGGACCTCAACCAGGTGCAGTGGGCACACCACTGATCCCCGCGGATAGATGAATTTGGAGCAGTATCATGGCTTACAGTGAAAAAGTGATAGATCATTACGAGAACCCGCGTAACGTAGGTTCTTTCGACAAGAACGACCCATCCGTAGTGACCGGCATGGTGGGTGCGCCTGCCTGTGGTGACGTGATGAAACTGCAGCTCAAGATTGACGACCAGGGCATCATTGAAGACGCTCGCTTCAAGACTTATGGCTGTGGCAGCGCCATCGCATCAAGCTCTTTGGTGACCGAATGGGTTAAAGGCAAGTCCATCGAGGAAGCGGCTGCCATCAAGAACACGGATATTGCAGAAGAGCTGGCTCTGCCACCTGTGAAGATCCACTGTTCGATTCTGGCCGAAGACGCCATCAAGGCGGCTCTGGAAGAGTACAAGTCCAAGCAAGCTAAATAACGCCAGGAGTTAAGATGGCTATTACTATGACGCCTGCCGCCGCCGAGCGTGTCCGTGCCTTTCTGAGCAACAGAGGAAAAGGCATAGGTTTGCGCTTGGGGCTTAAGACTTCAGGCTGTAGCGGGATGGCTTACGTTCTGGAATTTGTCGACGAACTCAACGAAGATGATGAGGTTTACAACATAGATGGTGTCAACATCATCATAGATGCCAAAAGCTTCATCTATCTTCAGGGGATCGAGCTGGACTTTGTCAAGGAAGGACTCAACGAAGGCTTTAAATTCAATAACCCTAACGCCAAAGGTGAGTGTGGTTGCGGTGAGAGCTTCACGGTTTGAGTTTCACCGTTGCCTGAGAGTATATGAATTATTTCGAGCTGTTTGATTTAACTCCCTCCTTTGATGTGGACACCGCCGAGCTGGCCAGTCGCTATCGCGATCTGCAGCGGGCGGTGCATCCCGACAAGTTCGCCAACGCCAGTGAACAGCAAAAACTGCTGGCCATTTCCCGCACTGCCCAGATAAACGACGCCTTTCAGACCCTGAAAGATCCTATCCGTCGGGCCGAACATATGTTGGCGCTCAAAGGTGTGGATATCAGTCACGAGACCACCACGGTTAAAGACACCGCCTTTTTGATGCAGCAGATGGAATGGCGTGAAGCGCTGGAAGAGATAGGCCAGAGCGGCGATGCCCAGAGCGATATCGATGAGCTCGATGTTTCATTTGCGGCTTACCGTAAGCAGGTGACAGAGCTGCTGCGTAACCAACTTCACAGTTCCAAAGAGGCCGACGCAATAGCCGCGGCAGATCAAGTCCGCAAGTTGAAGTTTATGGCAAAATTGCAGGATGAACTGCAGCGGGCCCAGGATGCGCTGTTCGACTGACGTCGCCTTCGGCCTTCAAGCATATTCCTACGGTTGGCTCAATTTTTGATTGGGCCAACTTTTTAAACACAAGATGGAAGACTATGGCACTTTTGCAGATTGCTGAACCCGGCCAAATGGCCGCTCCTCACCAACACAGATTGGCCGCAGGGATAGACTTGGGTACTACCAACTCCCTGGTTGCTGCGGTTCGCAGCGGCGAGGCGAGCACGCTGGCCGACGAGCAAGGCCGGCATTCATTACCATCTGTGGTGCACTATGGCGAGCAGGGTGTTCGTGTGGGTCACGATGCCCTGGCCGATTCGGCCAAGGATCCTGAAAACACCATAGTGTCGGTGAAGCGTTTCATGGGCCGCTCTTTGGCCGATGTGCAAAGCGGTGAGCAAGCTTTCCCCTATCAGTTTGAAGCCAGTGAAAACGGTCTGCCTCTGTTTGTGACCTGCGCCGGTAAGATGAATCCGGTTCAGGTGTCTGCAGAGGTATTGCGCCCCCTGATTGCCCGCGCCGAGTCTACCCTGGGCGGGCCTTTGGAAGGCGTGGTTATCACAGTGCCTGCTTATTTTGATGATGCCCAGCGTCAGGGAACCAAAGATGCGGCAGCTTTGCTCGGTATCAAGGTGTTACGCCTGCTCAACGAGCCAACTGCGGCCGCCATCGCCTATGGCCTGGACTCGGGACAGGAAGGCGTCATTGCCGTCTATGACTTGGGCGGCGGTACCTTTGATATCTCTATTTTGCGCCTCAACCGCGGCGTGTTTGAGGTACTTGCAACCGGTGGCGATTCGCGCCTGGGTGGTGACGACTTTGATGAGCTGCTGCAAGGCCTGCTGCGTGAACGCATGGCGCTGGAGTCGCTTTCAAGCCAGGAAGCGCGGCAGTTGCTGATGGAAGCCCGGCGGGTAAAAGAAGCGTTGACCGATAGCGACAGCACTATTGCTAAGCTGACACTGAAAGATGGCAGTGAGTGTGAAGCCGAGGTGAGTCGCAGTGAGTTTGACCAGTTGATCAACACGCTGGTGAAGAAAACCATTCAGGGTTGCCGCAAGGCCCTACGTGATGCCGGAGTGGATACTGACGAGGTGCTGGAAACCGTGATGGTTGGCGGCTCTACCCGGGTGCCTCTGGTGCGGGAAATGGTCGGTGACTTCTTTGGCAAGACGCCGCTGACTTCAATCGACCCTGATCGCGTGGTCGCCATAGGCGCTGCGGTACAGGCCGATATCCTGGTGGGTAACAAGCCTGACTCGGATTTGCTGCTGCTGGATGTGATCCCGTTGTCGCTCGGCATTGAAACCATGGGCGGTTTGGTGGAGAAGGTGATTCCGCGTAACACCACCATTCCGGTTGCCAGAGCCCAGGAATTTACCACCTTCAAAGACGGTCAGAGCGCCATGGCGTTTCATGTGGTGCAAGGGGAACGTGAACTGGTGGCCGATTGCCGCTCTCTGGCGCGCTTTACCCTCAAGGGCATTCCACCATTGGCCGCAGGCGCCGCGCATATTCGGGTGACCTTCCAGGTAGATGCCGATGGCTTGCTCAGTGTCACCGCCATGGAGAAGTCTACCGGAGTGCAATCCAGCATCCAGGTTAAACCTTCCTTCGGTTTGAGTGATACTGAAATTGCTGGAATGCTCAAAGATTCGATGCAGAATGCCAAAGAGGATATTGAGCTGAGAATGCTCACCGAGCAGCGAGTGGAAGCGGCCAGGGTACTGGAATCGCTGCACTCGGCGCTGGCGAAAGATGGCGAGCTGCTCAGCCAGGAGGAGCGCACTCTGGTTGACCGCGCCATGGCTGACTTGAGTGAAACCGCTGCCAATGGCGATGTTGATGCCATCAAGGCGGCGATAGAAGCGGTGGATGCGCAGACCCAGGAGTTTGCCGCCAGACGCATGGACAATTCGATTCGGGCCGCACTGAAGGGTCAGTCGGTCGATAACATATAGGTGAGACTATGCCACAGATAGTATTTTTGCCCCATGAAGAACTGTGTCCTGAAGGCGCCGTGGTGGAGGCAGAGGTGGGTGAATCCATTTTGGATGTCGCGCTGAAAAACGGCATCAACATAGAGCATGCCTGCGAGAAATCCTGTGCCTGTACCACCTGCCATGTGATAGTGCGTGAAGGTTTCGATGAGCTTGAACCCAGCGATGATCTGGAAGACGACATGCTGGACAAAGCTTGGGGCCTGGAGCCTGAAAGTCGTCTGTCCTGTCAGGCCAAGGTGGTTGAAGGTGATATGGTTGTTGAAATCCCTAAATACACAGTCAACATGGTCAGTGAAGGTTAAGTGCTGACATCTTTTGAAAACCGGCCCCAAGTGGCCGGTTTTTTATTGCTATGCTTGGCGTGCAGAGATTGATTTCCAACACGGCAGGCGTATGATGCGCTGTCTTTTTCACTCTTAGGGACACTGACCTGGATGCAGATTGCAATTTTGTCACAGAACAAAACCTTATATTCCACACGCCGTTTGGTGGAGGCCGCCCAGGAACGGGGTTATCAGGTGCAGGTGATCAATCCGCTGGAATGCTATATGAATATCAGTATGCAGCAGTCCAGTATTCATATCGGGGGCGTCGAGTTGCCGTCCTTCGATGCGGTGATCCCGAGAATAGGTGCCGGCATTACTTTCTACGGCACGGCTGTGGTGCGTCAGTTTGAGATGATGGCTACCTATACACTCAATAGCTCCATGGGGATCTCCCGCTCAAGGGATAAGCTGCGCTCCATGCAGTTACTGTCCCGCAAAGGCATAGGATTGCCAGTGACAGGTTTTGCCAATAAGCCCAGCGATATTCCGGATCTTATCGACATGGTCGGTGGCGCTCCCTTGGTGATTAAACTCTTGGAGGGCACTCAGGGGATAGGTGTGGTGCTGGCTGAAACCCGTAAGGCGGCCGAGAGTGTGATTGAGGCCTTTATGGGCCTCAAGGCCAACATCATGGTACAGGAATATATCAAGGAGGCCCAAGGGGCCGATATCCGCTGTTTTGTGCTCGGCGACAAGGTCATTGCCGCCATGAAACGCCAGGCTCTGCCGGGAGAGTTTCGCTCCAATCTGCATCGGGGCGGCACGGCAACCTTGGTGAAGTTGTCTCCGGAAGAGCGTTCAATCGCGGTGCGCGCCGCCAAAACCATGGGGTTGAATGTTGCCGGCGTGGATATTTTACGCTCCAACCATGGACCCGTGGTGATGGAGGTCAATTCATCACCCGGACTCGAAGGGATTGAAGCCGCCACCGGCAAAGATGTTGCCGGCGCCATCATAGAGTTTATTGCCAAGCAGAGGCGTAAGGGCAAGACACCAAGCGAAGCCTGATCTTGGTCTCAATCAAGGCTATTAAGGCTTCAACTGCGGCGCTATACTCAAAGTCAGTACTTATCTGAAGCAGGAGTAACCATGGGACTCAAGTGGATAGATTCATTGGACTTGGCTTTGGAGTTGCTGGAGGCACATCCTGATGTGGATCCAGAGCAACTGCATTTTCCTGAGCTTTACGAGTGGATATTGGCGTTGGAAGCCTTCGATGATGACCCTAAACGCTGCAGCGAGAAAATTCTCGAAGCCGTGCAGCAATGCTGGATCGAGGAAAAGTAACCCCCTCTGGCGGAAAACTGATCCAGGTCAAATTATCACCATCACGAGTCAACTATATTAACTTGGTTAATAAATTGTTGTGCTGGTTTCGGAGGTTTGTCATGTCACGTTTCTTCGCCTGTAGTTTTGGATTATTTGCTCCGGCCGTGCTGGCACATTCGGGGCATGGTGGTGTTGGCTTGTTTCATCATTTTCCTCAGTTTATGCCTTTGTTATTACTTTTGGTTTGTCTCTGCGGCGGTTACCTTTGGCTCAAGCGTCGGCATTGAGTCTTTGTGTACCTCCTCCCGGTAGATTTTGCCAGGCGCTTTGCGAGATAGGATTAGGATCTGGCGCATTTATTTCGTATAATCCGCGCGAAATTTAAAAACTCGCTGATTAAGGAAGCTAGTCATGGCGATCGAACGTACTTTTTCTATCATTAAGCCTGATGCGGTAGCCAAGAACCACATTGGTGCTATCTACAACCGTTTTGAAACTGCCGGCCTGAAAATTGTTGCCGCCAAAATGGTTCACTTGACCAAAGAACAAGCCGAAGGTTTCTACGCTGAGCACAGCGAGCGTCCTTTCTTTGGTGCTCTGGTTTCTTTCATGACTTCTGGTCCTATCATGGTTCAGGTTCTGGAAGGTGAAAACGCCGTTCTGGCCAACCGTGAAATCATGGGTGCGACCAATCCTGCTGAAGCTGCCCGTGGAACTCTGCGTGCTGACTTTGCTGACAGCATCGATGAGAACGCTGTTCACGGCTCTGATGCTCTGGCATCAGCCGAGCGCGAAATCGCATACTTCTTTGCTGCTGATGAGCTGTGCCCTCGCACTCGTTAATTAACAGCAAATAGACAAAAAGGAGCCGAATGGCTCCTTTTTTGTTTGATTTTTGTGTGCAGTAGAAATTCTACCTACATCACATTTTTCATCAAAAGCGTTGCATTAACAGTGGGTTGAAAAGTAAGCGTTGTAAATAAAATGTTTTGATACCTAATGATACATCTTGGCTGTAGCCGGCATTTGTTCTGTAAAAATATCATTAGTTTTTGATTGATAAGGTGCTTGAGTTTTACAAATTAAACCAGGTGTCAACAATTCGTTATCATTTAAGTGATTGATAATGTTGCTGTTATTGGTATGTTTCTCGTTTGGGGGGCTGAGTATTACATAGAATAAGAACACGGTGTTCCCTCCCTGCCACCGTGCTTGAAAAAGGAATGAGAATATGTCAACGCAGACTGCAGTCGCTAAGGCCATCCGCTTTAGTCTGTTTGCTTTTGTTTCCACATCAATCCCTACAATGGTTTATGCCGCCGATGATGCTCAGGCTACAGAACAAGTAGAACGTATTGAAGTTACTGGCTCCCGTATCAAACGCACAGATATGGAGAATGCTTCTCCTGTTGTTGTGATGAGTGCTGCCGATATTGAGAAAGGTGGCTTTAACTCGGTTCAGGATGTACTGGGTAACCTGTCGCAGAACTCAGGCGGCTCCATGACCCAACAGGAAGTACATGGTTTTACCCCTGCCGCTTCCTCTGTCAACCTTCGTGGCGTGGGCGCCGGTCGGGTACTGACCCTGATCAATGGTAAGCGGGTGCCCAAGTATCCCTTTGGTGCCGGTGGTACCGACAGCTTCGTGGATACTGCCAATATTCCTTTGGGTGCGATCGAGCGTATCGAGATCCTGACTACAGGTGCCTCGGCTATTTACGGCTCTGACGCCATGGGTGGTGTTATCAACATCATTCTCAAGAAAGATGTCGAACAGACAACTTTCAAGTACCGTTTCTCCGACACGGATGAAGGTGGTCTGCGCAACAATCAGTTCTCTTTCATGACAGGTGTCAGCAGTGATACGGCTAACCTGACTTTCTTTGCCGAATATGAAGACAGAACGGCACTGAAAGGGACAGATCGCCCAGAGTGGGGTACAGATATTGTCGACGGTCAGCCATACTCAGGTTACAGCTCTTACGGTGCCAACCTGGTACAGGACCTCGGCAACAACAAAACTTCGCTGACCAAGACCTTGTCACCGGCAGAATGTGAGGCCCGTGGCTATGTGGTGATGGAAAATGGCCGCTGTGGTTTTGACCGCTCCAAGCAGCGTGATTTCCTGCCGGAGCAGAAGCGCTACTCGACCATGATCAACCTCACCAAGGAGCTGAATGCGGATCATCAGTTGTATTCCCGCATCGATTACACTCATTCCTCGACCTTTACCGAGATTGAGTCTGCGACAGTGGGCACTGATTTCATGTTCAATGTAGCCGGCGATAAAGTCACCATTGCCAATAAGGACAAGGGGCTGTCCCAAACTTTTGACAAGGACACTGCATTCGGTGGTGACTTTGCCAATGCTGCAGACGGCGACTACTACTACACCCGCCGTATGAGTGAGCTGGGGCCACGTACCTCTGACTTTGAAACCAATAACTTCTCTTTCATCATAGGTTCCAAGGGGTTCCTGACCGACAGTATCGAGTATGATACTTCCTGGTCTATTGCGCGTCAGACAGTGGAATCCCGCAGCAACGGTTCTCCAACTTACCAGAGCACCTTCGACTACCTGACCTCTGGCGACAGCGGCAAGTCTCTGCTGGATGTGATCTCTCCTGAAGATGCGGCACTGCTGAACTACGAAGGTAACAAGAAGGGACAATCTACTCTGTCCAGCTTTAGTGCCGGTATCAATGGTGATGCGTTCGAACTTGCCGGAGGCACTGCTGCCTACGCTGTGGGTATCGAATACAGCAAGGAGTGGTTCTACGATAAGTCTGACAGCTTCACCTCCAACGGTGGCGTCATAGGCAAGGGGGGCAGCAGCGCCGAAGGTGAACGTGAGCAGTATGCTGCCTATGCCGAGTTGGCCTTGCCATTGCTGGATCAGTTGACCATGACACTGGCCGGACGTTATGACTACTATGATGATGAGTCTGATGTTGGTGGCCAGTTTACTCCGCAAGTGTCACTGGAATACCGTCCAATCGACAGCCTGATGCTGCGTGCTTTGTATGCCGAGACTTTCCGCGCACCGGATATGCAGCGTTTGTTTGGCGATCCTACCACTGGCTACAGTACAGTTATCGACACTCCGCGCTGTGAAGCCTATGGTGAATGTGACAAGATTGAGTCTTTGCCGATTGCCATCGGTGCCAACCCAGAGTTGGAAGCCGAAGAGGGTAAAAACTACAACCTGGGTCTGGTCTGGGACTATGAAGGTATCAACCTGACGGTGGACTACTGGATGGTTGAAATCGACAATCTGGTGAATGACCCGAGTGCGCAGTATATTCTGGATCACGCCGATGCCTTTGCCGACAAGATTGAACGTGACAGCAATGGCAAGTTGCTGAAAGTGAACACTCAGGCGATGAATATGTCTTCTCGTGAGACTGCCGGTATCGATTTCTCTCTGGGCTATCGCTATGAAACCGAGAGCTATGGTGAATTCAGCAGCCGCCTGGAAGGGACTTACCTGACCCGTTGGAAGGAAAAGCTGACTCCGGATTCAGAGGAGCTGGACCTTATCGATGGTGAGGGATCTGCGCCTCAGCTGCGTGCCAACTTGAACCTGGGATGGTCTTACAACGACTTCTCCACCAACATTCTGTTCAAGTATATCGACAGCATGAATGGTGAGCGGATGGATTACTTTGTCAGCGAAGGTCTGGACAGCACTTATCCGGTGAAAATCGATAGCCATGTCGAGGTTAACCTGGCTGCCAGTTACTTCATCTACGACAATCTGAAGGTTTCTGCCGGTATCAACAACCTGTTTGATTCAGGACCGGAGATCGATTACACCCAGTCCAGCTGGCCTCATTACCCACGAGCCTACTATAACGTTATTGGACGTGAATATTATGCAGGGGTAGAGTTTACTTTCTAATAGTATTCAAACCTTGAAAACCGGCTTAATAAGCCGGTTTTTTTATGCCTAAAATAAACAAAGGGAAAATGATATTGGATACATATTGATTCAGGTGTTTGCTAAATGTTTATTCTGGTTCTTTGTGACTTTTTGCTACGAGATTATTGTTTATTGAATATTAAAATACAGGTAATTTTAAACTTAATAAAAACATTGTTTTCAATATGTATCACCTATGTGTTTTTGTTTTAATAGTTTGATTTATGGGTGTTTTTAAGTTTCATTGGCAGTTTCGCTCTATTTGTTTGTATCAATTGGTTACCCATTGGTTGTTTTTGTGTTTTGTTTGTTGACCGTATTGTTTTATTTGTGGAGTATCTTTGTGAGTGTTGCAATTTATTTGCAATGTTTAAAACAAAAATAATCAGATATTTCTTGCAGAAAGAAACATCAGGGAGACAAGTATGAGTTCCATCAGTTTAACTGCAAAGGCAGTTCGTCGCGGTTTACTTGCTGCGGCAGTTACGGGAATAGCTTTCAGCGGATATGCAACCGCTGAAGAAGCAAAAGAAGGCAAAGTCGAGCGTATTGAAGTAACTGGTTCACGTATCAAACAAGTGGATATGGAAACCGCTTCACCTGTTACTGTTATCACAGCAGCCGATCTTAAGGTTACCGGGGAAACCTCGGTTGCCGATGTATTGAATAACTCCAGTATCAACAGCTTTGGTTCCTGGCGTGGCATGTCCGGCTATGGTGCCGGTGCCAGTGCCACCAGTGATGTGGATTTACGTGGTCTGGGTTCTCAGGCAACCTTGATCCTGCTCGATGGTCGCCGTATGCCGGGTACCAGCTCAAGCTCAGGAACCGTTGCCGATACTTCCAGCATCCCAATGGCGATTGTTGAGCGAATCGAAATTCTGCGTGACGGCGCCTCTGCAGTTTACGGCTCGGATGCGGTTGCCGGGGTAATTAACATCATTACCAAGAAAGACTTTGAAGGGGTTGAGCTGAACTACACCGGTGAATCACCTGATGTGGAAGGCGGCGATTCTTCACGTTTCTCTGTCGCGGCCGGTTTTAGCACAGATAAGGGCAATATCACCCTGACGTTCGAGCATTACGATACTACCTCTGTGTACGATAAAGATGTTTGGCGCTTTGATGATCCTAGCTGGAACGGCATCAGCTCCTACAGTGTGATCCCAAGAGCTACCTATATTGGCGCCGATGGTAAATCAGCCAATTATACCAATAGCGAGCTTTGCTCCCAGGCACCGAATGTTATTGATGGTACCGACGGCGCCAATGCCGGAACCTGTTACTATGACTTTGGTAAGGTGACCAAGCTGTTTGGTAATGTGAACCGCAACAGTATTCTGTCTAACTTCAATTACCAGCTGACTGACGACATACAGTTCCGTGGCCGCGCTTCTGCCAGTCTGAGTGAAACCAATACCCGTTACGCGGGCACCCCGGTATCAACCAACGCCCCAACCATGGCTGCGGACAACCCAATGAACCCATTGGGCACAGATATCACTGAAATCCGTATGCGTTCGGTACAGATTGGTGAGCGTGACACTACCACTGAAACCAACTCAATCGACTTCCTGGCCGGGTTGGTAGGTTATTGGGATGTGGGTAACGGTATCGATTGGGAAATCAATGCCCAGCATACACGTTCAACCACTGACTCATTCAACTACAACCTGATCAACGACAATATCGTTCAGGACCTGATCGACACAGGCAACTATGATGTCTTCAACACCACAGGCATGAGCTATGAAGATTGGGATGCGCAGATGGCCGATCTCTATGGTCAAGCGGCCCATACCGGTGTGTATCAGGCGCAATTTAACAGCACCCAATTTGATGGTCTGTTGTCCGGTATGCTGTATGAAGGCAACGGTATTACTTTGGCCGCTGTTGTCGGTGCCGAGTATGAGATGATTGAGTTTGTGCAGCTGAGTGACCCGCAATCTGCTGCCGGTATTATCTCCGGTGGTTCGGGTGGCGACGATGTTGATGCAACCCGGGATCGCAGTTCTGGCTATTTGGAACTGCAATCTTCGCTGCCATACAATGTGGATCTGTCCGCTGCAGTTCGTTATGAGCGCTATGAGCAGGAAGGTAACATAGCTTCCGGCTTTGCATCTTCAACCTTCGATTCAGTTGTGCCCAAGTTCTCTGCGAGCTGGCGTCCGGTTGACTCTCTGTTGCTGCGTGCCAGCTGGGGTGAGTCTTTCCGTGCCCCTAATATGGGTGAGATGTTCTCCGGTGAAGCGCTGAGTTTTGAACGTACCCTGGATACTGTCTGGTGTAGTGCCAACCCCGGGGCCGATGAAAACTACTGTAGCCCAAGTAACCAATATAAGACCTTCTATGGCGGTAACCCGGATCTGAAGGCGGAAGAGGGGGAATCCTTGACCCTGGGCTTCGTCTGGAACGTGACTGACGATTGGAGTATTGAAACCTCTTACTATGACATCAGCTACGACAGCAAGATTGAAGTGGTCGATGTTGCGGATCTGATCCGTGAAGAAGAAGCCAATGGTGGTTCGCCTTATATCATTCGTGGCAGCGATGGCAAGATTGAGACCATTCACAGCCAGTATCGTAACTTGAGCGCGCTGGAAACTTCCGGGATTGACTTTGTCACCAGCTACAACCAGGAAACTGATTTCGGTGATTTCCGTCTGAAGTTGGAAATGACTCATGTACTGGAATATAAGACCAAGGCCGATGCCGAGTCTGACTTCTTCGATGAAGCAGGTCTGCAGGACAAGCCTGAATGGCGTGGCAGTGCGTCAATCAACTGGAGTCGTGATAACTGGAGTGCAGCTTGGACTACCTACTATATAGGTGGCCAGGATTCAGGAGCTGTTGAATACAACAACGAGTACCTAATCAACGTACCAAGCTACTTCAAGCACAACGTCCAGGTAAGCTACGCCCACGACTGGAATGGTTCCATCACCTTGGGTGTGAATAACGCCTTCGATGAGGAAGCACCAACCTGGTACAACTATGCTGACTATCGTGATGTCAACACAGGTCTGTACGACGTACTGGGTCGCACCTGGTTTGTAACCATTAATCAGAAGTTCTGATAAAACGCCGATTCTCCCTTACGGCTCAGCCCCGCCATTTTGGCGGGGCTTTTTTGTATAGAGCCCCTCAACTAGGCTGGGGGTTCCGTTTATCCGAATAAAAGCTTGTCTGTCAGGAGCCGAGGACATACGCGCAAAGAAAGAGCGGAGTTTTACGATAGTCATAAAAAAAGCAACCCTTGAGGTTGCCTTCATCGCTCTTGATTGATCAATCAGTGATTCAATCGCAATTCTTGTCTGTGTTCGTGTTTATATTGCTCATGGCAACGTTCACAACGCTGCTCGGTCGGATCTCTGTCGAGCCGATATGCTTCGATTTCAGCCTCACAGTCTGCACAAAGACCATAAAGCCCTAAATCCAGTTGGCAGAGGGCGGCATCCAGTCTCAATAGTCTGTGGTAGAGAGGATGTTTGCAAAGATCGGCCTGAGTCATGGTTTCAATCAGATCACTGAGTGACATCTGGGGATCCCAGTGGGGTCCGAGCACCATTATCTCTTTCCTGAGATCGATTTCTAACGCCGACAATGCTTGTCTGATATGGGAGCTGCTCACTGATAATTGCCTGTAAAGATTGAGTCTACGGTCATTTAGTCTAAACAGCCGGGTCAATGTCACTATGATAAAGATCAAATCTGGGTGACATTTTCTGTCGTTAAGGCGCTAATTTGTCAGAATTGCTCACATCTTGTCATCTATTTCGCGATGAGCTCGGCTGAGAGTGGCCACTATGTCGTCGGTTTGCTTGTGTACCCTGAGTTCCCTGAACAGGGTATCGGCCTGTGGATACTGGCGATTGAGGTAGCTGAACCACTGTTTGATCCGTGCCGGGTAGTAGCAACTCTTGCGGCCGCTGAGCTCTTTCTGGCTGTAACTCATCAGCAGTGCCAGGGTCTGTTGCCAGCTGTATTGCATGGCGCCGTTTTTGATGTGATCCGCCAAATTGGGCAGAGAGATGGCGCCGCGACCCACCATGATACTGTCGCAACCCGTTACTTCCATGCAGCGCAGGGCATCTTCCCGGTTCCAAATCTCGCCGTTGGCGATCACGGGAATGGCCAGTTTTTCACGTATCTCAGTGATATATTCCCAATAGGCGGGTGGACGGTAACCGTCTTTTTTACTGCGGGCATGGACAGCCAACTCAGCGGCGCCGGCTTCATAAATCGCCAGCGCGTTTTCCATAAACAGGCTCTTGTCTTCGAACCCCAGGCGAATTTTGGCGGTCACCGCATGAGGTTCAGGAACCGCCTGCCGCATGGCTTTGACTATCTTATGGATCTGCTCCGGATACTGGAGTAACACGGCACCGCCTTTGCTGCGGTTGACCATCTTGGCCGGACAACCAAAGTTGGCATCTACCCCTTGGGAGCCGAGTTCTATTGCCCTCAAGGCGTTTTCAGCCATCCAACCAGGTTCCTGTCCTAAAAGTTGTACCCTGACCGGCGTACCACTGAGAGTCATGCCGCCCTGCAGCAGTTCGGGGCAGAGGCGATGGAAGACTTTTTCAGGCAAAAGTTGATCCACCACACGTACAAACTCTGTGACCATCAGATCATAAGGATTAATTGCAGAGAGCAGTTCCCGCATCAGATTGTCAACAACCCCCTCCATAGGGGCGAGAATAATACGCACGTGTTTAAGGCCTGGCTGAAATAGAAAGTGGCGCATTCTACCTTAAATCCCATCCGGCACCAATCGACAGCTTAAAAGGCACAGGCTTATTCGAGAGATCTAACTGTTAACAGCTTGATCTTATCGGCATTTGCTATTTTACTCATGTATCCCTACATGGGGTTTTAGGTAAAAACTGTGATCCGTGGTTGAAAATGTGAAATAGATTCTGCTGTCCCCGGGTCTGATATTGCAAGCCGGCAATTGAGGCCGGTCACTCGTAACAACTCTATGAGCAACAGGCAGGAAAGACAATGAAGACAGTCAAGACAACTACAGTAGCAGCCGCTTTGGGTATGGTTATCGCAGGTTCCACCGTCGCGGCAGAGGCCCAGGCCAGTGCTTTCGGTTTTCAGGCAATGGAAGCCGGTTATCAATTGGTTGGTAATGAAGGCAAATGCGGCGAAGGTAAATGTGGTGATAAGAAAGCCAAAGAAGCCGAGCACAAGGGCCGTGAGGGTAAATGCGGCGAAGGCAAGTGTGGCGAAGGGATGAAGAAAGCTGCCGAAGGCAAATGTGGTGAGGGCATGAATAAGGCCGCCGAGGGCAAGTGTGGTGAAGGCATGAAAAAAGCCGCAGAAGGAAAGTGCGGTGAAGGCAAGTGTGGCGAAGGAATGAAGCATTCCGCCGAGGGTAAAGCCAAAGCCGAAGCCAATAAGGTCAAGGAAGGCAAGTGTGGTGAAGCCAAGTGCGGTAGTAACCACTGAAGCTGAATAGTGCAGGGCGCATTGCGCCCTGTCTGAAACCACAAAGGCGGTAATTATTTATGAATAACTGTGTCGGTTTGGGGCTTAGGCGGGAGATGCTGGCCGAGTTTTGTCAGGCAGCACCCAAGGAGGCCGATTTTTTCGAGGTCGCGCCGGAAAATTGGATGCGCCTGGGGGGTAAGTTTGGAAAGCAGTTTCGACAACTGACCGAGAAGCATTCATTTTACTGTCATGGGCTCAGTCTTTCTATCGGTAGCCCAGCTCCGCTGGATCTGGCGTTTATCAAGGAGATTAAGCGCTTTCTCGATTTGCACCAGATAGATGTCTATTCAGAACACTTAAGCTATTGCTCTGCCGATGGGCATATGTACGATCTTATGCCTATCCCTTTTACTTATGAGGCTGTACGGCATGTCAGTGCCAGGGTCAAACAGGTTGAGGCGATTCTGGAGCGGCCACTTATTCTGGAAAATGTGTCCTTTTATGCTGCTCCGGGTGCCGAGATGACAGAGCAAGAGTTTGTCTGCGCCGTGCTGGAAGAGGCTGACTGTCGTCTGCTGCTGGATGTCAACAACATCTATGTCAACTCGGTTAATCATGGCTATGATCCTGCAGCTTTTCTGGCGGCCATGCCCAGTGAGCGCATCGCTTACCTGCATATTGCCGGTCACTATCAGCAGGATGAAGATCTGATTATCGATACCCATGGCGCCGATATTATCGACCCTGTCTGGCAACTGCTGGCAGAGTGCTATAGGTTGCACGGGGTGCATCCCACCTTGCTGGAGCGGGACTTTAATATTCCCGAAACCCAAGTCTTGTGTCAGGAGTTGAAGCAGATAGA
This sequence comes from Shewanella sp. Iso12, assembly GCF_012030025.1. Lineage (NCBI taxonomy): Bacteria > Pseudomonadati > Pseudomonadota > Gammaproteobacteria > Alteromonadales > Shewanellaceae > Shewanella > Shewanella sp. Iso12. The sequence goes on from NZ_JAAUHW010000002.1 coordinate 369,024, forward strand.
CACGCTGCAACACCGGGCCTTGGGTGCATTTGCACAAGAGAGGAGAGCTTGATGGCCTTGGCCCAATTACAACAGGCTTTTGTTGCCTATTTGCGGCGGGATGATATGCCTTTGCCGGCCGGCACCGATGAACGGCACATGCGGGTATATCGCGAGCTTTTTTTCAATAATGTCAATGGCTTTGTTTCCAATGCCTATCCGGTTCTTAAGTCGTTGCATACAGAGGCGCAGTGGTTGGCGTTGGTAAAGGATTTCTTTGCCCGCCATGATTGTCAAAGCCCGTTGTTTATCGATATTGCCGCCGAGTTTCTCGACTATCTGTGTCGGGAACAGGCAAGCGCTTTGGATGCCATGCCTTTTATGCTGGAGCTGGCACATTATGAACTCTTGGAACTGCAGGTATCTGTGGCAGTGGACAGTTCGGCGCCTTGGCTGGAGCCGACCGAGCTCCAGGCACTGGAGCAACTGGCTGCAAAACTGCAATTGGCCGTCACCGCCAGAGTGGCGCAATATCAGTTCGAAGTTGACCGAATTAGCCCAGATTTCCGCCCGGATTCGGTGGCGGCCACCCCAGTATTTTTCTGTGTCTATCGTGACCGGGAAGAGGAGGTGCGCTTTTTAAGGCTCAATCCCATGACGGCGCAGCTGTTGGCCAAACTGCAGCAAACGCCGCTGAGTTTTACCCGGTTACTTGCTTGGCTGGCAGAGACATTTCCCCAGTTTCCAGAGCCGCAGCTTTGTCAGGGTGCGCTCACTACTTTGGCGGAGCTGGCGGTCTTGGGCATTATTCGTAAGCAACCCACAACCGCCATCCAAGCCACAACACCTTGTCAGGCATGAGTTTATTTTAGTTGTACTTGCCTTGGGCTGACCCTTTGGCTGACATTGATGCCTGAGTACGGCCTGAATGCAAGGGAGTGGCTAATCCCATTGAAAAAACATGGTTTTTATCGGCGTGAGAAAGGGCTAGAATAGCGCGGTTTTGTGATTGAGATCACTCCCACACTGGCCCTAGAAGTAGAGGAGCTGTCATGAGTCAGCCGTTTAAAGACCCATTCAATATTTTGTATTTTCTTGGTTTTATTCTGGTAATGCTGTTACCTACACTGCCTGCCAGTCTGTCTTGGCTGAAACACGCGGGATTGATCTGAAGCAGCAAGATCCAGCTTTTGCTACAATGGCCACCCTCAGCGGTGGCTTTTGTTTAGGGGCGACCGGTTTTCCAGAGGAAATTGGATGGTTATCAAAAGAGGCTTCTTTTTAATCTCGGGTATCTTGAGCCTGGCTATGGGATTACTCGGCATCGTCTTGCCTGTGCTGCCCACGGTTCCCTTTATTTTGTTGGCCGCTTTTTGTTTTGCCCGCTCCAGCGAAAGGCTACACGATTGGCTGCACAGTCATCCTTGGTTTGCCCAGCCTCTTGCCGATTGGCATTCCCGTAAAGCGATGCGTAAAGGATTAAAGCGAAGGGCTTTTTTGGTCAGTGGCGCCAGTTTTGCCCTCAGCATTGCCTTGGTGCCACTTTGGTGGGTGAAACTCTTACTTGCCGTTTGCTGTGTCTGTCTGTTGTTGTTCCTGTGGCAGATCCCCGAGCTGGAAGATAGTGAGTGATCCTGTAGACAAAAACGTCGACTTGTCGTGATTTTGTCATTCAGTTGGGGTAGCCTTGGCGCGCCTTGAAACCACCAGGGAAATTTAATGAGTTTCAACATTTTGCTTGTTGATGATAATAACATCAGCCAACAGGCTTTGGCCGAACTGTTCCAGAGCCAAGGTTGGCACTGTACGTTGGCCACCAATGGCATGCAGGGGCTGGCGTGCGCCGAGCGGCAAAACTTCGATGCCGTGATTAGTGGCTTTTTCATGCCTTTGCTCGACGGGCCGCACTTCATCCCGCTACTCAGGCAACTCGACGGTTATGCCAACCTGCCTGTCGTGGTGCTAAGTACTCACAGCCAAGAGGAAGTGGCCGCCAGTATGGATATGTCCCAGGTTAATGGCTTTTGGAGAAAACCATTGAACTGTGACACAAAGCAACAACTCCTGGATCACTTATCGACAGAGATTGTTGCATGGCGGATTAAAGCGGCTTAAGCTTTAGCCGGATTTTTGAAATGCAGTCCACCTCAGTGTGGACTTTTTTGTTGTAAAGAGCCGGGCCCAGTGTCTGGAAATGAAGTATTGAGACTATGGCAATGAACTCCGACAGCTTAAGCCTGATTAAGCAAAGCATTAAAACCATTCCGGATTATCCTAAAGCCGGGATCCTGTTCCGCGACGTAACCAGTCTGCTTGAAGACCCGGTTGCCTACCAGTTAAGCATTCGGTTGCTGGTGGATCATTATAAAGATCATGGTTTTACCAAGGTTGTCGGTACCGAAGCCCGTGGTTTCCTCTTTGGTGCCCCTCTGGCGCTGGAGTTGGGTGTGGGCTTTATTCCCGTGCGTAAGCCCGGCAAGTTGCCAAGAGAAACCATAGCCGAAAGCTATGAGCTGGAATATGGCCACGACACCCTGGAAATGCATGTTGATGCCATAGTGCCGGGTGACAAGGTACTGGTTATCGATGACTTGCTGGCAACCGGTGGCACCATTGAAGCCACAGTTAAGCTTATCCGTCGCTTAGGCGGCGAGGTGAAGGACGCCGCATTTGTGATCTCCCTGCCGGACCTGGGCGGTGAACAGCGCCTGACCGAGCAAGGGCTCGAACTGGTTAAGCTGTGCGAGTTTGACGGCGAATAAAAGCTCAGCCCTGCTGCTTTGCGGGTCGTCTCGGTAGCGTGAAGTCATACCTCATGTTATTGTTTTACGATCCGCGGAGCTTGCTCCCGCAAAGATACTTTTATGGATTTTGGGGAGTTTCATGTCCTATCAGGTACTAGCCAGAAAATGGCGACCTGCCAGTTTTGATCAGGTAGTCGGCCAATCTCATGTCTTGCATGCATTGACCAATGCCCTGAGTCAGCAACGACTGCACCATGCCTATCTGTTTACCGGTACCCGCGGCGTCGGCAAGACCAGTTTGGCGCGCCTGTTTGCCAAAGGGCTCAACTGCGAAACAGGGATCACCGCTAAGCCATGTGGCCAATGCAGTGCCTGTCAGGAAATTGCCCAGGGGCGTTTTGTCGACCTTATCGAAGTCGATGCGGCTTCCCGTACCAAGGTAGATGATACCCGCGAACTGCTGGATAATGTTCAGTATCGCCCAACCCGGGGGCGTTTCAAGGTTTACCTGATAGACGAAGTTCATATGCTGTCCCGCAGCAGTTTCAATGCGCTGCTCAAGACACTGGAAGAACCCCCAGAGCACGTCAAATTCCTGCTGGCCACCACAGATCCGCAAAAGCTGCCGGTGACTGTACTGTCCCGCTGCCTGCAATTTAACCTAAAGAGTCTGGATCAGACGGAGATGGCCGGCCAGTTGCAGCATATTTTGCAAAGCGAAGGTCTTAAGTTTGAAACTTCTGCGCTGACGCTCCTGGCGCGAGCCGCCAACGGCAGTATGCGAGATGCCCTGAGCCTGACAGATCAGGCTATCGCCTTTGGAGCCGGGCAAGTGATGCTGGAGCAGGTACAAACCATGCTCGGCGCCATAGATGAGCGCCAGGTGCTGGCGCTGTTTGATGCGCTCCTCACAGGCGACATCGCCAAAATGATGCAGGAAGTGGCCAAGGTGCTGGCATTTGGCGCCGATGCTGCCGAAGTGCTGCGCAGCTTGCTGGAGCTCTTGCATCAGATAACCCTGAGTCAGTTTGCGCCGGCGGCGGCCAATCTGTCGCTGTTTGGTCCCAGAATTAACCACTATGGTGAAAACCTCACCCCCGAGCAGGTGCAGCTCTATTACCAGTTGCTGCTCAGCGGTCGCAAGGAGCTGCCTTATGCACCGGATCCCAAGTCAGGGCTGGAGATGGCGTTACTCAGAGCCGTTGCCTTTGTGCCGGAAACGCCGCCCAAACGTTGGCAAAGGGGGGAAGTCGCCGATCTGTCTGCCTTGGATAACAGCAGCAGTGCCGCTGCGCCTGCGGCGGTCGGGGCGCTGAATCAACCCCTGGCAAGCAATAACGCCGATGAGATAAAACCTCAAGCCGCCTCTGCTCAATCTATTACAAGCCAGGCTGTTGAAGCGCAAGCCGAAAAGACGCAAGCTGCCAAGATGCCAACACAGGTAAGCCCGGCGGCTGAGACGCAGGCGAGCAATATTGACTCACAGATGGCTGCCGATGAGGGCGAAGATGCAGACGAACAGGCCTTATTGGCCGAACAGGCGCTGCTGTTATCCCAGGCCGGTAGCATGGGGTTCCGGAATGAGGCCTCTGAGCCTGCTAAAGTGGCCGAGTCTCTGCCGGCACGGCAACCTGCTGCAGCTCAACCTCACAAGCCTGTGTCACAAGCTGAAACCTCGACTATTGGTGATGAGCAGCAATCTCAGGATGACTTCTATACTGCCATGGGCTATTCACTGCAAGGTGAAGGGCAGGATAGCAGCCTGGATTTTTATCAGCAGCAGATGTCGATGGACAGCCAAATGCCATCCGCTGCTGACAAGAGTACCTCCGAGGCATCGCTATCAAATAAGCCATCAAGCGAGCCAGTGCCTGCCGATGCCAACATAGACTCGGGCAGCGATGACATCTTGGGTGATGATCTGCTCGATCAGGTGCTTGCCACCCGGGATTTGCTGCTCAGTGATATAGAGGCCGCCAGCCCCAAGGACGGTGAAGAAAAAAAGCCCTTGCTGGAGCGCCGCAGCGCGGCTGCAGCACCTGAGTCCGATGCAGTAGCGGCCACTCAGTCAGAAGCGGCAGCAGAGCCAGGAAACAGCCCTGAGCTGAGCAAAAGCCCTGAGCGGGTAGACAGCCCTGAACCAAGCAATAGCCCCGAGCCCTCCCAAGCAGAAACACAAACTCCTGTTGCCGGGGAGGTGCCCTCCAAATCTGGCCCAAATCATGTTGCGGCGCTCAAGGAGGACAGGCCACCATGGGAAGATGCCCCAGAGGGTGCGGTTGAAGCGGGTCGCGAGGCAATGCAAGACAGTGAAACGGTTCAAAACGTGGCTTTCCTACAAGCCGAACCAGAGTCTGTGCCTGAACCACAACCACAACCACAACCACAACCACAACCACAACCACAACCACAACATACCGCGCAGCAGACGGCACAGGAAGCTGCACCACAGGCGGTAGACGAGCCGGGACATGAGCCGAAAAATGAGCTTGAGCTGGGATCTGGCCAAAGCACTACAGTAAATACTGTAAACACAGGAGCTCGGCCTGCATCCGAGCCGGGCCAAGCACCAGGCCCGGAGTCCGCCGAGGCCTTCGCCCATGCTCCACCCAGCGGTCATCCACAGGATCTCTATTGGTATAAATTGATGTCCTCGCTCGAAATAGGCGGCCGGGTAAGGCAACTGGCGGTGAACTCAGTCTGTGAGCGCATAGCTGAACCGCTGCCCTTGCTGCTCAAGCCGGATCAGAAGCACTTGGCGGCAGATTCGGCTATTAAACAGCTCGAAGAGGCGCTTTCCAAACTGTTTGGGAAACCTTGCCGCACAGAGATTGTCGTAGGAGTAGATGACCAAAGGGAAACGCCGTTGGAAATTCGTCATCGTTTTCATCAGGAGCTCCTGAGCGGGGCTCATGCTTCATTGATGAATGATGAAAACATTCAATGGCTTGTCAGTCATATGGGGGCCGAACTGGATCAGGATACTCTCGGATATCCCCCTGAGCTGCTCAGTCAACGGGCTAATTTGATTGCAGACAAGGCGCCCTAGGGCCCGGTGGATGTTACCCGCTTCATAAGATTGCCGCTCAAAGCGACTCTTGGATTGCCAAGCGGGTTTATTTCAGTAAGATTAGCCAACTTTGACCTGTTACTCACAACTTGAATTGAAGAGATAAAGCTATGTTTGGAAAAGGCGGTATGGGCAACCTGATGAAGCAAGCCCAGATGATGCAAGAAAAAATGGCCAAAATGCAGGAAGAGATTGCCCGCATGGAAGTCACTGGTGAGTCAGGCGCAGGATTGGTGAAAGTCACCATGACCGGCAGCCACAATGTTCGCAAAGTCGAGATAGATCCCAGCTTGCTGGAAGACGACAAAGAGATGCTGGAAGATCTGATCGCCGCGGCATGCAACGATGCGGCTCGCCGTGTTGAAGAGAACCAAAAGTCCAAGATGGCCGAAGTGACAGGTGGCATGCAACTGCCTCCTGGCATGAAGATGCCATTCTGAGTCGGAATAACAGATGAAATTCAGCCCACTGGTGGATGAATTGATCCAGTCGCTGCGCTGTCTGCCAGGTGTCGGCCCTAAATCGGCACAGCGGATGGCGTTTCAACTGCTTGAGCGCGAGCGTAAAGCCGGGCTCAAGTTGGCTGAAGCGTTGGAGCGAGCCATGAAGGAGGTGGGGCATTGTCAGTCCTGCCGCACCTTCACCGAGGAAACGCTGTGTCCCATCTGCGCCAGTCCTCGGCGCGGCAACGCCGATACCATCTGCGTGGTTGAAACGCCGGCCGATGTGTTGGCTATCGAAGCCGGTGGGCATTTCAGTGGCCGTTATTTTGTGTTGCTGGGGCATCTGTCGCCGCTCGATGGTGTCGGACCCGAAGAGTTGGGGCTGGCGCTGCTGGAAGAGCATCTGGCCAAAGGCGAGATTGCCGAGCTGATCCTGGCCACGAACCCGACGGTTGAAGGTGATGCCACGGCGCATTTTATTGCCGATATCGCCCATCGCTACCAAGTCAAGGTGAGCCGAATCGCTCACGGAGTTCCGGTAGGCGGTGAGCTGGAATATGTCGACAGCACAACCTTGGCATTGTCGTTTAATGGGCGAATGCCGCTCTGAAACTTGGGTTAATGTGCCTTCTGTGAATACCGGCCCCGCTTATGCGGGGCTATTTTTTAACTGTTCCAGGTGTGCCTGCCTTTGGGAGAATAGTTTGCCGTCCATGGGTAATCCGAGTCATTTAGGGCTGGTAGTTGCCAACCTCGGGTTTAAACACTTTCACTATACGGTTCCAACTATTGATGGCATTGATAGCTATGGTCAAATCTGTCATCGCCTGAGGGCCGAAACAATCCAGCACCTGTTGGTACTCTTCATCGCTGATGCTTAAACCGGCGGTCAGTTTCTCGGCCCAACCGAGGGCGACACCTTCTTCGTAGCTATAGATGGGCATGTCCCGCCAGGCATTGAGGCCAAAAATTCGTTCGGCCTTTTCGCCGTACTTCAGTGCGTCTTTACTGTGCATATCAATACAAAAGGCGCACTGATTGATCTGTGAAACTCTGAGTTTGACCAGCTCCCAGATAGTCACTGACATGGTTTCCGATGCATTGAATTGTTGGTGGAAGTAGCTTTCCTGTTGGTAAAGAATCTTCATTGCCTGTGGTGCGGCGTTCGCGTAATCGAGTCGTTTCATCATGATATCTCCTGAGATAGGGTCTCAGACGATAACCAGGCAAAGAGCGCAAAGATTGGATATTTCCGACATGGATGGAAATCGTCAATCGGCATCCAGGCGATATTTTGGGCCATGTGAGGGCTATTTTTTCGACGGCTGTTATCGGTCTGTGTCCTTCCGCCCTTGAATTTAAAAATCGCATCCCCATTTAGTTAAGCAACTCAAGTTGGTTTAACCTATTGCGATAAACAAGGGAAGCTATTCATGTCACATCAAGAAACTCATGGTTTTCAAACTGAAGTCAAACAACTTTTGCATTTGATGATCCACTCTTTGTACTCCAACAAAGAGATTTTCTTGCGTGAATTGGTATCCAATGCTGCCGATGCCGCCGACAAACTGCGTTATCTGGCGCTTACCAACGATGCGCTTTATGAAGGTGATGGCGAGCTCAGGGTACGTATCAGTACCGATAAGGAAAAGGGCACTATTACCATTGAAGACAATGGTATTGGTATGACCCGTGACGGCGTTATCGAGCATCTGGGTACCATTGCCAAGTCAGGCACTTCAGAATTCTTCAAAAACCTCTCCGGCGATGCCGCTAAAGACTCGCAGCTGATTGGTCAGTTCGGTGTGGGTTTCTACTCGGCCTTTATTGTGGCCGACAAGGTAACGGTGAGAACCCGCGCTGCCGGCCACAAGGCCGATGAAGGCGTGCAATGGCAGTCTGCAGGTGAAGGCGACTTTACCGTTGAGAACATAGTCAAAGAGAGCCGCGGTACCGAGATTACTCTGCATCTGCGCGAAGAGGAAAAAGAGTTTGCCGACGACTGGCGTTTGCGCTCTATCATCACCAAGTACTCAGATCATATCTCCATTCCGGTAGAGATGTGGCAGGAAGGTTCGCCCGAGTCTGAAGGCCCGGATGGTGAAAAAGTACCTGCGACCGAAGGTCAATGGCAAGTGATGAACAAGGCCACCGCGCTTTGGACCCGCAACAAGTCTGAGATTTCCGATGAGGAATATCAGGAGTTTTACAAGCATATCTCCCATGATTTCAGCGATCCTCTGCTGTGGAGTCACAACCGGGTCGAAGGTAAGCAGGAATACACCAGCTTGCTTTACATTCCTTCCAAGGCGCCTTGGGACCTTTGGAACCGGGATCGCAAGCAGGGTCTGCAACTCTTTGTTCAGCGTGTATTTATCATGGATGACGCCGAGCAGTTTATGCCCTCTTACCTGCGTTTCGTCAAAGGCCTTATCGACTCAAACGACCTGCCGTTGAACGTCTCCCGTGAGATACTGCAGGACAACAAGGTGACCCAAACCATGCGCACGGCCATCACCAAGCGGGTGCTGGGCATGCTGGAGAAACTGGCAAAAGACGATAGTGACAAGTACCAGCAGTTCTGGGCCGAGTTCGGCCAGGTACTGAAAGAGGGCCCGGCAGAGGATTGGAGCAACCGCGAGCGTGTGGCCGGCTTGCTGCGTTTTGCCTCGACCCACAATGACACTGCGGCACAAACGGTATCGCTGGACGACTATATTGGCCGGATGAAAGAAGGTCAGAGCAAGATTTACTATATTGTTGCCGACAGCTATGAGGCGGCGGCCCACAGTCCGCACCTGGAACTGCTGCGTAAGAAGGGCATCGAAGTGCTGTTGATGTCTGATCGCATTGACGAGTGGCTCATCAACCATCTGACCGAGTACAAGGAAAAGGCGTTGCACTCTGTGACCCGCGGCGAGTTGGATCTCGGTGAGCTGGAAGATGAAAATGAAAAGGCCGAACAGGAAAAACTGGCGGCTGAGTCCGAGTCTTTGCTCAAGCGTATCAAAGAAGCACTGGGTGATAAGGTGAAGGATGTGCGGGTGACCACGCGTTTGACCGATACCCCAGCCTGTGTGGTGGCCGGTGAAGGTGAGATGTCGAGCCAGATGATCAAGCTGATGCAGGCCGCCGGCCAACAGGTGCCGGAAGTCAAACCGACATTTGAGCTGAACCCGACGCACCCGCTGGTGGCCAGGCTCAATGAAGAGGCAGACGAAAGCCGCTTTAATGACTGGAGTAACCTGTTGTTGCAACAGGCAATGTTGTCAGAAAAGGGCAGCCTGGCCGACCCATCTGAGTTTATCCGCTTGATGAACCAGATGCTGCTTGCCAATCTTAAGTAAGCCAATCAAAAAAGGGCCTTTATGGCCCTTTTTTACTCGGGAATAGCCCGACCATCCAACAAGGATTGCTATGGAAACACGTATCGAACTGACCCGCGACAATATTCAACAGGTGGTGGAAGCCTCGAAACAACAGTTGGTCGCGTTGGTCTTCTGGGCACAGCAGAGCCCGGAGAGTCTGGGGCTGCTCGGCACCATGGAAGCATTGGCAAGCCGTTATCAGGGGCAACTGCTGCTGGCGGCCGTTAACTGTGAAACCGAGATGGAAATTGCCTCCTATTTCCAAATCCAGAGCCTGCCGACCACTTTGTTCCTCAGTCAGGGCCAGCCGGTTGACGGATTTGCCGGGGTGCAGGACGAGTCGCAAATTCAGGCCATGCTGGATAAACATCTGCCCGCCGCCTGGGAGTTGCAACTTGCTGACGCCAGAGAATTACTCGCAGGAGGCGATGCCGCTGCAGCCCTGGTGCTGCTGAAGGAGGCCTATGGCGAGCACAACGGCGCCGAGGTGGCCTTGCCCTATGCCGATGCATGCCTGTTAAGCGGTGATATTGCCGGTGCCAAGAGCTTGCTTGCCGGCATCAAGCTTGAAGATCAGGATGCATACTACGCCAGTTTACAAGCCAAACTCAAATTGGCGGAAGAGGCTGCTGATACGCCGGAAATCCGCTCTTTGCAACAAGCGCTTGAAGCGGCTCCGGGTGACCTGAGTTTACTTGGCAAGCTGGCAACGGCACTGCATCAGGCGCACCGGGATGAAGAGGCTCTTGAGCTGCTTTTTGCGCAACTGCAGCAAGATCTCAACGCCGGCAATGGTGAGTTGAAACAACAGTTTCTGACGATACTTTCAGCCCTTGGCCAGGGGAATGCACTGGCGAGCGGCTATCGTCGCAAGCTCTACAGTTTACTCTACTGATAGAGTCAAGCTTGACAGCCCAAGCCTCTGCCTGAGCGGTTTTGACCATTTTCAACAGGTCAGAGCTGTCAGGTTTTTTTGGCGTTTCTGTGGCTAAAGTCGAAGCCAAAAGCCTTCTCATGGGCGGTCAGATGTGCGAAGATCGCCGCCCTAACAAGAATATCAATGCGAAAAGAGGACTCTTGATATGCGCATTATCCTATTGGGCGCCCCTGGTGCCGGTAAAGGTACCCAGGCTCAGTTCATCATGGAAAAGTATGGCATTCCACAGATCTCAACCGGCGATATGCTGCGTGCTGCCGTCAAGGCCGGTACGCCTTTGGGACTGGAAGCCAAGAAGGTGATGGACGCCGGACAATTGGTTTCAGATGAGCTGATCATAGGTCTGGTCAAAGAGCGCATTACTCAGGACGATTGCGCCAAGGGTTTCCTGCTGGACGGTTTCCCGCGCACCATTCCACAGGCTGATGCCATGGTGGCCAACGGTATCCATGTCGATCATGTGATTGAGATCGATGTGCCGGACGAAGAAATCGTCAAGCGTATGAGCGGTCGTCGGGTGCACCCTGGTTCTGGCCGGGTTTACCATGTAGTCTTTAATCCGCCTAAAGAAGAAGGCAAGGATGACGTCACTGGTGAAGAGCTGGTTATCCGTCCCGATGATGAAGAGAGCACAGTACGTAAGCGCCTTGGCATCTACCACGAACAAACCAAACCTCTGGTGGATTACTATGGTGCCATGGCTGCCAAGGGTGATACCAAGTACAGCAAGTTCGATGGTACCCAGAGCGTTGTTTCCGTCAGCGAAGCCATTGTGAAGGCACTGGGCTGATTAATTATCAGAACCGGTTCTCATAATCGAAAAAAGCCCGCAGCTGCGGGCTTTTTTTATGGTTTTAGCGATGTTAACTTGGCGCCATCTTTCTCGGAACAGGAATAATACAGTGCAGGATACCCGTCCTCCATTCGGTGTGCTTTTAGTTAACCTGGGAACTCCCTCTGCGCCAACCAAAGCGGCGGTGCGTGCTTTTTTGAAGCAGTTCCTCAGTGATCAACGTGTGGTGGATCTGTCTCCCTGGCTGTGGCAACCCCTGTTGCAAGGGATTATTCTCAATACCCGCCCGGGCAAAGTCGCCAAGTTGTATCAGTCTATCTGGCAAGCAGAAGGCTCGCCATTAATGGTGGTCAGTAAACAGCAGAGACAAGCCCTGGCGGAATTGCTTCGGGAGCAAACTGGTTGCCATATTCCTGTGGAGCTGGGTATGAGCTATGGCAGCCCGTCCTTGAATGATGGCCTGACGGCGCTGAAAAATGCCGGTGTGGACAGGGTGCTGGTGTTGCCTCTCTATCCTCAATATTCCTGCTCCACTGTGGCCAGTGTGTTTGATGGTGTTGCCGCTGCGTTGAAAATGGAGCGTAATCTGCCTGAGCTGAGGTTTGTGCGGGATTACCACGACAAGCCAGGTTATATTCAGGCCCTGGCAGGCAGCGTCCGTAGCCATTGGCAGCGAGAAGGGCGGGGACAAAGGCTGCTTATGTCGTTTCATGGGGTGCCTGAGCGCTACATCAAGGAGGGCGATCCTTATCGCAGTCAATGCGAAACCACGGCCAAGTTGCTGGCCGCCGAACTTGGCCTGGGTGAAGGCGAATGGCAGCTGTGCTTTCAATCCCGTTTCGGCAAAGAGCCTTGGTTAACCCCTTATACCGATGAGCTGCTCGAATCTTTGCCGGGGCAGGGAATCACAGCGGTCGATATCATGAGTCCCGCCTTCGCCGCCGACTGTCTGGAAACACTGGAAGAGATAGCCCAAGGAGGCCGCGAGAGCTTCCTTGAAGCCGGTGGGAAACAATATCAATTTATCCCTTGTCTCAATGCACAATCGGCTCATATGCGTTTTCTTGCTGATTTGGTGAAGTTTCACACTGAAAACTGGCATTAAGCCGGCGAGCGCGCACTGGTGCGGCGGTGGATTTGTGATAGAATCTGCCGCCATTCGGTGTGGTCGCTGGCAGCCCAGTCAGCCTGGCCTAAGATCATTATCAGGAAAGTCTGTACTCAAGCAGTGCAGCTACTCAGGGACGAAGACAACGAGAGCCCAATATGAAATTTCCCGGTCAGCGTAAATCCAAACACTATTTCCCGGTCAAAACCCGTGATCCTCTGCTGGCGCAGTTGACTCAACAGCCGCAACCTTTCAGTACCTGGATTTCAGGTATAGATCAAACTCTGGTGGATATCGAAGCCAAGGTCGAAGATGAACTGCTGCAGCGTTACGGCTTACCCAAAGGCAACTCGACTCTGATTGATGATGCCAGTGCCCACCAGTTGTATCATGAGCTCAAAAGCCGTGAGTTGGTCAGCGATGAGTTTGCCGGCGGTACTATCGGCAATACCATTCACAATTACTCAATTCTCGCCGATGACAGATCTGTGCTCTTTGGCGTGATGAGCAAGAATATTGAAGTAGGCAGTTATGCCTACCGCTATCTCTGCAACACCTCGTCCAAGGTAGATCTTAACTACCTGCAACCGGTTGAAGGCCCTATAGGTCGCTGTTTTACCCTGATCTCCGATGGCGGTGAGCGCACTTTTGCCATCAGCAAAGGCTCAATGGACAAGTTAAGCCCGGAGTTTATCGATAAAGAAGTGATTCAGGGCAGTTCTGCTTTGGTGTTGACTGCCTACCTGATGCGAGCCAGCGATGGTGATCAGATTGGTGAAGCGGCGTTGACCGCCATTCGCTACGCCCAGGAAGCCGAAGTGCCGGTAGTACTGACCTTGGGAACCCGTTTCCTGATTGCCGAAGATCCCAAGTGGTGGCAGGAGTTTATTCGCCAGCACGTTACTGTGCTGGCGATGAATGAAGATGAAGGTGAGGCGCTGACCGGATTTGCCGATCCTTTGCTGGCCAGTGAAGCGGCACTTGAATGGTGTGACATGGTACTGACCACAGCGGGTGCTTCAGGACTTTACACCGCCGGTTATACCAACGATGCCGAGAAACGCGAGACGGCTCATACTCTGCTTCCCGGTGCTATTCCTGAGTTCAACCGTTATGAGTTCTCCCGCCCGAAACTGAAAAAAGACTGTGACAAGCCCATCAAGGTGTATGCCCATATTTCGCCTTACATGGGCGGGCCGGAGAAAATTCACAATACCAATGGCGCCGGTGATGGTGCCCTGTCTGCCCTCTTGCATGACTTGGCGGCCAATACTTTCCATAAGACCAACGTGCCGGGCTCCAGCAAGCATAAACGCGATGGTTTGTGTTACTCCTCATTCTCGCAAATCTGTAAGTACGCCAACCGGGTGGCTTATGAAGTGCTGGCGCAGCACAGCCCACGCCTCTCCAGAGGTTTGCCTGAGCGGGAAGACAGCTTGGAAGAAGCCTACTGGGAGCGTTAAGCTCGTTTCCACAAGTAGATTAAAAGACAAATAGATTAAAAGAAGAGGGCGCTCAAATGAGCGCCCTCTTTGTATTTCCACTCTTTTTGTTTTTGATATCTGAAAGCCAAGCAGCAAGGGCTAACTTGGCTTTGATACCCAAATCCGGATTATCCCTTACATGGGAGTGTGGTGTTCCTTGTGAAAGCTGACATTGTTTTTGCCGGCTTTAGGGTCATTGAAGGTCTCTTCATTGAACTCATTTTCCGACTTGGCAATTACCACGGTTGCGACGGTATCACCTGTGACGTTAACCGCGGTGCGCACCATATCCAGCAATCTATCTACGCCAATAATCAGTGCTATACCATCTACCGGCAGGCCCACTTGATTGAGCACCATGGCCAGCATCACCAGACCCACTCCGGGTACCCCGGCTGTGCCGATAGAGGCCAGGGTGGCAGTGACAACCACAGTGATATAGTCGGTAATCGTCAGGTCGATACCGTAAACCTGAGCAATAAACACAGTCGCCACCCCCTGCATGATGGCGGTGCCATCCATGTTGATGGTTGCGCCCAAGGGTAAGGTGAACGAGGCTATCTTGTTATCAACGCCCAGGCGATGCTCGGCCGTTTCGATAGTGACCGGCAGGGTAGCGTTGGAACTGGCGGTACTGAAGGCAAATAGCTGCACGTCGCGCATTTTACGGATAAAGGTGAGGGGATTCAGCCCTGACAGCAGATTGAGCAGCACTGGGTAGGTGACAAAGGCATGCACCAGCAGTACGCCCAGTACCACAAAGAAGTATGCAACTACGCTGCTGAAGGTCTCCATACCGAGAGTCAATGCCAGTTTACCCATAAGGGCAAATACGCCATAGGGGGCCAGATGCATGATCAGGGTTACCACCTTCATGATCACCTCATTGAGGTCCTCAAACAGGGCGGCAACCCGCTTGCCCTTGTCGCCCACATGAGAGATGGCGAAACCAAAGATCACGGCAAAGATGATGATCTGCAGCATATTGCCTTCGCTCATCGCCTGCATCGGATTGGTGGGCACTATGTTGATTAACACTTCTGCCAGGCTGGGGGCATCTTTGGCCTCAAAACTGTTACCTGCGGTAGGCATACTGCTATGTCCAGGATGCAGTAATACCGCCGCCATAATCGACAGTGTCAGGGCAACGGCTGTGGTAAACAGATAGAAAGCCAAGGTTTTACCCCCAAGGCGTCCCAGTTTTGAAGGCTCACTGAGTGAGCTGGTACCGCAGACGAGAGAGATAAATACCAGTGGCACCACCAGCATTTTCAAGCTGGAGATAAAGATGGTACCGACAACGTTGAGAAAACCTTCGGTGATGTAATCCTCAACAAAGATGAAGTAGGGGTCTTGCCGAACTTGTTCTGAGTTCAGGTCACCATCGGGGAAAAAATGTCTCAGAAGAAGGCCGAATAAAATACCGGCCGCCATCCCGATAAGGATCTTGCCGGTCAGGCCTATTTTCTTGGTTGGAGTGAATGCCATAAATCTTCCTGTTTAATTCTTGTACTTTTGTTATTTGGCGCACTAAAGCCTAGCAAGAAAGCTCTCTCGAGGAAATGATACGTGAGTTAAAGTTTTTGGCAAATAATGAGTCGTATAGCGCATTTGTGCTGGAAATGTTTAAGGAAAATTGTGTAATGTTGCTCTATAAGTAATACACAAGCAGATTGTTCGTATTTATTGAGTAACAGGGAGTCTGACAATGAGGTCAGCGTTTAAGTTTTGCTTCACTTTATTATGTAGTTTTCTTTTATTTGCCTGTGGCGGTGGGGGCAGTATTTCAGATACCGGGGATGGCTCGACGCCGCCAACGGGAACAACAACCGTCACTCTGAATATTTCAGATCCCAATATTTCCGCAGAAAACCCTGCGACCTTGACTGCGACTGTCAGCAATAGCTTAACGGGAGCGTTGGCGGGGCAACTGGTGACTTTTACCCTAAGTAACGAAAACCTGGGCACCTTCAACCCAGCCATAGGCACAGCCCTGACTGATGCAGATGGCAAAGCCGTGATTTCGCTGGCAACGTCCAACATTGCCGGTGCCGGTACCGTTAGCGCTGCAATCAGCTCAGGAGAGTCTGCCTCGGTCGGTTTCACTATGAAAGGTGATGGCGGTCAAGCCGGAGGTGGCGCGCAAGTCACCTTAACTCTTACTGACGTTGATGGTAATACGACAGACAGCATTACCAGCACATCTCCCGGTATTCTTGTTGCCACAGTAACCGGCCTGTCAAAACCGGCCATAGTGACATTCGATGCCTCTTTGGGCGATCTCCCGATAAAAACTGCGATTACGGATGCCAACGGTAAGGCCAGCGTCAGTATTTATGCAGGAAGTACTCCAGGCGCCAGTTCTGCCACCGCCTCGTTGGCAACCGGTGAAAAGGCTGAGCATGTCTTTGTGATCGGTGCTTCAGATGTACAGATGGGGAGTGGTGATCCTTTTGTTTCCGGAAAAGCAGCAGTGAGTGCAGCGACTCTATCGGCGGGGGGTACCGCTACGATTTCGGTAATGTTGCAAGATAGCCAAGGTAAGCCGTTTACTGAACCTGTCGATGTGAGTTTTTCATCAACCTGTTCCAAAAAGACCTCTCCTGAAGCCGTAATTAGTAGCCCTGTAACGGCCATTAATGGCCTGGCGACCAGTACTTATCTGGCCAAAGGATGTGTCGGTGACGATAACATCACGGTTTCTGCCGATGTTGGTGGCAAAAATCTGTCTGCTACCGGGGTTGTGAAAATATTGGCAGCCGACGCCGGAAGCATAGTGTTTGTTGATGCTTCCCCTGAGAATATCGGTATCAAGGGTACAGGTTCGGATGAGTCCTCTATTATTCGCTTTAAGGTGTTGGATACCAATGGTAATGCTGTTGCCAACAAGGCCGTCAGTTTCAGCCTTAATACCGATGTAGGTGGTTTGAGTCTCAACCCGGCAACGGCGACAACAAATAACGAAGGGATAGTACAGACTGTCGTAAATTCGGGCACGGTAGCAACTACCGTTCGGGTGACGGCTGACATAGATGGGACCTCTCCGCTGATCTCCAGTCAGTCCAGTGTCTTGGTTATCTCTACCGGTAAACCGGATCAGGACTCCTTCTCGCTTTCGGCTGAAACCCTCAATGCCGAGGGATGGGATGTAGATGGCACGGCAGTGAAAGTAACTGCTCGTCTGGCCGATGCTTTCAATAACCCGGTTCCGGACGGCACGGCGGTTTACTTTACAACAGAGGGGGGCGCAATTACTCCTTCGTGTACCACCACAGGTGGTGTTTGCTCAGTGACTTGGACCAGCCAGAACGCTCGCCCTGAAGGCCAATTACTGGTCGATAACAGCGGCTCCCGTAACCCCATTGCGGAGCTTTCTGCAACCGGTGGCAACTTCTATGGCCAAAAGTATGGTGGCCGCGCAACCATCACAGCTACAGCCAACGGTGAGGAGTCTTTCCCGGATACCAATGGTAACGGCCGTTTTGACGCATCTGAAGTCGCTGCATTCCAAGGTACTGATGTCAGTGGCCAACCTTATGATCTGGCAGAGGCCTTTGTTGATCACAATGAAGATGGATTGTTCAATCCTCAGCAAGCCGGTGGTGAAATTGGCGGTGAGAATGAGGAACTGATCGACTTCGACAGCGATGGCGTATTTGACTCGGCCGATGGCAAATACAATGGTGTATTGTGCTCTATCCCCGCCCATGACGCTTGTGCCGATGGTATTAGTCATTCTCAATCCATCAACGTTCGTTCCAGCTTGGTGATGGTAATGTCTGGCAGCACGGCTTATGCCACCGACCCAGCCGACATCCGCATCATTGATCGTGACGGCGATAATCTGGGAGGTGACATTGATATCAACGGTAAATCGAGTGCGACAGTCCAGTTCACTATTTCTGACCTGCATAATCAGCAAATGCCATCCGGAAGCGTGGTGACCTTTACGACATCTGCCGGTTCGGTAGCCAGCTCAGGAAGCTATACTTGGCCCAGCTCCAATCACAACGGTGGCCGTCAATTCAGCGTAACCTTGAAGGGGGCAGATGAACCAGATTCAGGTTCCTTCATTGTTAAGGTCAAAACTCCCGGTGGTGCAGAAACCGAAGTCGTTAACTTGAAGGTCAATATTTATTGATAAAATCAAGTGACCCAAAAGGCGCCATCGGCGCCTTTTTTATCAAGAGTGTTTGTACATATCGATTGGTCTATAACGACTTGAAATACGCGCTATCTACAAAAAGACCACTCATTTGAGTGGTCTTTTCATTAAGAAGTTGCCTATCTCTGAAACTGATAGACACTACCGAGCTTCATTATCTGGGTCAGTTCATCCAGTGCGGTGCGAGACTCGACTATCAATTGTGGGTCGGCCAAGTCTGCGGGTAACAAGCGGTCGCGGTAGTGTTTGTCCACCCAGGCGTTGAGGCGAGTAAACAGGCTATCGTCGAGCAGTACATGCTGATTGATGGCTGCCAACTCGGCATCATTCATGGCGACCCTCAGGCGAAGGCAAGCCGGGCCACCACCGTTTTGCATGCTTTGTTTAACATCAAAGTATTCAACTTTCTGAATCGGAGTATCCAGAGTCAGCAGTTCATCGAGGTAGGCTTTTACCGCAGGGTTCTCTGCACAATCGGTTGGCGCTATGATGACCATCTTGCCATCACTCATACTCAAAAGTTGAGTGTTGAACAGGTAGGATTTTACCGCATCCTGAATACTGACTTTGGCGGTCGGTACTTCAATGAAATGGAGATCACCTTCCAGCTTGGCCCGGATCTCGGCCAGCTTGGCCTTGGTATCAACAAAGGCTTGCTCGTGATGGAAAAGCACATTGCGGTTACCGACAGCAATTACATCATTGTGGAATACGCCTTGATCTATCACCTCAGGATTTTGTTGAATAAAGACAGTGTTGTCTTCATCGAGACGATGTAAACGGGCGATAGCCTGTGAGGCTTCCAGCGTTTGTCTGGCGGGAAACTTCTTCGGCTTTATGGCCTGAGGGTTGGTAGCTTCCTGGCCGTAAACAAAGACTTCGACTCCGGCATGACCATATTCCTGACACAGGCGGGTATGATTGGCAGCGCCTTCATCACCAAAACTGCTGTGTTCCGGCAGGTGCTGGTGGTGTACAAAATAGCGACTGTCACTGAAAATGGCCTTGAGAATGTTGCCTGTGGTTTGCGGTTCGATTGAGCGATGCAATTTATCCACCAGGTTGGCCGGGGTAAAGTGCACACGGCCATCATGGGTATCGGCGCTCGGGGATACGGTTGCCGCATTGGCGGTCCACATGCTGGAGGCGCTGCAACAGGCTCTCAGAACCGCCGGTGCCTGCTCGGCGGCCTTCTGCAGTACTTCTTTATCGGTACCGCTAAAACCTATCCTTCGCAGCGTATGCAGATCGGGGCGTTCTTGCGGTGCCAGCATGCCCTGGATCATCCCCATGTCGGCCAGCGCCTTGGCTTTTTGCAATCCCTGCTTGGCCGCAGCCTTGGGGTTGGCTGCCTGGGCGGCATTGTTCAGGGAGGCGACATTGCCGAACGACAGGCCAGCATAGTTGTGGGTGGGTCCCACCAATCCGTCAAAATTCGCTTCAAAATGCTTCATTGCTTGTCCTTTTGGGGTATTTGAGGTTGTTATAGGGGCCCAATCCAGGCCCTGGACTGGCCCCAGTATACTTGAGCTCCTAGGCTTAACAAGTCGCCCCACAGGGTGGCAAAAGTGCTTTTTCATCACAAATGCATAACTATTACTTGCTTGCAGTGAAATAATGAAATATTAGTTTTTAATTACGCAATATTATTTTGTACAAATTTTTAACCCTGCTTAAAAATTGAGTCGCCGGTACACATAAAAGAGGGATTAACTTGAAAGTCCGAGGACAACCCTCTATATATGGTGCCAATTTTCACCGTTCTGAGATCGTTTGGCGCAAATCACACTATGGGTAAATCGCTAGTTATTGTCGAATCGCCGGCCAAAGCCAAGACTATCAACAAATATCTTGGTAAAGAATTCATCGTTAAGTCGAGTGTGGGTCACATACGTGACTTGCCGACTTCCTCCTCCGCCGACGCCAACGGCAAGGCAAAAAGCGCAGCCGAAGTGCGTAAGATGTCGCCTGAAGAAAAGGCCAAGTACAAGAAGGTGAAAGAGAAAAAGGCTCTGGTTGCCCGTATGGGGGTTGATCCTGAGCACGGCTGGAAAGCCAACTACCAAATTCTGCCTGGTAAGGAGAAGGTGGTAAAAGAACTGCAAGCGCTGGCCGATTCCGCCGATGAAATCTATCTCGCGACGGATTTGGATAGAGAAGGGGAAGCGATTGCCTGGCATCTGCAGCAGGTGATAGGCGGCGACAATTCCCGTTATAAGCGGGTGGTGTTCAACGAGATCACCAAGAGTGCCATCCAGGATGCTTTCAGCAAACCCAGCGATCTCGACAACAATATGGTCAACGCTCAGCAGGCTCGACGTTTCCTCGATCGGGTAGTGGGCTTTATGGTTTCGCCGCTGCTGTGGAAAAAGGTTGCCAGAGGCCTCTCTGCCGGACGGGTTCAGTCGGTAGCAGTGCGTTTGGTGGTTGAGCGGGAAGCTGAAATTAAAGCCTTCGTGCCTGAAGAGTTCTGGGATCTGCACGCCCAGTTGGCGACCGCTACCGATGATGCTCTGACCATGCAAGTGGTCAAGCAAAACGGCAAGGCATTTGAGCCGGTCAATCAAGCCCAGGCGCTGGCTGCTGTGGCAGCACTGCAATCGGCCAGTTATGAGGTGATCGGCCGCGAAGACAAGGCCACTCAAAGCAAGCCCAGCGCTCCCTTTATTACCTCGACACTGCAGCAGGCCGCCAGTACCCGTCTCGGTTTTGGGGTGAAGAAGACCATGATGATGGCCCAGCGTCTCTATGAGGCGGGTCATATCACTTATATGCGTACCGACTCTACCAATCTGAGCCAGGAAGCGCTGGATAACGTCAGAGCCATGATTGCCAAAGAGTTCGGCGACAAGTACCTGCCGGATGCGCCTATTCGTTATGGCAGCAAAGAGGGCGCGCAAGAGGCTCACGAAGCGATTCGACCTTCAGATGTCTCTGTACACGCTGCGTCACTGACAGACATGGAGCGTGACGCTCAGCGGCTCTATGAGCTTATCTGGCGCCAGTTTGTTGCCTGTCAGATGACTCCGGCTCAATATGATGCCACCCGACTCACGGTCAAGGCCGGTGAATTTGAGCTGAAGGCCAGTGGTCGCACCCTGAAATTCGATGGTTGGACCCGGGTACAATCTGCGGTCAAACGCAAGAATGAAGATGAAGTCACCCTGCCATATCTGGCGGAGGGCGATAAACTGGATCTGAAACAACTGGATCCCAAACAGCACTTTACCAAGCCACCGGCGCGCTACAGCGAAGCCTCTCTGGTTAAAGAATTGGAAAAGCGCGGCATAGGTCGCCCTTCCACTTATGCCACTATTATTTCCACCATCCAGGATCGGGGCTATGTGAAGGTGGAAAACCGCCGTTTCTACGCCGAAAAGATGGGGGAAATTGTCAGTGAACGTCTGGTGGAAAACTTTGCCAACCTGATGAACTATGACTTTACCGCCGGAATGGAGCAGACCCTGGATAACGTTGCTCAGGGGCAACTCGACTGGAAACAGGTGCTTGATGGCTTCTACAAAGACTTCACCAAGCAGTTGCAACATGCCGAGCTGCCACCGGAAGAGGGTGGTATGCGCCCCAACCAGATGGTGCTGACAGACATAGCCTGTCCTACTTGTGGGCGCCCCATGGGGATCCGTACAGGCACTACAGGCGTGTTCCTGGGATGTTCCGGCTACGAATTGCCCCCGAAAGAGCGCTGCAAGACCACGCTGAACCTGACTCCGGGTGAAGAAGCGATCAGCGAGAGCGAAGATGCCGAAACCGAGGCGCTCAGGGCCAAGCATCGCTGTGGCATCTGTGGCACCGCCATGGACAGCTACCTGTTGGATGAAACCCGCAAGTTGCATGTTTGCGGTAACAATCCTGCCTGTCCTGGATATGAAGTCGAGAAGGGACAGTTCAAACTCAAGGGTTACGAAGGCCCGGTCATTGAATGTGACCGTTGCGGCAGCGATATGGAGCTGAAGAACGGCCGTTTCGGTAAGTATTTTGGCTGCACCAACAGCGAGTGCAAGAATACCCGTAAACTGCTCAAGAATGGCGAAGTGGCGCCACCCAAGGAAGATCCTATTCCATTGCCCGAGCTCAAGTGCAGCAAGTCAGACGCTCATTTCGTCTTGCGTGATGGTGCCTCGGGTATCTTCCTGGCCGCCAGCACGTTCCCGAGATCCCGTGAAACTCGGGCACCACTGGTCTCCGAGCTGGTGGAGTACCGCGAGTTGCTGTGGCCCAAATATCAGTTCCTGGCCGATGCGCCGGTGAAAGATGATGAAGGTAATCCGACTCTGGTGAAGTTCAGCCGCAAGACTAAAGAGCAGTACGTGGCCAGCGAAGTTGATGGTAAGGCAACCGGCTGGGTCGCCCACTATCGCGATGGCAAGTGGTTTGCTGAAAACAGCAAGAAAAAGAAAGCCAAGAGCTAAGCTCAACTGAATACTTGAGCCAATAACGCCCTGCAATTGCAGGGCGTTATTGTTTGTGAAAGTGTAAGTTGACCCTAAACGGGCTGTATCGGCAGCCTGGATTATTCGGAATAAATTAATCGAGATAGAATTGGCTGAGAGAACTTTGGGGATGAGTTACTTGGCTGGCAGAGTTCACTTGGCTAGGCAAAACCGACAGCAGCAACAAAAAGCACCCAAGAGGTGCTTTTTGTTGGAGTTTACCGGTAGTAGCTTAAGCTCAAGTTGACGGCTTACCACTTCTTCTTAGGCTGGAACAACACATCGATATCATCTTCATCATTTTTCTGTTTGGGGGCGCTGGGCTGAGCCATCTTTTGCGCGCCCATGATTTCATCGAGCAGTTGCTTGGCTTCATCCACTTTTCGGGCAATAAAGGGATCATTCGGAGTTTGTGCCTTGATGGTATGCAGGGTACTGAGTGCCTTGGTGACCATCTGCCTCGATGAGCCGTATTGTTTCATGTAACTGGCGGCGCGGGCGCGTGACAGCATGCTCTCCACATTGATCCTGAGTTGCAGGCTGTCAATGCGTCCTTCTTCAGCGGCAAATACTGTGGGATCGACTTTGCCCTTGTTATGCTCGGCGCGCAAAATCGCCTTGAGCTTTTTCAAGGTCTGTACCAGCACCAATACCTGACGATCGTTGTCAGGCAGGCGAAAGTTTTCAATGGCCGGTGTTTGAGGGCCGCTGCTTTGCAGATTGTTGATCAGTGCCTCAAGATCAGTCAGCCGCCGCTCATAATCCCCTTTCTGATTGGCTTTGCTCAGGGTAACGGCGATTCTTGCCGCATCCTGAATACGCTTGTAGAGCACCAAAACCATTTGTGAAGAGCAAGGGAACATGCCGGTATTGGAGAGGACTTCTTCGGTTTCGTCCAAAATAGCCCGTTGGCGAGCCAGCTCGGTACGACGTTCGGCCTCGGCTCGCTCTTTTTGTTGCTGAATAACATTGATGCCGATCACCAGCAGAAGAAGCGCGCCAATCAGCACCAGTACAAGAGTAAATGCCATAGCCTTTCCGTAAATTTTATAATTCTGTTAATGCTACAATAAATCAATAAACTAGCCTAGTTATCTTAGTCCAGCATGAGGTATCTGTCCTGAAGATAGTTCGCATTCGTGGCTATATTCCTGTTTGATTTAGTTATTGCTTTATACTATAACCATTGATTATAGATGTCCGGCATTACAACATTCAAATTCTGCTCCTGAATGGAGCAGAAATTCAAGGATCTAAAGATGAAACTGCAACAGCTCAGATATATTGCAGAAGTGGTCAATCACAACCTCAATGTTTCCGCTACCGCCGAAAACCTTTATACCTCTCAGCCAGGGATCAGTAAGCAGGTACGCATGTTGGAAGATGAACTGGGGATCCAGATCTTCGGTCGCAGCGGTAAACACTTGACCCATGTGACACCGGCCGGCGAGCAGGTCATCAAAATCGCCAATGATATTCTCGGTAAAGTCGAAAGTATCAAGAAAGTGGCCGAAGAGTACACCAAGCCGGATCAGGGGGAACTGAATATTGCCACCACAGATACTCAGGCCCGCTATGCTTTGCCGCAAATTATCCGCCAGTTTATTGAACGTTATCCCAAGGTAAATCTGCATATGCATCAGGGCACGCCATCGCAGATAAGTGAAGCGGCTGCTCGCGGGGACGCCGATTTTGCCATCGCCACCGAGGCGATGCATCTCTATTCCGACCTGATTATGTTGCCTTGTTACCACTGGAATCGTTCTGTGGTGGTATCCAGAGATCACCCTCTGGCCAGCCGCAGTCAGATCAGCATTGAAGAGCTGGCGCGCTTCCCCTTGGTCACTTATGTGTTCGGTTTTGATAAAGCCTCAGAAATTGAGCGTGGTTTCCATGGTGCCGGACTTGAGCCCAGAGTCGTCTTCAGCGCCACCAGTGCCGATGTGCTCAAGACTTATGTCAGATTGGGTCTCGGGGTTGGTGTGATAGCTTCCATGGCGATTGATCCTGTTATCGACAAGGATCTGGTGGCTATAGACGCCAGTCATCTGTTTGCCCACAGTACCACCAAGATAGGCTTTAGAAAGGGCAGCTTCCTGCGTAGTTATATGTATGACTTTATTGAACGATTTGCGCCGCACCTGACAAGGGATGTGGTGGAAAAGGCGGTTGCATTGCGTGATGCGCAGTTGATAGAGCAGATGTTCGCCGATGTCGAACTGCCGCTGCGCTGAGACCACTGCTTAACAGAACCGTCCACAAGTTGGGCGGTTTTTTATGCAGTTACAAGGTTGGAGAAGTAACTGCGATCATTGCACCTTGGGGATTATTTGACGTTCTCACTAAGCTCTTGGGTAAATTTCAGGAGCCGCTTCACAGTCTGTTGATCTGAATCAAAATAATGGTAATGATATTTATTATCATTTAAGTCTGTCGTTCAACGGACTTTCCGATGATTTTCACTCCTTCCATGACGGGGATCGCCAGCCCATCCCCCTTGCAGTTTGCTTTTAGCCCAAAACGTGCGCCCCATTCCCATGGCGGAGTCAGAGTTGAAGCTCAGCTTGATGCCGGCCAATGGCACGAGCTTTGGCAGCAAACCTCGACCAGCAGCCAGCGTGCTCTTTATCTGCACATCCCTTTTTGCCGAAAACGCTGTAGTTTCTGTAACTTTTTTGAAAATGGCGCCAAGCCGCAAAGAATAGCCGATTATGTTGAAGCCTTGAGCGCTGAGCTGCGCCGCGCCGGCCAAAATCCACTGGTGCAAAGCAGGCCTTTCCAGGCCGTCTACATAGGTGGCGGCACGCCGAGCGACATGACGGCCAGCCAAATCGCACTTCTGCTGCGTTCACTGACTGATTTCCCCTTGAGTGATGATGCGGAAATCACCCTGGAGGGGCGTCTCAACGGTTTTGGCGACGATAAATGGCAGGCGGCACTCAATGGTGGGGTTAATCGCTTTTCATTCGGGGTGCAGAGCTTTGATACCCAGGTGCGCCTTGCCGCGGGGCGTCTGGACTCAAGGGAAAAGGTCATAGAGCGTCTACAGCAACTCAGCCGCCGAAATGATGCACCTGTTATTGCCGATCTTATCTTTGGCTTGCCCTGGCAAGATGAGCGGGTGTGGCAGCAGGATATTGCCGATGTGATTGAAAGCGGCATTCACGGAGTGGATCTGTATCAGCTGATAACCTTGAGTGGCAGCCGTATTCAGCGCCAGCAGCAGAGTGAGGCTGAAGCGCCGCGTGCTGACAGTGCTACTCGCGCGCGGATGTACGCTTATGGTGCCAAGACTCTTGAGGCTGGCGCCTGGCAAGCTTTGTCCTGTAACCATTGGCGCAGAGATGTCAGAGAACGCAGCCGCTATAACCATATGGCCAAAGCCGGCGCCGAGATCATTCCCTTTGGTGCCGGTGCCGGCGGTAACATTCTCGGGTATGGCATCATGTATGGCCGTGAGCTTTCGGCCTGGCAGCAGGCGCTGAAGCTAGGGATCCGGCCACCGGCCCATATTACAGCGCCTGTGCCCAAAGGATTTGCCGGCACGATTAAGGGCGCTCTGGACTCAGGCTCCCTGGCATTTTCTCTCCTGCCTGACAGTCTGGTCGGTCACTTGATGCCGCTGTTTTTACGTTGGCAAAGCCATGGTTTGGCCGAGCTCAGTCAAACGGCCTTGGAGTTGTCTATGGCGGGGCGTTTTTGGAATGTCAGTATGCAGTCGGGCTTGTTTGAATACCTTGAGCGCAACCCGCCGGCGGAATATCCATCTGTTACACAGGAACGGGAAAATTGTGCTTAAGGTCTGCAAGCTATCAGAAAAAGAGGGTTACGGGCATAGGAAATCCTGTAAACAGGGGAGGCAGTAATGAGGCGTTGCCTGAGCAACGCCTCATATGAGCTTTGGTGAACGAATCTACTCTTGCTATCCCCTGAGTCAGCGCAGGGCGGCACCAATCAACATTCGACGATATTAACCGCCAGGCCGCCTTTGGCGGTTTCCTTGTACTTGCTGCGCATATCTTTGCCGGTATCCATCATGGTCTTGATCACCTTATCCAGGGAAACCTTATGATTACCGTCGCCGCGCAGCGCCATACGTGAAGCGTTGATCGCCTTGACGGCGCCCATGGCATTACGCTCGATACAGGGAACCTGTACCAGGCCGCCGACAGGATCGCAGGTCAACCCCAGATTGTGTTCCATACCGATTTCCGCCGCGTTTTCGACATGCTCGACCGTACCACCCATGATCTCGGTCAGTGCGGCTGCTGCCATGGAACAAGCCACGCCGACTTCGCCCTGACAACCAACCTCGGCTCCGGAAATGGAGGCGTTTTTCTTGTACAGAATACCTATGGCCGCGGCCGTCAATAGAAAGCGGCTACAGACATCTTCATCCACTTCCTGAACAAAGGTGTCGTAGTAGCAGAGCACGGCGGGGATGATACCGGCGGCGCCATTGGTCGGGGCCGTTACCACCCGATCGCCGGCGGCATTTTGCTCATTCACCGACAGGGCAAACAAGTCCACCCAATCCATGGCATTGAGGGGATCTATGTTGTTGCGGCCCTCAGCCTTGAGACGGCGATACAGCGCCGGGGCGCGGCGGCGCAGCTTGAGACCGCCGGGCAAAATACCTTCTTTCTGATAGCCTTTCTCCACGCAGGCCTTCATGGTTTGCCAGATATGCCACAGTTTGGCTTTGACTTCACTCTCTGGGGCTATGCTGAGCTCATTGGCCATCATCAGCGAAGAGATGCTCAGGCCATTGTCGCAGCACAGCTCCAAGAGTTCGCTGGCGGTATTGAAATCGTAAGGAGCCTGGGCAATGGGAGTCGCCGGAGAGGCGTTACGCTGCTGAATTTCATCCTCATCGAGAATAAAACCGCCGCCGACCGAATAGTAAGTGCGTTGATACAAACACTCTCCGGCCTTGAGGGCGTAGAGTGTCATGGCGTTGGCGTGTGCCGGCAGTGTCTTGCGTCTGTGGTAGGTGATGCCATCTTCGCGGGTAAACTTAACCTTACGGCCATCGCTGAGTGTCAGTGTCTGGCTGTCGGCCACCTCTGCCAGAATCGTCTCTATGCTGTCGGTATCGACGGTTTCCGGATCTTCCCCCATCAATCCCAGGATCACCGCCTTGCCGGTACCGTGGCCCTTGCCCGTTTGTCCAAGAGAGCCAAAAAGCTCGGCCTGCAGTTCGTCGACCTGTCCAAGTAAGTCATCTGCAGCCAGTTGTTCGATAAAGATTTTGCCCGCTTTCATCGGACCCACGGTATGGGAACTGGAGGGCCCTATACCTATCTTGAACATATCGAATACGCTAATCATTTGGTTAACCCTGTTGCTGTTTCGTTGTTATTTTAGTCATTGGGAGGCGCATTGCTCGCGCATACGCGGGTTTCGGAGTAACCTTGACCCAGAGTTACTCTGCCCATAGGGCAAGTATCCCATACTTTTGGCCTGGAATATCATTAGTTATTTTTATCAAGCTATGGTCGGATTAGCCTTGCTAACAATGGGATTGACCCTAGTCGCGCTATCCTGGCAGCCATACCTGTATCGGGGCTAACACCATTTCGTACCTTTTTCAGTCGCTTTCATGCGCGGTACCCTGTTGGAGATGTTTATGAGTCACTTAATGCTGGATCTTGCCTCTGTCGAGCTGACGCCAGAGGAGGCCTCTGTCCTGCAGCACCCGGCCGTTGGCGGCCTAATCCTTTTCAGCCGTAATTACCAAGACAGAGAGCAACTGATAGCCCTGATCCGTGCGGTTCGCAGTGTGCGTCCCGAACTGCTGATCGCCGTCGACCATGAAGGGGGCAGGGTACAGCGTTTTCGAAAGGGGTTTACCGAAATCCCAGCCATGGGCGATATATTGCCGGCCGCCGCAGGCTCGCTGGAGCTGGCGACAACCTGGGCCAAAGAGCTGGGCTTCCTGATGGCCGTTGAGCTCTTGGCTTGTGACATAGATTTAAGCTTTGCCCCTGTGCTCGATCTCAATGGTATCAGTCAGGTGATAGGCACTCGCAGTTTCGCCTCAAAGCCCGAGCAGGTCACGGCTCTGGCAGCGGCCTTTATTGAAGGCATGACTGAGGCCGGTATGGCCGCGGTGGGCAAACATTTTCCCGGCCACGGCAGCGTCGAGGCCGATTCCCATATTGCCCAGCCGGTCGACCCGCGCAGTTACCAAGAGATTGCCGAGTGTGACATGCAGCCTTTTTCACAGCTGATCGCCAGAGAGATGCTCCAAGGCATTATGCCGGCTCATGTCATTTATCCCGAAGTAGACCCTAACCCAGCCGGTTTTTCATCTTTTTGGCTCAAACAGGAGCTGCGCGGCAAATTGGCCTTTAACGGGGTGATTTTTTCGGACGATCTCGGCATGAAAGGGGCGGCGGTAGCCGGAGACTATCAGGCCAGGGCCAGAGCGGCACTGGATGCCGGCTGTAACATGGTATTGGTATGCAATGACCCTGAGGGTGCCAGAAGTCTTCTGGGGGACTTCCCTTGGCCAGAGAGCAATTCTTTCCCGGCTGCAACATTAAGGGCCGACCCCGTAAAGGTAATGCGTGCATTACAGGATGAAGTACGCTGGGACCGGGCCCGCGAGCTGGCGGCCAGAATTTCATCCACAAAAAATTGATTTGGCACAATATAGGTGCAAACTAACTTGGTTAGTTTGAAACCTGTATAACCATGACTGGAAATGAGACTTGAGGAAACAAAATGATTTTGTATTTTCACGGATTTGATGCCACCAGCCCGGGTAATCATGAAAAAGTCAGGCAGTTACAGTTTATTGATGATGATGTGCGTCTCATCAGCTACAGCACCCAGCATCCCAGACACGACATGCAGCATCTGCTGAATGAGGTCAGTAAACAGCTTAAACTCACCGATGACCCCCATCCATTGATCATAGGTGTGGGGCTGGGTGCCTATTGGGCCGAGCGAATCGCTTTTCTGTCCGGGCTCAAGGCGGTATTGGTCAACCCCAATCTGTGGCCGGAGGAAAATATGCCCGGCAAGATAGACAGGCCGGAAGAGTATGCCGATATTGCCAGCAAATGCGTGACCGATTTTCGCAGTAAGAACCGTAACCGTGCCCTGTGCCTGCTGTCGACCGAGGATGAGGTCTTGGATAGCACCCGCAGTCATGCCTTGCTCAGCCGCTATTATGAAGTGATTTGGGACAAACAACAGAGTCATAAGTTTGCTTCGCTGGCGAGCCATTTGACTCAGATAAAAGCCTTCAAGCAAACAGAGGGGGTTGAACGGGTAGGATAAATATCCACTCATACGGTAAATTGAGTGCTTTTTGTGATCCAAGTCACGAGAGTGCCTCCGGGTTGTTTTTCAGTTTGTTTCGCTGGTTGCATCGGGCCATTGACTGTGTAAAGTTACCAACCATGGCGAGTTTGATACAGAATGTTACATTCGGTTATTCATACAGTGCCAGACCTTTTGCGTATGTCGCCCGATGCAGCTAACACTCTTTTGTTAGCTGTTTTTTTTGCTTTTTTGTTAATCAACTGCTTGATTTATAAGCATGGCAACACAAGGCCACCAAGACAAGTCTACAAGGAGACGCCCATGAAGCGGGTGCTGCTGACTGTGAAAGGCAAGGTGCAGGGAGTCTGTTTCAGACGCTTTACCCAGCAAAAGGCTCAGTCACTTGGGGTGACAGGCTATGTGCGCAACAAAGAAGACGGTTCGGTGGAGGTGTTGGCGCAGGGCGCCTTCCCGGCGGTCGACCACTTGATTGCCTGGTGCGAGCAAGGGCCACCTCAGGCACGGGTCGATGGGGTGTATGTAGAGGAAGACGAGGCAGATGAGATCTACCTCGACTTCTCTATCAGTGATTGATCAGAGCTCTTCGCCACCATCGGCTTGAGTTTGGCTGCCCGGCTGGGCCATACGCCTTACCTGTAGGATCATCCCCATTCTGGGATGATCGAAGTAGTGTATTTCCCCGCTGCGAATACGGCGATTCTGTTCCATGGGAATGCTGTAAAGAAAGGGGGTTTGCAGTTCAGGTTCGCCTTCTTGGGTGGCCAGAGATTTAAAGCCGGCCTCCCTCAAATTAAAGCGGGTTTCCACATAGAGATAATGGCTGAGATAGATATTCAAAAGTCCATCGAACTCCCACACCGCCTTGGGCGTTTTGGGGACCATCAAGCTCCCAAGCGCTGCGTATTCCTCACTGCCCATTTGATTTGGTTCACTTAGGCCATTGCCTATTGCCTGCCCAGGCAGTTTGTCTTCCGACAAGCCATTCAAAGAGGAGCTTGAAGTCGTGTCCAACGGGCTCTGGGGTAAACCTGACTGCCTGAACTGCGAGCCAAAGTTACGGCCACCAAAGAGATGCATCGCCTCTGCTCTATGGCGGGGTTTCATCTGTTGCTGCCAGGTGAGGTGCAAAAGCCCTTTCAAACCGCTCTGCCGCTTGAGGGCATTGATAACACCGCCAAATTGGGCCCGACTCTCACTGAGCAGCAAGGCGCCGGGTTGGCTGGCTGTGCTGCTGTCTCTGGGACTGATATTCACAGGCAACTGCTTGGGCATACGGATTTCCGCTTGCTGCTGTTGGCAAGGCAAACCTGCGGCATCCGCTTGAGTCGTGTTATCGGTCTGGGCCAGAGATATCACTTGGCCTGCCTGAAGGGGACGGCCGCGCTGTGAGTCAAAGGTATCTTTATTGAGAGCCTTATTTGCTGCGCTGTCTGCGGATTGAGATTGCCATTGCGGATCACAGTCTCCCACAGCCATGCTGCTTGAGCTGATTTCGGTGGCGACCTGGGGAGTGATCAAGTCTATGGTCTTGTTCAGCTTGAGCTCCAGCGGCGTATCCGGCCACTTTTCCGTGCTTGGCCCGGGGCGCTCAAACAGGTATACCTCGACTTCGTACCAAGGGTATTGTGCCGCCTGCAATACAGGCGAAAGTGTCAGCCCCAGAGCCAGGGTTGCCAGCATATTTCGATACACTATTTTTCTCCCACAGTGTGTTGTGCCAGTTGTTGCAGCAGTAGACCCACCATCTCCAGGCGTTCTTTACTGCTTTCGGCCGCCAGGGTGAACTTTAACTTATTCGGTCCATCCATTCGATAGATTTGTGGCTGGGATTGCAACAGGCCAATGATAAAGCCGGGATCGATAATATGATCGTCACCGAACTCTACACTGCCGCCGCGGGCGTGAAAATCGAGTTTCTTCAGCCCGAGCGCGGTGGCCTGATGCTTGTACAGTGTCAGTTGCATCAGGTTACGGGTGGCTTCAGGCAACAAACCGAAACGGTCAATCAGTTCTACCTTGAGCTCATCGAGCGCCGCTTCCGTAGTGCAGTTGGCTATCCGTTTGTAGAGCGACAGGCGAATATTGACATCGCCCACATAGTCTTCCGGCAACAGCGCCGGGATCCTCAGCTCGATTTCGCACTGCTGGTTGAGCATCTGCGCCAGGGATGGCTCCTTGCCCTGTTTCAGCGCCTTGACCGCCGACTCCAGCATCTCCATATAGAGGCTGAAGCCTATCTTGGAGATATGGCCGCTCTGTTCATCCCCCAGCAATTCACCGGCACCGCGGATCTCCAGATCCTGAGTCGCCAGCATAAAGCCGGCGCCAAGATCTTCCAGAGCGTCAATCGCTTCCAGACGCTTGCGGGCATCTGAGGTCATGCGTTTCGGATGCGGGGTCATCAGATAGGCATAAGCCTGGTGATGGGAGCGGCCAACCCGACCCCTGAGCTGATGCAGCTGCGCCAACCCGAAGGTGTCGGCCCTCTCTATGATGATGGTGTTGGCGCTCGGCACATCGATACCGGTTTCAATAATGGTGGTACACACCAACACGTTGTAGCGTCTGTGGTAAAAATCGGACATTACCCGCTCCAGCTCGCGCTCACGCATCTGGCCGTGGGCCACTACCACTCTGGCATCGGGCAACAGCTCGCGCAGCTCCTCGGCGCGTTTCTCTATGCTCTCCACATTGTTGTGCAGGTAATAGACCTGGCCGCCACGGAGGATCTCCCGCTCTATGGCCTCACGGACACTGGCCTTGTCGTATTCGCGCACGAAAGTTTTCACCGCCAGGCGTTTGGCCGGCGGGGTGGCGATAATCGACAGATCCCGCATGCCGGACATGGCCATATTCAGGGTGCGGGGAATAGGGGTCGCCGTGAGGGTGAGAATGTCCACATTGGCCCTGAGCGCCTTGATCTTCTCTTTCTGCCGTACCCCGAACCTGTGCTCCTCATCTATGATAAGCAGGCCGAGGGCGTCAAATTTCACCTCGCTGTTGAGCAGCTTATGGGTGCCGATAACAATATCCACCTTGCCGTTTGCCAGATCGGCAATCACCTGTTGCTGCTCTTTGGCGGTGCGAAAACGGGACATGACTTCAATCTGCACCGGCCAGTCGGCGAACCTGTCCTTGAAGTTTTCATAGTGCTGCTGAGCCAGCAGAGTCGTGGGCACCAACACCACCACCTGCTTGCCGGCGTTGACGGCAACAAAGGCGGCGCGCATGGCCACTTCTGTCTTGCCAAAGCCCACGTCACCACAGATCAGACGGTCCATAGCCACCGGTGACTGCATATCAGCGAGAACGGCGGCGATGGAGGTTTCCTGATCCACTGTCTCTTCGAACGGGAAACCCTGGGCGAACAGGGCGTATTCGGCCTCATCCAGTTCACAGGCCTCGCCGGGGCGGGCCTGACGGCGAGCGTAAACATCCAGCAGCTCGGCGGCCACATCACGAATGCGCTCTATCGCCTTCTTCTTGGCCTTGGCCCAGCTCTCGTTGCCCAACTTGTTGAGGTTGGGGGATTCATCCGGTGCCACGGCGTAGCGGCTGATGAGGTGGAGTGACGACACAGGCACATAGAGTTTGTCGCCACCGGCGTATTCCAGCTTGAGGTACTCGGCTACCACGCCGCCGGTATCCAGGGTTTCCAGCCCCTGATAGAGGGCGACCCCGTGCTCCAGGTGCACTATGGGTTGGCCGACCGTGAGCTCGGCGAGGTTTTTAATCAGGGCATCGCTGCTGATCTGGCGCTGTTTTTCCCGCCGTCTCTGCTGGGAGATCCGCTGACCGAAGAGTTCGGTCTCGCAAATAATGCTCAGCTTGGGCTCATGGAGTATGCAGCCCTTGGCAAGGGGGGAGACGATTAACCCCAGCGGCGCATCCGAGTCGATAAACGCCTTGAGATGCGGGAACAGTACCGGGCGCAACTCTATCTTGGCCAGAAGCTCCATCAGCGCCTCGCGGCGGCCTTCGGATTCGGCGCTGAGCAGGACTCTGCCTGCCGAGGCAATATAATCGGCCAATGCTTGCAAGGGTTGCTTCAGCTTATGGTTGACCGAGATATCCGGCAGCGCGCTTACTGCAGCCAATTGCTGCTGTTTTTGGGCATCCACCTGGCTCAGTTGCAGTCTTGGCCAGCGCTTGAAGGCGGCAAACAGCTGCTCGGTCAACAGATATAGGTCTGCCGGAGCCAGCAGGGGCCGCAGCGGATCGACCCGCCTGTCTTCATAGCGATTGCGCACCTGAGTCAGGTGGGTGTCGGCGGCTTGCTGCAGGTCGCCCAGCGTCAGCAGTTGCACATCGCCGGCAAAATAGTCAAATAGTGTCGCGGTTTCATCAAAGAACAAGGGCAGGTAGTTTTCGATACCGGCGGGCATCAAATGGCGGCTCACCTGCTGATAGATGGACTCGGGCTCTTTAACCAATACTTCAAAATAGCGCCGATAACGCTGGCGGAAGCCTTCTATGGCCCGTTCATCTGTGGGGAACTCCTTGGCCGGCAGCATCCGTACCTGCGACAGGGGGTCCTTGGATAGCTGGGTTTCAGGATCGAAATGGCGAATCGATTCCACTTCATCATCGAACAGTTCAATTCGCAGCGGCTCGGCTGAGCCCATGGGAAAGATATCCAGAATCGAGCCGCGAATGGCAAATTCGCCATGTTCATAAACCTGGCCGACCAGATGGTAACCGGCGCTGACCAAGTGCTCGCGCATCTGTTGCAGGCTGTAGTTGTCGCCCTTATTCAGCAACATCACATTGGCCGACAGGAAAGACTTGGGCGGCAGTCGTACCATCAGGGTGTTGATAGGCACTATTACCAGGGCGCGCTTGGCACTTGGCAACCTTGACAGGGTTTCCAGCCGCTGGGAGATTAGATCCTGATGCGGCGAAAAGCTGTCGTAGGGCAGGGTCTCCCGGTCGGGAAACAACCACACTGGCAGGGTATCACCCAGAAGGTATTTGAGTTCGGCTTCCAGTGTCAGGGCGGTTGGCGTATCAGCAGTTACCAACAGGCTGACACCTTGATGTTGGCGGGCGAGGTTGGCCAAGGTCAGCGCGCGCTCCACGCCTTCGCCGAGGCCGAGATGGCGGATCTCGCCGGCCTTTGGGGCACCCTCAGGCGCCAGTACAGAAAACTTATTCATTGAAGATGTGATAACAGATTCATTCTGAATGGATTGCGCACCATTGTAGAGATTTAGGATGGCTCGTGCCAGTTGGGATCCTGACTGGCCCTACGCCGCTTGAGCTGCTTTTGTTGCACGCTGAGACTGGCCTTGACCAAGAGTTCGATATCGGCATCCTGGATCACCCGATAGTCGAGATCGGCCAGAAACTGGCCTTCATGGCTTGGGTCGGCGCGGCATTCCCGCACCGAGGCGATGCACTGCAAGGACAGGATTTCATCGCGAATAAACAGGGTCAGCTTGCAAAATGTACCGGCGTCCAGTGCCTGGGGTAACTGCACCCGCACGCCGCTGCCGCCAAATTGCACCCCGGGGCAGTGTTGGCCTTCGCGGCTCTCCTGCTCCAATACGTGCTGTAACACCAGATCTATCTTACGGGACTGGAGTTTGAGGTAGTCGACTATCGCCCGGCCCTCATCGCCGAGTTGCCTCAGCTGCATCAAACAGCCGGCTTCCTGCGCCTTGACCTCGCTCATCAGTTTCAAGCCGGTGGATTGCATCGCCAGCAGTTGGCTCTCGGTCGGCAAGGGAGCGTCCTTGGGCCAGAGGCTGAGATAGACATCGAAGGCGTGGGGCACGCTGAAGTATGGATTGGATTCAGGAAACAAGGTCCCGCCTCTTGTATTTACCCGGTCAATCCACCTATTATCGTGCCCACTTCATTGATTTAGCAAGCGCAGCGCACAGGACATGCTATCCCTCTCATGAATCCGGGACTCTCATTTTACATAGGTTATCGTTACTGGCGTGCCCGCAAGGCCAACGCTTTTGCTTCCTTTATTACCTTCTTCGCCGTCAGCGGGATTTTTCTCGGGGTGGCAGCATTGATTATTGTCAGCTCTGTGATGAACGGCCTGGAAGGCCAGCTCAAGACCCGAATCCTGGGGGCTATCCCACAACTGACGGTACATACAGACCACTCTTTTGACGACTGGCAGAGCTTTAAAGGCGATTTGCAACAATTGCCCGGCGTGCTTGGGCTGGCGCCCTCGGCGACCACCCAGGCGATGGCCCAGTCGGCCGACAATATCAGTGCGGTGCAGCTCTATGGCATCTACCCGGAGGCCGAGAAAAATCTTTCGGTTGTAGCCAAACACGCCTATCTGGATGCCTTTGATTCGCTCCGCAGCGGCAGCTACCGGGTGTTGTTGGGCTCAGAGCTGGCACGGCGGCTCAATGTTGCCACCGGTGACAAGCTGCGTCTGCTCAGCGGTGATGGTGTGGTGTACTCGCCGCTTGGGCCTGTTCCCAGCCAGCGAATTTTTGAAGTGGCGGGTATTTTTGAGATGGGTTCTCAGGTCGATGCCGGGGTGGCTTTTCTGCACTATGAAGATGCCCGCCGCTTGATGCGTCAGTCGCCAAAGCAAATTCAGGATCTCAGGCTGTTTCTGAGCGACCCCTTCAGCGCCCCGGCGCTGGCACCCAAGGTTGAACATTTGTTCGAAGATAAGGGAGTCGAGGTAAGCGTCAGCGACTGGCGTGACAGTTATGGCCATCTCTTCGCCGCGGTGAAGATGGAAAAGAACATGATGTCTTTGATGTTAAGCCTGATTGTCGCAGTGGCCGCCTTCAATATCGTCTCGGCGTTGGTGATGATGGTGGTGGATAAAACTGCCGATGTCGCCGTGCTCAAGACCCAGGGGCTGGGCAGGCTGGACATCATGACCATTTTTATCTCCCAAGGCTCTCTCAATGCCCTGATAGGCTTGGCGCTGGGCCTAGGGGTTGGCATAGTGGCCACCCTCAACATCAATCCGCTGCTGTCGACCTTGGGGATCGCCGTATTGGGCGCCGGGCAGAGGTTACCTGTGCAGCTGGAACCGCAGCAACTGGTGCTTATCGCCATCGGCACTCTGCTGATGACCCTGGCCGCCACCTTGTACCCGGCTATTCGGGCCGCCCGGGTAGAACCTGCGACTGCACTTAGATATGAATAAGAGAATCAATACCATGCAACAAGCCGCGCTCCTTGAAGCCAAAGCCGTCAGCAAGAGTTATCAGGAAGGCAAGCTCAGCACCAAGGTGCTCGAGCAGGTCGACCTCAAGGTGTATCCGGGGGAGCAGTTGGCGATTGTCGGCAGTTCGGGCTCGGGCAAGAGTACCTTACTGCATATTCTTGGCACCTTGGATAGGCCTTCTGCCGGTCAGGTGTTGCTCGAAGGCGAGGACTTATACAAGGCCTCGGCTTCCCGCCAGGCACAGCTGCGCAATCAGGCGATGGGCTTTATCTACCAGTTTCATCATCTGTTACCCGAATTCAACGCTCTGGAAAACGTGGCCATGCCGGGGCTGATTGCCGGTCGACCCAAGGCGGAAGTGCGAGCGCAGGCCAGGGCCTTGCTCGAAAGAGTGGGGCTGGGACATAGATTGGATCACACCCCGGCGGAGCTTTCCGGCGGTGAGCGCCAGCGGGTGGCCATTGCCAGGGCCTTGATCAACGGCCCAAAAGTGGTACTTGCCGATGAACCTACGGGTAACCTGGATGCCCACAGCGGCGAGGCTGTCTATGAGCTTATCCGCGAGCTGGCCTCGCAACTGGGCACGGCTTTTGTGGTGGTAACCCATGATCATCAACTGGCGGCAAGGATGGATAGGCAGCTGCAGATGGTCGATGGTCGTTTGTCGGCGCCGGAGGCGGGCCAATGACGGCGCATCCCGCCTTGCTGCCCCTGGTCATCGGCTGGCGCTTTTACCGTGCCCGCCAGAGCAGCAGTTTTATCAGTTTTATCTCTTTTGCCTCCACCGCAGGTATCGCCCTCGGGGTCGCCGTGCTTATTCTGGTGCTGTCGGCGATGAACGGCTTTGAGAGCGAGCTGGAGCAGCGCCTGCTCGGGGTTGTGCCCCAGGGGGAGTTGAGCCAGGTCCGTGAACCTATTCATGACTGGCGTCAGATAGTGTCGGACGCCGAGCAAATCGACGGCATCAGCGCCGCCGCTCCGCTGGTACGTATGCAGGGGTTGGTGCAAAAACCGGGCGGTTTTGTCGGCTTGTCTGTGGTGGGGATTAACCCCGAGGCCGAAGCGCGGGTTTCGACCCTGAGTCAGTATCTGACACAGGAAAGCTGGCAGAGCCTTGAGGGCGACAGCAATCATATCGTGCTGGGCCAGGGGATGCTGGACAAACTGGGACTTAAGGTGGGTGATCGCCTGACCCTCTATCTGCCATCACCCCATGGCAAGGGCAGTGGTCAACTGGCGCAGGCTCGCAGTCATTCACTGTTGATAAGCGGCAGCTTTCGTCTCGGCGGCGAGCTTGAATACACCACGGCTTATGTGCCCATGGCCTATGCCCAGCGCCTGCTTGGGCTTGGAGACGAGGTGACCGGGGTGAGAATCAAGGTTGAGCGGGTATTTGAAGCGCCGCGGCTGATTCGCGAGCTGGGTTATGCCCAGAGCCAGACTTTGTATCTCAACGACTGGACCCGCACCCAGGGCCACCTCTACCAGGACATTCAGCTGGTGCGCACCGTCATGTATCTGGTGCTGGCATTGGTAATAGGTGTGGCCTGTTTCAACATAGTCTCCACCCTGGTAATGGCGGTGCGTGACAAGGCTTCGGAAATCGCCATCTTGATGACCATGGGACTTAAGCGCGGCGCCGTGATGCAGGTATTTATTGTCCAGGGTGCGCTCAATGGTGTGCTCGGCTGCGCCATAGGAACCTTGCTGGGGGTACTGCTGGCCAAGAATCTCTCGGCCATCGCCAAGGGGATTGAGCAGTTGACCGGGCATAAGTTGCTCTCGGGGGATATCTATTTTATCGATTTTTTGCCATCCAGGCTCGAGTTGGCGGACGTACTGGTCGTGGTGGCTATGGCGCTGCTGATGAGTCTGCTGGCTACCTTGTATCCGGCGTTCAGGGCCAGTCGAATAGCCCCGGCCACCGCCCTGGCCGGGCGCTGATAAGCGACAGGCACATCCTAAATAGCAAGAACCCGGCCATCGCCGGGTTCTTGGTTTTGGTTGGCTGAACATGCTTTGGGTTGCCAAGTTTGGTCAGCGCTAAGACTAGGTATCCCTGAATTGTGCCGCTCCAGTGATGTTACTGCCAGCAGCAATTACTTGCGTCGTTTTTGCCACTGCAGATAGATGGAGTACTGCCAGGCACTCTTGATCACAAAATATCCCGTCAGGGCGCTGACCACACCCAACACCAAGCAGCCGAGCAGGAAAGGTGGGCCTATGGTACTGATGGAGGATTCTATCCAGGCCCAACTGGCTTCGAAGGTAAACTGCTGCGGCGGGTGATTGAGCAGCTTGGCGCCTATTAAGTAGGCCAGGTAAAACATGGGCGGCATAGTCACAGGGTTGGTAATCCAAACCAAGGCGACCGACACCGGCAGATTGACGTGGAAGTAGATTGCCAGCGCGGCGGCCAACACCATTTGGAACGGCATCGGCATCCAGGCAACAAACAGGCCTATGGCGAAGGCGCCGGGGGCAGAGCGGCGATTCAGTGCCCAGAGGTTGGGTTTGTTCAGCAGACTGCCGAAGATCTTGAGGTGTTTATGATTCCTCAGTTTCTCCGGATCGGGCATGAATCTCTGAATGATCTTTTTTGGCATAGGCTTGGATTGCTGTCTTAAATTACTCAATGATGAATCAATGCTTATCGGGCTTTTGCATCGCTGTACTCTCGGCCATGCTTTGGCCTTGGATACCGCCCTTATTCTCATTGCCAATTATTGCAGTGCTGCTGGTCTTGTGCCTCAGAGTCTTGAGCGGGAGCTGGGTTCCCAAGGGAAGTGCTTTGCTCTATGGTGCTTTGGGCGGCGTGCTGTGGGTCAGTGTTTACTGTCAGTTAGTTATTGATATTAAAAGCCTTACTGACTCATCATCCAGCTCTGAAACGTCTGTTACTCAGACACTGCGGGGCGAAATCATATCACTAGTTTCTGCAAACGGCGACTGGATCCGTATGGATATTCGGCCAATTGATGATAATTCTCCAACCCTGTTGGCACCCCTGGCCTCCATGTGGCGTTTGAGCTGGCAGGGG
The DNA here is from genome assembly GCF_012030025.1 of Shewanella sp. Iso12. NCBI lineage: Bacteria > Pseudomonadati > Pseudomonadota > Gammaproteobacteria > Alteromonadales > Shewanellaceae > Shewanella > Shewanella sp. Iso12. The sequence continues at coordinate 409,058 of NZ_JAAUHW010000002.1, forward strand.
GATGCATTGCCGTCACCGCAATTGGGTGAGGTGTGGCAGTTTGAAGTCAAACCCAGAACCTTCGCCGCCGTGCTTAATCAGGGCGGCTTCAATCGTCAGCGCTATCTGCTCGGCGAGCGAATAGCTGCCAGAGGCCAGGTGATATCAGGTGAGCGGCTGTTGCCATCAACTGGGCTCAGGGCCCGATTGGTCACAGAGTTAACTCCAATATTGGCCGAAATCGATGGCGGCGATCTGCTGCTGGCGCTGACCTTGGGTGAGCGGTCACTCTTTTCCAAGGCGCGCTGGCAAGAGCTGCGCCAGTCCGGCAATGCCCACCTGGTGGCGATTTCTGGGTTGCATCTTTCGGTGGTCGCTTTCTGGTGTTATCTGCTGAGTTTTGGAGCGCTCAAACGTTGGGCACCCACCTATGGGCGGCGCAATTTGGTGTTGGCATCTTTGGCGGCGTTGCTGATGGCACTCTTTTATGCCTATCTGGCGGGCTTTGCCATTGCCACCCAAAGAGCCTTGCTGATGCTGTTTTTGCTGGTGCTCTCTTCATTAATGATGCGCTATGCCTCGGCCTGGGATCGGCTGCTGTGGGCGCTGGCCTGTGTGCTCTTGATTGACCCCTTGGCCAGTCTCAGCGGCGGCTTTTGGTTGTCATTCTCGGCACTGGCGTTAATTTTGCTGAGCCTTAACCATCAAGTTCATAATCCTAACGCTCTGGAGCAGGAGCAAGTGCTGACCCACTGGCCTGCCAAGCTCAAGCGCTGGGCCTTGGCATTTTGGGCGATACAGTGGCGCCTTTGTCTGGGGCTGTCGTTACTGCAGGCGGTACTCTTTGGCGCCGTGACAGTTCACAGCCTGTGGCTCAACTTGCTGCTGGTGCCTTGGTTCAGTTTACTGGTGATCCCTCTGGCGCTACTGGCACTGCTGCTGTGGTCGATTTTTTCCGCTCTCGGCATGGATGCAGTGGCACTCATGCCTTGGCAATTGGCGTCTCTCAGTCTCTGGCCGGTGCAAAAATTATGGCAGTTCAATAGTCAGCTTCCCGGCGGCTGGCTCATGTTGCCGCAGGCTCTCAGCGCCGCGGCGCTGTTGCTGTTTCCGGCATGGCTTTGTTGGCGTTTACTGCCCAAGGGGCGGGGAGTGGCCATGCTGCTGATATTGCCCTTTGTACTGCAGCTCGGGCTATGGCTTGGACTGCTCAAATCCAAGGGCTGGCAGTTACATATGTTGGATGTGGGGCAGGGGCTGGCTGTGGTGGTACAAAAGGGGCCTAATGCATTGCTCTATGATACAGGTGCGGCTTTTGGCGAGCGTTTCAGCTACGCAGAGCGGGTGATAGTGCCTTTCCTTGGCGCCAAAGGCGTGACCAAGCTCGATTTCCTTATTGTCAGCCATGGCGATAATGACCACGCCGGTGGTACCCAAGTGCTGATGCAGGCCTTTGACCAGGCAGGGTTGATAACCGATGTCCCTGAGCTCAAGAGCAGTCATCCAAAGCGTTGGCACAGGGGCTGCCGTCCGGGGATGTTCGAGTGGCAAGGGATAGAGCTGAACTTTCTCGGCCCCGAGCAGGCAGAGCCAGGCAACAACGGTTCCTGCGTGCTGCAACTCTTCGATGGACATCATAGGGTGCTGCTGCCGGGGGACATAGAGCTGGCCGCCGAGGTTGCCTTATTGCACAAAAAAGGCTCACTTGAGAGCGATATTTTACTGGCGCCCCATCATGGCAGCCGCACTTCATCTCACCCTGAGTTTATCGGTGCTGTGGCGCCGAAATGGGTGTTGTTTGCTGCCGGATATGGCAATCGTTGGGGGTTTCCCAAAGAGGAGATACGTTTGAGATATCACGCCTTTGGGGCCCAAGCCTTGATTTCCGGCGAGCTGGGGCAGGTGAGTATCCACTTTGATAGCCAAGGTTATACAGTGCACAGTTACCGCGAGGATCTGGCGCCATTTTGGTATAACCGCTTGTTTGGGTTTGGTATGGCAGGGAATCCAGAGTAGAATGGCGACTTTGTCATAAATATAGTTTCGCTGATGAGCACATCTCAACAACGTGAAGTCTGGACGGTTTTCAGACGTTTGCTGTCCTACCTCAAGCCTCTCAAAGGGGTATTTATCATCTCGATTCTGGCGTTGATCACCTATGGGGTTGTGGACGCTACTTTTATCGCTTTTGTGAAACCTTTTATTGATGAAGGGTTTGCCAATAATTCGGTCGTTGCCGGCGTGGAGCTGGGCACCTCCAAAGGGTTTAATGCCAGCTCGGATGTGTTGACCATGGCCCCCTTCGTGGTAGTGGGGCTGTTCAGTCTTAGGGGATTGGCCAACTTTGTCTCTACCTATGGCATCTCTTATATCAGTGCCAAGCTTATTCAGGATATGCGTCAGCAGGTGTTTGAACACATACTGTCGCTGCCTGTCAGCTATATGGACAAGGAAAACACGGGTTCCTTGATCTCCAAAGTAACCTTTGACACAGAGCAAATTGCCAGAGCCTCCGGCAGCGCGCTGATCACTCTGGTGAGAGACAGTGTCACTGTCATCGGCATGCTGGGGTTGATGTTCTATTACTCCTGGAAGCTGTCGCTTTGCATTCTGATCATTGGTCCTTTCATCGGGGTGGTGATTGCCGTTGTCAGTCGCCGCTTCCGTAAGGTATCGCGGCAGATCCAGGGCGCCATGGGGTCAGTGACTGCAGTGACTGAGCAGATGATCAAGGGCCACAAGAACGTGTTGTCTTTCGGCGGTCAGAAGACTGAGGCTGAGCGTTTTGCCAAAGTTAACGATCAAAACCGCTATCAGAACATGAAGTTGGCAGCGGCCCAGGCCATCAGCCAACCGCTTATTATGATCATAGGTTCCTTTGCATTGGCCTTTGTACTCTATGCTGCCAGCTTTGACAGCCTGAAGGATGAACTGACCGCGGGTACCTTTGCCACTATCCTGGGTGCCATGCTCGCCATGCTGCAGCCCATCAAGAACCTCACCCGGGTTAACGCCGAGTTTCAACGCGGTATTGCTGCCTGTACCACAGTGTTTGAGTTGCTGGATACTCCGGGGGAGTCCGATAGCGGCACTCACACAGTAGAGCGGGTTGAGGGTAATCTGCGTTTCGATAACGTCAGCTTTGGTTATCCGGGGCAGGAGCGTCTGGCGCTTGAGAATATCGACTTTGAAGTGCATCAGGGGCAGACTCTGGCGCTGGTGGGTCGCTCAGGCTCGGGTAAGTCGACCATCGCCAGTCTGGTGACCCGTTTTTACACAGGGCTGAAACAGGGGGAGATCACCCTGGATGATGTCAGTATTTACGACTATTCACTCAAGTGTCTGCGTAGCCAGGTCGCTTTGGTGTCGCAACAGGTCACTCTTTTCAACGACACCATAGCCAATAATATCGCCTATGCCTATCCAGGTGAGGCGACTCGCGAACAGATAGAAAACGCCGCCAAATTGGCCTATGCGATGGAGTTTATCGAAACCTTGCCCCAAGGACTGGATACCGAGATAGGTGAAAACGGCGTGATGTTGTCCGGAGGTCAACGCCAGCGGATCGCCATTGCCAGAGCCATCCTCAGGGATGCCCCTGTGTTGATCCTCGATGAAGCGACCTCGGCACTGGATACCGAATCAGAGAAGGCGATTCAAAAGGGGCTGGATAACCTGCGCCGCAATCGTACCTCGATAGTTATTGCCCACAGGCTGTCGACCATTGAAAGTGCCGATCAGATTTTGGTGGTCGATCAGGGCAAGATCCTCGAGCGCGGCACGCATCAGAGCTTGCTGGAAAAGGATGGGACGTACGCCAAGTTGTACCAGATGCAATTCGGAGGTTAAGTGGAAGCTCTGCTTAACCGTATCTGGTATCAGAAGCATTGGGCAAGGTGGTTGCTTTGGCCGCTTTCCTGGTTGTTTGCCTTGCTCAGTGGCCTGAGACGCCTGGGGTTTAAACTTGGACTCAAGGCCTCGCAAGCTTTGCCCGTACCCGTGATCATTGTCGGCAACATTACCGTCGGCGGCAGTGGCAAGACGCCTACCGTTATCTATCTGATTGAGTTGCTCAGGCACTATGGTTACCACCCCGGGGTAATAAGCCGTGGTTATGGCAGTGGTCAAACCGAGCCGAGACTTGTGCCCCAAGGCGCCAATCCAACGGATTTTGGTGATGAGCCGGCGATGATAGTGGCCCGCACTCAAGTGCCTATGGCTGTGGGAGTAGATCGTATAGCCACCGCCGAGTTGCTGCTGGCGTCCGCTGAGGTGGATATTATTATCAGCGATGATGGTTTGCAGCATTATCGACTGGCGCGGGATATTGAAGTGGTGGTGCTCGATGCCAGCCGCCGCTTGGGTAATGGCATGTTATTGCCAGCAGGTCCCTTGAGAGAGGGTGAATGGCGCTTGGAGAGTGCCGATTTCGTTATTCACAACGGCGCAGCCAGCGATACCGTCAGAGAGTTTGGTATGCAGCTCATTCCCGGTGCAGTACTGAGTGTCGCAGGGGAAAACCAGACTCAGGCCCCCACAGCGCCTATGGCGGTAAAAGCCATGGCCGGTATCGGTAATCCGGAACGTTTTTTTGAAACTCTCTCTCAGATGGGGTTCAAGCTCGAAGCCCAAGAGGTCTTTGCCGATCATCAGGCCTACAGTCTGAAGGCCTTGACGCCGCTTGGTGATGAACTGCCGCTGCTGATGACAGAAAAAGATGCGATCAAGTGTCGCGAATTTGCAAAACAACACTGGTGGTATTTGGCCGTCAATGCCAAGCTATCACCCCAATTCGATGCCCAATTGCTGACTCGGGTGCGAGAGGCAATGGCAAGCAAACAAAAGGCAAACCAAAAAGGACAGTCTGATGGCGTTTGATAAGAAACTATTGGAAATCGTAGCCTGCCCCATATGTAAAGGCAGACTGGAGTATGACAAGCAGGCACAGCAACTCATCTGTAAGGCAGATAGGCTGGCTTATCCTATCAATGATGGGATCCCTGTGCTGCTGGCTGACAAGGCCGAGCCTTGGCAGGAAAAGCAATAACAGCCCCTGTCCGATCCCCCCAATCCGCAACAGCGGATTGGGGTCTACATTTCTACTTCCCTCCCTGGCATCGTCTCCCTCTTTTGTATTAGTTGTTGTGTTTGGAAATTGTTAATTTCATTCATCAATTGTTTTTATCATTAAGCCTCTGTGGTATTAGTCTCTGAAAATGCGTTAAATAGCAGGGTTTTAGCCTAAGTGAATTTGCTTTAATCGCCATTCCCTAAGATACTAATAAGAATTTTCTGTGAACCACCACCAATTCTTGGAAGGGAGTCCTGTCCATGGAGCAACCTAAATTCAATCAATATGTTCTGCGGGTGCTGGAAGCTCATCCCGGGGAGCGTATTTGCTCGTTTGAATATGAGGGTAAAAAATACTGGCTCAAACAGGCAGAGACTCTTCAGGGGGCCATGCGGGTGTTGAAACCCAATCCTCAACTGGCGCTGGAAAAAGAGAAACAGACTCTGGAACATCTGGCCAGCCGCTCAGCTCCTGTGCCGCGCATTGTTCAGGCCGATAAGGGTTACTTTGTCGTGGAAGATGCCGGTGTGACAGTCAAAGACTGGTTGGCACTCAAATCCCAGGATCAGCAAGGCATGCAGCAGATCCTCAATGACAGCGCCGCTGCTCTGGCGGGTTTGCACAGTATGGGCTTGGCCCACGGCCGTCCGGCACTAAGGGATATCAGTTGGCAACAGGGACAGGTGACCTTTATCGACTTTGAAGCCAATCAAAAGGGTAAAGACATGCTGATGCAGCAGATAAGGGATCTGCTGGTGTACATTCACAGCTTATACCGCTACATGGGGCCGGCCAACGAGGCGATTGCCCAAGCGATAGCCAGTTATCGCCAAGCCGGTGGTGAAGCTATCTGGCATGAGACCAGAAGTTTCCTGGTCAGTTGGCAGTGGCTCTATCTGTTGCTGAGGCCGTTTCGCGATATAGGCGGCCGTGATCTCAAGCCCATCTATTGGGTGTTGTGGCATTTTCGCAATATTCCTGCCTGAACTTTGCCGAGTCAATAAACGCCTACAACTGAGAGGGCAGTTATTCCTGGGTTAATCCCTGATACAGGGTCTTGACCCAGCGCTCCTTGGGGATGAACTGCCAGCCCCATTCCCGCCATGCTTGTGGCAGTTCCATTGCCTGCATTTGCTCGAGAGTCATGCCGCGCTGCTTGCCCTCTTTCATCCAATTGATGCAGTCATCCAGCATATGTTTGAACCTCAGGAGATCGGCCTTGTTGGCCAGTTCACCATGACCTGGGATAACCAAGGTATCCTGATCTATGAGTTCAAGCACGGCTGCTACATTGTCTCTGTAGCCGATGACTGAGCCGCCGTGGTCGAGATCGATAAAGGGAAACCTGTCTTTAAAGAAGAGATCGCCCATATGCACCAGTTTGCGATCCTGCCATAGCACCAGGGTGTCACCATCCGTATGCCCTGGGCCCAGATGAATAAGTTCCAACACCTGGTTGTTGAAGTGAATTTTCAGTCCCTTGTCATAGGTGATAACCGGTAGCGCCTTCTTTGGGATTGCTTTCTCATTCAACCGCTTGAGCACATTCTCGTGGGCAAGAATGTTGGCGTTTTGGCCAAAGTACAGATTGCCCCCGGTATGATCGCCATGAAAATGGGTATTGATGACAAAAGCCGGGTGGCCCGGCTTGAGACCCTGTAATGCCGCAGAAATCTTCTCTGCCAGCGGCGCAAACTGGTCGTCTATGATGAGCAGTCCATCCTCCCCGGCACTGACACCTATGTTGCCGCCGGCGCCGGTCAACATGTAGCGACCTGGCAGCAGTTCATGAGTGGTTATCTTGACCTTGGCATAGGGATTCTCGGCATAGGAATTATTTTCCGCCGCGGCAGCCAAGCTGACAAGTGTAAACAGCACGAGTGATGTAAAGCGTTTAAGCAAACCTGGCATGAGAGCTCCAAATAGTTGAGTGCTGGGATAAAGCTAGTTCGCTATTGATGTCCGGGCAATAAAAAAGCTGCAATGGCAGCTTTTTTATCTGTTCAGCGGTGTTTTTGGGCTCAGGTCCAGGGCAGCAGGCGCTGACTGAGTTTGAGCGATTGCCCGAGCCTGATGGCCGCATTATGACGCAGGCGGAAGAAGGCCTGGTAACACAGGGGCACCAAATAGAGACTGGTCAGGGTGGAGAAACTCAAGCCGCCTATGATGGCAATCGCCATAGGTGAGTATGGCGGGCCACCGCCGCCTATCTGAGTGTCTCCCAGCGCCAGCGGAAGCAGGCCCAGCACTGTGGTCCCAACCGTCATCAATACCGGCCGTAAACGGGTGACACAGACAGAGGCGATGACCTCGGACAACTGCTCCAGTGGCGGCGTCATCTGATTGATTTGATCCACCAGCACTATGCCGTTGTTGACCACTATCCCCATCAGGATCAGTATGCCTATCATGGCCATCACGGACATAGGCGTGCCGCTCAGCCACAGGGCCCAGAATACCCCTGTGATGGAGAAGAGTATGCTGGTAATGATGGCGCTCGGCAGCAGCAGCGACTCAAACAAAGCCGCCATCACTATATAGATCATGGCAATCGCCAACACCATGTTGATCAGCATGACTGACTCTTCCTCGTCCTGACGTTGAAAGCCGCCTCTGAGTGAGTAGTCATAACCATGGGGGAAGTTGACATGCTTGAGCGCCGCCATGATCTGTTTCTGCGCCTCTTCCATACTGAGATCTTCAAGGTTAGCGCCTATGGATAGTGCCGTCTGGCGATCATAGTGACGAATGACATCGAATCTGGGGACAATTTCCACCTTGGCCAGACTCTCGAGCGAATAGACCTTGTTGTCCTGTCGCACTATGGGCAATTGTTTTAGCCGCTCCAGCGACTGACGCCAGTCGCGTTCAAAGGCCAGTTCGATTCTGAGCTCACCACTGGGATCGTGGCGAAATGAACGCAGCGCCGCGCCCCGCAGTGCCAAGGAGATACTGCCGGCAATATCCTTGATGCTCAGTCCCAGGCGGGCGGCCAGCTCTCTGTCTATCTGTACTATCACCTCCTGCTGGGCACCGTTGAGCTCTGAGCGCACATCATGCAGGCCCTCTATGTTGGAGAGCAAAGGGATCACCTGTTCACTGAGGCGAATCAGCTCTGAGGTGGATCGCCCGGTCAGTGTGACTCTGACGCCGGACTCATCGCTGCCCCAGCCAAACTGAGGCTTGGCAATGGAGAACTTGGGAAATCCTTCGCGGATCCGCTTTTTCAGCTCGGCGACATCTTCCTCCAGATCCGGCTTCAGCAGTATGGTGGAAGAGGCATCCTCGGGAGAGTAATAGCTGTAGACGGCATCTATGTGGAACTCTTCCTTATGGGCATAGAGGTAGTCTTCCATCTGGCTGACCATGGCCTCGGTGACCGCCAGGCTGTGACGTCCTTCCAACTGGTAGTTGATGTAGAAGCGCTCCTTGCTTTGGCTGTCCTGACTGTCCTGTTTCACCAACGACAGCGGCAGGGCGGTTGACAGTAACATCAGCAGTGCCAGGCAAGTAGCGGTTTTCGGGTGCTGCAGTATCCAGTTGAGACTGGTGTGGTAAGACTTCTGCAGCCGCGATTCTTTCTCGACCCGCTCAAACCTGAGTTGCAGTTTTGACAGCATCAAGGGGATCAGTGTCTTGGCCACCAACAGCGAGGCTGCCAGCGAAATGCAGATGGCGATGGCAACATGTTCGAGGAAGATAGTCAGCTCCACTTTAACCCCGAAAATATTCGGCAGGAACACTATCGCCGTGGTCAGGGTGCCGGCCAGCACCGCCAGCGCCACCTTGTCGACCCCGTTGAGGATTGCCCGATCGCCAGTGTTGTTGGGGCTGTCATCAGTATTGTTATCGACAGCGCCATGTTGCTGCTCCTGCAACACACTCTCTGTGACCACCACGGCATTATCAATCAGCATACCTATCGCCAGCAACAGCCCCATCATAGAGAGGATATTGAGGCTGTAGCCGAGAAAGTACATGCCGGCCAATGTCATACAGATGGAGATGGGCACGGAAGAAACCACCACCAGGGTCATGCGCAGGTTACGCAGGAACAGGTACAGCACGGCAAAGGAGAGCAGGGCGCCCAGCAGGCCGGACATCAACAAGTCCTTGAGCGACGATTTCACTCCATGGGCCTGATCTTCCATGATAAACAGCTTGATCCCCTGAAATTGCTTATCCTCTCTTGCGGCCTCAATCACTTTAAGCACCCTGGTCGAAACCTCCACCAGATTGGCACCGGATTCCTTGAACACATCCAGGCCGACGGCATATTTCTTATCCAGATGGCGGCCCTCGGTGGCTTCAGGCAGGGCGAAATTGACTTCGCTGATATCGCCCAGGGTCAAACCCGGCAGTAATACCAGCGCCTTGATCTCTTCGAGATTACGGAACTCGCCCTTGGGAGACACCTGATAGACCCGGCCGTTGTCCCTCAGGTTGCCGCCGCTTATCACAAAGTTTTCTGCCGCCAGACGCTTGTGAATGGCGGGAACACTCATGCCACTGGCAGCCAGGCGCTGGGCATCGAGACGTATCTCTATCTGTTTTTGCTCCACGCCATAGAGGGTGACCTTGGAGACGCCTTCCACCCGCTCCAGTGGCCGTTTGAGCTGTTTTTCCAGCAGATCGAAGGCGCCGGAGAGTTCCCGCTCACTGGAGATCCTGATATTCAGCATAGGCATGTCGGCGGTGGAGAACTGCATGATAAACACCCGCTCCACGTCGGTTGGCAGCAGATGGCGCACCGCATCCACCTTCTCCCGCGCCTCCAGGCTGCGGGCGGCGACGTTTTCACCCCACTTCATTCTCACTTCTATCTCGCTGCCATCCTGGCTGGAACGTGAGCGCAGCTCATCGAGTCCCCCCATGGTGGCGAGTGACTCTTCCAGGACATTGGTGATGTCGCGTTCCACTTCCGCCGGAGAGGAGCCTTTGTAAGGCACCTGGATAAAGATTCGCGGTATCTCTATCCCGGGGAACATCTCCAGCGGCAGCAAGCGGCTGGCGGCCAGACCAAAGAGCAGAATGGCCACAAAGAACATGCTGGTGGTCACCGGGCGCTTGAGCGCCAGTTTGGTCAGGTTCATGCGCCTTCTCCCATGGTGGCCGGCTCGGCGTACTGTTTGCGGTCGAACAGGGCATAGAGCACAGGAATAACCACCAGAGTCAGCAGAGTCGACAGGCTGAGGCCGAAAATGACAGTGATCGCCATGGGGGCACGCACTTCACTGCCGTCCCCTAAGCCTATTGCCATGGGCAGCAGCCCCAGATTAGTGGTCAGTGTGGTCATCAGTATGGGTCTTAAACGCGATGCTGCCGCTTGCTTGATGGCGTCGAGACGTTGTTTGCCGCTTTGCCTGAGCTGATTGATCCTGTCTACCAATACTATGGCGTTATTGACCACTATCCCGGCCAGCATGATAAGGCCGATAAAGACGATGACAGACAACTGGGTGCCGGTTATTGCCAGGCCGTAGATACTGCCGCTCAGTGCCATGGGTACAGCCATCAGGATAAGCAAGGGGTGCAGCAATGACTCAAACTGACTGGCCATCACCAGATAAACCAGGAATACCGCCAAGATCAGCGCTATCTTCAACGACTGGAACGAATGCTCCATCTCTTCATTCTGACCGCCGAATCGGCTCTGCACCGAGGCGGGCAGCGTCAGTTGGCTGAGAATACGCTTGGCACTGGCCACCGCCTGATTGAGATCGCCATAGGCCAGATTGGCCGACACTATGGCTACCCGCTGCTGGCTGATGCGATTGATTGCCGAAGGTCCCAGAGTCAACGAGACATCGGCCACGGCGCTCAAGGGGATGGGCTGCGGGCTGGATGGGTTGATCAGCATGGCATCGATATCGCTTATCTGATTGCGTTCATCCAACTCGCTGCGCACTAGAATATCTATCTTGCGCTCCCTGAGAGTGTATTTGCTGGCTACGGTACCGCCAACCCGCTGGGCTATGCTGGTGGCCACGGTTGGTGCATCCAGGCCAAGGGCGGCCATTCTGGCGTGATCAAAACGGATACTCAGCTCCGGCTGACCGTCACGCAGGCTGCTGCTGACATCGACAAAGCGGGGATCGCCCTCCAGCGCCTTAACCAGTGAAGCGGCCGAGGTTTTCAACTGTTCCAGTTCATAGCCGGACAACTCTATCTCCAGCGGAGTCTTGAAGCTGAACAGCTCGGGATATTGGATCTGCGCTTCCAGCTCGGGAATAGTGCGCAAAGTGCTGCGCAGTTTGGCGGCAACTTGGTCAAACGCGCGGTGATCGGCCAGCACCACCTGCAGACGCCCCCAGTTTTCACCGCCGCGCCGGGTATCCGAGGTCATAAGACCGCCGCTGCCGGCCTGGCTGTATGCGTGTTTCACTTCCTCTCTGTCTTTGATAGCCAGCGCCAGACGCTGCAATACGGCATCGGTTTGGCTCACCTCACTGCCGGGAGGCAGCAGGATTTCCACATAGAATTCGCCTTGATTCATCGGTGGGATCAGCTCCATTCCCAGGCGGCTCATCAAGACGCCAGAGATGGCGGTGACCGCAATGGCCAGCGCCAGAGTGATGCCACGGAACTTGAGCGCCAGGTTCAGCAGCGGCCGATAGCCATCGGCCAGCCAGCCGTAGCAAAGGTTAAACAGTCTGGACAGCGGCTTCATCACCAGGGATACCAGCCACACCAGCAGCCGGGTGACGATTAATACCAGCGTCAGCAGCAATCTTGGCAGATAGCTGAGCAGCAACAGGAAAGGGAAGGTAAACACAGTGGCGCTGTAATGCTTGAGCTTGCCAAGCTTACCCGCCGGAGGTTGCGGTTTGTCCCGCTTGACCAGTTCCGGCAACATTGTGAAGCCTTCGCGGGAAGCCAGCATAGGAATTGAGGTGAGGGCAACCAGCAAAGAGGCCAGCAGGGCGAAAGTAACGGTCAGGGCCTGATCGGCAAACAGGGCTCCGGCAATGCCGTCGACAAATACCAAGGGCACAAATACCGCCAGCGTGGTCAGGGTAGAGGCAAAAATCGCCCCGGCCACCTCTTTGGTTCCTGTGATGGCGGCCTGACGGCGATCCATCCCCTGAGCCTTGCACCTGTCGATGTTTTCCAGCACCACGATGGCGTTATCCACCAACAGCCCCACCGCCAGCGCGATACCGCCGAGCGACATGATGTTAAGACTGATATTGGCAAAATACATCATGTTAAAGGTGGCTATCACAGAGAAGGGGATAGAGATGGAGATGATCAGGGTAGGGATGATGTCTCGAAGGAACAGGTAGATCATCAGCATCGCGAGCAGACTGCCGATAAGGGCTGATGAAGTCACTTCACTGACGGCGCTTTCGATAAACTCCGACTGATCGTAAATTATCTCGGGCACTGGCGTGGCGCTGTCTTTGGCCTCAGAGCGCATCTGTTGCAACTGGCTCTTAAGCTTATTGGCTACGGCTACTGTATTGGCATCGCCCTCCTTATAGATGGCGAGCTCAATGGACTCCTTGCCGCCGATGCGAGTAATATCGCTGCGCTCTTTAAAGGCATCCGTCACCTCGGCTATCTCGCCAAGACGTACCAGGGTATTGCCCTTTTGATAGACAATCACATTGGCCAGCTCATCGAGGGAGTGGAACTGGTTAACGGTGCGCACCAGATATTCGCGGTCGCCCTGGATCACCTTACCGGCAGAAAGGTTGACGTTTTCTTCACTGATACGGTTGCGAATGGCTTCGCTGCTGAGATCCAGCTGCGCCAGTTTCTCTTGATTGAGCAGAATATGCACTTCCTGCTCCAGCCCGCCGGAAAGGCGCACGGCAGCGACTCCGGAAAGCGACTCGAGATCCCGCTTAAGCTCCTCTTCGGCATAAGTCCGCAGCCGCTTGAGCTCGGCTTCTGTGGCCTTGGGGGCCGGCAGTGCCAGGCGCATGATGGGATCGAGATTGGGGTTAAAGCGCAGCAACAAAGGCTTTTTCACATCCAGTGGCAGCTCTATGGTGTCGAGCTTTTCCCGCACATCGAGACTGGCCATATCCATCTCTGTGCCCCATTCAAATTCGAGCACCACATCGGACATACCGGAGCGGGAAATCGAACTTATCTGCCTCAGCCCTTTAACAATACCGACCGCTTCCTCGATAGGTTTGGAGATAAGCTGCTCCACCTCCACGGGTGCAGCTCCCTCGTATAGGGTACGTATGGTGAGTGTGGGGTAGCTCAAGTCAGGCAACAGCTTTACCGCCAGACGGGAGAAACCCACCATGCCGAACAGGATAACGGCCAGCATAAACATCCAGACGGTCACCGGACGCTTGACCGAAGTGGTAATAATAGACATAAGAGGTGGTCCTTGTGACAGTTAGTTGGCCTTGGCCAGATCCAGCGGAGCTATCACTTCCACCAATGATTGATCCTTGAGATTGTGTTGACCGCGAACCACCACCTGTTCACCCGGACTTATGCCCTCGGTGATTTCCACTTTATCGTCCTGGCGGTAACCCAGTTTGACCTCGCGGCGCTGCGCCTTGCCCTCTTCGATCACATAGAGCGCCTTGCGATCATCCTGATTGATGACGGCGTTATAGGGCACCACTATCACATTATCGTGGGTGTCGTATCTGAGTTCGACCCGGGTAAACATCCCGGCCTTGAGACTGGCATCCTGATTGGGGATCGAAAGAGTTACCTTGAAAGTACCGCTGGTAGCTTCCACCACAGGGCTTATTCTGAGTACCTTGGCCGCCACTTGCTGCTGGCGGGAACTGATGACTTCGGCTTCCTGGCCTATGCGCAAACTGCTCAGTTGCTGCTCCGGCAGATTGACTATGCCGTAGAGCTCATCCTGATTGACCAGGTAGAACAGCTCTTCAAACTCCTTGGCCATATTGCCCTGTTTGACAAAACGTTTGGCGACGACGCCATCTATGGGAGAGCGGATTTGGCTTTCTTCCACCTGCAGTTTGGCCAAGTCCCGACGCGCCTTGGCGGCTTGCAGGTTGAATTCCAGTTTGGCCATGGCATCGGCACTGACAAACTCACGGTTATTCATTTTCTTCAGCCGGTTGAGCTCCTGCTCGATGATTTGCACCTCGGCTTCGGCCTTATCCAGTTCATAACGTTGGCGACGGGAGTCTATCACCGCCAGCAACTGCCCCTTGGTGACTCTGTCACCTTCCTCGACTTGCAGAGCCTCTATCAACCCGGCAATACGGCTGACCACATGAGCTTCTTGTGGCGCTTCCAGTGTGGCTGTGGTGGCGTAGAAGGAGGAAACCTGGCCTTGAGTGACTATGCTGGTCTCGACCGGAATGGCAAAGGCTTGTTGTTCTTCTTCCTGCTGCTGTTCGCTGCAGCCGCTGGCCAAAGACCCAAGCAGCAAAACAGTGCTCAGGGTGTAGGTGAGGTTACGCTTCATGTGAAAGTCCTTATCTTGATCTTTGTTGCGATAAAGCAAAACCAATGCCAATTTTTAATTTCCTTTTAAAACAATGACTAATGATATTTTGGTGTCTACCTTATTGAGGTGTTTGATGCCGATGTAGCAAAAAAGTTTATTTTGTGATGATTTTTACCAATGTTGCTCAGTATAGCGTCTGCGCAAGCGGCTGAGTTGAGGCCTGGGAAGTGACCGCACTGCGCTGAGCTGATGGTGTAATACAGTTCACGGCAAGCGAGGGAATCACTCATTCGCTAAAGGCGGCGCTATTGAGGCTTGGTAACATGAAGCGGGCACTAAGGGTTGGTGACATTAAGAGTTAGTGGCATTAAGAGTTGTACTGGATGCGGCTTTAGCGGGTGAACCGGCTTTTGAGAGGTGAGACAACAGCAAGTGAGCTTAAGATATAGTGGGTTAGGCGAAGGCCAATTTGCAGAACAAGGCTAGCAGCTGGCTGTCGAAAGCGAAGCCTGGCTGGTTTCCCCTTGATCACGCGACATGCTTGAACACAAAAAAGGCGCCCAAGGCGCCTTTTTTCAATGAGTTAGACTTAGCGTTGTCAGACTCAGCGTTTGTCCAGTTCCACGAAGTCGCGGGATGTGGCACCTGTGTAGAGCTGACGTGGACGGCTGATCTTGTGACCAGGCTGATCCAGCATCTCTTTCCAGTGAGCAATCCAGCCAACGGTGCGGGCCAGGGCAAAGATAACGGTAAACATGGAGGTTGGAATACCAATCGCCTTCATGATGATACCTGAGTAGAAGTCGACGTTTGGATAGAGCTTCTTGGAGATGAAGTACTCATCTTCCAGTGCGATACGCTCAAGTTCCATGGCGACATCCAGCAGAGGGTCGTTAACCTTGAGTTCAGCCAGCACTTCGTGACAGGTTTCACGCATCACTTTGGCGCGTGGGTCAAAGTTCTTGTAAACCCTGTGACCGAAGCCCATCAGACGGAAAGGATCATCCTTGTCTTTGGCGCGTTCGATAAACTCAGGGATGCGATCCACAGTGCCGATTTCTTCCAGCATACGCAGACAAGCTTCGTTGGCACCACCATGGGCAGGTCCCCACAGCGAAGCGATACCGGCAGCGATACAGGCAAATGGGTTGGCACCCGAAGAGCCCGCCAGACGCACGGTAGAGGTTGAAGCGTTCTGTTCATGGTCGGCGTGCAGGATAAAGATGCGATCCATGGCACGTTCAACTATCGGGTTCACCTTGTACTCTTCACAAGGTACCGCGAACATCATCGACAGGAAGTTACCGGCATAGCTCAGATCGTTGCGTGGGTACACGAACGGCTGACCTATGGAGTACTTGTAGCACATGGCGGCAATGGTCGGCATCTTGGAAACCAGGCGGAAGGCTGCAATTTCACGATGACGGGCATCGTTGACATCCAGAGAGTCCTGATAGAAAGAAGACAGGGCGCCTGTTACGCCACAAAGCATGGCCATTGGGTGAGCGTCACGACGGAAGCCTCTGAAGAAGAAGGCCAACTGCTCATGCACCATAGTGTGAGTTTTAACTGTGTAGGCAAACTTCTCATACTCTGCCTTGGTTGGCAGCTCGCCGTACAACAGCAGGTAACAGAGATCCAGATAGTCGGATTCTGTCGCCAGTTGATCTATCGGATAGCCACGGTGCAACAATACGCCCTGTGCGCCATCGATATAGGTAATTGCAGATTCACAGGAGGCCGTCGCGAGAAATCCTGGATCAAAGGTAAAGTAGCCTTTACTGCCGAGTTTACTGATGTCGATTACGTCGAAACCAGCAGTTCCTTGTTTCACTGGCAGTTCAATCGAGTCGTTCCCTGGTAATTCCAATTTGGCTTTTAAATCAGCCATACCCCGTTCTCCTTACTTCATTCTTATGTGAGTGCGGCATGTCAAACGGCCATTACTTTACAGCCAATCTAGATCACATTTCAATTTAAATAAGCGTTTAAATTCGTTAGACCATGGTATAGGTAAGACCAATTTCCCTGATAACACCAGCACTTATCCTGAAAAAAGCTCAAAAAAACAAAATTTGGATAATGTGATGTTTGTATTTGACATTTACGGCGAGTATACTTGCTCCGGCTCGCAAGAGCTGCAAACGGCGGGCTTGGTTAGCATATCACTAATTAACTAATTTTGTGTGTTGTCAACAAGTTAGCTTTTTGTTTCAACTTTCTTTTGTGAAACCCTTCTCTGTGACTTCAGTCACGGAACTGTGTAAGAGCAAAATCGGTTCACATAACAAAAAAAATGCTCAATGGAGCTGAGTGAGCAGAACGTGAAAAAGCAAAGACCTGTCCATTTAGATCTGCAGACCATTCGCTTCCCGGCGACTGCAATTGTGTCCATTCTGCACCGGGTTTCCGGTGTCATCATGCTGTTCGCTGTTGGTATACTCCTGTGGTTGCTGAATGCCTCGCTGGCATCGGCCGAGAGTTTCCAAGGCGTACAATCTCTGTTAGACAACTTCGTGGTGAAGTTTATCCTGTGGGGCATTCTGACCGCACTGGCTTACCACTTGCTGGGCGGCTTGCGTCACCTGGTAATGGATACCGGTCGTTGGGAAGAGTTACCTTCGGGTAAAGCATCGGCCAAGGCAGTATTTGTCCTGACCGCAGTGTTTTCTGTATTAGCGGGGATCTGGGTATGGTAACCAATGCAGCGAGTTTTGGACGCAGTGGTGTTCATGACTTCATCCTATTACGCGCAAGCGCCGTTATTCTGGCCGTTTACACTATATTCCTGGTCGGATTCGCAGCTTGCAGTTCACCTCTCACCTACGACGTCTGGCATGGGCTGTTTGCTTCACTGCCGATGAAGGTCTTTACTCTGTTGGCGCTGATTGCGCTGCTGATCCACGCCTGGATCGGTATCTGGCAGGTACTGACAGACTACGTCAAAAACGTAGCACTGCGTGGGGTTTTACAGTTTGTCTTTGTCGTGACCGCCTTTGCTTATCTGGCGTCAGGCATAGTAATAGTGTGGGGTGTTTAAGTGGCTATTCCAGTACGCGAGTTTGACGCTGTCGTGATTGGTGCCGGTGGTGCCGGCATGCGCGCAGCACTGCAGATTTCCCAAGAAGGCAAGAGCTGTGCGCTCCTGTCCAAGGTTTTTCCTACACGTTCTCACACGGTTTCGGCTCAGGGCGGGATCACTGTTGCTCTGGGTAATGCCCACGAGGACAACTGGGAACACCATATGTACGACACGGTAAAAGGTTCCGACTTCATCGGCGACCAGGATGCCATCGAGTACATGTGTCAGACCGGCCCCGAAGCGGTTATCGAGCTGGAGCAGATGGGTCTACCATTCTCACGCTTTGAAAACGGCACTATTTATCAGCGTCCTTTCGGCGGTCAATCCAAGAATTTCGGTGGTGAGCAGGCGGCCCGTACCGCGGCTGCAGCTGACCGTACCGGCCACGCTCTGCTGCACTGCTTGTACCAGCAGAACGTCAAGAACAAGACTCAGGTATTCTCCGAGTGGTATGCCCTGGATCTGGTTAAAAACGAAGACGGTGCCATTGTAGGTTGTACTGCAATCGAAATTGAAACCGGTGAAATCGTTTACTTCAAAGCCAAGGCCACTGTATTGGCTACCGGCGGTGCCGGTCGTATCTTTGCCTCTACCACCAATGCCCACATCAACACAGGTGATGGCGTTGGTATGGCTGCCCGTGCCGGGGTTCAGCTGCAGGACATGGAAATGTGGCAGTTCCACCCAACCGGGATTGCCGGTGCCGGTGTTCTGGTGACTGAAGGTTGTCGTGGTGAGGGCGGTTATCTGCTCAATAAGGACGGCGAACGCTTCATGGAGCGCTATGCGCCCAACGCCAAAGACCTGGCATCCCGCGACGTGGTTGCCCGCTCCATGATGACAGAAATTCGTGAAGGCCGCGGTTGTGAAGGTCCTATGGGCCCACACCTGAAGCTGAAACTGGACCATCTGGGCAAAGAAACCCTGGAAGCGCGTCTGCCTGGCGTATGCGAACTGTCCCGTACCTTTGCTCACATAGATCCCGCCGATGGCCCAATTCCGGTTATCCCGACCTGTCACTATATGATGGGTGGTCTGCCAACCAAGGTATCCGGTCAGGTGATCCACAAGAACGCCGATGGTACTGAAGAAGATATCACGGGCCTGTTCGCCGTGGGCGAAATCGCCTGCGTATCGGTTCACGGTGCCAACCGTCTGGGTGGTAACTCACTGCTCGACTTGGTGGTGTTCGGTCGTGCGGCCGGTCAGCATCTGGGTAAAGCGCTGGATGAAACGGCAGATCCCAAGGCTGCGACTGAAGCCGACATACAGAAGTCTCTTGAGCGCCTGAATCGTTGGGAAAGCAATAAAGACGGTGAAGATCCAGCGGTTATCCGTAAAGATCTGCAGATGTGCATGCAGCTGAACTTCTCGGTATTCCGTAGCGGTGATGCCATGGCCGAAGGCCTCAAAGAATTGCAGAAAATTCGTGAGCGTCTGGCCAATGCCAAGCTGTCTGACAATTCCAGAGAGTTTAACACTCAGCGTATCGAGTGTCTGGAATTGGATAACCTGATGGCGACAGCAATCGCTTCTGCTTACGCAGCCAACTTCCGTACCGAGAGCCGTGGTGCTCACAGCCGTGAAGACTTCCCTGAGCGTGATGACGCCAACTGGCTGTGCCACAGCCTGTTTGACCCTGTCAACGAAACCATGTCCACCCGTGAAGTGAACATGGCGCCCAAGACACGTGAAGCCTTCCCGCCTAAGAAGCGTACCTACTAAGGAGTTGCGAAGATGAAATTGGATATTGCAGTTTATCGCTACAATCCTGATGTAGATACCAAGCCCTACATGCAGGATTACAGCCTGGAAGTGGCTGAAGGTTCAGATATGATGGTGCTGGATGCCTTGCTCAAGCTTAAAGAGCAGGATCCAAGCCTGTCTTTCCGCCGCTCTTGTCGTGAAGGGGTTTGTGGCTCTGACGGCATGAACATGAATGGCAAAAACGGTCTGGCCTGTATCACGCCAGTGTCTACCTTCAAAGGCAAGAAGATTGAAATCCGTCCTCTGCCCGGTATGCCTGTGGTGCGTGACCTGGTGGTTGACCTGAGTCAGTTTTACAAGCAATACGAGAAGATCAAGCCGTACCTCATCAATGATGAGAAGAAGCCGGCCCGTGAACATCTGCAATCACCGGAGGAGCGTGCTCACCTGGATGGCCTGTATGAATGTATCATGTGTGCCTGTTGTTCTACGGCTTGCCCATCATTCTGGTGGAACCCGGACAAATTTGTTGGCCCCAGTGGTCTGCTGCATGCCTATCGCTTCCTGATAGACAGCCGTGATACTGCGACCGAGGAGCGTCTGAGCGAGCTGGATGATGCATACAGCGTCTTCCGTTGCCACGGCATCATGAACTGTGTGGATGTTTGTCCGAAAGGCTTGAACCCAACCAAGGCCATCGGACACATCAAGTCCATGTTGCTGAAGCGGGCTGTATAAATGCAAGACGACGAGCTTAATCCAATAACTACATAGGCTCGTAGGGAGTCACTTTCTCTGGGCAGGAAGTGGCTCTTTTGTGTGTAAAGGACTACAAAAGGCCGTAACATCCGGATGTCCCAGGGGCGGCTGAGACCCTGCCAAGGCAGGGAAAATATGGCTAAGCACGTGTATCAAGTTTGAAAGGATAAGAAATGCACCAAGGCAGCATGAAAGCCTGGCTCGAATCATCTCACTTGAGTGGGGCGAACTCGACCTACGTTGAAGAGATGTATGAAGCCTACCAAGAAGACCCCACCTCGGTATCTGATGACTGGCGTGCGGTGTTTGAGCAACTCCCTCCCGTGAACGGTGCCTCTGCTGATGTACCCGAAGCTTCTCACTCCAAGATCCGTGACTATTTTCGTTCTCTTGCACAGGAAGGTCGCAGCAAAGGTACCAGCCGTGTGTCCGATCCTGATGTGGACGCCAAGCAGGTAAAAGTTCTGCAATTGATCAACGCCTACCGTTTCCGTGGCCACCAGAATGCCAATCTGGACCCACTGGAGCTGTGGAAGCGCGACACAGTTGCTGAATTGGATCCGGCTTTCCACGGCCTGAGCGGCGAGGATATGGAGCGGGAGTTCAACACAGGTTCTTTTGCTTATGGCGGTGACACCCTGAAACTGGGTGAGCTGGTGAAGGCGCTCAAGGCGACTTACTGCGGCTCTATCGGCGCCGAATATATGCATATCACCGACACCGAGGAGAAACGTTGGATCCAGCAACGTCTCGAACCTTCACTGGGTAAGGGCAGCTATGATAAGGCCGTCAAGACCCGGATCCTTGAAGGATTGAATGCCGCCGAAGGCATGGAAAAATATTTGGGTGCCAAGTTCCCCGGCGCCAAGCGCTTCTCCCTCGAAGGGGGCGACTCGCTGGTGCCTATGATGCGCGAAATTATCTATCGCGCCGGTGAAGCGGGTACCAAAGAGATAGTCGTGGGTATGGCTCACCGTGGCCGTCTTAACGTTCTGGTTAACATTCTGGGCAAGCGTCCTGCCGAACTCTTTGACGAGTTTGCCGGCAAGCATCATGAGACGCTGGGTTCAGGGGACGTTAAGTACCATCAGGGCTTCTCTTCCGATTTTGAAACGCCCGGTGGCAATGTCCACCTGGCTTTGGCGTTTAACCCTTCACACCTGGAAATCGTTAACCCGGTAGTAATGGGTTCGGTACGCGCCAGACTGGATCGTCGCGGCAGCGAAGATGGCCTGCAGGTCATGCCTATCACCATCCATGGTGACTCGGCCATTGCCGGACAGGGCATAGTGCAGGAGACATTCAATATGTCTCAGACCCGTGGCTTTAAAGTCGGCGGCTCTATCCGCATTGTGGTGAACAACCAGGTGGGCTTTACCACCTCCAACCACCAGGATGTGCGCTCAACCGAATACTGTACCGATATCGCCAAGATGGTGCAGGCGCCGATTTTCCACGTCAACTCTGACGATCCAGAAGCTGTGGCTTTCGTATCTCAGCTGGCGGTGGATTATCGCAACACCTTTAAGCGTGACGTCGTTATCGACCTGGTGTGCTACCGTCGCCATGGTCACAACGAGGCCGATGAGCCAAGCGCGACTCAGCCACTGATGTACGCCAAGATCAAGAAGCACCCAACGCCACGTAAGATCTACGCCGACAAGTTGATTGCCGAAAACAGCATTGCGGCCGACGATGTCACCGCCATGATCAACAGCTATCGTGACGCGCTGGATCAAGGGGATTGTGTGGTCAAAGAGTGGCGTCCAATGACGCTGCACACTGTGGACTGGACTCCTTATCTCAACCGCGAGTGGGATGAGTCTTTTGAATCCGGTATGACCCGCGAACGTCTGCAGAATCTGGCCGACAAGATAAGTTATGTGCCGGAGAGCCATAAGCTGCACTCCCGCGTGGCCAAGATATATAACGACCGCGTCGCTATGGCCAAAGGCGAGAAGCTGATGGACTGGGGCTTTGCCGAGACTCTGGCCTATGCCAGCATCCTCGAAGACAAGCAAAGAGTCAGGATCACCGGCCAGGACTCGGGTCGTGGTACCTTCTTCCATCGCCACGCCGTGCTGCACAACCAGAACGATGCCACTACTTACCTGCCGCTGCGCCATGTGGCCGAAGAGCAGGGCCCTATCGACATCACTGACTCTGTGTTGTCTGAAGCCTCAGTGCTGGCGTTCGAGTACGGTTATGCCACTGCTGAGCCAGGCGGCCTGACTATCTGGGAAGCCCAGTTCGGTGACTTTGCCAACTGTGCCCAGGTGGTTATTGACCAGTTCCTGTCATCCGGTGAGCAGAAGTGGGGCCGTCTGTGCGGTTTGACCATGTTACTGCCTCACGGCTATGAAGGTCAGGGTCCGGAGCACTCCAGTGCTCGTCTGGAGCGCTTCCTGCAGCTGTGTGCCAACCACAATATGCAGGTGTGTGTGCCTTCGACTCCGGCTCAGGTCTACCACATGCTGCGTCGTCAGGTGGTGCGTCCAATGCGTCGTCCGCTGGTGGTAATGTCTCCCAAGTCGCTGCTGCGTCACCCGCTGGCAGTGTCTTCCATGGATGAGCTGGCCAATGGTCAATTCCAGAACGTTATCGGTGAAATCGATACATTGGATGCCGCCAAGGTCGATCGCGTGGTGTTCTGTAGCGGTAAGGTTTACTACGAGCTGCTGGAACGTCGCCGTAAAGAGAATATCGATAACGTCGCTTTGGTGCGGGTCGAGCAGTTGTATCCCTTCCCACACGAAGAGATGGCAACAGCACTGAAAGACTATCAGCATGTGACCGACTTTGTTTGGTGTCAGGAAGAGCCTCAGAACCAAGGTGCCTGGTATTGCAGCCAGCATCACTTCTGGGCAGCCATTCCCAAAGGTGCCCAGCTCAGCTACGCTGGCCGTGACGCCTCTGCAGCGCCGGCCTGTGGCTACCCTGAGTTGCATACGCATCAGCAGGAATCACTGATCACTAGCGCATTAAAACTGAAGTAATAGAAATTTATACAAAAAGGAAAGCTTTCCATGAGTATCGAAATCAAGGTACCTGTACTGCCCGAATCTGTTGCCGACGCGACTATCGCCACTTGGCACGTTAAGCCTGGTGAGCCGGTTTCCCGTGATCAGAACCTGGTTGATATTGAAACAGATAAAGTGGTGTTGGAAGTTGTAGCACCCGAAGATGGCCAGATCAGCGAACTGCTGTTCCAGGAAGGGGATACCGTCCTGGCAGAGCAGGTTATCGCCAACTTCGTCGCCGGCGCGGTTGCCGGCCAGGAAGTGAGCAAAGAGCAGGCTGAAGCCGCTGCGCCAAAGGCTGAAGAAGCCGCGGCAGAAGGCAACGATGCCCTGAGCCCATCAGTACGCCGCCTGATAGCCGAACACAATCTGGATGCCGCTAAAATCAAGGGCACAGGTGTGGGTGGCCGTATCACCAAAGAAGATGTGGAAGCCTTCGTTAAGTCAGGCTCTGCCAAGCCAGCTGCAGCTGCTGCCACAGCACCTGTGACCCTGGCGGGCGATCGCAGCGAGAAGCGCGTACCTATGACGCGTCTTCGCAAGACTATCGCCACTCGTCTGCTGGAAGCCAAGAACTCCACCGCCATGCTGACCACCTTCAACGAGGTCAACATGAAGCCTATCATGGACATCCGCAAGAAGTATCAGGAAGTCTTTGAGAAGAAACACGGCATCCGTCTTGGCTTTATGTCTTTCTATGTGAAAGCCGTAACCGAAGCGCTGAAGCGTTATCCAGAAGTCAACGCTTCTATCGATGGCAGCGACATCCTGTACCACAACTACTTCGATGTCAGCATCGCCGTTTCAACGCCTCGCGGCCTGGTAACGCCTGTGCTGCGCGACACAGATACCATGAGCCTGGCCGATATTGAAAAAGCGGTTCGCGAACTGGCTATCAAGGGCCGTGACGGCAAGCTGACAGTGGAAGATATGACAGGTGGTAACTTCACTGTGACTAACGGCGGAGTGTTTGGCTCCTTGATGTCGACGCCTATTCTTAACCTGCCACAAAGCGCAATCCTTGGCATGCATGCCATCAAGGACCGCCCAATGGCAGTCAATGGTCAGGTGGAAATCCTGCCCATGATGTACCTTGCTCTCTCATATGACCATCGCATCATTGATGGTCGTGAGTCAGTTGGCTTCCTGGTAACCATTAAGGATCTGCTGGAAGACCCAACTCGTCTGCTGCTGGACTTGTAAGCGCCGCCAGACAATAACCTCGTGACTGGCCCCTCGGGGCCGGTTGGATTTAAAACGTAGTATACGGATAGATCATCATGAATTTGCATGAGTATCAGGCAAAAGCCCTATTTGCCGAATATGGTTTACCAGTGTCAGAAGGCTATGCTTGTGACACAGCTCAGGAAGCTGTTGAAGCAGCCGGTCGCATTGGCGGAAACATGTGGGTAGTCAAGTGCCAGGTGCACGCTGGCGGCCGCGGTAAGGCAGGTGGCGTTAAAGTTACTGGCGACAAAGAAGAGATCAGAGCCTTTGCCGAACATTGGCTGGGCAAGAATCTGGTCACTTATCAGACTGATGAAAAAGGTCAGCCGGTTGCCAAGATCCTGGTTGAAAGCTGCACTGATATCGCCAACGAACTCTATCTGGGTGCCGTTGTCGACCGTGGCACTCGCCGCGTCGTGTTTATGGCTTCTACCGAAGGTGGTGTGGAAATCGAAAAGGTGGCCGAAGAGACCCCTGAGCTGATCCACAAAGCCATTATCGACCCTATCACAGGTCCTCAGCCTTACCAGGCGCGTGACCTTGGCTTCAAGCTGGGTCTGAACCCAACTCAAATCAAGCAGTTCACCAAGATCTTTATGGGTCTGGCGACCATGTTCCTGGAGCATGACTTTGCCCTGCTGGAGATCAACCCTCTGGTGATCACCACCGAAGGCAACCTGCACTGTCTGGACGGCAAGATTGGCGTAGATGGTAACGCTCTGTTCCGTCAGCCAAAGATCAAAGACATGCACGATCCTTCACAGGATGACCCACGTGAAGCCCACGCCGCCAAGTTCGAACTGAACTATGTGGCTCTGGACGGTAACGTAGGTTGCATGGTCAACGGTGCCGGTCTGGCCATGGGTACCATGGATATCGTTAACCTGCACGGTGGCAAGCCAGCCAACTTCCTCGACGTAGGTGGCGGCGCGACCAAAGAACGTGTTGCCGAAGCCTTCAAGATCATTCTGTCTGACAGCAATGTGAAGGCCGTTCTGGTGAACATCTTCGGTGGTATCGTACGTTGTGACATGATCGCCGAAGGTATTATCGGTGCAGTGAAAGAAGTCGGTGTGAAAGTGCCTGTGGTTGTGCGTCTGGAAGGTACCAACGCCGAGCTGGGCTCTAAAGTTCTGGCCGAATCAGGTTTGGATATCATTGCTGCGACAAGTCTGACCGACGCTGCTCAGCAAGTAGTTAAAGCTGCGGAGGGCAAATAATGTCTGTTTTAATCAACAAAGATACCAAGGTTATCTGCCAGGGTTTTACCGGCGGTCAGGGTACTTTCCATTCTGAGCAGGCGATTGCCTATGGTACTCAGATGGTCGGCGGTGTGTCTCCAGGTAAAGGCGGTACCACTCACTTAGGCTTGCCAGTATTCAACACTGTGAAAGACGCTGTTGCCGCTACCGGCGCCACTGCATCTGTTATCTATGTACCTGCGCCTTTCTGTAAAGACGCTATCCTGGAAGCCATAGATGGCGGTATCGAGCTGATCGTATGTATCACCGAAGGTATCCCAACTCTGGATATGCTGCAGGTAAAAGTGAAGCTGGAAGAAACCGGCGTGCGCATGATTGGCCCTAACTGCCCGGGTGTTATCACCCCCGGCGAATGTAAAATAGGCATCATGCCGGGTCACATCCACAAGCCGGGTAAGGTGGGTATCGTTTCCCGCAGCGGTACTCTGACTTACGAAGCCGTTAAGCAGACTACTGACGAAGGTTTCGGCCAGTCTACCTGTGTCGGCATTGGT
Source organism: Shewanella sp. Iso12 (assembly GCF_012030025.1). NCBI lineage: Bacteria > Pseudomonadati > Pseudomonadota > Gammaproteobacteria > Alteromonadales > Shewanellaceae > Shewanella > Shewanella sp. Iso12. The sequence goes on from NZ_JAAUHW010000002.1 coordinate 435,056, forward strand.
GGTGACCCAATCCCTGGTACCAACTTCATCGACGTACTGGAAATGTTCCAGAACGATCCTCAGACAGAGGCCATAGTGATGATAGGTGAAATCGGCGGTACCGCCGAAGAAGAAGCGGCGGCTTACATCAAGGCCAACGTCACCAAGCCTGTGGTCTCTTACATTGCCGGTGTGACTGCACCAGCAGGTAAGCGTATGGGCCATGCCGGCGCCATCATTGCCGGTGGTAAGGGGACAGCCGCTGACAAGTTCGCCGCTCTGGAAGCCGCGGGCGTGACTACCGTACGCTCGCTGGCCGAAATCGGCAGCGCGCTGCGTGAGAAGACCGGCTGGTAAGCACAGTCGTTAAGCTCACAAAAGGCGCCGCAAGGCGCCTTTTTTGTTGGCTGCTGTGATGAAGCTCAGATGCCCCCGGCTGGATATTTGATTGGGAAAAGGTTAGATTGGGGCTAGGCTATCCCTTCGGGGAGTCTTGGTGCATTAATGCGCTAAAAAATTAAAAAATTCAAATTGTTATCAATCATCTTTCTCTGGGTTGTGGGTTTGTTGTTATCAGGAGCCGGGTAATGGGTTGCGCCAGAGCAGCCACTGGCGCGGGTATCCGGATAAACCCAGAGGGTTTGATGCAGTGTTAACACAGACTTCAGCGCCGTATTGGTTCGCCCGATGCGGCGCTGAAGTGCAATTCGGGGGCGAAAGACCTCGAGATAGTTGATTCAAGCTGAATGAGTCTGAAACGCCTGTCAGGCGATTTTCAGCGATTGGGTATTGGTGTCAACCCTCAATGGGGGAAGGGATGACCCGATGTGGGGCCGCTCAGGCGGCTTTTCTGAAAAGTAGAGGATTGCTGTGAGTACACAACCTAATATCGTAATTTCTGAAGTGGATCTGGAGCGCCTGGAGCGTTTACTGGATTCATTGCCGGCCAATGCCTTTCCCGGCCATCAAGCGCTTGAGGCTGAGCTGGAGCGGGCGGAAATCAGGCCATCCAAGGAGATGCCGGACAATGTGGTGACCATGAACTCTGAAGTTCGTTTTCGTATGTCTTCCTCCAATGAAGAGTTCACCTTGCGTCTGGTTTACCCAAAAGATGCCGATGGCAGTGCCGGTAAAATTTCAATTCTGGCTCCGGTTGGCGGCGCCTTGTTGGGCTTGGCCCAGGGTGATGAAATTGAATGGCCGGGCCCGGGTGGTGGCACAGTGAAAGTGCGGATTGAAGAGATTATCTATCAACCGGAGCGCTCAGGTGATTTTCACCGCTGAGCACCGGAGCCGGTAAGGCTCTTGAACGGATACGGGAGTGATATACAACTAAGTCACTCAGAATGCACCAACGACAGGGAATGGAGATAAAGATGAAGCAGTACTTTGTCCACAATGGTTTTTCTGCCGGCAGCGGTAAATTACCGGCGGATCCACAGTTGATCAGTGAACAGGACGCCGACAAACTGATGCAGTTTGCCGGTTTGGAGCCCAAGCACGTAGGGAATTTGACCCCACCGGCGCAGTTTGCCGAAGAGGGGGACTGGTTGTTCAGGCTTTTCGCCAATAACCGTTTTCTTTGCTATGCGGATCCAACACTTTTCAGCCATGCCTGCCCAAGGAAGAAGGGCGAGCCTCTGGCTTTAAACTGGTAACTCCAAGGTTACCGGCAATAAAAAACCAGCGCTTGGCGCTGGTTTTTTTAATTATCACTCTTGGCCGTGATCGCACTTGTCGTTGGTGCAGACGCCATAGAGGTAGAGGCTGTGATTGGTGAGCTTGATATTGTGACGCATGGCGATTTCATGCTGACGACGCTCGATAAGATCATCGGAAAACTCGATCACTTTGCCACAGCTCAGGCATACCAGGTGATCATGATGATGTTGGGTGGAGAGTTCAAACACGGCTTTGCCGCTTTCGAAGTGGTGACGGCTGACAATGCCGGCATCATCAAACTGGTTCAGTACCCGATAAACGGTAGCCAGACCTATCTCTTCGCCGATATCCAGCAATTTCTTATATAAATCTTCGGCACTGATATGCTGGTTCTCCGGTTCTTGCATCAGCTCCAGGATTTTGACTCGTGGCAGGGTGATTTTCAAACCCGCTTTCTTCAGCGCTTGATTTCCATCTGTCATGGCTAATCTCTTGATTGCAGAACCCTTGGTATTACACATAGGTTCGTCCGTGGATAATAGACCCCATTATATGTGTACTGTTCTAAAACTTAAACCTCTGATCCGGCTTTTGGTACTTCTGTGGGGTAACTTGACTATAATCGGCATAAATTTGAATAAAAACAAGCAATTTAAGCATACTTTTTGTATGGTTATACCAAGGCATAATTGCAGTGTTTGGTTATCGTTGGCAGGATGACAGAAAAACAAAAAGGACACTAGATGCATCGTCGAATCGTGGTTTTAACCGGCGCCGGGATCTCTGCCGAGTCCGGATTACGTACCTTCAGGGATCAAGATGGCCTGTGGGAAGAGCATCATATTGAAGATGTGGCGACTCCTGAAGGCTATGAGCGTGACCCTGAATTGGTCGAGCGCTTCTACAATGGCCGCTGGCAACAATTGCATGCGGGCAATATAGAACCCAACGCCGCCCATACGGCGCTCTCTCGCCTTGAGCAGGAGTTTGAGGGGGAACTGCTTATTGTCACCCAAAACATAGACGATCTGCACGAGAGAGCCGGTTCCAGGCGCTTGCTGCATATGCACGGTGAACTTTCCAAGGGGCGTTGTCCGCGCTCGCGGCAAACCTTTACCCTGCACGAACCCTTCGGGCCGGAGAATACCTGCACCTGCTGTATTCCGGCGCAGCGTTTGCGGCCTCATGTGGTTTGGTTCGGTGAAATGCCCCTGGGAATGGATAGAATTCACGATGCTTTGGATCACTGCGATCTCTTTATTGCCATTGGCACTTCAGGCACTGTCTATCCCGCTGCCGGTTTTGTCGACAGCGCCAATCATCATGGTGCGCTTACCGTCGAGGTCAATCTGATGCCGGCAGACAGACACAGCCAGTTTCAAATTCACCTGCAAGGCAAGGCCAGTGAGATGGTACCGGCACTGGTGGAGCGTATCCTTGCCGGTCAGTCTATCTGCAATCAAACCGGCCAGAACTGATGCCTGAGCCCAAAACAGGTGCCAGCCTGCTTGAGCCGCCTGTCGGTATTTCAAGCGCGGGTAATATCCAAGAGATTAAGGGGGTTATTGACCCCGGGGCTATTGATGGCAACAGGCGCTTGGCGATCATTATGCGCGGTCTGCCGGGCAGCGGCAAATCTTACTGGGTTCGGCAGTTTATCCAGGAACTACCAGCGAGGATTGCCCAGAATGTCACTGAGAGAGGCCTGTGTTCAACCGACAGCTTCTTTTACCAAAATAACCGCTACTGCTTCGACATTGCCCGTTTGCCGGAATTTCATCAGCTCAACCTGAGCCGCTTCATCGAGGCGTTGGCATCTGGCGTGCCTGTGGTTATCTGCGACAATACCAACATGGCACTGTGGGAGTTCGCGGCCTATCAGGCGGCAGCAAAGGCCTTGAATTACCGGGTGCATATTCAACAGATTGGTGATGTGCGCAGCAAAATTCACCAGCGTGAATGTGCCAAGCGAAACAAACATGGCGTAAGTCTTAACTCCATTCAACGAATGGCCAGTCAATTTCAAAGAAATTAAAAATAACTTTTGCAAGTAAATTAAAATATCTGATTTCATAAATTGCAATATATCGGTATAAGATGAGTATGATTAAAGAAATTCCGAGTTGATATATTTCTTTAATAAAGCCAGTAATTCACCTATTAATATTTTTAAGTTTATTTTAATAATTGCAATCGTATTAAAATGTTTCATAGTCACATCTTGTGTCTTTGCTCACTCTTTTGTTTTATTTTTAGTCATATTATCTGCTCGGGTCAGAATAGACCCGTTAATCATTATTATAACTTTCGTTTGAGTTTCGGGAGTCGGATTGTTCCTCTTAAAAATAAAGAGTGAGCAAGCGGTATTCCTTTGCTCAGACAGGAGAGAAAGATGACCATACTTAAAAAGAAAAGAGTTGCGCTGATGGTGATGGCGATACTGTTGGCCGGTTGCAGTGATGGTGAAGATGGCCGTGATGGAGCGCCAGGCGAACCGGGAACCCCCGGAGAACCTGGGAAACCGGGGACGAATCCTCCAGTGACCCAATCGGTCGAAACCCAAGTTAAAGTGATTAATTACACTTTGGGCGAGGGTAAGGTTAGCTACGAATTTGAAGTAACAGATGAAAATGGCGACTTAATTAATGAACTGACAGATGTTCAGGCAAAAGTGGCTGCTTTGACTGCTAAAGGTTTTATTCTCAATCGGGATGAAAATCCTATTAATGGGGTTGAGGACAATGTTCATATCGGCGGTGCAGTAACTCAGGCAACAGAAGGTGCAACGCTGACTCAAGTAGATGATGGTCATTATATTTTTGAAGCCCCAATGGCAGGTGTTAATGCCGCCACTGAAGGCATTGTTTGGCTGCGTGTCGGCGGTAATGATGCCATTGCCCGTTCAAAGGCGTTGGTCGTCAATAAGCCGGAAGGTCAATTCAGTACCACAACAGAAGCCTGTTATGCCTGTCACGTGGATTATTCACTCAGTCCTCGTCGTCACGCCAGCTACGTGGCTGAAGGCATGGACGGTGAAGTGGATTTTGTGGCAGGTTGCTTGGTCTGTCACGGCTCAGTCAGTCGCGCAGCGACCAATGATGAAGGATTCTCCATCGGTGGCTATGCCACCAATACCTTGTCCAAGATAGGTCACATCAATCACAGGGAGTTCAGCAAGGATTTCAGCGTGCTCAACTGCAGCAGTTGCCATACTGATGCGCCCATCAACAGTAACTTTACCGGCCCTGGTTGTATCGATTGTCATGGTAAAGAAGGGACACCGGCCGGAGACATGGTGCCTTCAAATGGTCTGGACTTCCGTGAACTGCATGAACAGAAAGCCGGGATCACCAAGTTGCAAGCGCTGCGCCTTGGTTACACAGTGGCGCTTTCTACCCCTGAATCCGATGGTGCCGGTGGTTGGTGTTCTACCATCAGTGTCAAGGATAAAGAGGGTAATCTGGTCAATATCGGCAACAACTATAATGCCGATTATGCCACCGCAGGTTATGTTGCCGCCAAGCCGATAGTCTATGCCGGCGCATACTTGCATGCCTATGACAACCATGGCTTGGTGGGCCGCCCGGGCGCCCGTAACTCAGAAACCAAGACGGACAATGCCGATGGTACCCGCACTGTGTGTTATGCGGCGGCCAACATAGCCGCAGGTTATGAGAATGCCGGTTATATGTTCTCGGCGCGGGTGACTTTCTCCAGCGAAGGTTGGCAGTACTATGATGGCAAGGTACGTGGTCAGACAGGTGATCGCATTCGTGCCAATGGTTATGACGGCTCCATGGGGGTCTCCTTCACAGCTTACTCAGATGTGATCAGTCCGGCCGATGGCAGCAAGATCTCCGGCTTTGATCGGCGTCAGGTGGTGGCTGACAGCAGCTGTATCACCTGCCATAACGATGTGACTGCCTTCCACAAGAACGGTGAGTTCGATAACGGTGGTAAGGGTTGTATCGCTTGTCACGGCAACGGAATGGCCCGCACCAGCGCCGATTATGGTGCCGGCTTCGGTCCCATGATCCACAGCTGGCACTGGGGTAAGGGGGCTACCGTCGGTGAAGTGGCTCAGGATGCCGATGGTAACTGGAGTCAGACAGGAAAAGCCAACGGCGCCGCAGCGATTGCACCGGCCAGCAGTTGTGTAGCCTGTCACCAGGATGGCCTGTCGCTGGCCGCTGTGCCCAACCAGTATATTCTGGAGCCCGGCAGCAAGATGACCAGCCCGGTCACCGCAAACTGTTATGCCTGCCACACCAGTGATTCGGCCAAGGCGCATATGAGCCAAAACGGCGGTGATATCAGCGTGGATATCCCGGCTGTTGAGTGGTTCAAGCAGCCAAGTGCCGAATCCTGTGCGACTTGCCATGACACCGGCAGAACCTTTGGTATCGATAAGTACCATAAGTTCTAAAAGGGTTTTATTGAGTAAACATTCCCTGCAAGGCTTGGTTTACCTCAAGACAAAGCGGCTCATTTGAGCCGCTTTTTTTGCTGTCCTGAGTAGAGTTGAGGTGTTCTAGGCTCAGCCGTGGCTGACGAAGGCGCTGTCATCTTGATTTTGCTTGCTCGTCAGCGCTGCTACTTCCAGCATAGCCCGGCTCAGGCTGCTCAGCTCTTCTGCGCTGATACCATAGGGCGGCATGATATAGATGAGTTTGCCAAAGGGGCGGATCCACACGCCGCGGGCAACAAATTCGGCCTGCAGCGCCGCGGTATTGACCTGTCTGTGCATCTCCAGTACGCCAACGGCGCCAAGCACCCGTACCGCTTTGACTCCCGGCAGGGCCGCTGCTGGTGCCAGTTCCTGTTTAAGCTGAGTTTCAATGGCCTTGACCTGAGCTTGCCACTCACCGCTTGCCAGCAGGGCCAGGCTGGCGCGGGCGGCGCTACAGGCCAGAGGATTGGCCATAAAGGTTGGCCCATGCATAAATACGCCGGCAGGGGAGTTGTCTATGCCCGCCGCCACTTTATCGCTGCACAGCGTCGCCGCCAGACTGATATAGCCGCCGGTGAGCGCCTTGCCGACACACATGATGTCCGGTGCTATGTCGGCATGTTCGCAGGCAAACAGCTTACCTGTGCGGCCAAAACCTGTGGCGATTTCATCCAGGATCAGCAGCACATCGTACTTGTCGCACAGGGCTCTTGCCGCCTTGAGATAGTCGGCGCTGTAAAACCACATGCCACCGGCACCTTGCATTATGGGCTCGAGGATCAGCGCGGCGGTTTGCGTGCCGTGCTCGGCCAGCATGGCCTCGAGTCCGGCGATGTCATCTGCTTTAGCGGCTTCACCAAAGGGTGTGCTCGGCGCCGGGGCAAACAGTTGCCGGGCCACATTGTCACCAAACATGGTGTGCATGCCGCCCTCCGGGTCGCAGACGCTCATGGCGGCGAACGTGTCGCCATGGTAGCCCTGCTTGACCGTCATGATGCGGTTTTTCTCAGTCTTGTTTTGTCCTTGCCAGTACTGCAGCGCCATTTTCAGCGCCACTTCCACCGCAATGGAGCCTGAGTCAGCCAGAAACACCTTGGTCAGCGGCTCCGGGGTGATATTGATGAGCTGGCGACACAGTTCGATGGCGCTCTCATGGGTGATCCCTCCGAACATCACATGACTCAGGCGTTTGAGTTGCTCTTCCATGGCGCCGAGAATTGCCGGGTGGCTGTAACCATGAACGCAGGCCCACCAGGAGCTGGTGCCGTCGATAAGCTCACGACCATCCTCCAGCGTCAGGCGTACGCCCTCGGCGGCTTTGACCCCATAAACGGGTAGGGTGTGGCTCATGGAAGTGTAGGGATGCCAGATGTGCTGACGGTCAAAACAATAATCTATGCTCATATATTAACCAAAGGTAAACCTGTGCAACTGGTTGGCGTTGACAGTGAGGGTGTCGCGGGTATGCTAACGAAAATAATTCAGGCCTTCAAGCAGCCAACTGAACCCGGAACCCCGAAGGATTAATCGGCAAAATCGGCTTCAGCAACAAATAGATCAGACTCAGGTAACACAGAATATGTCCAATACAGAGCTGCGCCATGACTGGCGCCGCGAAGAGGTTGAAGCCCTCTTTGCCCTGCCTATGAATGATTTGTTGTTTCGTGCCCACAGCGTGCACAGAACCCATTTCAATCCCAATGAAGTTCAGGTCAGTCGTCTGTTGTCAATCAAGACGGGGGCCTGTCCGGAAGACTGCAAATATTGCCCCCAGAGCGCTCGCTACGACACAGGCTTGGAAAAAGAGCGTCTGCTGGAGATGGAAAAGGTACTGACAGAGGCCAGAAGTGCCAAGGCCGCCGGTGCGACCCGCTTCTGCATGGGAGCCGCCTGGCGTAACCCGCATGAGCGCGATATGCCTTATCTCAAGCAGATGGTGCAGGAGGTTAAATCCCTGGGGATGGAAACCTGTATGACCCTGGGTATGCTCAGCGAAAACCAGGCCAACGAGCTGGCCGAAGCCGGGCTGGATTACTACAACCATAACTTGGATACCTCGCCGGAATACTATGGTGACATCATCACCACCCGCACCTATCAGCAGCGGTTGGACACCCTGGCCAATGTGCGCGCCGCCGGTATGAAGGTGTGCTCCGGCGGGATTGTCGGCATGGGCGAGCAGGCCACCGACAGGGCGGGTTTGCTGCAGCAGTTGGCTAATATGGAGCAACATCCCGACTCTGTGCCTATCAATATGTTGGTCAAGGTGGCCGGTACGCCGCTGGACAGCCTGGACGACCTGGATCCACTGGAGTTTGTGCGCACCATAGCCGTGGCCAGAATCATGATGCCTTTGTCACGGGTACGCTTGTCGGCCGGGCGTGAAAGTATGACAGATGAGCTGCAGGCCATGTGTTTCTTTGCCGGCGCCAACTCGATTTTCTATGGGTGCAAGCTGTTGACCACCGCCAACCCGGAAGAAAATGACGATATGAGCCTGTTCCGCCGTCTGGGATTGACCCCGGAGCAGGGCAAGGCCGCCACGGTCGAGGAAGAGGGCGCCGAAATAGCCCGCGCCGCGGCCAAGGCAGAGGCTATCAATAACAAGGCTCAGGGACAGTTTTACGACGCCGGAGCCCTGTAACTTGACCTCATTGCTGGACAAAATGGCCCGCCGCCGTGAGGAGCTTGAGCGCGGCGGCTTGCTCAGGCAAAGATGCTGCTTCGCTGCAGCGCCCGGCCGTGAGCGACTATTACATCCTGTTGCCCAAGCCCAAGCCCAAGCCACAGGCAAACCATTGCTGGATTTTGCCGCCAATGATTATCTGGGCCTGGCCCGTCATCCCAAGGTCATCTCTGCGCTTGCCAAAGGCGCAGAGATCTATGGCTGCGGCAGCGGCGCTTCACCTCTGGTTTCGGGTTACAGCGAGGCGCATCTCAAGCTGGAACAAGGTCTGTGCCGGGCGCTCGGTGCAGAAGCGGCGTTACTGTTCAGCTGTGGTTTTGCCGCCAACACTGCGCTGATGAAAACCCTGTTTAGCGCCGAAGATACAGTGATTGCCGACAAATTGGTGCACGCCTCCATGATAGATGGCCTGCGCGACTCAAAGGCCAAAATACGGCGTTTTGCCCATAACGATATGGCGGCTGCCACAGCGCTTTTGGCCCGGCATCCCGGCAGCGCAGTGCTCACTGAAACCGTGTTCAGCATGGATGGCGACAGGGCGCCGCTCGGTAAATTGAGCCACTTGTGCCAAGAACACGGCAGCCCGCTTATTCTCGATGATGCCCACGGCTTCGGCCTATTTGAGTCTTCATCCCTGCCGGTATTTGCCCGTTTGGTGACCTTTGGCAAGGCGCTCGGTGGTCAGGGCGCGGCGATTGTGGGCTCGCAGGAATTGATAGACTATCTGGTGGCCAATGCCCGTGAATATATCTATTCCACCGCGCTATCACCGGCCTGCTGTATGGGGGTGCTCGAGGCTCTGGAGCTGATCCAGCAAGAGCGCTTGCTTGAGCGCCTCAACGCCAATATCGCTTTGTTTCGCCGCAGCTGCCAAGTGGCGGGGATCTCCTTGATGCCATCTGAGTCGCCAATTCAACCTCTGTTGGTGGGTGAGAGTGGCAAGTGTATGGCGCTGGCGGCAAGGCTTCTGGAACGCGGCTTCCTGGTGGGGGCGATTCGGCCCCCCACAGTCCCTAAAGGCGGTGCGAGACTGCGTATTACTCTGAGCGCCGAGCACAGGGAGCAGGATATACTGGCCTTGGTCTCGACACTGGCGGAGCTGATGGCATGAGCAACATCAGTCATGAGCCTCTGGCTAGTCACGCAGGCCTGGTGCAATCCGTGCCGCTTGGTGACGTCGCCGGGCGCTTTTCCAAGGCGGCAAGCGCTTATGAGCGCCACAATAGGGTGCAGCGTCTGACGGCCGAAGCCTTGCTTGACTGGGACGATTGCCCACACTCAGGCAAACTGCTGGATATAGGTGCAGGTCCGGGCACGGCTTTTGCCACGCTCTGGCCCCAAAGCGTGACCGCCCTGGATATCGCCAGCGGAATGCTCAAGCAGCTGAAGGGAAATTTCCCCGATTATCAGGTTGTTTGTGGCAATGCCGAGCAGCTTCCCTTTGGCGACGACAGTTTTGATGCGGTTTATTCCAATCTGGCGCTGCAGTGGTGCGGCGATATTCCGGCCGCCTTGGCAGAGATTTTTCGGGTCATGCGCCCGGGCGGTTCGGCGCGCCTAGCCATAGTGGCCCGGGGCAGTTTGCCCGAATTACAGACGCTGGGGCTGCGAGTCAAAGCGTTTGCAGCCGAACATAAGTTGGAGCAAGCGCTGGCGCAGCATCCCTGGCAGAGCTTGCACACGCAAAGCCGCACCTTTCAGTGCCATTTTGCCAATCTCAGGGAATTGCTTTACTCCATCAAGGGGGTCGGCGCTTCAGTCGGCGCCGACAAAAACTCAGGTGCCGGGCTCAAGGGAAAGGGTTTTTGGCATACACTTAACGGGCAGGCCGAAGTCCTTAGAACGGACAAGGGAATGCCGCTGACATACAGGATAGTAATGGTTCAGGCCCGAAAATAACCATTGATGTTTTAGCTGTAGGGGTAGTTCAGCGATGATTTTTTTTGTAACAGGTACAGATACCGACAGTGGCAAGACTCAGGTCGGGGCCGCGCTGCTGCATAAGGCACGAGTCGAGCATGGCTTGAAAACCTTGGGGGTAAAACCCCTGGCCTCGGGTTGCCATAACACCCCTTACGGGCTGAGAAACCCGGACGCCCTGGCCCTGATGGATGAGTCCACTCTGAAACTGCAGTACGACAAGGTGAATCCTTTCAGTTTTGAGCCGGCGATTGCCCCTCATATTGCTGCCGCCGATCTCGGCCTGGATATCAGCCCCGAGGCGGTACTGGCAGCGCTGGATTTTACCCAATATGCCATGGCCGATTTCTGCCTGATAGAAGGGGCCGGTGGTTGGCGTTTGCCTTTGGGGGAGGGGCGTTTCTTATCGGAAGCGGTGCAGGGACTGGCTCTGCCCGTGATTCTGGTGGTGGGAATGAAGCTTGGCTGCCTTAATCATGCCGTGTTGACCCAGGAAGTGATCCGCGCCGATGGGCTTGAAATCGCCGGTTGGGTGGCCAATCGCGCCGAAGCCGATATGAGTCGCTTCGATGAAAACCTGGCCAGCCTTAAAGACTTGATGCAGGCGCCGCTGTTGGGAGTGGTGCCGCATCTGGCTCATCCCAGTGCCGAGGCCATGTCTCAGCACCTAGATTTGAGCCCTTTGCTGGCCAAAGTGCCCGGTTGAGCCCTGGAGTTAAAAAGAAGCAAGGCCACGTAGGGCCGAGGTTTTTTAGCTCAATAGATTGGAAAGATCACTGCCTACAGGCACGGGGATCTCCTGTTCTACACCGCTGAACAGATAAGCTTCCTTATCTCCCAAAAGACTCAGTTTATTGTCCTGCAGCAACAGGGCGCTGCCTTCTTGGATGGCCAGTACCGGCGTCTTGGGATCGACACAGGTAAACTCAAGCAAGCGCTGGGCGCGGGTTTCACCATTGTGACCCGGCGCCTTGTAGTTGCTGTAATGCGGATTGATTTGCAGTGGCAGCAGGCCAAGGGCACTGAATGATGGCGGCTCTATAATAGGCATATCATTGGTGGTACGTATGCTGAGGCCGGCAATATTTGAACCTGCACTCCAGCCAATATAGGGTTTGCCGGCGGCGACTTCCTCTTTGATCAGATGCAGCAGATCGTAGCGGTACAACTCATGCAACAGGTGGAAGGTATTGCCACCACCAACCAGAATGCCGTCAGCATCGCGAATAGCCTGCTTGGGATCGCCATGTTGATGGATAGAGGAGATATCCAGCCTCAATGGTGCCAGGCCATTAACCACAGCTTCCAGATAGTTGTCATAGCTCATGCTGACACCGGCATAAGGGATAAATATCCACTTGCGGGCCTTTTCTGTCATAGGCTCAATATAGGGCAGGGCATGTTCCAGGTAAGGGGTGTCGCCAGCGCGGGAGCTGCTGAGCAGCAGGGTATTTATCGTCATAATAGTCGCTGTCCTTCAGATTGATTTGCGTTGCTTGATGGTAACAAAAAGCCTTTACACTCAACAATCGCCGCCGGTGTTTTTGGTCGCCTTAAAAAGCTGCACTCGGGCAATTGATTAAGTTTGATTTAATCAAGCCTGCCTAGACTGCTTCCTCTGCGTAACCGGGGCGTTTGGGCGGGAAAGCTAAACAATAATTTACCTTTTCCCACTTGAATTCCCGCCAAGTGGACATATTATGTCTGCAATGACGCAATTCCGGTACAAGGGTACCTTACAGGAGCTGATATGAAGCGTGTATTTCTATTGATTTTGACTAACCTTGCCATCCTGTTGGTGGCATCGATCGTCATGTCTATTTTGGGTGTCAATACTCAAACCATGGGTGGCTTGCTGGTGTTTGCGGCGATCTTTGGTTTTGGTGGCGCCTTTATCAGCTTGGCGATTTCCAAGTGGATGGCCAAGAAGACTATGGGCTGTGAGGTGATCACTCAGCCCCGAGATAACACAGAGCGTTGGTTGCTCGAGACCGTAGCCCGTCAGGCACAGCAGGCCGGGATCAAGATGCCGGAAGTGGCCATCTACCAATCGCCTGAACTGAACGCCTTTGCTACAGGCCCAAGCAAAAACAACTCTCTGGTGGCAGTGAGTACAGGTCTGCTTTACGGCATGAGTGCCGATGAAGTGGAAGCCGTACTGGCGCACGAAGTCAGCCATGTGGCCAACGGTGACATGGTGACTCTGACCCTGATCCAGGGCGTGGTGAACACCTTTGTTATCTTTGCTGCCCGTGTGGTTGCCGGTATCATCAACAACTTTGTTGCCAGCAACGATGAAGAGGGTGAAGGCCTGGGCACCATAGCTTATATGGCTGTGGTATTTGTGCTGGATATGCTGTTTGGTATTCTGGCGTCCATGGTGGTGGCTTACTTCTCCCGCATCCGTGAGTTCCGCGCCGACGAAGGTGCCGCTCGCCTTGCCGGCAAGAACAAGATGATTGCGGCGCTTGAACGTCTGCGCACCGGGCCGGAAACCGGTGCCATGCCGGCCAATATGTCGGCCTTCGGTATCAATGGCAAGCGCTCAATGACCGAACTCTTTATGAGTCACCCACCGCTTGAAAAGCGTATCGAAGCGCTGAGAAACCGCGGATAATTTAGCAGTACTTTCTCTTAAGGAGGCCGGTTGGCCTCCTTTTTTTATGCTGTTGAAACGCTTATTGATACAGATGCTTATGTGTAAATTAAATGTAAAATTCCGTAATTAACCGATGGTTACATGATTCAGCGCACATTTTGCTTTTGCGCAAGTTGTTAAAGTGGCGGCGACTCAGAATTAGTTTGCCAATTGGCAAAAGCTTGGCTAAGTTAATCCAAGTCGTGCTATTTACTGATAGTGAGACAAAGGTCATACCTGACATAAGAACCTTTGCTCGACTGTCATCATCGGAGGATATTATTGTGAGCAAGAAACTCTTGAGTGTGTTGTTCGGTGCCGGTTTGGCCGCACTGGCCATGTCACCATCTGCTTTTGCAGAAGATCAGAAGCTGTCAGATTTCCACGCGGATATGGGTGGCTGTGAAAGCTGTCATGCCGATGGTTCACCTTCAGCTGACGGCGCCTATGAATTTGAACAGTGTCAGAGCTGTCACGGTTCGCTGGCAGAAATGGATGCGGTACACAAGCCACACGATGGTGCCTTGATGTGTGCTGATTGCCATGCTCCCCACGACATGAACGTAGGTCAAAAGCCTACCTGCGATAGCTGTCACGATGATGGCCGTACTTCAGATAGCGTACTGAAGTAAGAAGCGCATATCGCACGAATGACAACGCCGGCTTGATGCCGGCGTTATTGTTTTCGGCTGGTGCCTATCTCTGGCTCTGTGTGGTGAGCCAATATCTCAATCAGTCTTTATCCACCGGCGTTGTTGGCAGATATTTATTGCCGGAAAACATAGCAGAAATAATACCGGGCTGACGCTTACGCTCGGCGTGGATCACCGCGGCTATGTGCAGCAATACCAAGAGAAGCAACAGATATACGCTGTAGACATGTACTTTCCCCGCCAAGCCCTTGGCGCCCTTAATCGCTGCAGCCTTGTCTGGATTAACGCCTGTGTCATCATAGGGTTTGAGGCTGGCAGGCTCAACACCATCGGCGGCGATATATTCCTGAACCATGCCGCCCAGCGGTGGATAGAAGATGTCAGTACCGGCTCGCACCAAACCTGTCACCATGATCAGCGTCAGCAAACCCAATAAGGCGATGACCGCCAGTTTGCCCGCCGGATTATGGCCGAGATATTGTGGGTTTTCGCCTTTCTTGAGTGCTGCACGATAGCCTGCCAATTCCCCTTTTTTGGGGAGTAGTTTACCAAGACGCGCCTTGATAGGGCCGAATAATCCCCACAGTAATCTGAATGCCAGGTTGATGGCAAAGGCATAACCTATCCATACGTGCAGTGTCTTCAGGCCGATTTTGGCGTCGAGACCACTGATCCCGAAGTCAGATTTGAACATCATTACCCCGCCGATGATCACCAGCAGCAGCACCAAAAGCAGGTTTATCCAATGAAAAAGGCGAGTGGGAAGATCCCATGCCTTATAGCGAGACAGGCGCACTTCGCCCGCAGTATTTGTTTCCATGTTTGATCCCCCAGATCTGTTTTACCCCTTTATGTTAACGCCTGTAGCGGCGCTTGTTCAGTTAACTCTTATTCATTTTGAGTTTTTGGTAAGGAATCTGTACTTCCATTTCAAGCAGTTGTCTGCTTTGATACTCATGTTGCAGTAATGTAAATTTTTTATTTTTTAGCTGAGGGCAGCCTATGTTCAATGTGATGCACTGGCTGGTGGTTTCCAGATCCGCGCTGTTGACCGAGCTGATGGATAGCCGTTGGCCGCAGGAGTTTCTGGTACGCTTGTCCTGCTTATCTCCCGATAGATGGCACACAGATGCCTTGGGAACTGATGTCGACATGTTGTTGCTGGATTTGGCCACTGTGGAACCGGCCTTGGGCTATAAGATTCTTAAACAGGCCACCAGGAATCGCGGTTGCAAAGTGGTGTTACTGCATTATCCCAGAAGGGTGGAGTATGAATGCCTGTTGTTGCCGTCTGTGGTCAAGGCGGTTTTCTATCCCGAGGCGACCTTGGCACAGTTGGGCCGTGGCCTGGATATTGTGCAGAAGGGTGGCTGCGACATTCCTTTTGAGTTGCAATCTCGGCTGGCCAAGGGAGAGCTTAGTGGCGATGTACTGACTTTCAGGGAGCGGGAGGTGCTGCAGGCGCTACTGGCCGGGCTCAGTAATCAACAGATTGCCACTTCCCTTTATGTCAGTGAAAGTACGGTCAAGACCCATCTCTATCGGGTGTTTCGCAAACTGAATTTAAGCAACCGAGCCCAGGTGATGGCCTGGGCCCAGCGTCACTTGATGGCCGATGTGGCCGAGAGTCAAGGCTCAGGCAGTTAGGGAAGGTGCGAATAAGTCCTCGCGGCCTTCTCTTTTGTAAAGAGTGGCTTACACAGCAATTGGCGTTCAAGGCATCTGACTGAAGGCATGCCGGGGCCTGTCGAAGTCGGATAACGTAGAGAGCCGGTTGCTGTGAAAGCCCCAAAGGGCGTGGCTTACAGGCTTGCCTGCTGTGTTATGCTTCTTGCAAAGGACTAGGGCCATTTGCTGCGAACCACGCCTTGCATCCAGGCCTGTAAGCCTACGCAGAGCACGCATGGGACTTGTTCGCACCTTCCTTAACCCAGCCAGGCCTTGGCTTTGGCTGGATCGGTGAGCTTGAGTGACACAGTATCTATTGCCGCCGGGTTGATAGGCAGTTGGCCTGTCATCAGTTCATCACGGCGGAAGAAGTGCAGCTCCAGACTATCGCCGGGCTCATATTGTTGCAGTTCATTTTCAAATTGAGCGCCGACCTGCAGACCATTGGCGGCAATCAGCAGATCCTGAGCCGCGAGCCCGGCGCTGTGAGCCGCGCTGCCATTGGTCACACTCACAATCCTTAACCCCAGGACTTCAGCCTTGTAGCGGGCTCCGAAGCCGATTTTTTGCCCCTCAACATCCCCGCCGCCCTGATCCTGAGCGCCTTGGGCACTGCGAAGTTGCATCTCGATTCCGAATTGCGCCAGCAGGGGCGCCAGTGGCAACTCTTGGGTATTATCCAGAAAGGCAAATTCTGCGCTGGCATCCCGGCCAAGCAGCTCCTCGTAGAGGCGGCGATGGGAGTCATCTTCAGTGCCTATACCCTGACTGCCAAAGGCCTGCCACAGCTTCTGCATCAGGTTATCCAGTGTGTATTCTCCCTGGGTTTCCAGTCTCAGAGTCAAGTCCAGATACAGGGCAAACAAAGCTCCCTTGGTGTAATAGCTGACGATGGCGTTGGCGGCGTTTTCATCCTGTTTGTAGAACTTGGTCCAGGCATTGAAGCTCGAATCTGTCAGGCTCTGCAACTGCCTGCCCGGCATGCGATACACCCGGGTCATGGTCTGGGATAGCATCTCCAGATATTGCTCATTGGAAACCCTGTTGGCTCTGAGTGTCATCAGGTCATCATAGTAGGAAGTGATACCTTCATAAGCCCACAGTTGACGGGTGTAGCTCTCGGCCTCCAGCGCATAGGGAATAAAGCTGGCAGGCTTAATGCGTTTGACGTTCCAGCTGTGGAAGTATTCGTGACTGCAGAGCGACAGATAAGTGCGGTAATCCTTGTTGACCGGCATCTCCATACTCAGCGGCAGATCCTTACGGGAGCAGTGCAGGGCGGTGGAGGCTCTGTGTTCCAGTCCTCCAAAGCCATTGCCCAATACCTGGGTCATAAACAGATAGCGCTCAAACGGCGCTTCACCGAAGAGGCGGATCTGGCTCTCGCAAATAGCCTTGAGATCGTCAAGCAGTCTGGGCATGTGGCAGCGGTGACGCCCGGTCAGTATCACATCATGGCGCACGCCACAGGCCTCAAAGCTGCCGTGGGTAAAGGTGCCCATCTCCACCGGATGGTCGATAAGCTCATCATAGTTGGCGGCGCTGAAACGGCCGAACTGCCACTCTTCACCCTCGATTCGACTCAGGGTTGTTGCCAGCTGCCAGTTGGCCTCCTCCTCCGGAGGCAGAATTTCCAGCTCCAGCGGCTCAAGCTCTTTGCCGGCCACCGCCAAAAAGACGCTGCTGCCGTTGAAAAAGCCGTGGGTCTGATCCAGGTGGGCGCTGCGCACCGACATATCCCAGGCATAAACCGAGTAGCGCAGTTGCAGCGATTCGGCATTGGAATCTATCAGCCAGCGCTGCTTGTCAAGCTGAGTAATGCTGAGCGGACGCTCCAGCTCATCAAAGGCTTTAATATCTATGATATTGCGACAAAAATCGCGAACCATGTAGCTGCCCGGGATCCAGGATGGCAACCAAAGTTCCTGTTTCGGAGCCGGTGCCTGAATGGTGATTTTGACCTCGAACAGGTGAGCGTGGGGATCTATGGGGCAAATCTGATAACTGATCATCTGATATCCGTATGAATCGTTGGCGAGTGCCGGGAGCCAAATTGAGTGCTATCCGGCTGAGCATGGCGACAATGCTGCCAAAAAAGCCAGGCTGCGGCAATTGCTGCCGAGTTTTAAATGGCTTGAGGTTCAAATCGCCGTGGCCAATTACATCTCCGGGCCGAATGGTATTATACTGCCAAGAACACAGAGGTTTGGCCCTTGGGCCGAGCCTGAACCGACACACCGGAGAGTGGCAAAATGGCCGAAGAAACCATATTCAGCAAAATTATCCGCCGTGAAATTCCCACGGACATTCTGTATCAGGACGAACTGGTAACCGCCTTTCGGGATATCAATCCCAAGGCGCCCACCCATGTACTGATAGTGCCCAATCATCTGATCCCCACAGTCAATGACGCCAAGGCTTCGGATGAGCAGGCCATAGGCCGTATGGTGACTGTGGCTGCCAAGCTGGCCGCCGAGGCCGGGATCGCCGAGGACGGTTATCGTTTAATCATTAACTGTAATGAACATGGCGGCCAGGAAGTGTTCCATATCCACATGCATCTGCTTGGCGGTAAAGCCTTGGGGCCTATGGTGAGTTCAGCGTCATGAAAGTGAATCCGGAGTTTTTCCCGCTGACGACTCTGGCTACCCGTTTCGTCAACCAGTTGGCCCAGTGCCGCCGTCTCGGGCTCAAGGTGCATGAGGCCAGTGAGCACCATGTACTGATAGAATTGCCTTACAGCACCGAGCTGGTGGGTTACCCTGAAACCGGGGTTATTCATGGTGGGGTTATCACCACATTGATGGATACTGCCAGTGGTTGCGCCGTGGTTTGTGCCATCAAGGACAAATATGGTTCGCTGGAGATCTCGCCAACTCTGGATCTGCGGGTCGACTATATGAAGCCTGCCGAGCCCCACAAGCCGGTGTATGGTTTTGCCGAGTGTTATAAGTTGTCATCCAGCGTCGCGTTCACCCGGGCCATCGCCTATCAGGACAGCATAGACGACCCCATCGCCCATGCGGTTGGCTCCTTTATGCGGATAAGCCCTGAAATGATAGGGGATACTTTCCGCAAGGCACTGATGGGTGAGGAGACGAAATGACAGATCCCAAGGCATCCATGGATGTAAAAAGCATAGTTGCTAAAGTGACAGAAACCAATGATTTCAGTCACTTGCTTGAGCATGTTCCCTATGCTCGCTTTATCGGCATGCAGGTGGACAGGTTTGGCGATGAACTGGTGTTTCGTCTGCCGGCCAAAGATGACAACATAGGTAACCCGGTACTGCCGGCCATTCACGGTGGCGTGATAGCCGGGTTTATGGAGATGTCGGCCATCATCCAGCTTATGGTGTTTATGCAAACCAGTAAGGTGCCCAAGGTGGTTGATTTTTCCATCGACTACTTACGCGCCGGTTATCATAAGGACAGCTTCGCCGAGTGCCGAATAACCCGTCAGGGGCGGCGAGTGGCCAATGTCAATATCGACTGCTGGCAAACCAACCGCAAACAGTTGATTGCAACGGCCAGGGCGCACTTTTTGATTGATTGAGAATAAGGGATTGGCAGATGAAAAAAGTCTTGGTAATAGCAGCAACCGTGCTGGCTCTGGCAGGCTGCGCCAACCATACGGCCGGGGTGTATGCCAGCTCGACCGGTGAAAGCCGCGCAGACAACAGCAGCTTTGCCCGCTCTGTGAGTGTGGGTGATCTTATGGCCAGAGGCGAGGGCGGCTTGCTCAGAGGCACAGCCACCATCAGCAGCAAGGTCGCTACCGATATGCGCATTCAGTACAAGTTCACCTGGTATGATGCCAGCGGCTATACCCTGGATGATGAAGGTGTGTCCTGGAAGTCGGTTAAGCTGCATGGTAAACAGCAGTTGCAGGTGAGCGCCGTGGCGCCGAATCCGACCGCCAGCCGTTTTGAGATCTATGTGCGCGAGGCCTTTTCAAACTAAAAGTTGAAACCTCGGCACCACTGCCGCCCGAGCCATTATTCCCGTTGAATGCTCAACACTCGGGAGTATTGGGGTGGGCGGTTTTTTTATGCCCTCGGGTACAATTTGGCAACCTGGCTCACTTTTGTTGGTAACTCGTGTATACTGGCCCGCGCCAAGGGGTGTTTACCGCATTGCGGTTGACTGAGATGTCGTATGACGAACCCTTAGAACCTGATCCGGCTAGTACCGGCGTAGGAATGGGCCACAATTCGTGCACTTTCAACTCGCTTTCTTATTGCCGGATCTCAAACTGTGAATATTTGAGGTCCTATGTCCAAGTTTACCGTACCTACTCTGCTTGCCAGCACCATTCAGATGCTGCTGTGGGCACCCGTTCATGCCGCCGATAATCCCGGCGTTGAAAAGCAAGATGAGCAACAAGCCATGGAAGTAATAGTCGTCAGCGGCGACTTTCGTGGCCTGACGCTGGAGAAGATGCCCTCCAGTGTGACTGTTATCGATGAGCAGCGCATTGAAGATCAAGGCGCCGAGCATTTCGAAGACATGCTGGGTAACGTGGCCAATTTCAACTGGTCAGGTGCCAGCTCCCGGCCAAGATACTTCCAGATCCGCGGCGTAGGTGAGCAGGAGCAATACCAGGGAGCCCCCAACTCCTCTGTGGGCTTTATTATCGATGATATCGATCTCTCCGGGCTGGGCAGCGTTTCCAGCCTGTACGACCTGCAGCAGTTTGAAGTGCTGCGCGGCCCACAGGGCACCCGCTATGGCGCCAATGCCCTGGCCGGTCTTATCTATCTCAAGAGCAATGATCCCACAGACGTGTTCGAGCACGGCGCCGAAGTCTCGCTCGGTAATGATAATCTGCAAACCTTCAGCGGCTTCAGCTCCGGCCCAGTGACTGATTCCGGCAAGTTGCTCTATCGTGTGGCGCTGCAGCAACACAAGCAGAACGGTTATCGCGACAACCTGTATCTGGGCCGTGACGATACCAATGAGCGCGATGAATTCAGCGGTCGTATCAAGCTGCGCTGGTACGCCACCGACAAGTTGCAGGCGGACTTCACTCTACTGCACGCCGATTTTGACAATGGTTATGATGCCTGGACCCTGGACAATAACGGCTTCGATACCATTACCGATGCGCCGGGCGTCGACAAGCAGCGCACCACGGGATCCAGTCTCAAGCTGAGTTATACCGGCTTCGAGGCTTTTGAGCTGGTGTCCCTGTCAAGCTATGCCGCAACAGATCATCACCACGGTTACGACGGTGACTGGGCCAACCCGGATTACTGGGCCGGGAAAGAGTGCGGCGGCGCACCCTGTGAGTACGATTACACCTGGGATAAACGCGGTGAGCGGCGCACTCTATCACAGGAGTTCAGATTCAGCTCCAACGAGGCCGGGCGGATTTTCGGCGGCAGCACAGACTGGCTGGCCGGGCTCTATTTTATGGATCTCGATGAGGACAATGATCTCTACTCTGAATACAACGGCGGGCCGGATGAAGTGCTGACTTCCCGCTACAGCGCCAGTAACTATGCGGTGTTTACCCAGTTGGACTCAGATCTGGGGGCGGGCTACAGCCTGTCTATCGGTGCTCGGATCGAGCGACGTGAGAGTGACTACAGCGACAGCAATGGTGATGCCTTTAGCCCATCGGAAAACATGTGGGGCGGCCATATCGCCCTGTCCAAGGCGCTGGCTGAACATCATGAAGCCTATGTTCGGATAGCCAGGGGCTACAAGGCCGGTGGTTTCAATATGACGCTGCCCCAGGAGCTGGCCGACAAGAAAGAGTTCGATACCGAAATCCTCTATAACTATGAACTGGGGCTGAAATCCAGCTGGGCCGATGGCTTGTTGGATACTCGTCTGGCACTGTTCTTTATGGACAGGGAAGATCAGCAGGTAGCGGCCTCGCTGCAGGATCCTGTCGATCCCCAGCGCTTTATTCTGTTCACCGAAAACGCCGGCAGCTCCAATAACTATGGCGCCGAGCTGGAAGCCAACTGGTATCCCACAGATTCACTGCAGTTCTACACCAGCCTTGGATATCTGCAGACAGAATACGGTGATTACCTGTATCAGGATAAATATGGCAACCCTGTGGATCTCAGCGGCCGGGAACTGGCCCACTCGCCGAGATGGACCTATAGTCTCGGCATGACCTGGCGCAATGACATGGGCTGGTTTACCAACCTCAACAGCAGTGGCAAGAGTGCGTTCTACTACTCAGACAGCAATGACTCCCGATCTGAAGACTATCAAGTGGTCAACGCCAAGCTGGGCTATGAGGCCGACAAGTGGTCGGTTTACCTCTGGGGCCGCAACCTGTTCGATGAAAAATACGGCGTGCGCGGTTTCTACTTCGGCAATGAGCCGGATCAGGACTGGGCCGAGAAGCAATATATCCGCTACGGAGACCCACGCCAGGTTGGTGTGACCTTCAAGGTCAAATTTATCTGATGGCATAAGCCGTTGTCGGCCGGGGCGTGTTGCAGCGCCCCGGTTCATTACAGGAGATGTAAAATGAAGTTAACTGCCGAAATCAGCATGTATCCGCTCCACGATGAGTATCTGGAGCCTATTCAATGGTTTATCAAGCGCCTAGACAGTTATGCCAACATAGAGAGAACCACCAATGCCATGGCGACTCAGGTGTGCGGAGATTATGCCGAGGTGATGGCCATGCTGGCCACTGAGATGCAGGCAGCGCACGAGAAATTTGGCAAGGCGGTGTTTGTCTGTAAATTTATCGGCGGTGAGCTGAACTTGGGCCACAGGGAATAACCCATGAGTGAATTCTGGCACTGGCTCGCCGAGGCCGGCTCTCAGGCCCAGGGCATGGGCGCCTGGGAAGCGGTAGCCGTGGTATTGGCCTTAGCCTATCTGCTGCTGGCCATGAAAGCCAATATCTGGTGTTGGGCGGCAGCCTTTGCCAGCACCGCCATCTATACTGTGCTGTTCTGGAAAGTCGCGCTGCTGATGGAGTCAGTGCTCAACGTCTATTACATGGCGATGGCGCTGTACGGATACTGGCTCTGGCGCCGGGGTGGGGAAAACCATCAAGGAGTGGCCGTGACCTCCTGGCCCTGGCAGCGGCACCTGGTACTGATTTTGTTGACTGGGTTGGTGTCTCTGTTTGTCGGTCATATGATGGCAACTTTCACTCAGGCAGCCTTTCCCTACCTGGATGCGGCAACCAGCTGTTTTGCTGTGATGACGACTTTTCTGGTGGCGCGTAAAGTGCTGGAAAACTGGCTCTATTGGGTGGTTATCGATCTGGTGTCCATCTATCTCTATTTAAGCAAGGGCTTGATGTTGACCTCACTCTTGTTTGTGCTCTACGTGGGGATGGCGGTAGCCGGATACTTTATCTGGCGCGCCAGAGCCCAGGAGTCCCGCGGTCGCGACTCCTCACAGCTTGAAAGCGGCGCGGCATGAAAGGCAAACCGCTGACAGCACTTGAAGCCAGTCTGGGTGAAGGTTTGAGCTGTGAGCTCAATGCCGCCCTCAAGCGGCTACAGTTGTGGCCGCTTGAGGGGGCCAAGCCGCTCACCCTTGGGCTAAGCAACCAAAACTGGCTCTTGCAGGCAGGTAGCGAGTCAATGGTGCTGAGAGTCAATTCCCCGGGCTCAGACCGTATCTGCGACAGAAACAACGAACTGGCATGTTGGCGGGTTGCTGAGAAGGCGAACCTGGCACCAGGGCTGATTTGGGTCAGCGCTGACAAGGGTTTATATCTGAGCCGCTTTATCGAACAAGCGCCGCAAGCCAACTGGCAGCAGTTACTCGCATCCAAAGGCGCGACCGAGATCGCAAGCGCGGCTCAAAAAGCCTATGCAAACTCAAAGAACCTCTCTGGCCTGCTTGAGCGCAAACATGATTCTAAACATGAATCTAAACATGAGTTTAAACATGAGCCTAAACATGAATTTGGCTCAGGCGCTGTATTGGGAGCCAAGCAAGGCAAATCACCTCAGGCCTTACTGCTGGAGTTGCTGCTGGGGCTGAGGGCCTTGCCGGCCCCCAAGCTCGAAATCAGTGTTGCCGAGCAGTGGCGCATCTATCTGGAGCGGCTCGATGGCATGGCTCTGAGCCGGGTGCAGCCTTCAAGCTGGCAACAGCGGCTCATGCAACTTCACTCGGCCCAAGGGTTATTCGAGCAGTGCAACACTCGGCTGGAGGCCTGTCTGCTGAGGCCTCAGTATTGTCACAGGGATCTCAATCCTCATAACCTGTTGCTGGCCGAGGATGGACTCAAGTGCGTCGATTTCGAATACGCCTGCGCTTCCCACCCGCTGTTTGAGTTGGCCGGGGTGCTGTCATCCCATCAACTGAGCGCCGAGGGGCAACAGTGGCTCATCTATCACTATCTTGAGCAGCATCCGCATTTAACCGGCGATGCCCACCTGGCCGTGGCTGCAGCCGTCGATGTCTACTGGCTGTTTGCCTGCTGCTGGGCCTTGCAGATGGCCTGGGATAATCAGCAGCAGTCTTATCTCGACTGGTTTGATGACTTCTGGCATCTTGTAAAGCATCAATGAGTCAGGCAGGGAAGCTGTCGCCTGGCCTAAGCCAACTTAAAGTATTTAATGGATGAAACGCATTGTTATTGCCCTGGCGCTGCTAATTGCGCTCAGTGCCTGCTCCACCAAGGTCAGCTATTATTTCCTCGATTGGGCCATAGAGTGGCAGCTGGAAGATTATGTCACTCTTGACCGGCAACAGGAGCAGGCGTTTGACGCCATTCTCGACCCTTTTCTCGCCTGGCATCGCAGCCAGGAGTTACCCAGATACAGTGCCCAGTTAAAAACGCTGCAAACCGAGCTTGCCGATGGCACTTTAACGCCGCAGAGTTGGCGCCGTCATGTGGATATGGCAAGAGATCACTGGTTTCGGCTGTTTGCCCAGGTGTTTGACGATCTTTTGCCCCTTATCGCTTCTTTGAGTGACAAGCAGGTCGCCCAGGTGATTGCCAAACTGGAGGCCGATGAGCAGGAGCTGGTGGATGAATACAAGGACAAGAACCAGGAACAACTGATTAAAGATGCGGATGAACGGCTGGAGGAGCTGTTTGCCGATTGGCTGGGGCGTTTGAATGAGCAGCAAAAGGCCCTGATCCATGAGCACAACAGCCGCCGACTGGCGACCTTGGATATGTGGCTCGAGTATCGTCACGAGTGGCTCCGGCAGTTCAAACAAGCCTTGCTGCAACGCAGTGATTCTGACTTGTTGGCGCAGCGCTTGCGGCTGCTGATGACATCGCCCGATGAGCTCAAGTCAGACGTCCACAAGCAGAAATTGGCGCAGAACACGGAAAACTTCGGCATGCTGTTGTTGCAACTGCACCAGAGCCTGAGTGAGCGCCAGCAAAAGCACTTCAAGCGTAAGCTGGGCAACTTGATTGACGATCTGGATGAACTGAGTCAGGCATCGCCTTGAGTTGGCACAGCCCTGAGCTTATGAGGCAGACATAGCCCTGAGCTTATGGGATCGTAAAGCGAGTCTTTGAGTTGTAGAACGGGCATGGGGCTTGTTCGCACCTTTCTAAACTAAAGACTGAAATAAAATCGCTTATTGCCGGGTCAACTGCAGCATGACAGGAATACTCCCCGAATAAGGACGCTTTCATGCAAGCCATCATTCAAACCTATGCGGCATTTTTGAAATCACTGCGCCAATTCGATGGCCTGGCACCTTTGGCATTGCGGCTCTATCTGGCGCCAGTGCTGGTGCAGGCCGGTTACAATAAACTCAGCCACTTCAGCGACACAGCGGCCTGGTTCGGTAATCCGGACTGGGGGCTGGGCTTGCCCATGCCTGAAGTGATGGTGGCGCTGGCGGCCGGGACCGAATTTTTTGGTGGCTTGTTGCTTCTGCTCGGGTTGGCCACTCGGCTGGTGGCTATCCCCATGAGTATTACCATGTTGGTGGCGGCCTTCAGTGTGCACTGGTCCAACGGCTGGCTGGCGATTGCCGATCCCTCATCCTGGCTCGCAAACGACAGGGTGATGGCTTCGGTGGAGAAGCTTGAGCGGGCCAAGGGGATACTGCAGGAGCACGGCAATTACGACTGGCTTACCAGTTCGGGTAACCTGGTGATCCTCAACAACGGCATTGAGTTTGCGGCCACCTATTTCATTATGCTGTTGGTATTGCTGTTTATGGGCGGCGGCCGTTACACCAGTGTGGACTATTTTATTGGCCGTAAATGGCTGCCCAAAACCGCTAACCTCGGCTGATTGTTGCTTAAAACAAGTCGTCCGGCTTTTTTGCCTCTGGCGATCCGGGGCGGATTTGGTATCCTGTGAAGTCATTGATATCTCAGCTGAGGATCGCGCATTGGACGCACTTACTCTTCTTCTTACCCGTCAATCATGTCCACGACTGCAGGCTCCGGCGCCGAATGAGGCGCAACTGAAAATTATCCTGGATGCTGCGGCCAGAGTACCGGATCACGGTGGCCTGGCGCCCTGGGAGTTTATTATTGCTACCGGCGAAGGGCTCAATCGCCTGGCGGATATTTTTGTGGCGGCCGCAACAGCAGATGGTGCCGACGAGGGCTTTATCAACAAGGCTGCCGGTATGCCGCTCAGGGCGCCTATGGTGATCACTGTGGTTGCCAAGACCAAAGATCATCCCAAGGTCCCTGAGTTGGAGCAGCAATTGGCAGCCGGCTGCGCCGTGATGGCGATGCAGCAGGCCGCATTTGCCCAGGGGCTGGGCGGAATATGGCGCACTGGTACCTTTGCCTTTGACTCTACGGTCAATACGGCGTTGGGGCTCGATGGCAGCGATCAGATAGTGGGCTTTCTCTATCTGGGCACTCCTGTGGTTGAAGCGCCGCTCAAAGCCACCAAAGAGGGCAGCGCCTTTGCCCGCTATCTCTGATAGCTGCCGAACACTCAATGGCGGAAAACTTGCCATGGGCTAAGCTCATGGCATCAAGCTATTTTACTCAGTTGCCTACCGCAACCCCCACTTCCAGGCGCTCGAACCAGTCGAGAAACTCAGGTATCTGCTCGCCCCTGAATATCCGCCCGTGCTGCGGACATAAATAGTCCAGCTCCAGCTCTCTCACTCTGGCTATCCAGTCCTGCTTGGCGCGGTTGGAGGGCATCCATCTTTGATGGAAAAAGCGCATCTTCTCGGTGTGACGGCCAAAGTCATCGACAAATAGCCCGGCATTCGTGTCTTCCAGTGCCGCACCTATATCGCCCGACATTAGCACTTTGCCGACAGGGTCGTAGACATGAAAATTGCCGGAAGCGTGCAGATAATGGGCCGGGATAAACTGCACCTCTACGCCATCGAGCGTCAGCTTGCCGCCTTGATCTTTAATGGCCTGGTATTGGATATGCTCCATCCCGAAATGGCGGATGAAACCTTCCCAAATCCAGGGCGCGTGCAGCTGGGCCCGCTCCAGAGTCTGATCCCACAGCCCCAGGGAGGAGATGATATCGGGATCCTGATGGGATGCGAATAGATGGGTGAGCTGCTCTATGGGAATGTGGCAAACCACATTGGCCAGCATGGGGGCAAATAGCTCTATGCCACCCGGGTCCATCAGCAGAGCCTGCTCGGCAGTGACCAACATATATTGATTGGTGTCTATGATGCCGTCGGGTTTGTCCGGATCCCGGCCAAAATAGATCCATTTGTGGCTATGGGTTTCCAACAAGAGTTGGCTCTTCATCCCTGTACTCCCTTATTGTTCAAGTAATTGAATCGCCTTATCTACCTGAGTGCGGATCGCCCCGGCAGCAGCATCGACCCGGTTGGCAACATGGTTGAAAGTGGCCTGGTCGGCGGGCTTTATCCGGCAGGCTTCGATGCGGCACAGCGAGGCCAGCACTTTAGCGGTTTTCAGCTGCTGGCAGAGCTCTTCCAGTTGCAATTCAATATCCAGGCTCAGGCGTTTGCACTGCTGCTCAAGGGCCGTAAAGTGTTGGCTGTTCTTCTCCAGCGCCGGCATGATGCTGTCGCCATAACGGGCTTTACGGGCTTTCTCCCTGGCGCGGGCAAATTGCAGCATCGCCTTGCGGACTCGGGTCTGCTCGCTGGTTAGGCGGCTGATGGTCTGTGCCAGATGATTGATTCTTGCGGCTGAGTGGGTGGTGAAATGCGCCAGTTCGTCGATGGAGTGGGTCAGCGCCTTAAAGCCCAGCGCCATGCTGCCGGCACGAATCGATGCCGCCTGGGCATTGCTGGCGATGATATTAATCTCTTTGCAGTGGCCCTGAGTCTTTTCCAGTTCGGCGGCTATGATGGCGGCACGAACATAGAACTGACGCGTTGGTTGACGTTCTGATCCCATAATTCACTGTTTTACAGTCATAATCCTGTTTGAGAGTATAGAAGATAATTAACTTCCCCACAGGCGCGAGCCGATTTTTCCCATCAATGGATTCAAGCTACAACTCAAGCGCTTGAATTTGCACCCTGTTTAGCTTGAAGAGCCTCTTTGATAATATATGGTTAGTGTTGTAACTATATGAATTGAAAGTTTTATTTTGATTGTCAGCCCAAATCGAATGCTCTAGTATCCGCTGCTATCAGAATCGGCCCCCGCTTTATTCAAGTGGGGGCTTTTTAGGTTGTGGCTTTGTCAATAAGCAGGCAATAACAGCCGCAGCATTTCAGAGAGGATACCCATTTGGTTTCGCTGTTAAACGATGAACTATTGGACAGGATTGCCGATGCACTTACGGACAAGGGATACATAGTGCTTGAGGATGTGCTGCCGGAGACGTTGAGTAGCGCATTGCTGGATAAGGTTAACCACTCGCCGGTAGAGAGTTTTCGCTGGGCTGAAATCGGCCGTGGCAATGAGCGTGTTCGCGAGCAGGAGATACGTTCAGACAGGATCCGCTGGTTGAATGAAGCACAACAACCGGATGCCGACTATTTGGAATACATGGCGTGCTTGCGTCATGGGCTTAACCGGCGCCTGTTTATGGGGCTATTCGATTATGAAAGCCATTACGCCTTTTATCGCCCTGGTACTTTTTACCGTAAACACCTGGATGCGCTGCGGGGCAGTCGCAACCGGATCTTGACCACGGTATTTTTCCTTAACCCCGACTGGCAACAGGGTGATGGTGGCGAGCTGATGCTCTATGAAGAGGACGACGCTCTGCTTGAGCAGATCCCGCCGAGAATGGGCACTCTGGTGATCTTCCTGAGCGAGCGTTTCCCCCATGAAGTACTGCCAACCCATAAAGATCGTGCCAGCATAGCCGGTTGGTTCCGGGTTGCCGGTAGTTATGAATTGTTGTAACTGGCACGATATTTGGCCGGGGTTAACCCGGCCAACGTTTTACTATTCTGAGCGCTTATATTGTTGGGGTTAATTCTGATGTATCAAACGGAATTGCTTGACATAAATTATGATGGCCGTTCATAAGGCCAGCGATAAACTTTTCCACAATACTAACATCAAAAAATACCGTATTTGACTCTTTCACCCTAAAAACCAAACGTTTATGTAATGGAATAAGCTCGAGTTTTTCCGGGCATATAGCTAGACGAGAAACAATAGGTGGTCGGTGGGGCTTTGGATTTTGAATAATTCTACTACGCTCAGTATCTATAACGTCAATGACATTCTTTATTGATACTATGTACCTTTCTGTAAGAAGTTCATTTTCAATGAGCAAACTTGCTGGATATATCTCCACACCATAAGGGTCAAATGACATTATTAGTTTAGCAACTTCTTTGGATACGAGCTTATCACCTTTTTCAACGATATCAGGAATCTCAGTACTATCTGATATCTCTGGATCCTCCCAAGTTATGGGTGAACGAGAAGAGCAAGGTATATATTCATTGGTGGCATAAAAGTAATTTCTCTCATCAACCTCTTTAAACATACAATCAGACTCGTCGAAGTCCTCGGATAGGGTCCCTAAATTAAAACATTTCTTACTCATCATTCTGCCTTCGACTGCAATTATTCAACTGTCATGACTCTATTACCGTCTCTCTATAGTGATTCAAGGGAAGCACGAATTCAACTTGGAAGCGCGACTCCGTCTATGTGATCAGAAGGTTCTTCAGGAGTACCATCTCAGGTTGCTTCAATTCAATCTATATAGTGAGCAGAAGCGTGCTGCTCAACGGTTGATGCCTCAGTCCGTTCAACCATGCGTGTTGCACTTATTGACTGCAGCCCTGGCTGATATTCAGCGGGTCAAAAGGCCGGGTTTTCCCCTCAGATTGACAGAGTTCAGCTGGCTTGCTGCAGAAACCGTTTGTTAACATTTTCTCTGGTTTAATGATTTATTCATGTTAGTCTGGTAATCAAACAAGTGTTAAATCATCATCTTGCATTATTAGGGAGGCAAATCATGGGACTGGAAGCATGCTTGACCGGAGAACATGTGATCCTCGAACCTTTGAGTCAGGATCATCTGCCGGCGTTGTCGCTGGCGGTCGCCGATGGTGAGTTGTGGCGCTTGTGGTACACCAGCGTGCCGCATCCGGATGAGATGAAAGAGTATATCCAGCAGGCTTTGGATAGTGAGCAGCGCGGTGAAGCCTTGGCCTTTGCGGTACGTAGCCGAGGCAGCGGTGCAATTGTCGGTTGTACCCGTATTTGCAACTGGGATCAGGCCAACCGCCGGCTGGAGATAGGGTATACCTGGTATGCCAAGAGCGTGCAGCGCAGCGCCATCAATACCGAAACCAAGCTGTTGTTGCTGGAGTACGCCTTCGAGACCCTGGATGTGATGGCGGTGGAGTTCAGAACCCATTTTCATAACCAGGCTTCGCGGGAAGCCATCACCCGCCTGGGAGCCAAGCAAGATGGCATCTTACGAAACCACAGACTACTCAAGGACGGCAGTGTCAGGGATACAGTGGTCTACTCCATCATTGACAGCGAATGGCCCGAGGTGAAACAAGGCCTCAAGGACAGGCTGGCATTACACAGTGATCAGTACCATGCCGAACTCGCACAGTGAGCACCATTTAGGACAATATTGAATTGAAGGGAAATCATTCATGCTAAAGCAAGTTATTCGGGCACAGTCACAGGATGCCGAGATTATCTCACCGCTGTTTGATGAGTATCGCCGGTTTTATGGATATCCCAGCGAGCCCGAACTGGCGTTAAGCTTTATCAGCCAAAGGCTTAAGCGGGATGAATCCGTGATTTTTTATCTGCCGGACGAGCAAAACCAAGCCTTGGGGTTTGTGCAGCTCTATCCCGGCTTTTCTTCGCTGCAGGCGGCGCCGCTGCTTATCCTCAATGATATTTATGTCACTCAGCATGCCAGGTGTGTCGGCATAGGTCGTGCGCTGCTCGATGCCACGCTGAGTTACGCCAAAGCACAGG
The DNA here is from genome assembly GCF_012030025.1 of Shewanella sp. Iso12. Taxonomy (NCBI): domain Bacteria; kingdom Pseudomonadati; phylum Pseudomonadota; class Gammaproteobacteria; order Alteromonadales; family Shewanellaceae; genus Shewanella; species Shewanella sp. Iso12. The sequence goes on from NZ_JAAUHW010000002.1 coordinate 466,021, forward strand.
GCATTGATGAATTGATCCTCGAAACCCAGCGTAATAATGTCAGGGCTCAAGCTCTCTATGAGTCCATTGGTTTTGTCCGGGACAATGAATTTTTCCACTACAGTCTGACCCTAAAACCTTGAAATTCATCAGGCACTAAAGTAGCTTGCCTTCATTGATATCAAGAGGATCACCAAGATGTCCCATAAAACTGCTTTGTCTGTCTTTGCCGCCATCGGCTTGTTTTCCAGTGCCACAGCACTCGCCGGTTCTGCCGAGGAGGCCTTTAGCGCCGAGTTGCAGCAATGCGCCGCCTATTATCAGATAAGTTCTGAAGCCATAGCAGCAATGAATGCACCGCAGATGGCCGCCGTTGGAGATAGACTGAAACAATCTGCCAAGGATGCCGAGGCTTTGGCCGCCCAGTACAGTTCGGCACAGGATGCCGAGAAGGGCGTGGCTGCGGCCCGTGCCGAAATGCTGGAAACCATGGGTAACAGCAAGAGTTTGGGTGGTTTGATGAGCCAATACAAAGACAGCTGCAAAACCATCTTGGCCGAGCCGCAAAAGCGCCTTGACTACTGGATAATGGCCAACATGTGATGCAATAAAATGCAGCCGCAGCCTGTCTCTTTGTCCATGGGAGGGAGGCACTATGCTTTTGAGTCTGTTATTGGCTGCTTGTATCATCTTGTTCGCGCTGGTGATTGAGTTCTGGCCCAGGATCCGTTCCAAAGCCCGCGAACGCCGGCAAGGGGCAGCTTGGACGCAGGAAAACCATGGCCGCGCCAACAGGCGTGAACAGCAAGACTGCTTTGCGGATCTCAGTTTTGCGCCCTTCTTGCTTACTGCTGCTCTGGCCTTGATAGCCTGCGCGTTTGAGCTGATGCCGGCAACTTATGTGTTTGGTTTAATACTCTTTATTGTTCTCAACCTACTTCTCTTGATGGTCTGGCATCTCTATGCCAGACTGCTTGGCGGGCAAAAAAGTGGCCAGAGCCTGTTGCCGCCGCTGCTTTACGGCCTCGCGGCCCTGTTTGCCTGGATAGGGGCTATGCCATAAGTCAGGCCATAAGTCAGGCCCTAAGCCCGATTCCAAGGCAAGAATTCATGAGCCCGGCCCGAATTACACCAAGAGGCGTTGCATCGGCCTCAAGCTGTTTGAGGCATCACAGTATTGGTTCTCGGGCGCTGAAATGTCAGCTTACAATTAGCTTGCGGCCCGGCGTTGGAATTTGGCATTAAATAGGGAACTTGCGCCTTTATCCAAGGTTCAAAGCTGCAGACAATAACAAGGAGTGGTTGAGCGCCGGTCGCAATACCCACCAAGAGCAATGATAAAGCTTCAACAACTTTGCAAAACCTATCAGATGGGCGACGCTTGTGTGCGTGCGCTTGATGAAGTCAGTTTCGACATTCAAGCCAATGAATTTGTGGCCATCATGGGGCCATCGGGTTCAGGCAAGTCGACGCTGATGAATATCATCGGCTGCCTGGATAAACCCAGCAGCGGCAGTTACCTGCTCAATGGCGAAGAGGTGGGACAACTGGATGATGATGCCTTGTCTGCGGTGCGTAACCGCCAGATAGGTTTCGTGTTCCAGAGTTTTCACCTCTTGCCGAGACTCACTGCGCTGCAAAATGTGATGCTGCCGCTGAGATACAGTCCAGAAGGGCAGGGCGATGAAACCCACGCTATAGAGTTACTGAGGCGTGTCGGGCTGGGAGAGCGACTGGATCACAGGCCTAACCAACTCTCGGGCGGTCAGCGTCAGCGGGTGGCGATAGCCCGCTCCCTGGTCAATCGCCCGGCCATTTTGCTGGCCGATGAGCCCACAGGGGCGCTGGACAGCAAGACTTCGCTTGAGATCATGGCGCTGTTTACCGAGCTGCATGCCGCAGGGCAAACCATTATTCTGGTGACCCACGAAGAGGAAGTGGCCGCTTACGCCCAGCGGGTTATCCGCATGCGTGATGGTTGCCTGCAGAGTGACAGGAGGGCAGATGCGGCCTGATTCTCTTTTACTTTTGAGCCTGGCGGTCTCTGGCCTGGCTTTTTCAAGCTTGGCTGTTTCAGGAAGTGCCATAGCGGTGGCAGCCGGCTCACCTTCTTCGATAGCTTCTCCATTGGAGCATCTAACGGACAAGGTGACGGACGCCAAGTCGCAGCCCGCCGCACAGCTGCTACTGACAGGTAAAGTCAGTTCCGCCAAATCGCAGACTTTCAGCGTCCCCAAGGCCGGTGATGCCTGGCGCTATCAAATTCAGTGGATGTTACCCGAGGGCTCTTTGGTGTCCCCCGGGCAAGTGGTGGTGGTGTTTGACAAGAGTCAGGTAGCCAACCAGATAGAACAGTTGGAAGCCAGCATGCTCAGGGTATCGGCGCAGGAGCAGAGCCAGTCCATAGAGCTCAAGTCCAAGGTATTGCAAGCCAGATTTGAGCTGAAAAAGCAGTTGCTGGAACAGGAAAAGGCGCAACTGGTAGCGGCCGTGCCGGCGGATTTTATTGCTGCCAAGGAGTACGCCGACAATCAGTTCAAGCTGTTGCAGATAAACGCCGAGGTGACCAAGGCCAAGCAAGCACTGGCCGAAGCTCTGGATACCGAGAAGGCGACTCTGGCACAGCTGAAGATTGACAAGGAAAAGGCGGCGCTCGAGCTGACCCAGGCCTTCAAGGACTTGGACAGCCTGGAGCTGAAAGCCGAAATCGCCGGCCCCTTGCTGCTTGGGCGTGAGCCTTGGAGCAATAAAAAATTCGAGGTGGGGGATACGGTGCAAGTGGGGCGACAAATCGCCACAGTACCTGCTATGGAGGATCTGGAGGTGATCGCCTGGGTCAATGAGGTGGATGTAGATCGCCTGAAACCCGGGCAAGCCGTGACCATGCGTCTGGATGCGGAAATTGAGCGCGCCTTTCCCGGACAAATTGCCAGTATCGGTCGCCAGGCCATCAATCTACCGGCCTGGGGCCGCAGTAACTGGTTTGAAGTGGGGATCCGTTTCAAGGCGCCTGAGGATATCGCCATGATCCCCGGCATGAGTGTGCTGGTGGAAACCGGAGGCAAACATGAAGCGCTTTAGTTTAGCCTGGCTGGCACTGCTTGCGCTGAGCGCCTGCAGTGATGGGGTGAGCACTCAGGTGGTGCAAGGTCCCCTGAGTCAAAAAATAGAAGTCACCGGTGAGCTGGTGGCGGCCGATACCGTATCTTTAATGCCGCCTGTGATGCGGCGCATCTGGCAATACCAGGTCAAGCAGCTGGCGCCGGAAGGCAGCGAGGTGGAAAGCGGCGAGATGGTGGCTCAGCTGGATACCTCGGAACTGACCCAAAGGCTGTCGGTCAAATCGGCCGAGCTTGAGGCTACGGTGCAGGACTTGCAGACCTCCAAGCTGCGTAATGCCAAGAAGATGGAAGAGCTTAAGTTGCAACTGGCGGAGGCCAAAATGGAGTTGGACAAGGCCGAGCGTAAGTTTGCCCTCTCTGATGACACAGTGGCGGCGTTGGATAAAGAAAAGTACCAGCGTGACGCGGTGATCGCCCGTGACAAAGTGACTCTGGTGCAGCAGCAACTGGTACTTGAGGCCGAGAGCGCCCGGCAACGGGAAGCCATGCTCGACGGAGACCGGCAGAAGTTCGCTGCCGAAGTGGCGGCGTTGAAAAAGGGTATCGCCTCGATGACCTTGGTGGCGCCCCGTGCCGGTATGGTGGTTTATGGCAACGATCCTCAGGGCAACAAGCTCAAGGAGGGCCAATCTGTGTTTGCCGGTGATGTGGTGTTGTCTATCCCGGATCTCGACAGCATGCAGGTCAATATGGCGATCCCTGAAGTAGAAGCCCGCAGAGTTAAACTGGGCCAGCAACTCAAGATCCGTCTGGATGCCAATCCTGATAAAGTCTTTACAGGAAAAATCAAAGAGTTGGGCGCGGTTTTTCGTAACAAAAGCCAGGAGGTTCCTCTGGTGGTGTTCGATGCGGTTGCCAGCATAGACGAGCCGGATACCGAGCTGATGCGCCCGGGAATGACCGCCAAGATCAGCATAGAAATTGCCGATGACAGCCAGCGTACTCTGGTGGCTCAGGATGCGGTGCATTACGAGGCCGGTCATCCTTATGTGCTGCTGGACGGGCTCTTGGGGGCTCGCAAACAGTCGGTGCGGGTTGGTGCCATGGGGGGCGATCAGGTTGAAATACTCTCCGGCTTGCAGGTGGGTGATGAGGTATTGCTGCCATGAAGAATCATTCGCTAATCGCTCTGGCCTTGATAACGCAGGCCTTGATAGCTTTGGCCTTGAGTGGCTGCCAACCGAGCGGCAACGATGGTGTGCTCACCATGACAGTCAGCCGCGGCGAGTTTCAGGTCAATATCCCCGCCAGCGGTGAGCTGGAAGCGGCGCAGTCCACTCCCGTTGTGGTGCCCACGGGGTTACGTGGGCCTCAGTCCCTGGCCTGGATCCAGAACAACTTTACTCAGGTCAAGGCCGGTGATGTGGTGGCCAGGCTCGATGATACCCGTGAGTCGTTTCGCTTGCAGATGGAAGCCTTCGACTTTGAGCGCCTGGCTCAGGATGCACAGATCCAGACAGAGAAAGATCTCACCTTGAGCCAGAGTTTGACTCTGGGAAGCAAGGTTACAGGTAATGAGCGGCAGTTGGCCGAGCGCTTTTTCAGTGAAGATGAGCGGGTCTACACCAAAATCGACATCATAGATCAGATGCGCAACAAGGAATATTTGGATGCCAAGCTGGACTATTTCCAGTGGGGCGGCACCCAGCACCAGGCGCAGGCCGATGCCGAGCAGGCGCTTATCAAGCTGAAACAGAAAGGCCATCAGGCCAAGATGGACAGGTATCAGGGCAATCTGTCACAGATGGAGATCATCGCGCCGCACGATGGGCTGTTTGTCTATCAGGCTGGCTGGGATGGCGCCTTTCCCGTGGTGGGTGACATGATCTGGTCCGGATTCCCCATAGGCATATTGCCGGATACTTCCGTGATGCAGGCAAGGGTCTATGTGCTTGAATCGGAAGCTGTGGGGCTCGCCATCGGCAAGCAAGCCACAGTGACTCTGGATGCCTATCCTGAGCGGCCTTTTAGCGGCACAGTGACTCAGGTCGATGCGCTGGCCAAGCCCAAAGACAGAGACAGCCCGGTGAACTATTTCCAGTTCACCATCAGCCTGGATCAAACTTTGCCGGCCATTATGCAGCCGGGAAGACAAGTGAACGCCAAGGTACAGGTGCTGGATCTCAATGATGTATTGACTGTACCCAATCAAGCCCTGTTTCAAAAAGATGGGCGCTACTGGGTGTTTCTTAAGCAGGGCGGCGGGTTTGTGCGCCGGGATGTGACTCCGGGGCACAGGTCCCTTAACCGCACCGAAATTACCGCCGGGCTAAATCCCGGTGATGTAATAGCCCTGACAACCCCACCCAAGAGGAGTCAGCTATGAGTCCGGTGATAGGGCTATGGCAAGGATTTGCCCAGGCGTTCGATGAGATGCGCCACCATAAGCTGCGTACCGCCTTGACGTTGCTGGGGATGATATTCGGTGTCGGCGCCGTTATAGCCATGCTCAGCGTCGGTGAGGGTGCCGAGCGTGAAGCTTTGAAGATGATTGAATCCATGGGGGTTCGCAATCTGGTGGTCAACAGCCGCAGCAATGACGGCGAGGCGCTGAAATCGATTCGTGAACACAGTGTCGGCCTGAGCCTGCGTGACATCGACAGTGCCAGAGACACCTTGCCTTTTATCCAGGATTGGGGCGCCGCCAAGGAAGTAAAGGCCTTCAGCCTGTTTTCCGCCGAAGGGCGCAGCGATGCCAGTGTGATGGGAGTGACTCCCAGCTATTTTGGGCTGACATCGCTCAAGCTCAGTGAAGGGCAGATTTTTACCGAGCAGGATCAAGTTTACTTTCGCCAGGTCGCCGTGTTGGGGCCAGAGGCGGCCCGCAGCCTGTTTCCCAAGGGCGATGCCCTTGGCAAGAACATCAAGATTAACCATCAATGGTTTACCGTGGTGGGTATCTTGGCCGATGCCAATCGCGGTAAGTCCAAAATCCAGGGCGTCAAGCTTGGGGGCGAGCGCAATCAGGTGTTTATTCCACTGTCGAGCGCCCTGAAAAAGATGCAGTTCAAGGCGCTTGAAGATGAGCTGGACATGATCAAGCTGTCGCTCAGGGAAGAGGTTGAGCCTTCGCTGGCGGCCAAGAGCCTGAATCATCTGTTGCAGCGCCGTCATGGCGGTGAGAAGGACTATGACATAGTGGTGCCGGCCGACCTTCTGGCCCAACATCAGAAGACCCAACAGATCTTCAATATCGTCATGGCCTGTGTCGCCGGGATCTCGCTTCTGGTGGGCGGGATTGGCATTATGAACATTATGCTGGCCACCATTTTGGAGCGCACCGCCGAGATAGGTTTGCTGCGGGCGCTGGGAGCCAGGCGCAAGGATATCGCCCGGCAGTTTTTGATTGAAAGTATCGCCATTTCGGCTACCGGCGGTCTGTTTGGCATAGTCGTAGGGCTGGGACTGGCGCTGCTTATATCAACTGCGGCCGGTTGGCCTGTGGCTTGGTCTCCCTTTGCGATACTGCTGGCGCTTGGGGTTTGTATGAGTATCGGGGTCGGCTTTGGCCTCTATCCGGCGCAGAAGGCGGCCAAACTGGATCCCATTATTGCCTTGCAACGGGACTGACAGAGGGTTCTTTCGCCTCTGTCAGCGGCCTTGGCGCCATGGACGGCGCTCGCAAGGGCAGGCTGAACTGACGTGACAGCTTTTCCAGCACGCCTTCGGCTCGTAACGCTTCCAGAGTGGCTATCAGTTCGGTCTCTTTGATGGCGGCATCGCCCGCGAGCAGAATATGGTGGTCATAATGCTGCACCCGGAGGCCGGATATCATCAATTGCCGGCGTTTATTGGGATACTTGGCCAGGTAGCGCTCCAGCATGGAACGGGTCAGGGGGGCGATATCTGCCCGTCCTTTGAGGATCCCCTGCAATACCTCATGATTACTGCTGACATAACGCACTCTTTTAGGTGGGCCTCCGAGCTCCTGCCAGAGTCCGGGGTAATGATAACCTTCCACCAGTAACATCTGTTTGTTGTTCAATTGGTTAAAAAACTGCTCGTCGCGATTTTTCTCTGCCTTGGCGATATAGATCTCACTGTCTTCAAATGGCAGTGGGATGAAGTGTGGCTGTGGATTGAGTTTGCTCCAGCCCCACTGTGGGTTTTCAAACAACATCATCTGGAAACGACCACGACTGAAGGCGGCATATCTGTTATGTATGCTGGTTGGAACAAACAGAAATCGATATTCGGGGTGTCTGGCGGCAATCGCATCGAGCAGCATGATACTCAAGCCCGAGGGCGGATGCTGATTGTGCAGCCGGATATAGGGCGGAAAATCATAACCGCCCACCAGGATAAGGGGCCTTGAGTCGCGAGACTCGGGCGTCTCAGTGGCGGCCTGCACTTGCGTGGGCAGCAACAGACAAGCCTGAAAGAGGCAAGCCAACAGCCACTGCCAAACAGGGGCTTTTCTTGATATCTTCTCGGCATGGAAACGTCCGACACACAAACCCTACCTCCAACTCTGCTGATCTGTTTGATCTTGTGATTAAATATAGGAACTTAATTCACTCAAGGAAAGCGGGCAGGTCATTTCATGGATGCTTTGCAACAACACAGAGCCCAGGCCAAGCAGCAACTCTATCTATGGCATTCGCAACATCTTGTCTCGGGGGCTGCGTGGCGCAACGCCTTGGGATTACTGCCATCAGCCGGGGCCAAGCAGAGCCTGAGCTTTTTCAACCTTTTGCTGCTGGGGAGTGCTGCGCTCTGTTTTGCTTCGGCGCTTATCTGCTTTTTTGCCTACAACTGGGCCGCTTTACCGCGCATGGGCAAGTTGGCGTTATTGGAAACCGGCTTGCTGGGCTGTTTGTTGCTGGCCTTTGCGTTGAGCCGATGGCTAAAGCCACCCCTTGCCGACAAGGCACAAGGCGCTTTGCCCTGGCTCCTGTTTGTGGCCTGTGTGTTTGTCGGCGTCTTGCTGGCCTTTATCGGCCAGAGCTATCAGCAAGGGGCTGACAACTGGCAGTTGTTTGCCGTGTGGGCACTGCTTATTCTGCCCTGGGTGGTATTTCTGAAACTGGAAGCCGGTTATCTGCTGCTTATCTTGCTGTTGAACCTGGCCCTGTGCTTGTTACTGCAGATAACCTCATTGCCGTTTGCAGACCTGTTTAGCTTCCTGGGGGATGACAGGCTCGCTATCCCTTGGTCACTGTTTGCGCTCAATTGGCTGCTGCATCAATGCCTGCTTCGTTTTGCGCTGACAGACAAGCACGGCATCCCCCTCAGCGAGGTAACAAGCGGGCTGCTGAGTTGGGGCTTTTTGTTGCTGGCGAGTTGTTGGACACTGTTCGACTCCTTGAGCAAAGAGCAGTTTATTGCTGTGGTTCTCTACGGGGTTGTTGCCGCAGCGCTGATACGAGGCTATCACACAAGGCGTAAACTCTACGGCATGGCGCTCGGGTTTTTCGGCACGGCAGCGCTGTTTGATCTCTGGTTGCTGCGCTTGCTGTCTGAAGTGTTTGATGGTGATGCCGTGGTACTGTTGTTTGCCCTGATGACGCTTTGCGTGCTGCTCAGTGCCTCAGTCGTCGCCTTGCTGCTAAAGCGCTTGCAAGCTGACTATCTGGCCACGGCACCAGAGCAACAGGCTAAGCAGCACCAAGATGCGACAGCCGACACAGAGCCCAGGGAGGATGAGCAAATCGTCCCTAATGCGGGCAGCCTTTTCTGGCAACGGCTGCAGCAGGCAGGCATTGTCTCGGGGGATGTGACACAAGAGACACCAGAGTTGCAAAGTCCCTGGTATCTCAAGGCGATGCTTATCCTGTTTGGCTGGTTAGCCGGGATCTGTTTGCTGGGTTTCATCGGCACCAGCCTGGCGTTATTGTTGGACGATATTCAGCCTGGGTTGCTGCTGAGCCTGGCGCTGGCGGCATCTGCAGTGGCCTTTGGTTTGAGCCGAGGTCAAAGTGGACTGTTTATCTCTCAGTTTGCCTTGAGCTTTGCCGTTGCCGCCTTGGTGCTCTATGGCATCGCCTTTGATGAGCTGCTGTTTGAAGTGGCTTCCTGGCGCTGGTGGTTGATGCTGGCTCTGGCGGCATCGCTTCACTGGTATCTGCTGCCAGCTTATTTGACCCGGTCCAGTTGCGCGCTGCTGGCATTATTGGCCTTGATTGCGCTGTTGCAGACTCTGGCACTATTACCCTTGGTGACGCCGGCACTGCTACTGGGCTTTGTGCTGCTTTGGCGCCATGAGGCCGACTGGGGCAAGACGCCGCTTCGCTGGCGCTCCCTTGCCATGGCCCTGACCTTGGCGCTGCTCTTTTGTCAGACGCCGCAATTGGTTTGGCTGGAAGGTGTCTGGGAGTTAAAGAGTTCCGGCGTGAGCCTTGCTATGTTGCAGGGCGCGCAATGGTTACTTGAAGCTTTGCTGCTGTGGCAACTTTGGTGTCTTTTCGGCAGTCGAATGAACGCAATCCGGCATCAATTGGATGGGCGTTCGCAGATGCTGTTGCTACTGGGACTGCTGTCGGCCTTGGTTTGGTTTTGGTGGATCCCCGGGCTTATCGCCGGCGCGTTGGTCGCGGTTTTCGGCTTTGTGCTGGCCGAGCGCTTGCTGCTCTGTCTCGGGGTTCTGGCTATGCCGGTTTACTGCGGTTATTACTATTACTCGTTGCAGCAAACCTTGTTGGAAAAATCCTTGCTGCTGATGCTGCTTGGCGTGAGTCTGCTACTGCTCTGGTTTGCGCTGAAGCCTTTGAGCGACAGGCCTGAGTGGCTGGCGGCGCAGAATGGAGGAGAGCAGTCATGAAACCCAAATTGACGCCCAAAATAATGGGGTTGTGCCTCGTGTGGGGGCTGCTTTGTTTGCTGGTCATCAACATTTCTGTGTGGCAGAAAGAGCAACTCTGGCAGCACGGTGAGCCCATCTTGCTTGAGCTGGCCCCGGTGGATCCCCGCTCGCTGATGCAGGGGGATTATATGCAACTCGATTATGAGTTGGCCCGGCAACTGGCCAATGAGCTGCGCGCAAAAGGGCAGTTTCAGGACAATATGCAGGGCTGGCTCAGAGTGAGTATCGATGAGCAGCAGCGTGCCGCTTTTGTGGCGCTGGAGAGTGACCCGGAGGCTCCTTTGTTGCAGCGGCAAAGACGCTTGCCGTTTAAAGTCCGTCAGGGAGAAGTGCAATTGGCGAGCCAGGCTTTTTTCTTTGAAGAGGGCCAGGCCGAGCATTTCAGTCAGGGGCATTATGGCGAGCTGAGATTGGGCGCTGACGGGGAACTGATGTTAGTGGGCCTGCGTGACAGCCAACTTAAGCCGCTTTGAACCTAAGAGTGGTAAGGCCATGTTCTTAGAGCACTAGAGTTACTCAGGCGCTTTCAATTTTTTCTCCAAGCTAACCCCTTGATAGGACTAATTAACTAACACTAAAGTTTGATAAATATTTTACATATTGCAACTTGATTGTAACCTGTGGCCTTTATAGTGGCTGCATCTCCGGATGCGGGGATGTAGAAATAACATTACTTATTGATAAATAAGAAAATCACTATAATCAGGATATATTTCAGGGGTCAATATGTTAACCAAGGCAAGTCTGCTTGCCCTGGCCGTGGGCAGTATTGCTGCCCAGGCTCAGGCGAGCGAGCAAGTGATCATTTCCGAATATGTTGAAGGCTCAGGCAATAACAAGGCCATCGAACTCTTTAACGCCGGCAGCCAAGCTGTCGATCTCAGCCAGTATCAGCTGGATATCTTCTTCAATGGCAGTAGCAGCGCAGGCAGCAGCATTGCCCTGAGCGGCATGCTGGCCGCCGGTGGCACTCATGTATTGGCCGACAATGATGCCGACGCTGCAATCCTGGCATTGGCGCAGCAAACCAGCAGCGCCAGTTTCTTCAACGGTGATGATGCCCTGGTGCTGAGCCGTAATGGTGAGGTGGTCGACAGCCTGGGCCAGGTTGGTGTGGATCCCGGCTCCGAGTGGGGCAGCGGTGATGTTTCCACTCAGAACAATACTATAAGGCGTAAGCTGGACAACTTGAGCGCGGATCTCGACCCCTTCGATGCGGTTGACCTCAGCGGTTGGGATGGTTTCGCCATCGATAATATCGACGACCTGGGGGCCTTTGGCGGTAATGCCGGCGAGCCGGGTGAACCGACAGATCCCGGTAATGGCGCCTTGGTTTGCGGCGATGCGGCTACACCCATTCATGCATTGCAGGGTAGCGGTGAGGCCAGTCCATTGGCCGGTGAAACCCTGGAAGTGGAAGCAATAGTCACCAGCAACCAGGAAGCGGGTCTCAAGGGATTGTTCCTGCAGATGGCCGATGCCGAGGCGGATGCCGATCCTTTGACCTCGGAAGGGGTGTTCCTGTACACAGGCAATAGCGCCAGTGGTTATCAGGCTGGCGACCGAATTCGAGTGCGGGCTCAGGTCACTGAATATCAAGGCCTGACCGAACTGACCAATGTCAGTGCCAAGGCCTTGTGTGCCACATCACAGCCTCTGCCGAGTGCAGCCAGGGTGAGCCTGCCGGTAAATGACAGCAGTGCACTTGAAGCCTTCGAAGGCATGTTGGTCAGCTTTGAGCAGCATCTTACGGTAAACGAAGTCTACAACCTTGGCCGTTATGGTGAGGTGTTGTTGGGTTCAAGCCGTCACTTTATCGGTACTCAGGTGGCCAATCCCGGCGCCGATGCCTTGGCGGTCACGGCAGCCAATGCCCTGGATTCCATAGTGCTTGACGATGGTCTGACGGCACAAAACCCGGATCCTGTTATCTATCCGGCCCCGGGTCTGAGCGCCGCTAACCCGCTCAGAGTCGGTGATACTGTCACAAACCTCACCGCGGTGATGCATTACGGTTTTGGCATTTACCGTTTGATGCCGGTCGATACCGTCAACTTTGTTGCCGCCAATCCCAGAGCATCCGAGCCTGAGTTGAATCGTCTCGATGCCTTGACAGTTGCCAGTTTCAACGTGCTCAACTATTTCAACGGCGATGGCCAGGGCGGTGGTTTCCCCACGTCCCGTGGCGCCGATACTCAAGAGGAGTTTGAGCGCCAACGAGCCAAGATAATCGCGGCGATGAAAACCATTAACGCCGATGTCTTCGGTTTGATGGAAATCGAGAACGATGGTTTCGGCAGTAACTCGGCAATTGCCGATCTGGCCCGCGGTCTCAATGACGCTATTGGCACTGACAGCTATCGCTATCTGGCGCCACAGGTTAATCGTATTGGCAACGATGAGATCAGCGTCGGTATTCTGTATCGTCAGGACAGAGTCACCCCAGAAGGGGTAGCGGCGATTCTGGACAGCAGTAATTCGGCGCTGGATGACAATGGTCAGGTGCTGTTCAACGATGGCAAGAACCGTCCCATGCTGACCCAGAAGTTTAGCGTCAACGACAGTGAGGATAGCTTTGTGGTGGCGGTCAACCACCTCAAGTCCAAGGGCAGTGATTGTAATGCGCTGGGCGATCCCGACATGAACGACGGCCAGGGTAACTGTAATCTGACCCGAACCCGCGCAGCCATGGCGATAGGCCAGTTCCTGCAGGCAGAATATCAGGATGACAAGGTGCTGGTGATAGGGGATCTCAACGCCTACGCCAAGGAAGATCCGCTGACGACCCTGGCCAATGCCGGTTACGCCGAGCTGTTTGGCGAGCTTGGTAAGCCTTCAGCATACTCCTATGTGTTCTCCGGTGAGTCGGGACAGCTAGATCATGCACTGGCCAATGAAGCCATGCTGGCCAATGTTCGTGATGTGACTGAGTGGCATATCAATACCGATGAACCCAGGGTGCTGGACTATAACACTGAGTTCAAGACGCCGGAGCAACTGCAAAGTTTCTACAGCAACGATGCCTTCCGTTCATCGGATCACGACCCTGTGATCATCGCCCTGGACTTTGCCGCGGCCAATCAGGCACCGGTTGCCGAGTTCTCAGTGCAGCAAAATGGCGCTGCGGTGGCGCTCTTTAGCACTTCGAGTGATAGTGACGGTGAGTTGGTGAGCCTGGAGTGGGATCTGGGTGATGGCACTCAAGCCTTTGGCGAGCAGGTGAGCCATGAATACCAGCAAAGCGGTGTCTACCTCATTACACTGACTGTGACTGACGACAAAGGTGCCCAGCACAGTGTCAGCCGTGAGGTAACCGTTGAGATAGCCCCTGAGCCGACCGAGCCTGTGGCGGTTATCCGTCATCTGGATCTTTGGCTGCTGCAGGTGTTTATCTCAGAGAGCTATGATCCTGACGGTTATATCAAAAAGCAGCAGTGGCGCTTCAACGATGGGCGTAGATTCAACGGCCCGGTTGCCATGCGTATTGGCGGTCGTGCCAATGAAGTGACACTGACAGTGACCGACAATGATAAGCAAAAGGCCAGCACCAGCCTGAGCTTCTAATCAAAAATACCCGAAAAGGTAAAACGCCCCCAATAGCTAAGGCAATTGGGGGCGTTTCTTTTGTGCATTTAATCAAGAGCAGCGTTTAACAGCGACTTGATACTTGCCTGCACCTTGTTTAGAGCTCTATAACATCAAACTCAACCGCCGGATTAACGTCGGCATCATAGTCTATGCCTTCGATACCAAAGCCAAACAGCTTGAGGAATTCGGCCTTGTACTCACGGTAGTCGGTCAGCTCACTGAGGTTTTCTGTGGTGATTTGTGGCCAGAGATCGCGGCAGTGCTGCTGGATATCTTCTCTCAGTTCCCAATCATCCAGGCGCAGGCGGTTGGCATCGTCTACTTCTGGCTTGCTGCCATCGGCCTTGTATAGGCGCTCGCTGAACATACGGTAAATCTGTTCCATGCAGCCTTCATGCAGGCCTTCTTCGCGCATCTTCTTGAATACCATGGCGATATACAGCGGCATTACCGGAATAGCCGAACTGGCCTGAGTGATCACACTCTTGAGCACGGCGACATTGGCACTGCCACCCTTGGCGGCCAGTCTTTGGTTCAGTTCGCCGGCGGCGCGGTCGAGATCCATCTTGGCTTTACCCAGAGCGCCATGCCAGTAGATAGGCCAGGTCAGCTCTGTACCTATATAGCTGTAAGCTACTGTCTTGCAACCATCGGCCAGCACGCCGGCCTTGTCGAGGGCATCTAGCCACAGTTCCCAATCCTGACCACCCATCACAGTAACAGTATCTTTGATTTCCTGCTCTGTCGCCGGCTCAACCGAGGCTTCAATGATGGTGTCTTTGTTGGTGTCCACCGCGGTAGAGCGATATGACTCGCCGATAGGCTTGAGGGCCGAGCGGATCACTTCGCCGCTGTCTGGCAGTTTGCGTACAGGCGAGGCCAGTGAATAAACCACCATGTCTATCTGGCCCAGATCGGCCTTGATCAGCTCAATCACCTTGGCTTTGGCTTCATGGCTGAAGGCATCACAGTTGATGCTCTTGGAATACAGGCCTTCAGCCTTGGCAAACTTGTCAAACGCCGCCGAGTTGTACCAACCGGCTGTGCCGGGTTTGGTCTCAGTGCCGGGCTTTTCAAAAAAGACCCCGATAGTGGCAGCGTCTGAACCAAAGGCGGCGGCAATACGGGAGGAGAGACCATAACCACTGGAAGAACCTACCACCAGTACTTTCTTGGGGCCATTGGCTATCTTGCCTTTGGCCTTGGTGGTGTTGATCTGCTCCAGCACGTTGGCTTCACAGCCCAGAGGATGAGTAGTGGTACAAATGAAACCACGAATTTTAGGTTTAATAATCATGTCTTAGCTTCTTCTTCCGAAAACTGTCATTAGGATAAGTATTTCAACTCTAATTGGTACTGATTTTTTCAAAAAGCCTGCCGACGGGGCAGTGGTTGGAGCAGTTTGAACCCTTATCAACGCTTGCGGGCCAGTTGTGCCTGCTCCTGCAATAATCTTTGGGTGTATTCGTGTTGCGGATCATTGAACAGGGTCTCGGTGGCGGCTTTTTCCACCATCACCCCCTTGTGCAACACCATGATCTTGTCGCTTACATGGCGGATAACATTGAGATTGTGGGACACAAAAATATAGGAAAGCCCCATCTCTTTTTGCAGCTTGAGCAGCAGGTTGAGGATCTGAGCCCGTACCGAGAGATCCAGCGCCGTCAGAGCTTCATCGGCGATAATGATCCTCGGGTTGAGCATCAAGGCCCGGGCCACCGCTACCCGCTGCTTCTGTCCTTCGGAAATCATATGGGGATAAAACTCCACATGTTCCGGCAGCAAGCCGACTTTGCGCAAAGTCTCAACCACTTGCTCGCTGCGGGCATGGGCCGAGAGCCGGGTATTAAACCTCAGCGGCTCATTGAGCAGTTCCCCTATGGTCAGCCTGGGGTTGAGTGAGGTGTTGGGATCCTGGAATATCATCCGGATAAGTCTGCAGCGCTGTTTCAGATCATGGCTGTCGAGCGGCTCACCATTGAACAGAATTTGTCCGCCGCTGCGATACTCGGCGCCGACCAAAATACGGGCCAGAGTACTCTTGCCGGAGCCGGCTTCACCGGCAATGGCCAGGGTTTCGCCACTGTTGAGTTCGAACGAAATGGGCGCCAAAGCCTCAGTATATTGGCGGCGAAAGCCCTTGTAGCCGCTGAAGTAGCGTTTGCTCAGGTCCGTGACTTTAAGCAAGGGAGTCGTCATCAATAGGCTCACTCTGATAAGGGAAATGGCAGGCGTAATATCTGTCTTTATGATGGCTCAGTTGCGGTTGTACCACGCATTGTTTGCGGGCCTCCGGGCAGCGAGGCCCCAGGCGACAGCCTATCGGCAGATGTTGCAGCGCCGGCACTGAGCCAGGCAGGGTCGGCATCAGCGTCTTGTGGGCTGCAGGGCCTGAGTAGTCCGGCATATTATCCAGCATCGCCTTGGTATAGGGATGATAAGGCTGCTCAAGTAGCTCTGCGGTAGGGCCGGATTCCATCACCTGGCCGCTGTAGAGCACAGTCAAACGGTTACACCAGTTCGACAGTGTGTCCAGCTCGTGGCTGATCAGCAAGATGGCGACGTTCTGCAACTGATTGAGCTGAGTCAACAGACGAAATATCTGCGCCTGGGTACTGGGTTCCATCGAAGCCGTGGGTTCATCGGCTATCAGCAACTTGGGACGATTGGCGAGCGCCATGGCGATCATCACTTTCTGGCATTCACCTTCGGAGAGTTCCCAGGCATAGCTGGCCAGCACCCGCCGCGGCTCTTTGACCCCCACCTTGTGCAACCATTTTTGTGCTGTAAGACGCCGCTCTTTACCGCGGCGCCAGAAAGGTGTCTGCTTATTCAGCGGCATGGCTTCAATCAATTGGCTGCCCACAGTAAGCGCCGGGTCAAAGCTGCCGGAGGGATCCTGAAATATCATCGACATATCAGAGCCCATAAGGCTGCGCCGCTCCGCCTGATTCATTTCCATCAGGTTGCGGCCATCCCACATCATGCGATCGGCGGTGACAGTCCAGTTGGGGCCGGGGATCCCGAGAATGGCCCGCGCCATGAGAGAGCGGCCCGAGCCGGATTCACCGACCAGACCATGGATTTCACCGGCATTGACTGTCAGGCTGACTTTTTCCAGCGCCTTGACCCGCCCATGGGGCGTGTCCAGTTCTATGGTGAGATTACGAATATCGAGTAACGGCATAATCAGTTTCTGATGGGCGCAAGCGCCGATCTCAGTCCATCGCCGACCAGGTTGACGGCCAACACACTCAGCAGGATAGCCGCTCCCGGAATGGTCACTGTCCAGGGAGCGGTCAGCAGGTTATCCAGGCCCTGGAATACCATGGCACCCCATTCGGATTTGGGCGCCTGGGCACCGAGATTGAGAAAACCCAGCGCGGCGATATCCAAAATGGCCGCCGATATTGCCAGCGTTGTTTGAATAATCACAGTCTCCCAGACATTGGGCATAATCACAAACCAGAATATCTGCAGACCATTGGCGCCATCCAACTTGGCGGCGGTGACATATTCTTTTTGCAACTCTTCATGCACGGCTTGATGTATGGCGCGAACAAACTGAGGCGTGAGCGCGATACCCACGGCCCAGAATACGTTCATCAGCCCGGGGCCCATTACCGCCACCACCAGAATAGCCATCAAGAGTGATGGAATCGACAGCAAGGCATCGAGCAGGTGCCCTAGGATACTGGACTTGAGGCCGCGCATCATCCCCGAGAATGAACCTATGATAAAACCCACCAGGAGTGCGGTGGCGACAATCGCCAGCGCCATGCCGAAGGTGTAACTGGTGCCGTGCAGCAGGCGGGAAAAGATATCCCGGCCGAGATCGTCTGTACCGAGAAAGTGCTCAACCGTGCCGAGATCGTCCCAGGATGGTGGCAGTAACAGGGCGTTGGGATCTTGAAAATCGGCCGGGTAGGGGGCAATCATGGGCCCGAACATTGTCAGGATCAGCAGGCAGAGCACGCCCCAGAGCCCGGCAAGCGCAAAAGGATTGGCGGCAAAGGTACGCCAGAGCTTGAGGCTGGGGGATGGAATATCGTCTTCCTGATAAATCTTAATTTGAGGCATAGAGTTCCTTCCTGCTGAGCGGATTGGTGGCCGTATGCAGCACTTCAATCAGAATACTCAGAAAGATAATCAGCAGCGCTACCGCCAGTGTGCCGCCCTGGATCACAGTGTAATCCCGTTGGTAGATACCTGATACCAGCCAGGAGCCGACCCCGGGCCAGCTGAAGATCACTTCCACCACTATGGCATAGCTGGCAAATGGCCCCAGCATAAGTCCCAGGTGCTTGAGCAGGGGGATCAAGGCATTGGGCAGGGCGTGGCGCAACACGATTTTACCCGTGGGCAGGCCTCTGGCCTCGGCGGCGCGGATATAGGTCTGGTTCATCACATTCATCATCGCCGAGCGGGTAATACGTACCACCACGGTAAAGGGCAACACAGACAAGGTCAGCGCCGGCAGGATAATGTGCAAGGCGGCATCCTTAAAGGCGGATAAGCGGTATTGCGAGTCGGACAGCAGGGTATCTATCAGCATAAAACCGGTCACAGGCTTGATCTCATAGAGCAGGTTTATCTGGCCGGAAATAGGCAGCCAACCCAGTCTGACCCCGAACCAGAGCGACAGGGACAGCCCGAGCCAGAATACCGGAATCGAGTAACCTGTCAGTGTCACCGCCATGATGGCGTTTTGGGTCAGTTTCTGTTTACTCAGCGAGGCCAACACCCCCAGCGGCACCCCGAAGATGATGGCAAACAAACCGGATACAGTCGCCAGTTCGAAAGACGCCGGCAGTACCGCCAACAGCTCTTCTGCCACCGGTCTTTGAGAGGTCACAGAAATGCCGAGATCGCCACTGAGTCTCTGCCCCAAGTAGCCAATAAACTGAGAAAAGGAGCCGCCATCGAGATGATAGTCGGCGATGATTTGTGCCTCCTGGGCATCACTCGGGGCCTGGATCCCGGTCAGGGCATAGATGCGGTCCACCGGAAACAAACTGGTGGCGTAGAAGAGTACACAGATAAGGATGAGTGAGGTGGCGACAAAGAGATTAAGCCTGCGCAGCAGATAAGCAGCCATCAGTTTTGCTCCTTGGCGGGCGATGTTTTTTTCTCAACAGCCGGTTTGTTGCCGTGGCCTATGTTGGCAAAGGCGATGCCGCCAAAAGGCGTGAGGCTGGTTTCGGTCACGCTGGCATTTTTCAGTGCCATACGTTTGGCATGAGCCAGGCTCACCAACGGCATATCCTGTGCCAGAATCGCCTCGGCCTGGCGGTACAGCAAACTGCGGCTTTCTCTGTCGGTCACGCGTCTGGCCTGGTTGAGCAGGCCGTCAAATTTGGGGTTACACCAGCGGGAACGGTTGTTGTTGGAAGCGATGGAGCCACAACTGAGCAAGGGGGTAAAGAAGTTATCCGGATCGCTGTTGTCGGCGTTCCAGCCGATGAGTACTGAGTCATAGTCACTGCGCGCCAGTTTTTGGGTGAACACACTCCAATCGTAGTTGACGATATTGACCTTGACACCTATGGTCGCCAAATCAGCCTGGATCAGCTCGGCGGTCTTTAGCGCATTGGGGTTGTATATTCGTGCCACAGGCATAGCCCAGATATCCAGCTCCAGTTTATCTATGCCGGCTTCATCCAGCAGCGCCCTGGCTTTGTCCGGGGCATATTCATAACTCTTGGCCGAGTCGGAATAGGCCCAGGAGGAGGGCGGCAGAATACCGGTTGCCTCGACGGCAGTGTCCTGATAAACGGCTTTGAGCAGGTTTTGCTTGTCGATGGCGTAGGCCAGCGCCCGTCTGACCCTGACATCATTGAACGGCGGCTTTTGGGTATTGAAGGCCCAATAGGCCACGTTCATCCCGGGGCGGCTTTCCAAAACCAGGTTGTCGTGCTGCTCAATAACCGGCAACTCACCGGCCTTGGGCAAGGCCGAGACGCTGCAATCGCCGGTGATCAGCTTGGCCAGGCGGGTAGTGCTTCGTGGCGTGATATCGAACACCAGCATTTCAGACTGCGGCATATTGCCCCAGTAACCCGGGTGGCGCCGGTAGCGGATATATTCATTCTTAACGTATTGCACCAGCATAAAGGGGCCTGTTCCTATCGGCTGGTTATCCAACTGCTGTGGGCTGCCTTGGGCAAGAAGCTGATCGGCATACTCTTTGGAGAGGATCACCGCAAAGTCGGTGGCCAGGTTGGAAAGGAATGAGGCATCGGGCTGGGTGAGTTCAAATCTGACTCTATATTCGCCCTGTTTGCTGATGGATTTTATCAGCCCGGCAAAACCTATGCTTTGGAAGAAGGGGTAACCGCCCTGAGCTACCTCATGGAAAGGGTGCTGCTTGTCTATGATGCGGTTGAAACTGAACAGCACATCATCTGCATTGAAATGCCGACTGGGGTGAAAGTAGGGCAGATCGTGAAACTGGGTACCCTGGCGCAGCTCAAACTCATAACTGAGGCCGTCTTCGCTTATCTGCCACTCGGTTGCCAGTGCCGGAATGATATCACCGCTCTCGGGATCATAATCCACCAGGCGGCTATAAATTTGGTGCGAGGTGGCATCGATTGTGGTTCCCGAGGTCACCAGCTGCGGGTTGAACGACTCGGGATTGCCCTCGGAGCAGTATACCAGGCCGGAGGGCACTTTCTGTTGACCACAGCCGCCAAGCAGCATTGTCAGAGCCAGGCCGGTCAGTATGCTCCCGGTCAGCTTCAGGCGCCGGCATGAGCGGAATAAACGCCCTGCCACAAGATCTCCGTAGAGCTTGCTCCTGGAGACTTGCGCCATTGCATCAGAGTCTTGCCCGGGGCGTAACGTCAGCAGATTCATTGCAAAATCGTTAGTTATTCAGATGTTGACCGAACATTTTAGCAGTGCAGCCGTTACCTGGGCAATCGGCTTATGCCTTATCGAGCAAATTGTATTTTTTCAGTATGCCTCTGAGCTGATGGTAGCTAAGTCCCAGTAGCTCTGCGGTTTTCTTTTGATTGAACTGGCTGGCACTGAGCGCACGTTGAATAAGGTCGGTCTCGAAGTCTTCACAGCACTGTTTGAAGTCCACCGGGAACTGTATCTGGTTTGCCGAAGGTTCAGGGTTATCGCTCGTCGGTGCGGCGGCACTGCCGGCAAGGACTTCATTGCCAACATCAGCAGTCGCCAGCTGGCGACTATGGGTCTTGACCCGCTTGGTGGGCCGGTAGGGCGAGGCAAAAGGGTCGAGCACTATGTTCTCAATCGGTTCGGGGTTATGGCCATGGCGATAGACGCTGCGCTCTATGGCGTTTTTTAGCTCCCGAATATTACCCGGCCAGCTGTGATCCAACATGGTCGCCACGGCTTCGGCGGCAAAACCGGTAAACAGCTCCAGTTTGAGCTGACGCGCCATCCCCACGGCAAAGTACTCGGCCAATGGCAAAATATCTTCCCGGCGGCAGCGCAGCGGCGGCAGGGTGATCACATCGAACGCCAAACGGTCGAGCAGATCGGCTCGAAACTCGCCGGCTTCAGCCAGACTGGGTAAATCTTCATTGGCGGCGCAGATTAGGCGTACATCGGCATTGAGGGTCTTGCTGCCGCCCACCCTTTCATATTCACCATATTCTATGACCCGCAGCAGCTTCTCCTGAATGAGGCCGGACGTATTGGCCAGCTCATCGAGAAACAGGGTGCCGCCGTCGGCGCGCTCGAAGCGGCCTTCATGACGCCCCTTGGCGCCGGTAAATGCGCCGGACTCATGGCCAAACAGTTCACTTTCCAGTAGATTTTCACTCAAAGAGGAACAATTGAGTTTGATAAAACTCTGATCCCAGCGTTGGGAAAGATAGTGCAGACGCTCGGCGATCAGCTCTTTACCCGTCCCCCGTTCACCTATGATAAGCACGGGTTTGGACAGCGGCGCGATTTGGGAAACGTGCTCCAACACCTCCAACAAGGCATTGGATTGACCGATAAGATTGTCTTGCTGATAGGGATTGGCCACGATAATAGTTAGTCTTTAACGCTAATAATTGGTGAAAATCATAATATGCGGGTAGGTTAAATAAATAAAGAGAAAGTTAAAATTTATATTAAACTATTGATTTTAAATGGCGTTTAAAAGTTGGCACGGGATCTGTATTACAAGAACCGAGACCCACAATAAATGTAGAGGACAGGATTATGGGAATTTTCACACGTTTTGCCGACATCATTAATGCCAACATCAGTGCCTTGCTGGACAAGGCGGAAGATCCGGAAAAAATGGTGCGCCTGATCATTCAGGAAATGGAAGATACCCTGGTTGAAGTGCGTTCTACTTCGGCTAAAGTATTGGCAGAGAAGAAAGAGTTGCTCCGCCGTATTGGCAAAGTGCAGCTTCAGGTGCAGGATTGGCAGGAAAAGGCTGAGCTGGCACTGACCAAAGACAGGGAAGACCTGGCCAAGGCCGCGTTGGTTGAAAAGCAAAAAGCCGCTACCCTGGCGCAGACTCTGGAGCAAGAGCTCGAGGTAGTTGAAGAGCATATTGCCCGCCTGAAAGAGGAAGTGGGTCAACTGCAGGAAAAGCTGGCCGATGCCAAGGCACGCCAGAAGACCATCATAATGCGCAAGCAAACCGCTTCTTCACGCCTGGAAGTGAAAAAGCAGCTGGATTCCAGCAAAATCGACAACGCCATGCTCAAGTTTGAGCAGTATGAGCGTCGCATCGAAGGGCTGGAAGCTGAAGTTGAGTCCTATGATCTGGGTGGCAAAAAGTCCAGTCTGGAAGAGGAATTTGCGGCACTCAAGGCCGAAGACTCTGTCAGCGCCGAGCTGGAAGCCTTGAAGGCCAAGGTGAAAGGCGATAGCGCCAAAACCAAAAAATAATTCAGACTCAGAGGTGATTTATGGATATGGACTTACTGCTGGCACCCCTGATTATCTTCATGATCTTTGTGGCGCCAATCTGGTTGATTCTGCATTACCGCAGTAAACGTCAGGTGAGCCAGGGGCTTACCGAAGCAGAGTTCAAACAGCTTAACGACTTGATAGACACAGCTGACAAGATGGGCCAAAGGATTGAAACGCTGGAAGCCATCCTGGATGCCGAGTCCCCGGAATGGAGGCAACGTCATGACTGAATCAGGCAAGCGTACTCTTTACCGCATTCCCCAGCAAAGGAAGATAGCCGGGGTCTGTGCCGGGGTAGCCGAGTACTTTAATCTGGAACCTTGGTTGGTTCGGGTGGTGGCAGCTTCCATCTTCCTGCTCGGTGGCTCAGGCATAGTGGTTATCATCTATCTGCTGCTGTGGATGATACTGGATGTCAAACCTTGGACAGCCAAAGACACCCATAAGGACATTGGGGTCAAGAAAAAGGTCTGGCAAGCCGGGGAGCCCGCCAAACAGGCGCTCAGAGATGTAAGCAATCGCTTTCAATCACTGGAGCATAGGCTCCGGGCACTCGAACAACATGTCACCTCTGAGCAGTTCGAGTTGAAAAGACAGATCAATAACCTATAAATCCTTGTTCAAGGGGCGGTGCTTACCGCCCCGTTTGTTTGTATCAGGAGAATTATGGCAAGCGTCAGGCAAAAGTTCGGCAAACTCAAACACAAAACCCGCGAGTTGGCACAACGCACCACAGACAGGCATCTTAGGTTGGCGGTTACCGGCCTTTCCGGCGCAGGCAAGACGGCCTTCATTACCGCGCTGGTGGATCGACTGCTGCGCGCCGGCACTGAGGCTGATGGCAGTGGCTTACCCCTATTTCAGGTGTGCCGCGACGGACGTTTACTCGGGGTCAGGCGGGAGCTGCAGCCTGATTTGACCATAGCCAGTTTTGACTTTGATGCTGCAATTGCCAGCTTGACCGCAGCCAAGCCCAGTTGGCCGGCGTCGACCCGCAGTATCAGTGAGCTGCGGCTGACGCTCAAATATGTGCCTACCAAAGGGATGCTGGCAAAATTGGCCGACAGCGCCAAACTGCATCTCGACATAGTTGATTATCCCGGGGAGTGGTTGCTGGACTTGCCCATGTTGAGCCAGGACTTTAACCGCTGGTCCGAAACCCGCTTTGCCCGGCAATCAACCCTGGAATCCTCGCCTCTCTATCCTAAGTTTGCTGCGGCGCTGGCGACGCTGGATTTGTACGCCGATGCCGACGATCAGGCGCTGGCCGCCATTGCCGAAAGTTATCGGTTATTGCTGCTGGATCTGGTGCAACAACAGGGGTTTTATCAAGCCCAGCCGGGGCGAATGTTGCTTCCCGGAGAGCTGGCCGGTACGCCAATTTTGGCTTTTTTCCCCCTGTTACCCGAGCAACTCCAAGATAAGCAGCAACTGGCATCGGCCGGACGTCGCAGCAATTATCAGGTGCTCAGGCACAGATATCTGCAATATCTGGCCAAAGTGGTCAAGCCCTTCTATCAGGAGTATTTTGCCGGTTTCGACCGTCAGTTAATTCTGGTGGATTGTTTCAGCGCCCTTAATCGTGGCAAGGCGCAGTTTGAAGATATGGCCGAAGCACTCAATGCCATTTGTGCCAGCTTCCAGTATGGCCAGTCCAGTCTGTTGCGACGTTTGTTTGCCCCCCGAATAGATACTCTGCTGTTTGCCGCCAGTAAAGTCGATCAGGTGACCCGGGATCAGCAGGGCAATGTGTTGTCACTGCTCAGTGCCATGTTGGCGCCCAGTCGGCAACAGGCCGGATTTGCCGGCAGTCGGGTGGAAACCATGGCCATCAGCGCCATCAAAGCGACCCGTCACGGTATGGTCAAAGATGCCGATGGCGTGGAGGTGGAAGTGGTTTGTGGCCGACGCATGAGCGATGGCCAGAAGGTGACCCTGTATCCGGGCGAGGTGCCCAGAGCCTTGCCTGAGCAAGCGTTTTGGCAAAGGCAGGGATTTCATTTCTGTGAGTTTGCGCCGCCCGACAGCCAACCGGAACTAGGCTATGAACATATCCGGCTCGATCATCTGCTGGAGTTTCTTTTGGGCGACAAGTTGAGGTAAGTCGTGGCAAAACACAGTTCAGAAAAGCATGTTGATAATGCTGCCGGCAACGGCAGTCACGCTGATGAAGCGCAACCCACAGAGTTGGCGCCGCAGAGAATTTTCAGTCATCAGCCGGAATCCGCCGCCGAATTGGCCGCGGCCAAGGATTTCCAAGGCGATGACTTTGTTGAATACCCCACAGAAGCCGAACTGGAACAAGTGCTGAGTGCACAGCCCAAGGCAGATGAACTCATCTCCCTCAAGCCCAAACGCTGGTCCTGGTTGGCGCGCTTGGCTCTGTTGGGCGTGATGGCGGCGGTCGTGGTGCAGACACTGCTCGGTCTTGTCGATGCCTGGCGCGACAGCCCTTGGCTGTTTGGTTTTTACAGCCTGGTGCTCGCTTTGGTGCTGGCCTGGGTAGGCAAGCTTTGTTTCGGGGAATGGCGCAAACTCAAACGCCTGCGCCAGGTGGAAGATACCCAGCAAACCGGGCAACGCCTGCTCGGCAGTATGCAGATGGGCGAAGCGCGCGACTTTATCTATGGTATTTGCAAGCAGATGCCCAAGGGGCCAGAGCAGGACAGGCTGCAGACGCTGCTGAATCCGGAGCAGAATGATGCCGAGCAGTTGCAGCTGTTTGATCAGGTAGTGCTGACCGAGCGCGACAAGGTTGGTATGAAGCTGGTGCGCCGTTATGCGGCCGAATCGGCCCTATTGCTGGCGGCCAGCCCGCTGGCGGTCTTGGATATGGCGCTGATCCTCTGGCGTAATCAGAAGATGATCCAGGATATCGCTCGCTGTTATGGGGTAGAGCTGGGTTATTGGAGCCGTATTCGGCTGATCCGCGGGATCCTGGTCAATATTCTCTATGCCGGCACCACAGAGCTTGCCACCGACTTGGGTACCCAATTGCTGTCGGTAGAGATGTCCGGCAAGCTTTCGGCGCGGCTTGGTCAGGGGCTGGGTGGCGGTTTGTTGACGGCGAGACTTGGCTATCAGGCGATGGCGCTTTGTCGGCCGCTGGCATTTTCCAGTGCCAGCAAGCCCAAACTGTCGCGGATCCACAAAAAACTCCTGTTGGAGCTGAAGGATTTTTCAGCCTCTGTGCTGGCCAGAAAAACCGAACGTAACAAAGATTTTACAACCAAGGAGTAATGATTTTTGCTTGCCGATTTGGGCAAGTCTTGCTGACTCAGTATGTTGGTGCCAGGACAACTGAATCATCCCGGGCGAGAAGCCGAATAACAATATAAGGGATGGTCGGACTGACATGGGGAGTTAAGCATGCAACACAAGCAGCCAAAAGCACTGCACTCAGCCACACTGGCTATTCATGGCGGCCTCTCGGGCGAGCCTTCCGGGGCACTGGTGTCGCCTTTATATCAGAGTGCCACCTTCTGTTTTGATACCGCCCAAAGCGGTGGTCGCCGCTTTGCCGGTGAAGAAGAGGGCTATATCTATACCCGCTTGGGTAACCCGACGGTTGCCGAGCTTGAGCGGCGTCTGGCGCTGCTTGAAGGCGCTGAAGCCGCTGCTGCTGCCGCGTCCGGCATGGGCGCGGTATCGGCGGCCTTGCTGGCATACTTGAGCTGTGGCGATCATCTGCTGGCTTCCTCAGCCGTCTATGGCTGTACTTTTTCATTGATGACAGAGCAGTTTGCCCGCTTCGGTATTGAGGTTTCTCTGGTGGATTTTGCCGATCTCGCGGCCGTCGAGGCGGCTATTCGCCCCAACACCCGGGTGATTTTCTGCGAAACCCCGGTGAACCCGCATCTGGCCGTGTATGATCTCCGCGCCATAGCCGCTATCGCCAAGCGCCATCAACTGACCAGCATAGTGGACAACACCTTTATGACGCCGCTGCTGCAGCAGCCACTGCAGTTGGGAATCGATCTTGTGGTTCACAGCGCCACCAAGTATCTCAATGGCCACGGCGATGTTATTGCCGGTATCATCTGTGGCTCACAGGCGGCGATAACGGCCATCAAGCAACAACAGCTAAAAGATATTGGTGCCGTGCTATCGCCTTTCGATGCCTGGTTGATTTTGCGAGGCCTGAAAACCCTCTCGGTACGACTCGAACGTCATTGCGATAATGCCGAGCGCCTGGCGCAGTATCTCGAATCTCATCGCGCCGTGGCCAAGGTACATTATCCCGGGTTGGTTTCCCATCCGGGCCATCAGTTTATCGGCTCGCAGATGCGCAGGGCCGGTGGGGTGTTGGCGTTTGAGCTTAAGGCCGATTTGGAGCAGTCCATGGCCTTTGTCAATCGACTGGGATTGTTCAAAATTGCCGTGAGTCTGGGGGATTGTGAGTCGCTTATTCAGCACCCGGCGTCCATGACCCATTCACCCTATACCCAGGAGGCGCGTCTTAAAGCCGGCATAGGTGACAGCCTGCTGCGAATATCGGCCGGGCTTGAAGATGTGGATGACCTGATAGCCGATCTGGAGCAGGCATTGACAGTGATCAGTTAAAAGAGACAAGGCGAGCATGGCTCGCCTTGTTTTTCGGGCTTAAGAGAATCAAATGCCCCAGAAGGTGTGGGCTATGATATAGAGCACCAACATACTGATGAAGTTGATGATAATACCGGCACGCATCATTTCAGACTGCTTTATGTAGCCTGAGCCGTAGACTATGGCGTTGGGTGGCGTGGCCACCGGCAGCATAAAGGCGCAGGATGCCGAAATACCTATGAGCACCGACAACATTACGGGCGATAGCCCCAATGCTTCGGCGATAGCGGCAAACACAGGTACCAGCAAGGCGGCACTGGCGGTATTACTGGCAAACTCGGTCAGCATCACCACAAAGAAAATGACCGCAAACACGAACAGCGACATATGGGTACTGCCGAAGATGTCCGTCATCCAGTGGGCCAGGAAGACGCTGGTACCCGTGGCTTTCAGTACGGCACTCAGGGTCAGACCGCCGCCGAACAGTATCAGCACACCCCAGTCGGTGGTTTTTTCTATTTTTTTCCAACCAACCAAGCCAAGACCTGCCAGCAAAACCACTGCAGAAAGAGCGACTATGGTGTCAAACTGGCTGATACCGCCAAGGGCGGCCGATAGAGGCTGACTAAAGATCCAGCAGCAAACTGTGGCCAGGAAAATAAGCAGAGTCAGTTTTCCCTGGAAACTCAGTTTTTGATCTTCGATATCCAGTTTACATTCCACCGACAGATCCGGTTTGAAATACAGATACAGGGCGATAAGCATGGTTGGCAACATCAAAGCCACGGTCAAGAGGCCAAACTCCAGCCAGTCGCTGAAGCTCAAGCCGGCCTGGGCAGCGGCGATGGCGTTTGGCGGACTACCTACCAGAGTGCCTATGCCACCAATGTTGGCCGAGTAAGCGATACCCAGCAGCATAAAGACATAGGTGTTGTGCTGGCTCTCTTTATCCAGTTGCTGCAAGATCCCCAGTGCCAGAGGCAACATCATGGCCGCGGTGGCCGTGTTGCTGATCCACATAGACAGCAATGCGGTTACCCCAAACAACATCATACAGGCGATGCTGAGTTTACCTTTGGAAGCCAGCAGTACCTTTTGGGCGATAAGGGTATCGATTTTTTGATGGTGCAGGGCAGCAGCCAATACAAAGCCACCAAAAAACAAATAGATAATTGGATTGGCAAAGTTGCTCATGGCAGCTTTGGTTTCAAATACACCGAAAAATACCGCCAGAACCGGAATGAGTATCGCCGTGATACTCAGATGAATGGCTTCCGTAAGCCAGAGCACAGCGGCAAATACCAAGATAGACAGACCGGTATTTATCCCGGGTTCAAAAGGTAAAAAGCTGTGCAATAGAAAAAGCAGCAGGATATCTGCAGCCAAGATCAACATGTTACGTTGTTGTGTGCTCTTCTCTGTCTGCGAAGGGGGTAAGCTTTCCGTTTGTTCTAAAGACATTCTCAACTTCCTCGTCTTGTTTTTATGGCAAGCAATTTAGGGCATAGCTCACATTTGGCAAAGGGCTTTCTTGGGTAAGTTAACTACCATGCCCACTACATTTGCATGAGGAATCTATCACGAAAATAGCAAATGTGAGAGCCGTATCACCCTAAATTGATCGCCTTTGAGCGTTTTTTTGTTTCAAACGGTTAACTAAGGAGCACGGCCTTTATATTGCTGAAAGAGAATGAAAGTTTAAAACGGTGATACTGATCACATTAACTTATTGTACTAATGTCTAGTTGCAATAATTTGGCAATATTCGTGCGCTGGTCTACATTTCTTTAAGGCCAAGGAAAGGGATACCGGCCTTAACAAATGACAGGAGTCTTATATGAAAACACCATTCTATGCTTTGCTACTTGCAGCCACCCTGAGTTCTCCCCTATACGCCGGAGAGCCCACTAAAGACAAAACCCCACAAACGCCGCAAGCCAGCCAAGCGCAGGTTCATAAAATCAACATTAATACCGCTTCGGAATCTGAGCTGCAGTTACTGAAAGGGATAGGTGAGGCCAAGGCCAAAGCGATTGTTGAATATCGCAGCAGCCAAGGTAAATTCAAATCCATTGATGAGTTGACCCAAGTCACGGGTATCGGCGCCAAACTGGTCGAGCAGAATAAACATCTGTTGGTACTTTGAAGGGCAGAGATAAACACAAGTTTTTGTTTATCTTATGTTCACTTGAATGCCACAGAGGGCAAACCTTAGTAATTTCCCTTGATCCCGGCGGGGCCATGATGGATAATCCCCGGCGTTGCAGCAAGGCTGCAAATCTGTGGTGACCCCAGGGTCCCCCCGCAATGATAACTTGTGAACCCGGCCAGGCCCGGAAGGGAGCAACCGTAGCAAGTGACTCATGTGCCGGGGTGTGGCTCTGGGGGAACCTCCAATTCCAAACCTTTTCAAATGGTTAGTGCTGAAAGTACCTAAGGGGTCCACAAGGTGGTCCACTTTGAGTCTAGCTAAAGCCGATTTTCACCCCTATCTCTGTTACTCCTGACACGATATTTGATGCGCCAGAAGCGCGGCCCCTCTATAGCGAAGAAGCGCCAATGGCTACCATTAACACTTTGTTTGGTATAAACAGCTGGCTACATGGACTGAGATGGCTTGGCTATCAACTCGTTAACGGCCAAAACAAGGCAGCCAAGAAATAAAAGAATAGTCGCAGAGCGGCGACTTTATTTCAGCTGGTAAGGCTCAAACCCAGAGTTGTCCGTGTTTCTTGATAACTGGGCCTGTGCTACCCCTGCGCTTGCTGGTCGGTTTCCAGTTTCGGGGGCAGTTTGGATTTCAAAAACGCGCGCGATTTCTCTAATGCCTGGTAGATTTCGTTGCGCATTCTAGCTTGCTCTTGATAGTCACCGTAGAAATAGGTGTCTACCAAATGGTGAATGTAGCGCACTGGTAGTTGATTGAGCGTGATACAAGCCAGATCGGCCACATAGTCGACCGGCAGCTCGTCCATTAATCCCTCTTCGGCGAGGATTTCCATTAACATCACTTCGTAGTAGTTGCGGATCTCTAACTGCATAGGTGACGCTCCCCAAAGTTTTGCTGCATTACGCTTGGTTTATAGCATTTGGTTTGTAGCCTTTAGCGATATAGCATAGCAGCGGCATGAAATAACTGACTGTGTCTGAGTGTTAATTGTAGAGGGTCTTTGCAGTATCCGCCTCCCGTGACACAGGCTATTGGTATTGCAGCGTCTCTGGCATGACGCAATACGCTCATATCCCGCCTGAATATGCCCTCAAGGCTGAGCTGCAGCAAGCCGAGTTCATCTTCAGCATGCACATCGACTCCGGCGTCATAAAGAATGAGATCCGGTCTATGAGTCAAGATCAGCAAAGGCAGTATCTGTTCCAGCGTTGAGAGGTACTCGTCATCACCAGCGTCTTTTTCAAGCTCGATATCATAGTGAGAGTCTGCTTTACGGGCGGGGAAGTTTTGCCGGCAGTGTATTGAGCAACTGATGATATTCGCATCGCCGACTGTCATGGTGGCTGTACCATCGCCTTGATGGACATCGCAGTCGATAATCAGAACCTTGTCCGCCAGTCCTTGGTTTATCATGCGTCTGGCACTATAGACCAGATCGTTGAAAATACAGTAACCGCTGCCAAAGTCCTGGTGAGCGTGATGGTAACCGCCGCTGATATGCAGCGCTATGCCGTGCTCGAACGCTTTTCGCGCCGCAAGCTCGGTACCCGCGACTGAGTGCAGTGTCCGCGTCAGTAGATGTTCGCTCCAGGGAAAACCTATGCGGCGCATCGCCTTGGGATCCAGTCGATTGTGAATAAACCCGGCAACATATTGAGGACAATGCACAGAAGCGAGGGCAGTTTGGTTTGCAGGCTTTGGAGAACAGAGGTTGAATTGCCCGGAAAATGGAGTTTGGCACAGGTACTCAAACAGGCGTTGATATTTGCTGATGGGAAATCTGTGCCGGGATGGTAACGCCAGCCTGGAATAGCTGGCGTGATATACCAAAGGGATCATCTATCAGAGCTGTTTGATGGCCCAGCTCATGAACTCTTTGCGAGTCGCTTCATCGGCCTGTAACCACCAGTACTGCAGCATTTGCTGAGCGTGGGCGGCACTGTCACCATTTTGGCCGGCAGCCTGAGGAGCATTGCTTGGCATTGTCATGGCGCTGACGGGGGATGGCTTGGATACAGGTGCTACCGGTTGACTGGCTGCCATGTTGCCTGCGGTTACGGCAGCGGCTGCGGTTTCAACATCAGGGCCATTGTTGCCGCTGAACAGTTGCGACAGGAACGAGGTTTCTTTCAGCTGAGTCAGTTCCACCTGGTAGTTGACCTGGCCCTTATCGGCGCGGGTAATGACGACCTGAGGGGTTTTGGCAAACTCTTTGGGCTTCTTGACGTAGTCACCATCGGCAGGCTTGAGGATGTACTCGTTGTCGCCTTCGGCTTTCAGGGTCAGAATGAAAGGAGAAGACTTAACGAAGCTCTGACTGTCGGAAAACTCGTCATCGATCATGTCATGATAACGAATGGCAATCTTGTGGACACCTTCGGACAGTGCCAGCTCAGATTTGTGGTTGAAGTTGCTGGTTTCAATTTCCTTGCCATCCAGTGCCAGATACTCAAAAGACATAGGGATGGTCAGATTGGCCGCAAATACCGAGGAAGTGCTGAGCAGGGCCAGTAGGGCCGAGGCGGTCAAGCGTAGTTTCATTGTTGCTCCTTAACGATTGTAACTCTGATGCGGACGTTCAAATGCCTGAATGCGATCTTCAATATAGCTGATCGCCTGCCTACACTTACCGAGGCGGCGATGCATCAAAAGGATGTCATTCTGGACGGGGATTTTGTCAGTACTATGACAGTTTTCAAGCTTTGATTGCAATTGTTCAATCTTTTGTTCTATTTTTTTGGCCCAGTTCAGATGTTTGTTCAGCTCTTCGTACAATTGATGGCTGTTTTGCATAACACCTGCGGCGATCCAGCCAAAACCACTTTCCTGATGCCGGCGGCCCTGACGTTGTTGGTAGCTTTGCCGTTTACTGGCCTGCTGCAGCTTCTGGATCCTGGCGTTGAGACCTGTGGTTCCCAAGGCCCGTTTCAGGGCGACAAACCTGTCCTGAATGCGTTCGCAGCTTAAGGCGATAGTGTGTTGGGCCAACTGATGGCGTAACTGTTTTTCTAGCTGATCTATGCTCTTGTGCAGCTGTTCCACGCAGGGATAGAGTTGGGCACCATGCTGAATAAACAGTTCGCTGTTGAAGCGTTCTGTATCCTGCAGCAGTTTGCGCTGCGCCGGTGGCAAAGAGGCATCATGCTGCAGCACTTCCTGCTCCAACTGCCTGAGTTGTTCCCGCAGGCGTTGTACCAGTTGGTTGGTGTTCAAAACCAGGCACTCCAGGCTAGATTGGCGGCGATAAGCACCACGATAGCAATAAAGAGTGGCCTGATAAACGGCATTCCAAAGCGGATAGCCGAGTGGGCGCCGATATAAGAACCCAGCATCATACACAAGCCCATCACCACACCAACCAAAAGGTGCACCTTACCTAGCAGCAGGAAAATCATCAATGCCGTGATATTGCTGACAAAAGTCATCGCTCTGGCCAAGGCACTGCTGTGCAGGAAGGGCAAGCGGTAAAGCGCGGTCGAGCTGACTGCCCAAAAGGCGCCAATGCCTGGGCCGGCAAAGCCGTCATAGGCGCCAAGCCCCAGCCCCTGAAGTATCTGTTTATGTTTCGCCGGCGTTTCGGTGACGGGTTTACACTGGCTGCAGCCCATGGCTCCGGGTGAAAACAGCGAATAGAGCGCGATTGCGATAATAAGCAATGGCAGAATTTTTTCCAGCCAACGGGTATCTATGAGATAAACGGCAATGCTGCCGATAACGGCGCCTACGGCGGTGGCAATAAAGGCGAACAGCCAGAACTTTGGCGTCAGCAACTGCTTGCGGTAGTAGGTAAATGCCGCCATGGAAGAGCCGAAGCAGGCCGCCAGTTTATTGGTCCCCAGCGCCAGATGAGGCGGCATGCCCACGGTCAGCAAGGCGGGAATGGACAACAGGCCGCCGCCACCGACTACGGCATCAATAAATCCGGCCAGCAGGCCGACTGCGGCCAATATGGCCCAGCTGCTGGGTTCGAGCAGAATATCCACTTTACATCCTGATTGAGCGCATCATTCGATAACGCGGCGGTAAGGCGGCAGGGCATCGAGCAGCGACGACCCGTATCTTTTGGTTACCAAACGCCTGTCCAATATGGTTATTCGGCCATAGTCCTGCTCTTTTCGCAACAGGCGGCCGCAACTCTGGATGAGTTTCCGTGACGCATCCGGAATAGTCAATTGTAAAAACGGGTTACCGCCTTTCATTTTGACATATTCAGCATGGGCCTGCTCTACCGGCGAGGTGGGCACGGCAAACGGCAGCTTGGTCACTATTAAGTTGGTCAGGTAGTCGCCGGGAAGGTCGAGCCCCTCGGAAAAACTGCCGGTACCAAAGATAATGCTGGGCTCGCCCTTGTCACATTTCTGCTTATGCTGCTCGAGCAAGTGTTGGCGTGGGGCACTGCCCTGGATCAGCGGTTCGGATACCAGCTTGTTGCGCAGTAGATCGGCCACCTTTTCCATCTGCCAGTATGAGGCAAACAGCACCAGAGTGGCCATTTCCCCCTCCACCAACTGCTTTATCTGGCTGGCGAGTTCTTCTGTGTAGGC
This sequence comes from Shewanella sp. Iso12, assembly GCF_012030025.1. Lineage (NCBI taxonomy): Bacteria > Pseudomonadati > Pseudomonadota > Gammaproteobacteria > Alteromonadales > Shewanellaceae > Shewanella > Shewanella sp. Iso12. The sequence goes on from NZ_JAAUHW010000002.1 coordinate 499,666, forward strand.
GTCTTCGGTTGGCTCGGTGCGCATTTTCGGCAGGTAGAGAGTGGCGTTGTTTTCAAAATCGAAAGGAGATTGCAGCGCCAGGTAGCGACTGCCATCATTGAGTGACAGGCCAACCTGATAGGCAAAATGCTCAAAGCGGTTCAGCGCTCTGAGGGTGGCGCTACATAGCACGACGCCGGCGGCTTTTTCCCACAACATATGTTCCAGCATATAGCCGACTTCGATTGGCGATGCACTGAAAAGGTAGTCCTGCTGCTTGCCGCTGAGGGCTTCAATCCAGCGGGCGGTGGGGGCACCTTTGGGACTGTCCTCCTTGGCCATCATTTTCCAGAGCTTTTGCAGGTTTTCCAGGCGCTGCATCATAAAGCCGGTTTCACTCAAGAGGGCTTCCGCCTGATGCCTTGGCAATTCACCATCCTTGACGCTTTCGCTGAGGATAGCCTGCATCTTGTTGAATTGCTTGAGGGCATCGTTGGAGGCCGTGGCCAGGTTTTCCGCCTGAATCAACAGGGCGTCCGGCAGCTTGCCATGTTCGAACCGCAGGCGGTTTTCCGGGTTGGCAAAGAGTTTGGGTTGGGTATCACAGTAGTGGGCAACCTGATTCAGCAGACCGGTTAATTCTTCGATGCGATCCAGCATCGCCTGCGCCGGGGCGATGATATTGTTGCTCTTTATTTGGTTTTGCAGTTTGGCCGTGGTCTTGCTGACTTTCTCCAGCCAATCACAGGCGCCCCTGAGCGTGGCCTGGGCGCTGGAGAAATCCCTGGCTACATTCGGCAGGTGATGGGCTTCGTCGATAACGTAATAGACTTCTTCCGGATCCGGCAGAATCACACCGCCACCCAGCTCAAGGTCGGCCAGTAACAAACTATGGTTGGCAATAAGCACATCCCAGGTGTCAATATCTTCGCGGGCCTTGTGGAAGGGGCAGTGGCTGTGACTGGCCAGTTGGCGATGACAGCTGTGTTTGTCACAGGCTATCTGCTGCCACAGGTGGTCCGGCAGCGGTGTCTTGAGGGTATCGAGCTCACCATTCCAGCGGCCATCCTGATAGTCTTTGAGCAGCGCCTGCAACTGCTCAACCTGTGAGGTATCAGGCTTGGTCTGCCACATGGCCATCTGGCTGCCGTTGCCATCACCGACCAACATCTCAAGCTTAGCCAGGCACACGTAACGCTGACGCCCTTTGACCAGACCGAAACGGAAGTTGAGTTTGGAGTGTTGCAGAAAAAACGGCAGATCTTTATGCAGCAACTGTTCCTGCAGCGCCACTGTCGCGGTGGCAATACAGACTTTTTTCTTGCTGGCCAGCGCCAGGGGAATGGTTCCCAGAATATAGGCCAGGGATTTACCTATACCTGTTCCCGCTTCAATCACCATGATGCGCCGCTGCTTGTCGTATTCACCGGCAAGTGTCTTGGAGATCTCCGCCACCATATAATTCTGTTCCCGGCGGGAACGGAAGTTGGGCAGTGCAGAGGCAATGTCCTTGTAGATCTCACGGATCTGGGTCTTTACATGGGCTGCTAGCATGAGACTCGGTTCTGGAAAATTATCCTGTATATATTACCAGTAATTTCTTATGCTAATAAACCTCTAAAACGCGATTGTCCCGACTCATGCCCCAAAACACGCCGCAAACCCTTAAGGGCCGTATTCTTACCCGTCATCTGGCTCAGAGAGACGAGGGGCTATGCCTGCAGTACTATTTGGCCACCGAGTTGGGGCCTGTGTTGGTTGAGGTGCCGGGGCAGGAACAAGTTTGCTTTGCCAAAGAGCAGGATGCGGCGGTTTTATGCCAGGGTTTAAGCCAGGTGAGGGCCCAGCCGCTGGCGTTGAGAAACTTCGCCAAAGAGAAGGTTGCAGCGCTTTACAGTCGCAGTCGGCAACAGATGCGGTTGCTGCAAAAGCAGGCCCAGGATCAGGGGATGCCTTTGTATGAAGCCGATCTTAAACCCCAGCAGCGTTTCTTGATTGAACGCTTTATTGCGCTCGATGCCGAGTTTTACGGTTATTTCAGCGAGGAAAGCGGTGCGCTGAGGCGGTTTGTTGCCAGTCGCGCCAGGAAAGCCTCGCTGAACAATATAGGTCTGGCTGTTATTTCCCTCGATCTTGAATGCAGCATGCAGGGTGAACTCTACTCCGCCGGACTCTACGGTCGTGACCGCGAAGGAGAGCTGTTTCAGCGCGTGTACATGATAGGCCAAGCCCAGGACGGGCCTGACTATATCCACTGGGTCAGGGATGAAGCAGCCCTGTTGCAGGCTTTGGTTGACTGGTTCAGTATCTGGGATCCGGACATCATCATAGGTTGGTCGGTTGTCAATTTCGACCTGGCACTGCTGAGCCGACGATACGCCCATCATGGTATTGAAGCACGGCTTGGGCGCGCAGGCATGCCCATGTCCTGGTTGGTGGAAGGCAAGTATCGACCGGAAACCCTCTCCTTGCCCGGGAGAGTGGTGCTGGACGGTATAGACTGGCTCAAGGCCGCCTTCTATCAGTTTGAGCGCTATTCGCTCGAGTTCGTCTCCCGCGCACTCTTGAATGAGGGCAAGGCGATAGATAAAGTTGAAGATCGCGGTCAGGAGATAAGCCACCTCTTTCAAGAGGATAAATTGGCATTGGCCCACTACAATCTGACCGATTGCCGTCTGGTACTGGATATTTTCGATAAAACCGATCTATTGAATTTTGCTTTGGCCCGGGCGCAGCTGACCGGGTTGGAGTTTGGCCGGGTAGGGGCTTCGGTGGCGGCGTTCAATCATCTCTACCTGCCACACTTGCACCGCGGCGGATTTGTGGCGCCGGCAGCACCGGCCAGTGATGGTCTGGAGAGTCCCGGCGGCTATGTGATGGACTCCATTCCGGGCCTTTACCGGGACATTCTGGTGCTGGACTTCAAGAGTCTATACCCTTCGATTATCCGTACTTTTTTAATCGACCCCATGGGGCTGGTGCAGGGCATGGGTGAACCCGAAGTTGAGACGGTTCCCGGCTTTCTCGGTGCCAGATTCAGTCGCAAACAACCTATCTTGCCAACGCTTATCGCCAAGTTGGCCCAAGAGCGGGAAAGCGCCAAGGCCCAAGCCAATGCTCCCCTGTCTCAGGCAATCAAGATCATCATGAATTCGCTTTATGGGGTACTGGGCTCTCGGGGCTGTGTGTTCCACGATGCCCGATTGGCAAGCTCAATTACCATGCGCGGCCATGAAATCATGCAGCAGACCAAACGTTGGATTGAGGACGAAGGCATGAGTGTCATCTATGGCGACACAGATTCGACATTTGTTTGGCTGGGACAGCAGCATGATATAACAGATCCGCAAGCCTTCGGCAGGGAGTTGGCTGCCAGGATAACCGCCAAGTGGCAACAGCATTTGGCGGAGCATTTTCAGTTGCAGAGTCATCTGGAACTCGAGTTTGAGCGCCATTATGAACAGTTTCTGATGCCCACCCTCAGAGATTCGGAAGAAGGCTCCAAAAAGCGCTATGTCGGTGCCAGCCGCAATAGTCAAGGTCAGTTGGATATCATCTTCAAAGGCATGGAGCAGGTTCGCAGTGATTGGAGTCCCCTGGCCAGACGAGTGCAGTACGAGCTGTACCGGCGCATGTTCAATGGCTTGGATGTGGTGGGCTTTCTGGCCACAGAAATAGAAGCGCTCAAACGCGGCGACTATGATAGTGAGCTTGTTTTCTCCAAGCGGCTAAGGCGTAAGTTGGATGCCTATCAGGCCAAAGCATCACCCCATGTCAAGGCCGCCAGACAACTGTTGGAGCAGACCGGCGACCCTCGTTATGGCCGTTTGGGCACCCGGATTGATTATCTGGTAACAATCAATGGCCCCGAAGCTGTTTCCCTCAGACGTTCAGCCATTGATTATGACTACTACATCGAAAGACAGATTAAGCCGATAGCCGATCCAATACTTTCCATAATGAAAGAAAATTTCACATCAATCAGCACAGGACAAATGAGTTTAATCTGACGCTTAATTTGTTTCAAAAAGTTAATAAGGTTAATAAATGGTTTTATTGCTGGGTTTTATCGGTTCTTGTGGTTTTTTTTAAGGTAAAACTAATAAAAAATGTGATTTTTGTCTTTGCCGCTTTACTGACCTTTTGCTAATCTTCGCCACCCTTGGAAGGAAATAAAACAACGGAATGGGGTAGGCAGACTGAAAACACTTAAGGTTAACAGCAAATGAACAAGACTCTCATCGCATCCGTCCTGGCAGGACTCTTGGCCGTTCCATCGGTTCAAGCTATTGAAATCTACAAAGATCAAAAAAATGCAGTCTCTATCGGCGGTTTCGTTGATGCCCGAGTAATCAATACTCAGGGTGAAACGGAAGTCGTCAATGGTGCTTCCAGGATCAATTTTGGCTTTGAACGTGAGCTGACCCACGGCTGGAATGCGTTTGTGATGCTTGAATGGGGTGTCAACCCATTCGGTAACAGCGATATTGTCTATAGCAGCAAGTTTGAATCAGTCCAGGATGATTTCTTCTACAATCGTCTTGGTTATGCGGGACTTTCTCACGACAAGTACGGCACCCTGACCATAGGTAAACAGTGGGGCGCCTGGTATGACGTGGTGTACAACACCAACTATGGCTTTGTGTGGGATGGTAACGCTGCCGGTGTCTATACCTATAACAAGGATGATGGCGCCATCAATGGTACCGGTCGTGGTGATAAGACAGTTCAGTATCGCAACAGCTTTGGCGATTTTAGTTTTGCCATCCAGACTCAGTTGAAGCACGATGACTTCCTGATGGATGAAAGTTCAGGTACCAACCCGTTCCCGCCAAGGGATCATGCGCCTGTTACCGGCACTGCTGCGACTGCCGGAACCGCCACCAAGGTGGAATTCAACAACACCTATGGCATTGCCTTGACCTATGCGGTCAGCAAAGATCTCAGCCTGATGGCTGGCTATAACTATGGTGAGTTTGAAGCGACCCGCGCAGATGGCAGTACTTTCTCCGAGTCTGACTATATCTATGGTGCAGGTATTACTTGGGGTGGTTGGGATAATCAAGGTTTGTATGCCGCTGCCAACGTCAACAAGAACGAGTTCCACGATACAGATAATCTGGGGCGTCTGATCCCTGAATCTTATGGTGTTGAAACTCTGGTTTCGTACCGCTTTGACAATGATATTCGTACCTTTGTCTCATACAACTTACTGAACGCCGGCGATGCTTACGAGCAGGCTTACGGTGGTGATGTGTTCAAGCGTCAGTTTGTGGTTATGGGTGTTCACTATATATGGGATGCCAATACCGTATTGTATGTTGAAGGTCGTAAAGACTTCTCTGATTTCAAGGGCGCCGAAGAGGCTGCGATGGAATTGTCTGAAGATGATGGCATTGCAATAGGTATTCGCTATACCCTCTGATTACAGATTGAGCTGTTCAAAAAAGCGCCGAAAGGCGCTTTTTTATTGGAAAAACACAAGTATTCACACTCCTTTCCAGAAAGAGGTATGTAACACATGTGTTACGTTTCTGGTGGAAAAAGGCATCGCGATAAACTCCCCTTACTTCAGGCCGTTACAAGTTATAACACTACCCCAAATACCTACTACTGCTGTGATAGCCGTTATATTCAAGCTCAGTGAAATAATACCTTCTCTCTTTTGTTGTTAATTTTATATGCAATATTAACGTTTCAAATGTTGATAAAATGTTTGTTATGTGATTTTATTTGCGTGAAATTGTTGCCGGTTAACTTATGTCTACCTGCAAGCAACTAAAGGATCCGGGCAAAGCATTCGGATCCGTTACCAAGACACAAGATGTCGAAAGGGAGATAAGTATGTATAAGAATAATTCGTTAACCAACGCAGTGCGTCTGGCATTGGTTGGTGGTGTTGCAGCGACTGCTTTTAGCGCTCCAACCGTTTTGGCGGCCGAAGAAGGTGCTGACAATGTAGAGCGTATTCAGGTTACAGGCTCTCGCATCAAGCGCACCGATATGGAAACAGCAAGCCCTGTTAGCGTGATCGATGCTTCATCTATCATAGCGTCAGGTGCCGTTAACATTGATGACGTTCTACAGAAAATGACCTCTGCCGGTGGCGCCATGACCAACGCCGGTATCAACAACGGCTCAGGCGGTAACTCTCGTATCAACCTGCGTGGTTTGGGTGACAACCGTACTCTGGTTCTGGTGAATGGTCGTCGTATGATTGCATCCGGTACCGGTGCAGCTTCTTCTGTTGACCTTAACACTATCCCAGTTTCCATGATCCAGCGTGTCGAAGTACTGAAAGATGGTGCTTCTGCCATTTATGGTACCGATGCGATTGCCGGTGTGGTTAACATCATTCTGAAAAGAGATTTCGACGGTTTTGAAATCAACGTTCAGACCGGTATTTCCGGAGAAGGCGATGCCGACGAGTCCAGCATCGACATGACTCTGGGTAATACCTTCGAGAAAGGTAATATCGTAGTTAATGCTCAGTACACCAAGCGCGGTGATGCCAGCCAGGCAGATCGCGATTTCTCCAACTGTCCGATTGCAGAGACAGGTCCAAAAGGGGACCGTAGCCTGTACTGTGGCGGTAGTAGCTACTCTCAAGGCGGCCATGTCTGGGGTGACAACAACTTTGGTATTGTTGGCACCGGACCTGAAGGTGCTTATGCCATAGGTGACAAGGGCTACTATGGTGAATATGTTGATAACGGTGAAGGCAAGCCAAAGTTCCAGTACTTTGATGGCATGTCTGAGGCCGATCTGAGTGGCCTGGGTGGTACCTACCACGAGTTCGGTGATGCTGACAGATACAACTACGCCAAGGACAGCTATCTGTCGACGCCAATGGAGCGTTTGAACCTGTCCATGGCCGGTACTTATGAACTGACCGAATCTATTCGCTTCTTCACCGAAGCCATGTACTCCAAGCGTTGGTCCAATCAGCAGATGGCGCCTCAGCCAATCTGGAACGGTGATGCCTGGGTTTACAATCCAAAATCAGCCGGCGGCTGGATGACTGATGACCTGCTGCCTTGGGTTCAGCCAGGTGAAGAACTGGCTTATGGTCGTCGTATGGTTGAATCCGGTACCCGTGACTTTGACCAGGTAGTAGACACCATACGTATCGTTGTTGGCCTGGAAGGTGAGTTTGAAAACGGCTGGACCTGGGATGCTTCTTATAACAAAGGTAAGAACGACTCAACCGATACTCTGGCTAACCTGCACAACTTAGGTTCCATCAACGCTGCGGTACTCGAAGGCACTTTCGATCCTTTCCTGCAATCTTCATGGGAAGGTGAGAGCATCAAGCCATACATCTATACCGAAGTGAACAGCGGTGGCAGTGAGTTGGATGTGATTGCAGCGACTCTGTCCGGCGATCTGTTTGAAATGCCTGCCGGTATGATGGGCTTTGCAGCGGGTTATGAGCACCGTAAAGAAGCGGCTCATTATACTCCGGATTCCCTGACTTCTCAGGGGCTGGCAAACGATCCTCGTGTTGAGCCAACTGCCGGTGATTTCAGCGTTAACGAATTCTACGCAGAATTGGCAATCCCACTGCTGAGCGAGCTGCCTTTGGCACAACAAGTGGATCTGAGTGCTGCTATGCGTTACTTCGACTACAGCACTTTCGGTGATGATACTACCTGGAAACTGGGTCTGACTTGGCGTGTATATGATGACCTGATGATCCGCGGTGGTATGTCTACAGCCTTCCGTGCACCAACTGTATATGAACTGTACGGTGGTAAGTCACCATCGTTCGAACAGATAGTTCACCCTGCCACCGATCAGGACCAGGCTGAAGTGACTGTTGGTGGTAACGAAATGCTGACCCCTGAAGAAGCTGATATCACTACTCTGGGTCTGGTGTATTCACCAAGCTTTGTAGAAGGTCTGTCTCTGACCGTCGATTACTATGACATCGAGATCTCCAACACTATTACTTCAGTTGACAACAACTATGTTGCCAACCAGTGTCTGGATGCCGGTGGCAACAAGATCAACACAGGCACTGCGCTGTGTCAGTCTTCCAATATCGAAATCGACAATAGTGGTCGTATCAAGTTCGATAACGGTCTGCAGAACATAGGTGCTACCAATACCTCAGCTCAGGTTACGATATCAACGTTGCCTACGTATTCGATGCCTTCGGTCTGGACTGGAAAGCCGGCTGGGACAGCTCTATCCTGAGCGAGTATGAAGAGTTTGACCCGGATGGTAATGCGGTTGACTATCGTGGTTACATCACAGGTGGTGTGGGTGCTTATGCCAAATTCAAGAGCAACCTGAATATCACAGCAGCCGGTGATGACTGGACTGTCACTTATGAAGCCCGCTATATAGACGGTATGGATTCATTTGCTTGTAAGAACGACGATGGCAGCTGCTACGCGCCTTCAGTTGACAGTGTGGTTTACCATGACCTGTCGGGTTCTTACGATATCACCGACCGCATCCGCGTATCCGGTGGTGTCAACAACCTGTTCGACAAAGAGCCTCCATACTACACAGGTAACAACGACTCGAATACTGACCCTTATACCTATGATATGTTGGGCCGCTACTTCTTCGTTCGTGCCAGCATGAAGTTCTAATGGCAGATTTCATCTTTGGATGAATTAAGTCAGCTTCATTGAATGAAACCCCGGGATACCTTCCGGGGTTTTTACTTTTTAAACTCTCTATATAAGTAAGACATAGTCGCAAATTGACAAAACACTATTGCGTAACAACTGGAATCGACCCGGACTGCCAATTGATTTCATGGCAAGAGAGCAGGGGAGACGGCTTTGTGGTTAAACCGCTTTCCCAAGGACAGTAATCACTTGGAAAAAGTGTATTGCCATCGCTCGACAGAATTGAATTCTTTCAAGATTGATAAAACATAACGCACCGACTTATGCTTTTTAATTATATATAAATCATAAGGTTAAATATTAGCTGGTGCTGTTTTTACCGCTATTCACCGTTCAAGAAGAGGGCTGACAATTGATCACTAAATGTAAAAAAAAGCCATTGATGATTAATCACACAGTTAGCCTTAGTTTCCAGCGTTTTCGTCTCATTTCAAATGTTGACACAGGTCAACATTTTGTGAAATGATGCCAGCGGGTCTATGCCTTCAGGGGCATAGGAAAGGGAAGATAAAAAACTAACAATCACAAGAGAAAGACATACTTGATAGCACCACCTGCCGTTGAAATAGGGATATTCGGGGCACTGTTGCTGAAAAGTTAAACCTTTTTAATCACTTCAAATTGGTTGGGAACTATGTCCAAGGTAAGCAATAGAACAAAAATCGCTTCTGCGCTTGTTGGCGCGCTGGCACTCGCCAGCAGCAACTTAGTCGTTGCAGATCCTCTTACCGACGCGCAACAAGCCGCGGGTCGTCTGCAGTCAGACGCCGTTGCGTCACAGAAGAAGATCGATAAGTATTTTGACCAGGCTCAAGATATGCTTTTCGAATATTCCGCCGTTGCTGACGAGCGTGAATCTCTCAAAGCCTACAATGATTATCTGGCTGGACTGGTCGCTGATCAGGAAGCCACAATGAAATCCATTCAGGACGATATCAATGGTGTAGACAAACTGCGTCAGGGTGTTGTTCCTTTGATGTTTAAGATGGTTGATGCACTGGAGCAATTCGTGGCTCTGGATCTGCCATTTAAATCTGAAGACCGTGCACAGCGCGTTAAAAACCTCAAAGACCTGCTTAACACTGCCGAAGTGACTCTGGCTGAAAAGTTCCGTCTGATCCTGGATGCTTACAGCATCGAGCGTGAATACGGCAGCTTTGTTGACGTTGAAACCGGTAAGCTGAATCTTGATGGTAAAGAAGTGCTGGTTGATTTCTTCCGCTTGGGCCGCGTAGCTCTGTACGCTCAGAGCCTGGACCAGAAGACTGCCTGGATGTACAACCCTGAAACCAAGGGCTGGGATAAGCTGGATGACAGCTACCTGCGTGACATCACCAAGGGTATTCGTATCGCCCGTAAACAAGGGGCTCTGGATCTGTTCGCACTACCAATTCCAGCTGCGGAGGCTGCACAATAATGAAAAAGCTAATCACTACCGCCGTCGTTGCTGCCAGTTTTTCACTGTCTGCCGGTATGGCCAGTGCCGCCGAGGCGCCTAAGACGATTGACCAACTGCTGCAGCAAGTTAAAGTTGAGCGTGCCGCTCAAGGTAAAATCAACGCCAAGCGTGAGAAAGAGTTCCAAGCCGAGCGTGGCGACAAGGCTGCGCTGCTGAAGCGTGAAAAAGATGCGCTGGCTGCTGAAACTCAGCGTGGTAAAGACCTGAACCAGGCCTTCCTCGATAACGAGCGTAAGATAGCTCAGCTCGAAGAAGATCTGAAAACCGCTCAGGGTGACCTGGGTGAAATGTTTGGTGTGGTTAAAGGTGAAGCAGGCGATTTCGCCGGCAAGCTGATCAACTCCAACGTCAGTGCTCAGTATCCAGGACGTGACAAGTTCGTTCAGGACCTGGGTGCCCGTAAGCAACTGCCTAAGATTGAAGAACTGGAGCGCTTCTGGGAAGAGCAACTGTTCGAAATGGCCGAGTCTGGCAAAGTGGTTAAGTTCGAAGGTTCTGTAACCGACATTGATGGTAACGTGAAAAACACCACCATCTACCGTATCGGTGCCTTTAACCTGTTGGCTGACAACAAGTACGTGGTTCTGAACCACGAGCTGGGTTTGATCCAGGAGCTGTCACAGCAGCCTGAAGGTTATCAGGTTAAGCCTATCGCCGACTTCGAAAAGACCACTTCAGGTACAGCCAAGCTGTATGTTGACCCTGCCCGCGGTACTCTGCTGAACATCTTCACTCAGAAGGCCAGCTTCCAAGACCGTATCGAGGCCGGTGGTACCATTGGTTACATCATCATTGCCTTGCTGGCTCTGGGTCTGCTGATCTCTCTGGAGCGTCTGGTTACTCTGACTGTTATCGGTGCCCGTGTTAAGTCTCAGGCCAAGAATGTTGCCAACCCAGGTAACAACGCTCTGGGCCGTGTACTGAAAGTGTACCAAGAGAACAAAGATGTTGACGTTGAGACTCTGGAGTTGAAACTGGATGAAGCCATCCTGAAAGAAACACCAGCGCTGGAAACACGTATCTCCATCATCAAAGTATTGGCGGCTATCGCTCCTATGATGGGTCTGCTGGGTACCGTAACCGGTATGATTGCAACCTTCCAGAGCATCCAGCTGTTCGGTACTGGCGATCCAAAACTGATGGCCGGTGGTATCTCTATGGCACTGGTTACTACAGTACAGGGTCTGATTGCGGCTCTGCCACTGATGTTGTGTCATGCCATCGTTGTGGCTCGCAGTAAGTCTATTGTTCAAATCCTTGAAGAGCAAAGTGCCGGTATCATTGCTGAACACGCAGAGAAGAGGGCTGACTAATGATGCTATACCTGATGGACATTTGGGATTCCGTCAGGGGCTTCATGGCCTCCGGAGGCGACGTCCTCTGGCTTGTTGCGGCGGTGCTGTTTCTCATGTGGGTATTGATGCTTGAAAGATTCTGGTATCTGAACTGGGTATCACCAAAGAATCATAAAGACATTATTGCCGCATGGAATGCCAGGGAGGAAACGACTTCCTGGTATGCACACCGTATCCGTGAAGCTTGGGTATCCCAAGCGAAGCAAGATATGAATGCACGTATGCTGATCATCAAAACACTGGTAGCCATCTGTCCTATGATAGGTCTGCTGGGTACAGTGACAGGTATGATTTCAGTGTTCGATGTTATGGCAGTTCAGGGGACGAGTAATGCTCGTCTGATGGCAGCTGGTATTTCTATGGCCACTATGCCAACTATGGCTGGTATGGTCGCGGCATTGTCCGGGGTGTTCTTTAGCACTCGTTTGGACGCCAAGATGAAAATCAGCTTGGAAAAGCTGAAAGACAGCCTGCCACACCACTAGAGAGAGATTGAACATGGCACGTAAGAAGCATTCCAGTGTAGAAGAGGAAGCACAGATCGATATGACCCCGATGCTCGACATCGTGTTCATCATGCTGATCTTCTTCATTGTGACCACCTCGTTTGTGAAGCCATCCGGTTTGGACTACAACAAACCCAAGGCGTCTACAGCGACTTCAAAACCTTCGGCGAACATCTTTATCGGCGTCAGCAAAACCGGCGTGATCATGATGGAAAACCGTCAGGTTGATATTGAACGAGTAACCGCTAACGTAGAACGTATGTTGGCGGAGGCACCAGAAGCCGCCGTTCTGATCCAGGCAGACAAAGAAGCCCAACACGGCTTGGTTGTTAAGGTACTGGATCAGGTGAAGGCTGCTGGTATTGATAAGGTCTCGGTATCTGCGGGGAACGACTGATATGTTAAGAGCACTAGTATCTATCATTATTGGTGCTGCTGTGACTTTTGGTCTGTTCTGGTTTATGGCATTCCTGGTCGGAGGTGGCGCACAACGTGGCGACACCTCAGCCGAAACGCCAGTTATCGAGATCACAATGGACAAGCAGGATTCGAAGGCACAGAAGAAACCAAGGGTGACACCTAAGCCACCCCCACCACCAGAACAGCCACCGAAGCCAGCGGAAACGCCACCGGATAGCTCTTCTGATATTGATACCAATATGTCATTCAATATGGGTGGAGTAGAAGCAGGCGGTCCAAGCACAGGCTTTAAGCTGGGCAACATGATGACCCGTGACGGTGATGCAACACCTATAGTGCGGGTTGAACCTCAGTATCCCATTGCTGCGGCGCGTGACGGTAAAGAAGGTTGGGTACAACTTCGCTTTACCATCAACGAACTCGGTGGTGTTGAAGATGTTGAAGTTATCCAGGCTGAACCGAGAAGGATCTTTGATCGTGACGCGGTTCGTGCACTGAAGAAGTGGAAGTACAAGCCGAAGATTGTTGACGGTAAGCCGATGAAGCAACCCGGTATGACAGTTCAGCTGGACTTCACCCTGAACCAAGGAGACAGATAAGATGCAAAAAGTGAATAAGCTTGCTGCAGCCATGCTGTTGACTTTGACAGGCAGTGCAGTGCTGATGGCGCCAATCGCCCAGGCCGCTGAGAAGTGTCCTATCGACCAGCGTCAGGCCAAGGCTGTGGGTCAAACTGCTGCCAAAAAGGTGCAGAGATCCTTTGAAGCCTATCAGGACGGTAATCTGGACGAAGCAATCGCCGTATTGCTGGAAGCCAATGCCCGTAACGACTTCGACAAGGCCTATATCGCCCGTATGTTGGGTAACTTCTACGCTGAAAAAGGTCAGATGGGCACCTCCATCAAGTACCTGAAACAGGCGGTAGAAGCCGATATCCTCGGCGGAACCGACCACAGTGCAACGCTGAAGTTGTATGCGGATCTGCTGCTGCAGGAGAAGAAGTTTAAAGAAGCTATCACCTACTATAACAAGTGGATGGACTTCTCCTGTAAGCAAGATCCTGTGGTCTACCGTCGTATCGGTATTGCCTATACAGAATTGAAAGACTATCCAAACGTGCTGAAAACAGCGGACAAAGGTTTGTCACTGGCGGAAAAGCCTGACAAGAACCTTTATCAGCTTAAGTTCCAGGCTTACTTCAACCTCAAGCAGTACAAGAAAGCGGTTGGTGTTCTGGAAACTATGGTACCCCTGTTTCAGGACGATAAGCGTCTTTGGGTTCAGTTGGCTCAGCTCTATCTGCTGACCGAGGACTTCGACAAGGCAACAGTGACTTACGATCTGGCCTATCAGAACGGTTTCCTGGAAACCGCTGATAACATCACTCGTTTGTCGCAACTGTTGGCGTCCAAAGGTTCGGCTTATCGCGGCGCTGTGATTTTCGAGAAGCACATGAAACAAGGGCTTATCGAAAAGAATGAGAAAAACCTGTCTATGTTGGCCGGTTTCTTCCACAACGCCAAGGAGCTGAAGAAGGCCGCGGCCTATTATGGTCAAGCAGCTGCTGCCGGTAACGATGGCAAGCTGTACCTGAAACAAGGCCGTCTGCTGGCCTTGGATCAGCAGTTCAAGGAAGCGATTCCGGTATTCAAGCAAGCGCTGGATGCCGGACTGCAAAACCCAGGCGAAGCTCAGTTTGAGCTGGCACTGGCCTACTTGAACCTGAAAGACTATAAGTCGGCTTACCGCCGTGCCGAATTGGCCTCCAAGGATTCCAAGACTGCACGTAGCGCCACCAGCTACCTGTCATACATAAAAGAGAAAGCGCGGATCCACAACGTTTCGCTCTAATGTGATGTCAGTGAAAAGCCCCGCAAGGGGCTTTTTTATTGTCTGAGTGTCAATGAACTTCCTTGACCCTTGAAAGGGCGCTGTCCTGCTCTTCCAACTGATGGCTCAAGGTTTCGACGTCAATAAACAGGGTTTCGGGTTTCAATTCTTTGTTGGGTAAGCAAATACAGGCCGCCAGGCGATAATCCAGCCGAAGATGATGAAATTTGCTGTACTCTTCGCTGAAGGCCTTGAGCTTTTCATTAATTCGCTCAATCACTTTCTCTGTCCCCATTTTATCGACGTTGAACAGACCAAGGGCGAACAGATGGTGGTTCATGCGCCCCAGTAGATCGGTATTGCGCAGCAAGGCTTCCTGCACCTGTTTGGCAAAGAATTCCAGCAGGTGAGGTTGGTTAACTGTTTCATGTATGTGAGGGCAAAGATACAATAGCGCCAGACTCTGGTGATCTCGCAGATGGCGATACCATTCACGGTGAAAGACTTCCATAAAATAGGTCCGGTTATAGACCCCGGTTTCCGGATCCCTGAAACCCGAGTTACTGAAGGAATAAATCATGGGTTGGCTCCGAGCTAGTGACTGCTACAAGTATAGTTAACCAATCCATCTACTGAGTTGTGACAGGAGAATAACGACAATGAAAAAAGGGTTTTTGCTGTGCTCTATTATTTTGGCGTTGAGCGCTTGCTCCAAAGAGGAGAGCACTTTGGTGACTCAGCCACAGGCGGAGCAACAGCCCGCTGCGGCAATGGCACAAACGGCAGAGCAGGCTTATCTCGCCATGGTGGATCAGTTCTTCAAGGACTACCTCAAGCTTGAGCCCATCTATGCTACCTTTGTTGGGGTCAATGATTATAACGATACCTTCGGTGGTGACCTCTCCGAGGCTTACCTCAAACAGCGCCATGAACTCAATAGCCGCTACGCCGCCCAGGCCAAGACCATAGATAGACAAGCCTTGCCCGAACAGTTGCAACTCAGTTACGACATGTTTGTCTATGACAGGGACATGGCGTTGGTGGATGAAACCTTCCCCAGCCGTTTTATGCCAATAAGCCAGTTCTACAGCACAGTGATTACCATGGTGCAGCTTGGCAGCGGTGAGAGTGCCCAGCCTTTCAATACCCCGCAGGATTACGCCAACTGGCAGCAGAGGGTGAAAGGTTTTGTCAAATGGACTGAGCTGGCGAAACAGCGTATGGATGAGGGCATTGCCAGCAAGGTTGTGCTGCCACGGGTATTGGTCGAGCGGCTTATCCCTCAGTTGCAAGCACAGTTGGTGGATAAGCCTCAAGACAGTATCTTCTACGCCCCGGTGACCAAGATGCCCGAGAGCTTCAATGCCGCCGAGCGTGCCTTGATTGAGCAGGAATATCAACAGATGATCAGCCAAGAGTTGCTGCCGGCTATCGCCTCACTCAAGCAATATTTTGAGCAAACCTATCTGCCAGCCTCGCGGGCCACTGACGGTTGGTGGGCGCTGCCTAACGGTAAAGTCTGGTATCAACATCTGGCCAATGCCCATACCACAACCACTATGGCGGTGGACGATATTCATCAAATCGGCCTCAAGGAAGTGGCGCGGATCCTCGATGAGATGGACAAGGTGCGCCAGCAAGTGGGTTTTGAAGGTGATCTCAAGGCCTTCTTTGCTTCACTGTCATCCGAGCCAGAGTACTTCTTCAGTGACAAGCAGGGCTTAATTGACGGCTATATGGTGCTCAAGGACAAGATCAATGCCGTACTGCCCGGCTACTTCAATGTGATGCCCAAGGCCGACTATGTAGTTAAGCCGGTTGAAAGCTTCCGTGAAAAATCGGCCGCCGGAGCCTCCTATGAAGCACCGGCCGTCGATGGCAGTCGTCCAGGGGTGTTTTACATCAACACCTATAACCTGAAAGCTCAGCCCAAGTGGGGCATGACCACTTTGTCATTGCATGAAGCGGCGCCGGGTCACCACTTCCAAATAGCCATCAAGCAAGAGCTGCAGGGCGTGCCTGAGTTCCAGCGTTTCAGCGGTTACACCGCCTTTGAAGAGGGCTGGGCCCTCTATGCCGAATATCTTGGAATAGAGATGGGGCTGTTTGAAGACCCATACCAGTATTTCGGCAAGCTCTCGGATGAAATGCTGCGGGCGATGCGTCTGGTGGTGGATACCGGCCTGCATGCCAAGGGCTGGAGCCGTGAACAGGCGATTCAGTATATGAAAGACAACTCTCCGCTGGCAGAAAGCGACATTATCGCCGAGGTGGAGCGCTATATGGCAATTCCTGGTCAGGCGCTGTCTTATAAAGTCGGTCAGCTGAAGATCCTGGAGCTTAGAGCCCGGGCCGAGAAAGCCCTGGGGAACGACTTCGATCTCAAGGCCTTCCACGATCAAATTCTCACCACTGGCTCCTTACCCATGGCGGTGATGGAAGCCAAGATAGATCTCTGGATAGAAAAACAGCTGAAGCAGAAAGCATCAGCCTGAGACCAGAGTTAAGTCGAGTCTTTGATAAGCAAACTCAAAACGCCGCCATCAGACGGCGTTTTTCATTTTCAATTCAAGGCTTGCCATTATTGTTGTGTCAGTTAACTTCTGACACAGAATGATATTATACTGGCTGGCCTTGTTCGGTGAACCACCGAAAAAGGCCACTTGGCCAAGATTACTGAGGAGCAAATTATGGTGCAGGCAATAGCAAGACATCTACTGGTAAAGACCGAAGAGGAATGTGCCAGCTTGAAGCAACAGATTATCGATGGCGCCGATTTTGCCGAGTTGGCCCGTAAACATTCCGCCTGCCCTTCAGGAGCCCAAGGCGGTGAGCTGGGCTCTTTCGGCCCGGGTATGATGGTGCGTGAGTTTGATGAAGTGGTATTCAGCGCGCCGCTTAATGAAGTACAGGGGCCGGTCAAAACCGCTTTTGGTTTTCACCTGCTTGAAGTCACCAGTCGCGATTAAGCACGGGTTAAGCAAGTGATAGAAATCTATACCGATAGACTCAGGCTCAGGACTCTGACGGCGCAAGATTGGCCGGCGTTTCTGGCGCTGCATTGCGATCCTGAGGTGGGCCGCTTTGTACGTGAGCCGGAGCCGCAGGAGCAGATTAAAGCCAAGTTTGAGCAGCGAAGCCAGCCTTGGCGTTACGAGTCCGGGGATTGGCTGACGCTGGTGATTGAAGAACTGGGCAGCGACTGCTTTGTCGGCTTGACCGGCTTTTACTGTGTCGATCCTGAGCTGGCGCAGGCCGAGGTAGGTTACCTGTTGCATCCGGATATGCAAGGGAAGGGCTATGCCACAGAGTCGCTGCGCGGGGTAATAGATTGGGGCTGTTTGAGCTTCAATATTCACAAGTTCATCGGTCACTGCGCCAATGACAATTTGGCTTCGGCCAAGGTCATGGAGAAATGTGGCTTCGAGCTTGAGGGAATATTGCGGCACAACTTCCGTATCGGCGATCTTTGGGTGGATGACAGGGCCTATGGCCTGCTCAGCGATGAGCGTCGTTGACTTCTCTCCCCCAAGCGGATGCTTGCTGCTATAATCCGCCCCAAATCGAGTTAATTCCAGCAAGGCAAGATCACAGTGACACAGAAAATGAGCGAATTCACCCTCAATAGCGGCGATGAGTATATTGAGCTTTATAAGGTGCTGAAGGCAGAAGGCATGACCAGTGCCGGCGCCGAGGCCAAGCATGCAATTGCCGAAGGGCTGGTGCTGGTCAATAACGAGGTTGAAACCCGCAAGCGCAAGAAACTGCTGCCGGGCGATCTGGTCAGCTTCAACGGCGAAACGGTTAAAATAGTGGCGGCGCAATAAGCGCAAGGGGAACAGAATGCAATTTCCAGATGATGACAACGGCAAGATGCTGCAGGCAATGCAGGAGTCGGGTATCGACTTGAGCAAGCCTTTGGATGTGGACTTTTTCCTGGTGTTTGATGATCAGCGCGACGCTGAATCGGCATTGGAAGACCTGAGTCAATCCGAGCAGGCAGGCGAAGTTGAGCTGCAGTTCAACGAAGAGATTGAAAAGTGGGAGCTGATTGTCTGCATCAATATGGTGCCCGAGTATCAGGCTTTGGTGGCGCGCGAAACCGAGCTGAACAGCTTTGCCGCCGAGTTTGATGGTATGACAGATGGCTGGGGCGTGATGCAGCATCAGGACGGCGATGACGAGTTTGCCGATGATGACCACGAGTGCGATGAGCACTGCCACCACTGAAGATAAGTGAATTTTTCCTGAGCCACCCAAATTTGGGTGGCTTTTTATTCTGCACTCACGGATTGCCAATCTCAGGGAGAGTGATATGGCCAAACACATCAGTTTTGGAACCCCGGTCAACGACGCCGAGCGCTGGGCCTTTGAACTGCTGGGTGATGAGTTACCCAAAGATTATCTGCTGCTGACCAATATTGAGATCCCGACTCAGTCCGGGCAAGCGATGGAGGTGGATGCTCTGGTGGTCGGCGAGTGGGGCGTGTATGTCATCGATGTCAAAGGCTATATCGGCCGACTCAATGCCGGTCTGCACGCTTGGTCGCTGGATGGTCGCGAGGTGGACAACAGCCTGTCCAAGGCCAATTATGTTGCCAGAGTTTTGGCCGGTAAGCTGAAGAATAAGATCCCGGTCGGTGTCTATGCTCCCTGGTGCCAAGGCATGGTATTTGTAACAGGTCACAAGGGCGAAGCCATAGAGCTGGAGAAGCAGGACGGTGCCCTGAGCATCTATACCCCAAGGCAGATCATCGCTGCGCTTACCAAAGAGTGGGGCCTGACGGCTCCCCATAAGCACCAGATCAATCAGCGTCAGAAAGAGGCGGTGTTGGACACTCTGGGGCAGGTGGCTCTGGTGGAACAGCGCAACAATAAAATACAGGATTTTATCAAGCTCAAATGCCTGTTCCTGCAAAGTGGCCTCGAAGTCTGGCAGGCCGAGTACAATCCCGGCGGCTGGACCGCGCCCTGGCTGCTGAAAATTCTGATCCCTACCCATTTCGAGCAGCTTTCTGAAGCAAGACAGCATGAAGAGCGGCTGCGGGGGGAGTTTCAACGGTTACAGAAACTGTCCGGTTGCAGCGGCGTGCCTTACTCTGCGCCCCTTATTCAGGATGGCGAGCAGTTGGTGTTGCCTATTCGCATGCCAAGAGGTGTGCCTATTCATCTGCTGGAAATCGAGCGGCTCAGCATCTATCAACTGCTGGAGATACTGCGCCGCGGGGCCACCAGTCTGTCGCAAATTCATCGGCGTAATATCTGTGTCGGTGGCTGGGATGAGCACTGCCTGTTTATCGGTGATGATGGCGAAGTCGAGTTTATCGATATCCGTGATGACATCAGTATCGACGAGGATCTCAGGCGCTATGCTGAGCGATTCTTGCCCCTGGCGCTGGCCACTCATCAGCCACGTATCTATCTCTGGTTCCAGCGAGTCGCGGCAGGGCGGGGCGCGGATCTTGATGAGCTTAGAGCCGACCTCAGCGCGCTTATCGAAACCGGAGTCTGTGACAGCCTGGATAGTGATACAGAGATAGCCGAGGGCAGCGTTATCGACCATCACTTCCGCCTCGAAGAAGCTATCTATCAGGCAGCTCACAGTGAACTCTGGCGCGCCACTCACCTTCAGGGACAGTTCGATGTCGGGCTGTCTGTCTACCGCTTTTTGCAGCAGGACTGGCCCGGTCTAAATCATCAATACCGCAGCCTGAGCCGCATTTATCACCCCAATGTGGAGCGGGTATTGGCCTTTGGCGAACTTGGCGGCAGCGACAGGGTCTTCATTGCCAGGGCCTGGGAGCGGGGAGTTGCTTTGGATTGCGCCGAGATCCAATCGCCGCAACAGGTGATAGACTGGTTTCGGCAGTTGCTGACGGCGCTGCAGTATCTCCACAGATTGGATATCTTCCATCGTGCCATCTGCCCGAAGAATATTGTTTGCAATGGCGACAGCGCCGTGCTTTTGAACTTTGGCCTGGGTCAGGACATAGCGGCCAGACACTATGCTGCTCAATATGCTGACCCGGATCTCTGGGCCCTTGAAGGGGATGCCGAACGGGATCTCTATGGTTTGGTGGCCAGTTTTATTGATGTGTTGACCCCTATAGAGCTCAAGGGCGATGCAGGCCCTGCGGGTATGCTCAGGGCTCTTGATGCCTTCGATCCCCGTTGGTTGGGAGAGTCTTTGTTTGCCATGTGCCACAAAGTGCTGCGCTTTGAGGTCAGTCTGACGGACAATGCCGACTACTTGCCACTGTTTGGCTTCAAGCGGTAGGGCGCAAACTCAGACAGCAGCCAATCGATAAATAGTGCCGATTTACGTGGCAGGCTGCTGGACTTGGGGGTTAACAGATAATAGCTGTAGGGGCTGACAAAGGGCGCGTCAAAGGGGATCACCAGAGTGCCGGCCTTGAGCTGATCTTCGATAAAGAAACGCGGGATCAGCGCCGCCCCCATGCCGCTGGCGGCGGCCTGACTCAGCATATAGAAATGCTCGACGCCAAACTTCTGCTCTGTGGTCAATGTTATCCCCAGTTGCCTGGCCCAGTAAGGCCAAAGCTCAGGACGGGTGGTGTGCTTCAGCAGCGTCACCTGGTTGATGTCCTCGGGCCGTTTCAATTTAGGGGCCAGCAGCGGCGAGCATACCAGGCACAGCTCTTCATCCATCAGTTTGATCACATTCATCCCCTGAGGCTCGCTGGTGGCGGAGCGAATGGCAATGTCGTAGCGACCATTGGCAAAGTCGACAGCGAAGTCGCCTATAGTGAGATCCACGTACAGCTGTGGAAAGCGTGACTTGAACTCCTCCATTCTCGGGATCAACCAGTTGATGGTCAGGCTGGGTAACACATTGATGGCCAGGGTCTGCGCCTTGAGGCTTTGACGTTTCAGCTCGGCGGTGGCATTGGCCAGGGTCTGCAGTGCTGCCTGCACCTGCGGCAGGTATTGTCGCCCCTCATCTGTGAGCGCCAGTTGCCTGTGTTGACGCACAAACAGGCTGAACCCCAGGAAGTTCTCAAGTAGGCGCACCTGTTTGCTGATGGCACCGTGGGTCACATACAACTCCTGCGCCGCGAGGGTGATGCTTTGTAGCCTTGCCGCTGCCTCGAATGAACGCAGGGCATTGAGAGGAGGTAATTCCTGAAGCATATTTTCTCCGCTGTTTTTATGTGAGAAAATCTCACACATAGGCGAGAATAACTCCTTTGCCTTTTGGGGGCAAACTGCGTCTAATAGCAATCCTTCAACTCTGTACTCGACAACATAAAAAATGGCATTTGAACTCACTCTGCAATTGGCTACGGTTCTGTTTTTTGTCGCCCTGGTGGCGGGCTTTATTGACTCTATCGCCGGTGGCGGTGGTCTGTTGACTATTCCGGCGCTTATGTGGGCCGGACTGCCTCCGGCGGCGGCGCTTGGCACCAACAAGCTACAGGCCTGTGGTGGCAGTTTCTTCGCCAGTCTTTACTTTGTGCGTAAGGGAATGGTGAAGCTGGGGGAGATGAAACTGGCAATTGGCTGCGCCTTTGTCGGCGCCTCAGTCGGTACGATTCTGGTTCAGCTGATAGATGCCAGTGTGCTGGAGTTGGTGCTGCCGTTTCTTATCCTGGCTATTGGTTGTTACTTCCTGTTTTCAAAGAAAATTACTGAAGATGACCGTGCCAGGGTTCTGACCCCGGGGGTATTTGCCCTTACCGCCGCACTCGGGGTGGGTCTGTATGATGGCTTTTTCGGCCCGGGCACCGGCAGCTTCTTTGCCCTGGCGTTTGTGTCTCTGGCGGGTTTCGGCCTGGCCAAGGCGACGGCTCATGCCAAGGTACTGAATTTTTCCACCAATATTGCTTCGCTCATCTTTTTTGCCCTCGGCGGCAAGGTGGTGTGGCTGCTGGGATTGGTGATGCTGGCAGGGCAGGCAGCAGGGGCGACTCTGGGCTCACGTCTGGTGATCACCAAGGGCAGCAAGATCATCAAGCCGCTGGTGGTGGTCATGTCGCTGGTCATGAGCCTCAAGCTGCTGGCCGATCAATATCAGTGGAGTTTTTAAGCCCAAATAAGACAGACGGCTGAGTGGTAAGCACTCGGCCGTAGAACCTCGGCCGGCGCATATACTCTTGCATTGATTTTGCATACCATAAGGCTCACGTATCCGCCTGCAATCTTAGCGCCCAATGAAATTTATCCATACCTCGGACTGGCATATCGGTCGGCAACTGCACAACGAGTCGCTACTGGATGAGCAAGCTCATATGCTTGAGCAGATAGTGGCGCTTGCCGCTGAGCATCAGGTTGATGCCCTGGTGGTTGCCGGTGACATATACGACCGCTCGATCCCGCCTGCCAGCGCGGTTGCCCTGCTGGATAAGTTCCTCAATATCCTGCTCAATGAGCATCAAATTCCTGTGCTCATGATAGCCGGCAATCACGACGGTCAGGAGCGGCTCGGATTTGCGGCGCGGCAAATGGCCGCCAGTGGCCTTTATATTAGCGGCCCGCTGCAAGCGCAAGTTAAGCCGCTTATCCTCAAAGGCCGTGACGGCGATGCCTGTTTCTATCCCATTCCCTATGCCGAGCCGGCGCAGGTACGGCATGTGCTTGAGGTGGATGCCAGCAGCCACCAGCAGGCGATGGCCTGCTTGCTGGAGCAGGTTCAGGCGCACGATAGCCAAGGCCTGCCCAAGGTCGTGGTGGCCCACTGTTTCCTCGATGGCGGCAATGAGTCTGAATCCGAGCGGCCCTTGAGTATCGGCGGCGCCGATAAAATCGACCCTGCACTCTTTTGCGGCTTTGACTACGCGGCGCTCGGGCATCTTCATGGCCCGCAATACAAGGGCGCCGAGCACGTGCGCTATTCGGGCTCGCCGCTGAAATATTCCTTCAGTGAACACAAACAGAAAAAATCCGTGACTCTGGTGGAGCTGAGCGCAGGTAATCCCCCCAAAATCACCCTGCTAGCGCTAAAACCCAGGCGGGATGTGAGGGTGATTGAAGGCCTGCTCGATGAACTGCTGCAACAGGGCGAAAAAGATCCGGGGCGGGAAGATTACCTGATGGTGCGCCTGCTCGATACCCAGGCGCTGCTGGATCCCATGGGCAAGCTGCGCGGCGTCTATCCCAATGTGCTGCATCTGGAGCGCACGGGCCTGATGTCCCGGCAACAGGGGCAGGAGATTGGCCGCGACAGAATCAAAAAAGGCGAGCTCGACATGTTCAGCGATTTTTTCAGTCAGGTACAGGGTGAGGCCATGACAGAGGCGCAGCAGCAGACCATGAGCCGTTTGATTGAAGAGTTGCACAGGGAGCAGGAACAATGAGACCGCTGATTTTGGAAATGCGCGCCTTCGGCCCCTTCGCCGATTGTCAGCGCATCGACTTTACCGAGCTGGGTGACAAGCCGCTGTTTCTGATCAATGGCCCCACAGGGGCGGGCAAGACCACGATTCTGGATGCCATCTGTTTTGCCCTGTACGGCAAAACCACAGGTAACGAGCGGGAAGGCAGCCAGATGCGTTGCGATAATGCCGATGACGGCCTGCTCACCGAAGTGTATTTCAGTTTTGAATTGGGGCAAAAACGCTACAGCATTCGCCGCTGTCCCGAGCAGCAAAGAGCTAAAAGCCGCGGTGATGGTTTTACCCTGCAAAAGAGCGAGGCGGAACTCAAGCGGCTGTTGCCCGATGGCACCGAAGAGTTGCTGGTGGCCAGTAAGGTCACGGATGCCAACGCTTGCATTGAAGAGCTTACCGGCCTGGATGTGGATCAGTTTCGCCAGGTGATGGTGCTGCCCCAGGGCAAGTTCCGCGAGCTTTTGCTGGCGGACTCCAAAGAGCGGGAAAAGATCTTCAGCCAGCTGTTTCAAACCCATATCTACCGCCGTATTGAAGAGCGCCTCAAACAGCAGGCGCTGGAAATCAAGGCAAAGGCCAGAGACTTGCAATCACGCCGCGCCGGGATTTTGGAAACTGCCGGTGTCGAGAGTCTCGAGCAGTTGACCGCGGAAATTGCCGCTGTGACCCCCTCTTTGACCGAAGCGACAAGTAACAAACAAAAAGCCAGCGATGCCTTGGCCCAGAGTGCCAAGACGCTCGATAACGCCAAGGCGTTAACCGCCGAGTTTGAGCGCCGCAAGCTGCTGCAAACCCAGCTTAATGCGCTTGAGGAGCGGCGCGCTGAAATCGAGCTGCATCAGCAGACATTGGAGAATGCCCGCAAGGCTGAAAAGTTGCTGCCAAGCCTCAAAGAGTTGCAGTTTCGCCAGCAGGAGTGGCAGCAGGCTAAAGCCAAGGAAGCTGACTATGCCAAGCAGTTGCAGAGCGCTGAGCTGCGTCTGAAACAGGCTACAGATGATAAAGCTACACTCGCCGAGTTGGATGAGCACGCTAATAAGCTGCGACGGGAGCTTGAACAACTCGACAAGCTGCAGCCGGCCATTAACGAGCTCAAGCAACTGACCGAGGAGCATGAGCTTGGCCTAGTGGAGCTTGGGCGTCTTGAGCGGGCAGAGCAGCAGAGCCGCACTGAGCTGGAACAATGGCAGCAGCAACAGCAAAGACTCAAGTCAGAGGCGAACGAACTATTCTCAAGCGCCGAGCGCCAAGGGCCGTTGCATCAGGCACTGGCGGCGTTGAACACTCGCCTGGAGAAGACGGAGCAGCTCGGGCACATTAAGCAAAAATGGCAGCAAGCCCAAGCTGGCCTGCAGCAGGCCGAGGCCCATGGTCATCAATGCAAGGCCGAAAGACAGAGCGCCGAAACGGAACATCAAAGGTTGCAACTGGCCTGGCATACAGGGCAGGCGGCTATTCTGGCGGCTAAGCTGCAGCCTGGGCAACCTTGCCCTGTATGCGGCGGCTTGGAACATCCGGCACCGGCCGAAATGGCGCAGGATATTCCGGGTGAAACCGAGCTCAACCGAGCGAGAGACGCCGAGCAGCAAGCCACGGCAAGGCATGAGGCGGCCCGCAGCGATTATCGCAATATCAAGCGGCAAACCGAGGAGTTGCAGCTCGAACTGCAGCGCTTGAGCGCTGAGCTACAGGCCTGTGCTGCAGCAGATGTTATGGCTGATGTTAAGACTGATGCTACGATTGATGCGGCAATGGATGCCGACTCTTATGCCAAAGCCGATCTCACTATGGAAATAGACAGGCTTGTGTCCCGGCGCAGGCAGCTACTCAATGAATTGCAACAGGCCGAAGCTGCTCAAACCCGCCTCAATAACTGCAGGCAACAATTGCAGCAGGCCGAGCAGCAAGTGGAGCAGCGACTCAAACACAGAGAGACTCAATTACAACAGTTGCAGCAGCTAAGAGAGCAGTTGAGTCTTGCGGGTGCCCGTAAAGACGCGGCGCTTGCTGCTCTGCCCAATGAATATCATTCTTTGGCAGCCGAGGCGGCGCTTGAACTGATGGCGCGGCAACTTGAGCAAAAGCAGAGTGAGTGGCAACAGCTCAAACAGCAACAACAAGATATCAATCAACAGTATACCGAGGCCGTCAGCCAGCATAAGGCACTGATGCAGGCATTGGCATCGAGCCGTGAAGACAACGCCCGGGCCGAGCAGTTTGCCATCAAAGCACAACAAACGCTTGATGATGCCCTGAAACAATCTGGATTTGCCGGCCGTCAGGCGTTGGAACAGGCGCAGCTGGATGAAGCGCAGATGCAGGCATTGGCTGAGAAGATAGAGGCCTGGCGCACTCAGCGCTCGGAGCAGCAGGCGCTGCTCAAAGCCATGGATGAGCGGCTCGCCGGACAAAGCCTGCCTGAGCTTGGGCAGCTTGAAAGCCTCT
Source organism: Shewanella sp. Iso12 (assembly GCF_012030025.1). Lineage (NCBI taxonomy): Bacteria > Pseudomonadati > Pseudomonadota > Gammaproteobacteria > Alteromonadales > Shewanellaceae > Shewanella > Shewanella sp. Iso12. Next base: position 525,652 of record NZ_JAAUHW010000002.1, read on the forward strand.
GGCAGCAACAGCAGCAGCAACTCGCCGAGGCGGAGGATGCCTGGCAGACGCTCAACAACCGAATGCAAAGCCTTAAAGGCACAGAAGCCCAGCTCAATAAAGAAGCGCTAGCCGCTCAGGCGCTGGAGCAGGAATACGCCCTTATCGGCACACTGAGTGATGTGGCCAATGGCAACAGCCATAGCAAGGTGAGTCTGCAGCGCTTTGTGCTCAGTGTCTTGCTCGATGATGTGCTGCTCGAAGCCAGTCGCCGTTTGGTGCTGATGAGCAAAGGCCGCTACCGCTTGCTACGTAAAGAGGACAGGGCCAAGGGCAATAAGGCCTCTGGTCTGGAGCTTGAGGTGGAAGATGCATACAGCTCCAAGGTGCGTCCGGTGGCCACACTCAGCGGTGGTGAGAGCTTTATGGCGGCCTTGTCGCTGGCGCTGGGGCTCTCTGATGTGGTGCAGGCTTATGCCGGTGGTATCAAGCTCGATACCCTGTTTATCGATGAAGGTTTTGGCAGTTTGGATCAGGACTCACTGGAGCTGGCGGTTCGCACCCTGATGGATCTGCAATCCAGTGGCCGCATGATAGGGGTTATCTCCCATGTATCAGAGATGAAAGAGCAGATAAGCTGCCGTATTGATATCAACAAGCATGCACTGGGCAGCAGCATTCGCCTGGTTACAGTTTGATGCAAATGGGGCAATTTTGTCGGTCAATTCCGAAATTCACCCAGTAATCATGGGGTTTTGGCGAATAATACTTGTCTCAGGGACTTTTTTTGATATAAGTTTGCAGCTGGCCCCTTGAAAACAGGGGATCCAGCTATTGGTTTTTCAGTTTGAACTCGGTGAGGCAACAGTTGCAGACAGATAGAATATCCTGGTTGAGTATGATCCCTATGCGTTTGCAGGCCTTACCCGCTTTTCACAAGAAGCTGCTGCTCAGCTCAGGTTTGTTGGTGGGTGCGGTACTGCTTTGGCCTGGAGCTCACGAAGTCACCCCACAACGTATTCCCTTGCATCTGGATATGGAAGCTCTGCTGCCTCAAGTCGGCACTGAGCCTTCGGTTGTTGAAGTCGCCGGCCCGGATTTTGAACGTGTTATCCAAAGTGGTGACACCCTCAGCGTATTGTTCCAAAAGGCAGGTGTCGGCCAGCAAACCATGTACAAGGTGTTGGAAGCCGATTTGGATATCTTGGCACTCGATACCCTGCAACCGGGTAACAGGATCCGTTTCTGGCTCGATGAGCAGGGCAATCTTACCCAGCTGGAACTCTACTTCAACGCCGCACATCAGGTGCTGTTCAAGCGCTTCGACGATGGTGGCTATGGGGTGGAAGAGATCAACATCGAAGGTTTCTGGCAAAACCGGATTGTCAGCGGTGAAATCCAGGGGTCTTTCTATCGTTCGGCGCAGCGGGTCGGCCTGAGCGCCGCCGAAATTCAAAAAATTGAGAGTCTGCTGAAGGAAAAGCTCAATTTTGCCCGGGATCTGCGTGCCGGTGACCACTTTTCAGTGCTGATGAATGATCAGTACATAGAAGGGGAGTCGACCGGTGTCAGTCAGGTGCTGGGATTACGCATTCAAAACGGTCGCAATGAAATCACCGCCTTTCAGAGCACAGATGGCAACTTCTATGATGAGAAAGGTCAGAGCCTGGCGCGGGCATTTCAGCGGATCCCGCTGGAGAAACGTTACCGTATCAGCTCATCATTCAACCCCAATCGCCGTCACCCGGTCACAGGGCGGGTTTCACCCCATAACGGCACCGACTTTGCCGTGCCGATAGGCACCAAGGTCGTGGCGCCGGGCGACGGTGTGGTGACCCTGGTAACCAATCACAGATTCGCCGGTAAATATATAGTGATAGAGCACGGCAACAAATACCGTACCCGGTATCTGCACTTGTCCAAACCTTTGGTGCACAAGGGGCAGAGAGTCAGCCGTGGCCAGGTTATTGCGCTTTCCGGTAATACCGGGCGCTCGACCGGGCCGCATCTGCATTATGAATTTCATGTTAATGGTCGGCCGGTCAACCCAATGAAGGCGGATATCCCCATGGCCAGCCAACTCTCCAAAGAGCAGATGCGTGAGTTCAGCCAATTGGTCAGTACCCGCAAGATGATGATGGATCTCGGTTAAATCCGCTTATTGGTTTTGCAGTAGCCAGCGCTCAACGGCGCTGGCTTTTTTTATAAGCAAATTTTACCCATCCAGGCCCATTTGTTAGGGTGTGGAGAAAACCTGAGTGCAACAGGAGGAAAAATGAAGTTATGGCATGCACTGGTATTAGTGTTAATGAGCCTGGCGTTGCCGGTTACGGCGGCCGAAGAGCCGCCAAAACCCTATTCTGAGCAGAGTATTTACGACAAGCCCTTGATGGAGCGCTATGTGCTCGATGAGCTCAAGTCGATACGGCAAGACATGCAGTCGCTGGAAAAACGGGTCACGGTCGATATTACCGACCGAGAGTTGGCGGTGGCCGACAAGTCGATGAACTATGCCAATGTGACTGTGACCTACTTCTTCTATCTTATCGCTGCCGCGGTGTCACTGATTGCTCTGGTAGGTTGGCAGTCACTCAAGGATATTCGCGACAAGACCCAGGAGATGGCCAACGAGAAGCTGGAGGCGATTGCTGCCCAGTATGAGAAAAAGTTTCAGGAAATGGAACGTGAGCTGAAACGCAAGAGCCGGATCATTACTGAAAACAACAAGGAAATTGAACGGATCAACGAGATACACAACCTGTGGATCCGTGCTCAACATTCGCAGACGCCGGAGCAGCGAATCGAGATCTACAACGATATCCTCAAAATACGTCCGGGCGATCTCGAGGCCTTAACCTACAAGGCCGATGCTGCCATGGAAATGGGCGAGTATCACTGGGCCTTGAGCATCTGTAACCGGGTGTTGGAAGTGGATCCCGAGAACGCCAATGCACTTTATCAGCGGGCCTGCGCCTTTACCCGCATGGGTTCGGAAGAGCAGGCGATTTCCGATCTGGAATTGGCAGTGGGCTTCAGTGCCTCACTCAGTGAGGCGGCCAAGGAGGAGAAAGACTTTGATTCCCTGCATGGCTACAAACGTTTTGACGATCTGATCAGCGACGACTGACAGTGAACCCTGCAGGCCGGGACGGTTCTTGAGGCTGAAGGCGGGCGTTAGCCTGCCTGCTGTAGCCGCTGCTGATACTTAAGGGCGCAGCGGCACAGTTTGCCCTTGAGTGCCGGGCAGCCGCCACAGGGGGATTTCTTAAAGGGTCGCAGCGCAAAGCTCATGCTGCCGGTCTGGGGTTTTAGACTGTGAAGCTGCCCAAGAGAAGGTTGATTGGCGGCAATCCAACTGCCGGCACGGTTTTTCAGTTCCGCCTTGAGCAGTTTTTTTTGTGGCTTCTTGAGTTTCTTTTGCCGGGAGAGTTCTGTGGGCAGTTGCTGCTCTAATGCGCTAACCAAGTCTTTGCCAAGGCGTTTGCGGCTGGATTTGCCAAGTGCGGGCAGCGTCTTTTTCAGCGCTTTATTGGCCTGTTTATGGCATATCTTGGAAACATGCTTGCTTATCTTGGGCATAAACCACTCCACATCTAGCCGGTATCTTCATCTGTGCCAAGGCCGGTCAAAAGAAGCTGTCAGAAGGGCACTGACGATAACTTTTGGAAAGGCTGTTTTAAAGGGAGATACCAAAAACTAAAGCTGATTTTAAATGAAAACCATTATCAGTCAATATGCGGTTGAGTTTATAACGCTTGGGCTATTTGAGGGCAGGTCTTGGCGGAAACCGCTGCGAATAACGGCTGGATAGTAGCTGGATATATTACAGGAAGCCCAGGAGCCGCTCTTTTATAACCAAGTGGCTTTTTGAATGCAGCTCTAACATTTACATTGGGTAGGGGTCTTGGTTGGCATCCAGCAAGCTGAGGTAGATCCTGAGCTCAAACTCCAACTGATGGTAGTCAGGCTCCATATAGGTGCACAGTTTGTAGAAGGCCTTGTTGTGCTCTTTCTCCCTCAAGTGCGCCAACTCATGCACCACCAACATTCGCAAAAAGGCTTCGGGTGCCCGTTTCAGGCGGGAGGAGATACGGATTTCGTTCTTGCTCTTGAGTTTATGTCCTTGCTTACGGGCGGCGTAGGTATGCAGCCCCAGCGCCTGATGGCTGAGGCTGATCTTGTCGTCGAAACACACTTTGGCAAGCGGGTTTGATTGACGTAGATAAGTTTGCTTCAGCGCCTGGGTATAGTCCCAAAGCGCTTTATCACTGCGGATCTGGTGCAACTCAGGATGGCGTTTTCGCAGGTATTCTCCCAGCTTGCCCGCTTGGCTGAGCTGCTGAACCTGCTGCTTTATCTCGTCGCTGTAATGGGCCAGATAATCAAAACCGCTCAAGGGCTCAGACCTTTTTGTAGATCCGCATCTGCTGGAAGGCGTACGCGGCGTCAAAGGCGTTTTGCTGGAACTTTTTCAGCTCCAGGCCGCTGAAGTCCACTTGCGGTGGATTGCGTTTCAGCTGCTCTTTAATGCTTTGAGGTGTCAGCATTGTTACCGGCAACTTACCCAGTTGAATGGCTGCCTCGAACTTGAAACTGGCAGAGCTGCCGGCCAACTTACCCTTGTATTCGCGCTCGATAATCACTATGTGTTCGACCTGATAGTCTTCCATCAACTTATTGAAGGCGAATTGGAACTCCCTAATCGCCTCCTGGCTGGCAGGGTTGCTCAAGGTAAATGAGTGACGGCGGCAATCGGGGACGTTGAATACGTCACCCTGGGCGCTCAGCAAACAGATGACGGCTTCGCCGCCTTTTAATTCAACAGCACAAACTTTCATGGTATTCCTTGTGGTTCATCATGTGCCGCACCGGCGGCTAATGTTAATCTTATGACTCTGAGCCGCTTTCATCGCCGTTATCTACTGGAGCGGGTTTACGCCTCATAGGGGCATCGCCCACATCCACCCCGGTAATAAAGCGCTTGTCTCTGCCGGACTTGGTCTTGCCCGGTTTAGCCGCTGTCTTGCTGCGGCCCTTGGGCTTGCCGGCCTTGGCGTTCTTGGGTTTGCTGCTCTGACGCTTGGGATCGGCCAGGCCACTGAATTTGGGTTCTAGCCCCTCAAGGGTACTGAGCTCGAAGCGGCGACCGAGAAAGTTCTGCAGCTTCTTGAAGTTGAACCAGTCCTTGGGACCCACCAGAGACAGGGCGTCGCCCTTGGCACCGGCGCGGCCGGTACGGCCGATACGGTGGACATATTCTTCGGCGAATTTGGGCATGTCGAAGTTGACCACCAAGGACACATTCACCAGATCCAGACCGCGGGAGGCGACGTCGGTTGTCACCAGAATTTGCTGCTGGCCACGGCTGAACTGATCCATTATCTGGTTGCGGGCGCTTTGGCGCAGTTCACCACTGAGCGCCACGGCGCTGTAGCCTTCTTGCTTGAGCTTCTCGGCTAATCTGTCGGTATCCTGGCGGGTGGCGGTGAAGATGATCACCTGGCGCTGTTGCTCGCGCTTTAGCAGCTCAGTCAGCAGCGCCTCTTTATGATCCAGATGGTCACAGAGGAAAATACGCTGGTGTATGTCCTGATGCTCGGCATTGGCGGCGCCAATGGCTACGTGCAGTGGATCATTGAGCAAGGTGGCGGCGATGTCATTGACCTCTTCATGTTCCAGAGTGGCCGAGAACATCAGTGTTTGACGCCGTCTATGGTTGGCAGCGTCGTTGATTGCCTTGAGTTGCGGGGCAAAGCCGAGATCCAGCATGCGGTCGGCTTCGTCAAGAATAAGCAGTTCCAGCCCTTCCAGATACAGATGGCGTTGTGACAGGTGATCGGCAATCCGTCCCGGGGTGGCGACGATAAAGTGTGGATCCCGCGCCAGCGCCTTGGCCTGATCGTTGAAGTTTTCCCCGCCAAGCACACTGATGGCTCGATATTGGGTATTGGCAACCAACAGACGCAGCTGGGCGTAGACCTGGTTGGCCAGCTCACGGGTCGGCAGGAGTATCAGTACCCTGGGATCGCGCTTGCTGAGCGCCTTGGTGGAGATCACCCTTTGCATTGCCGGCAGCAAAAAGGCCAAGGTCTTTCCCGAGCCCGTCTTGGATGAGGCCATCAGGTCTTTCCCGGCCAGTGCTACGGGAATCGCTTCACGCTGAATTTCGGTAGGCTCGTCGATACCCATATGCTTAAGGGTTTGCAGCAGACGCTGATCCAGCGAAAAATCGGAAAAATGCAAAGGTAAACTCCTCAATAAAAACGACCGCATATTATAACGGCTTTTGTGGCGCTGGGCATGTATTTAGTCAAAGGAGTGTCGAAACAGCGGCGACTTTTGCTTAAAAAGGTCGCAAGCTCATGGCTGAAAGCCTGCCGGATAAAATCTGGAGCCGCTCAGGCTTCGGGTGTATGCTGCTTTGGCTGAATGGCATAGCTTGGAGTTTTTAAGGAGAGAGGATGGCGCAAAGTCATAACCCTTGTATCGGTATTGCCCTCGGAAGTGGCGCCGCCAAAGGATGGGCCCACATAGGAGTACTCAAAGGTCTGGCAGCCATGGGGGTGCATCCGGCCAAGGTGGCCGGTTCATCCATAGGTGCCCTGGTCGGTGCTGCCTATGCCAATGAGCGTCTCGAAGAGCTGGAAGACTGGGTGCGCAGTTTTTCCAGTTGGGACGTGTTGGGATTGATGGATATCAGTTGGGGCCGGGGCGGACTCATCAGTGGTGACAAGGTGTTCAATGCCATTCAGGACCGCATCGGCGATCTCTTGATTGAGGAGCTCAAATATCCCTTTACAGCGGTGTCGACCGACCTCTACTCAGGGCAGGAGATCTGGTTCCGTCAGGGCGACTTGCGCCAGGCCGTCAGGGCTTCCTGCTCCATGCCGGGGATCATGTCGCCGGTGCGTCAGGGCCATCGTTGGTTGGTGGATGGCGCAGTGGTGAATCCCATTCCCGTGTCTGTGGCCAGAGCCATGGGTGCCAGTTTGGTGATAGGTGTCGATCTGCATGGTCACAGGCGCGAACAGTTGCAGGTACTGCCGGTGGCACTCAATAGTGAAGAGCACTCATTACAGAACAAAGTGGTGGGGCATTCCTCCGAGAACGGTTTTATGGATCTGTTGGCCAAGGGCAAGGATTATATTTCCGGCCTGACCGACAAGTTCTCCCTCGGCAATAAGGCTGAACCCGGCATGTTGGCTGTGATGTCACAGTCGATGGATATTCTGGAGCAGCGCCACAAGCGCGCGCGCTTGATGGGGGATCCACCGGATATCTGTATCGTGCCCAAGGTGTCTGACATAGGCACTATGGAGTTTCACCGTGCCAGTGAAGCCATTGCCGCCGGTGAGAAGGCGGTGCAGCAGGCCTCGCATCTGATTGATGCGGCGTTGGGGCGTCTCTGAAACAGGCGCTTTTTTGTTAGTGCTTGGTATGGGCACACTTCCTGCATAGTCAGCACATCATCAGCATCAAGGCGCTTCAAGGGCGATTTTTTGACAATTTTTATGACAATCTTGTCTTAAAAACAACCGCTTGGGCGTCGATATGACGGAAAACTGACATGCAGCCTATCCATTCCTCTGTGGATCCCAGATTGTCCGGGGTCGATGCCTATGGCGTCAACAATCGTCTTACCAGCGGCAGCGGCCTTTCGGTTGTCGACACTGAAACTGTCAATGACAGCAGGAGCCAGGGCTCTGCATCGGCAAACATAGGGCAGGACAGCATATCCCTCTCCAACGATGGTAAAAGAGCCGCGCGGGTGCAGGAGTTGGCCAAGGAATTTTTCGGCTCAGGCCAGTTCAGCAGTGCCGATTTACCCAAGCTTCTGGCGCGCCTAGGCGACGAAGGGCTGTTGTCTGAAAGCCAGATGGCCAGATTGCAGGGCAGCGGCCTGATGGGAGTTGATACCAAGGATAACGCCAGCCTCAAGGAGTTTATTCAAGGCCAGATTGGTTTGCTCAGACAACAGGCCAGTCAAAGCCCTTTGCTCAACGCACTCAAGGGGGCGGACAGCCTGATGGGCAATATGGGGATGATGTATACCCCATCGAGCTCTTTGGCGGCCAACAAGGTGGCAGCTCAGTTGGACGCCGTGCTCAATGGAGAAAACCAAACTGCCGAGAGCGCAGAGAACAACAGCAACAAGCTAGCGGCCAAGGCCGATTCCGCACAGCAAGATCCTCAACTGTTATCCCGGCTCAGTGGTGTCAGCGCTCTGATGCGCACCGCAGCAGCCATAGGCAGCCAGCAGCAGGGCAGTGGGCAAATCAATAGTTATCTGGCCTTGGCAAAGAGGTACTGACTAGCGGCCGTTTGGGTCTCGGTCAAGGGAAAAATCTCCACAAGTTGTGCTCGTCGGCACTAATCCCATAGTGTTGTTCATCCTCTTCAATACCATGATCCAGATCATGGTATTGAAGAGCGATTTGTCGCTTAATTCTCTACATATTGTGCTTGGTTAATAAAACACCACTATATATGGTGTTAAATAAACAACATGGAGATTAGAGAAATGCCGGTAGTGATTAAGCGGGACGGGTGCCGTACTCAGTTCGACGAAACAAGGATAAGGGATGCGGTGCTGGCAGCCTCTAGCCACTGCGGTATAGAAGATGTGGACTATGCGGCCACAGTCGCAGTGCTGGTCACCCAGGCGGTAACCGACAAGGCTGAGGTCAATATCCAGGAGTTGCAGGACAGGGTCGAAAACCTGTTGATGGAAGGGCCGTACAAGCAAGTGGCCCGTAGCTACATCGAATATCGTCACGACAGAGATATCTGCCGTGAATCCAGCAGCCGACTGAATCTGGAGATCCGCGGCCTGGTCGAGCAGAGCAACGCGACCCTGCTCAACGAAAATGCCAATAAAGACTCCAAGGTGATCCCCACCCAGAGGGATCTCCTGGCCGGTATTGTCGCCAAACACTATGCCAAACATCATATCCTGCCCAAGGATGTGGTTGCCGCCCATGAGGCCGGTGAGATCCACTATCACGATCTCGACTATTCGCCTTTCTTCCCTATGTTCAACTGTATGCTGATCGATCTCGGTGGCATGTTGACCCAAGGGTTTAAGATGGGCAATGCCGAGATTGAGACACCAAAATCCATCTCGACTGCGACCGCAGTTACCGCGCAGATCATCGCCCAGGTCGCCAGCCATATTTATGGCGGCACCACAATCAACCGCATAGATGAAGTGTTGGCCCCTTTTGTGGCCAAGAGCTACGACAAGCATTATCAAACGGCGCTCAAGTGGGGGATTACCGATGCCAAGGCGTTTGCCACAGAGCAGACCAAGAAAGAGTGTCACGACGCCTTCCAGTCGCTGGAATATGAGGTCAATACCCTGCATACCGCCAATGGTCAGACGCCTTTTGTTACCTTCGGTTTCGGTTTGGGTACCAGCTGGGAGTCGAGGCTGATCCAAGAGTCTATTTTGCGGATCCGCATGGAAGGCCTTGGCAAGAACCGCAAGACAGCGGTTTTCCCCAAGTTGGTGTTTGCCATTCGTGATGGTATCAACCATAAGGCCGGCGACTGCAACTACGACATCAAGCAGTTGGCGCTCGAGTGTGCCAGCATCCGCATGTATCCGGATATTCTCAACTATGAGCAGGTGGTCAAGGTTACTGGCTCATTCAAGACTCCTATGGGTTGTCGCAGTTTCCTTGGCACCTATGAGGAAAACGGCGAGCTGCTGCATGAAGGTCGCAACAACTTAGGCGTAGTCAGCCTGAACTTGCCGAGGGTGGCGCTGGAAGCCAAGGGTGATGAAGCCGAGTTTTATCGCATTTTGGATCTAAGGCTGGAGATGGCCCGCAAGGCGCTGGATACCCGCATCGAACGCCTTGCCAACGTCAAGGCCAGAGTGGCGCCCATTCTCTATATGGAAGGGGCTTGCGGAGTGCGCCTGCGCGGTGATGACAATATTGCCGAAATCTTCAAAAACGGCCGAGCTTCCATCTCTCTGGGCTATATAGGCCTGCATGAGACAATCAATGCGCTTTATGGTACAGACACCCATGTGTTTGACGATGAAACATTGAGGCAGAAAGCGGTTGCCATAGTGGCTCACCTCAAGGCGGCTACAGTGCGCTGGAAAGAGGAAACCGGTTATGGTTTCAGCCTCTACAGTACACCGAGCGAGAGCCTGTGCAGCCGTTTTGCCAAGCTGGATGCCAAGAGCTTTGGCCTGGTTGATGGTGTTACCGACAAGGGCTATTACACCAACAGCTTCCACCTGGATGTGGAGAAGAAGGTGAACCCTTACGACAAACTCGACTTCGAACAGCCGTATCCCGAGCTCGCCAATGGTGGTTTCATCTGCTACGGCGAATACCCGAATATGCAGCACAACCTAGAAGCGCTGGAGAATGTCTGGGACTACAGCTACAGCCGGGTGCCTTACTATGGAACCAACACACCAATAGATGAGTGTTACGACTGTGGCTTTACCGGTGAGTTTATCTGTACCAGCAAGGGCTTTACCTGCCCCAAGTGTGGCAACCATGAGCCCAGTCGGGTGTCTGTGACCCGCAGGGTTTGCGGTTATCTCGGCAGCCCGGATGCCAGACCCTTCAACCATGGCAAGCAGGAAGAGGTCAAACGTCGGGTTAAGCACCTTTAACGACAAACTGTTTTATAGGCGCCCCTCGGGGCGCCTTGTGGATATAGCTATGAACTATCATCAGTATTACCCCGTGGATGTGGTCAATGGACCGGGCACCCGGGTAACCCTGTTTGTCTCCGGTTGTGAACATCAGTGCCGGGGTTGTTATAACCAGTCAACCTGGGATCCCCGCTCCGGGCATCCTTTCGACCAGGCGATGTCTGACAGGATCATTGCCGATCTCAATGACAGCCGGATCCCGAGAAGGGGCCTGTCACTTTCAGGTGGTGACCCACTGTTTCCGGGCAATCTTGACGCCATCAAGGCCTTACTGCTGCGGGTGCGGGACGAATGCCCTGGAAAGGATGTCTGGCTCTGGACTGGTTATCGTCTCGATGAACTCAGTCCGGCGCAGCGGGAATTGCTCGGGCTTATTCATGTGTTGGTGGATGGCAAATTCGTGCAGGAGCAAGCGGATCCGTCGCTGAAGTTTCGTGGTTCGGCCAACCAGGTGATACATCTGCTCAACGACCCTCAGTAAGTACAAAAGTGAAAACTGGTTAACACAATTGCTTTTCCCTGCTAAAAAACCCCGTCACCTGGGCTTGAGTTGCTGTTATACTTCTGTCCGGCACATTTACGGCAACCAGGCCGTCCATTCTCAGGGTGCCGGGATTTTGTAAGGTAACAGAATGAATTTGAAGCAGGAGCTGCAACAGCTCAACGATAAGCTGGATCAGTATCGCCGTAAATTGGCCGCCGCAGAGCAACGTGGCGATGGTCCTATCATTGCCCAGTTTCAGCGGGAAATCGCCGCCGTCAACAAGCGGATTGCAGCCATCAAGGGCCAGCAGAGTCGGCAGCTTGGCAAGCAGGGACAGTCTATTCGCGATCTGCCTTTTAGCCGCGAACTCACCAAAGCCGAACAGGCCGACATGGGCAAACTCAAGAAGTCTGTCCGGGGTTTGGTCGTTGTGCATCCCATGACAGCGCTGGGCAGAGAAATGGGTATTACTGCCGTTACCGGGTTTGCACCCAAGGCATTTTAACTGCCGCCGTGACAGCAGATAATAACCAATGAATTTACTTGGGTATTCCGGTCGGTGGTAAAAACGCATAAAATGACCGGCCTGAGTACTGAGCACGCTTCACTATTATCTTGATTTTGAGGGATGTTAACCGTCTCAGGGAATGAGAGCAGTCGTTAAGGTTAATTCATGTCTATTAAATTTATCGCCACCGCCAAATTGCCAACCCCTTGGGGGGTGTTTGCCATGCATGGTTTCGAGGATACCGAAACCGGTAAAGAGCACGTGGCGCTGACTTTTGGTGAGCTCCAAGCCGATAAACCCATGCTGGGACGGATCCATTCGGAATGTCTCACCGGAGATGCCCTGTTCAGCCTGCGCTGCGACTGCGGCTTTCAACTGCAGACCGCGATGCAAAATGTCGCCGAAGCCGGTCAGGGCTTTATTCTCTACCTGCGTCAGGAAGGTCGTGGCATAGGGCTGTTGAACAAAATTCGAGCCTACGAGTTGCAGGACGATGGCGCCAATACAGTGGAAGCCAACGAGCGTCTGGGCTTTCCGGCCGATATGCGCAAGTACGATATGATTGCGCCCATGCTGGAAAAAATTGGCGTTCACAAGGTTAGGTTGATGACCAATAATCCGCGCAAGGTGCAGGCGATGAAAGATGTCGGCATGGAAGTTGTCGAGCGGGTGCCGCTGCAGGTGGGCAAAAACCGTTACAACGAAGCCTACCTCAAGACCAAGTCTACTGAGCTTGGCCATATGATGTCTGAGTATCATTTCACCGAAGGTCATCAGGACTGAGTCGGCAAAGATGAAGTCACCGGGGAAAGCATCAACCCAAGTTGGTTTATTGAGTGTGTCTTCCCTGGGGCTTTTGCTGCTTGCAGCCCCAATCCTTGCCCAAGAGTCCCCCGGCCACGCCCGGCCGCCGGACAACTCCCACTATGCTTTTGGCAGCTATCTGGGCAGCGGGGTCTATCGCGCGTCCGAACAGGATGCTACCGTCATCAGCTTACCGCTGGACTTTACGCTGGAGCAGAGTGAGGACTCGGAGTTCTTGCTGCGCCTGCCCATCTCTGTAGGCTTTTTCAACTATAGCCTTGAAGATGCCGGTGAGTTCGAATTGCCTTCCAGTGTTGGTACCCTGACCGTGACCCCAGGCTTTGAAAAGCGTTGGCGTCTGGATGAAAACTGGCGCATGGAGGCCTATGGCGATCTCGGTTTTGGCAGTAATTTCGACCAAGGCGGTAATGTCGCCATCATGGCAGCCGGCATCAGTGGCTTACGTCATTTTGAGCTGTGGCAGGCAGATTCTCTGTGGGTGACCCGACTGAAATTTGCCGCCTACAGTGAACGGGCGTTCAGCATCAGCCAGAGCTTTTCCGTATTGCAAACCGGAGTGGATATCGGCTTGCCTTATCACTGGTCCTGGCAGGGGTTACAGATGCAGCCCAGGGTGTTTGCTTTGGGTTATTGGTATTTTGACCAGTTACAGTTTGCCGGCGATCTCAACCAGGATACCTTGGTGTCCGGCAGTGTTGAGCTGGGGGCCACCCTGGCCCTTGCCAAGCCAGTGCTTGGCATAGACAGATTGGGAATCAGTTACCGTAGTGGTGACGGGCTGGAGATCTGGCGCCTGGTGTTCAGCATGCCCATCTGAGCCGCATCAGCCCTCAGTGGCGGCGTTCTTGTCCTGGCGGGCTTTCTCGTTGAGCAGGGCGACCAACTGACCACTGACGGCGGCAATCTGATCCTGCAGCAACTTACGCTCTATCTCGGCCGCTTCAGAATCATCACCATTCAGTTGCTGTAGCTGCTGCTGCAACTCTTTGAGCTTGTCCTGCAGCTCTTTAATCTTCTTGTCAATTTCAGACATATCCGAGGTATCTTCCTCGGCGGCTTTCTGCGCTTCTGAGGTTTGCTCCGAATTGTTCCTATACAGCTGACCACCTATATCATCCGCCAGCGCCTTGCGACCGGCAGAAGAGATATTCACTTTATCCTGGCTGTCCGAACTTGTGGCAGCGCTTTCCTTGGCTGCGTCTTTGTCGGCCACTGTGACTTCACTCAGGTTGCGGGGACCGGTTCCCTGAGTGGCGATTTGACCTAAGCCTGCAATGTTCATCATTAAACTCCCTGGCGGCATCTGTTCGTGCTGATAGTCGATAACGACTTATCGGCTGCAAGGGGAAGAACTTTAGCAGCTTTAAGGCAAAATTGGTTAAAAATATAGCGGGTTGCGTGCTGTATCAGTATCTGCCTAGTCGCTCTTTTTACCCCAGATATGGGCATTGGTTTGAGGCTTGTCGGCACAGGTTTGTTTGGCTGGCTTTTGCCTTGTGGCCGGGGTTGAACTGCCCAGCAGGTGAGGCGGAATGGGCAAGCCCTTGCTGGTCAGATAGAGGCGTTCCAGTTTTTCCCTGGCCCATTGGGTCTTTCGCAAAAAGGTCAGGCTCGATTTAATGCTGGGATCATGGCTGAAGCAGCGCACTTTTATCCTTTGTGCCAGGCCATCAAAGCCGTACTGCTCCACCATCTCTGTGAGTATCGCCTTGAGGGTCAAGCCGTGCAGGGGATCTTTGTTGGCTTGAGGGGAATTGGAAGCTGTCATGAATGGGCCTTGGTAGCTGGTGTTATAAAAGCGGCGCCAGTATAACCGAGAAGCTTTTCAAATGCCTTGCAAAAAGGTTGAAAAAGTCGCGTCAAACTGTCCGGCAGCTCTTCAGCCAAGGGGAAACCATCGAGAGAGGAAAAAGGGGCCGTAGCGGCCCCTTGAAAGAGAGATTATTTAAAGTGCAGTGACCAGCTGTCGATGTAGCCTACGTCACGGCGACCGGAGTCAACGGCCTTGAGCAGCCAGGTACCACTGGACTCGACACCTGTCATATCGACCGAATAGCTCTGGTTGATATTGTCGGTGCCTTTGCCTGTGTTGTCGTGCAGCACGGCAATCTGGCCATTGGGGCTGTGCAGTTCAACCTGCAGATCGCCAATGTAAGGGTGCACTATGCTGACATCTACAGTGACCACACCCGAATCACCGCTGCGGCTGACACTGATGGGGCTGGTAATGCCTGTGCTGTTGTTGTCGGGAATATTGGCATTATCACCATTGGTGTAGCTCGCTGCGCCGCCACCTGGATTGGTGCTGCTTGAGCCTGTGTAGCTAGCCACCAGGCTGGCACCGCTGAAGCTGCTGTAACCGCGAACCATCACATAGTAAGTACCGGCTTGAGGGCTGTTGACCGAACAGCTTTCAGTGTTGCCGCCTTTCCAGGGGCGACAATCAAAGCTGCTGGTGGTTGGAGCCGCGCCGTACTGCATGTAAAGGTCGGCATCACCTGTGCCGCCACTCAGGTTGAAGCTGAGGTTGGAAGCGCCGGCAGGCACATCGAGGAAGAAGTGCAGTTCATCGTCTTTGGCACCACTAAGGTTGTTGACTGCCACACCGTTTTCCAACTGACCATCGCTTGGTGTGCCGGGATCGCTCGGGCCATTACAGGAGGCATCCAGATATTCCTTGGCAGCCACGGCATTGACCAGACCATAGCCGGTGCGATCGTCACGACCGGGAACATCCAGATCTTCGGCGGTGGCTTTCAGTGCCTGACGCACCTGGGCGGCACTACACTCAGTGTGATAGCTCCATACCAGAGTTGCGACGCCGGATACGTGTGGCGTCGCCATGGAAGTACCGTTGTAGTACTCATAGTCTTCACCAGTGGTGTTGGATACGCTGGCCTGCTGACCGATTTGGTTACGCAGCGCCAGACCGGTTTCACGGTCTACAGACACAGAAGCCTTGGTCAATTCAGTGTTTGAGTCCACCAGAAAGGGGTTTTGCAGTCCGGGCAGATCGCTGTTGGAGTAGACAATAGTCGCTGCCGAACCGGCGTTGTTACAGGCGCGAACCGCATTGATCTCGGGATAACCGGCACCTTGGTTTTCCAAACGTTGCACCAAACAGACTTTGCCTGTCATGTTGCCGCAGTTGTAGTTGCCGCCGCTGGTGTCACACTCGGCCAGTTCGCCGCTGGCACTGGCGCTGATGGGCGAGGGCACATAGTTGCTGCCCGATGGTACAAAGCGGTTATGAGGCACCACCCCTTCGGCAAACAGCGACTGACCGGCAATGACAATATCAGCCAGACGTCCTTCGCCGCGAGTCACGGTTGAGAGGATTGCTTCACCCGGGCCGGAGATTTCGACTTGATTGGTGTACTGGGAGAAGGCCGAATGGTCTTTGTTGCTGTCGACCGAGGCCACCGACATTACCGCATCATAGGAAGCCGGGTAGCTGTGGGTGTTGTTGCCATCGTTACCGGCCGCAGCAATCAAGAGCACGCCATTGTTAAAGTGGTTGGTCATGGCATTGCGCTCAGTGGTGCTGGATCCTGAGCCACCCAGGCTCATGGTGACCACATTGGCGCCATTGTCGACACAGGTATCTACGGCGGATACCAGTGAAGAGGAGTAACCCCAACCTGACTCGTTGAATACCTTGATCACATGGATATTGGCGTTCTGATTCGGCATCACCCCAACCACGCCTTCATTGTTGGCGATGGCGGCTATGGTGCCGGCAACGTGGGTTCCGTGGGCATTGTTATTGCCCGGCTCGAACCAGTTTCCGGTGCCCGAGTTGTTGGTACCTGTGACATTGTTGCCACTGAGATCCTGGTGAGCACGATCATAGCCGGAGTCTATGATACATATGGTGCGATTACCGCTGAGGTTATCGGCCAACTGAGTCGCGCCGACATAGGTTTGACCCCAGGGCGTGGTTTCACTCAACAAGCGGCGGGGCATATCTTCTTCGACATACTCCACATCGGTGCGGGCACGCAGCGCCTTGAGTCCGGGGTTATCCAACTTGACGCTGTAGCTGTGGCTGCGACCAATGCGCTTCATTTCGCGAGCCTTAACGCCGTTAAGCGCTCTGTGCTGGCCGAATACCTGATTCAGTTCGCTTTGGCCACTCATGGTTTGCAGGCCGTTGTTGTCCTTGAACTTAACGATATAGCGCTTGGGCAGGGGCGACTGCTGTGACAGATCATTGGCTTGAGGCTTGAAAGGTGCGCCATGAACACCGGCAGAGACTGCCAGGGCCAGCATGGACAGACTCAGGGCCAGCTGTTTATTTGTTATTTTTTTCATACTTGTCTTCCGTGTAACAGATCTTGGTTTATTGTCCTCGGGCACTTCAGCATTCACTGAAATGACCCATTTGCAATCTACCGCTATGAAAAAGTCATGTAAAACATATGTTAACGGAATGGCGTTCTATTTCAGTTTGGTTGTATTTCACTTTTTGTGAATAAAAATTCATTTTAGGTGTTGCTGTTACTAAATGTATCAGTAGCGGGTGCATGAAATTTTGCCGGGTTTGAATAAGATTCGATATGAGGTTTGATTGAGCTCTGAGATACGTGAAAGATATAATTGATTGATTTATAACTTTAATTATGTCTCTTATTCCAATTTGGCATAAGTAATTATTCTGAAGAATAATCGTTGCGAAAAGGAGACTTTAGTATGGGGTAAAGGCGACTTTTTGACTGAGCGTGCAAATTTGACACTTGCACGTTATCTTGGTTTTTGGTTTTTTGTTAATTATTTGTGCTACTTATTTCGTAAAAAGGCCCACTTGAGTGGGCCCGGTTGCATGAGTGGCGCAGTACTTAATGGTTATCTGGTCAGCTAGTTGCCGGCGCTGGCCTTGAGGCTATCATAGCCGCCACCATTGTAGACTTCCTGATAACCGGCTTTTTCCAGCGACTCTTTGGCAATACCTGAGCGGCGACCGCTACGGCAGTAAACAACTACCGGGATGTCCTTGGCAATGCCCTGTTTGGCAAAGGCTTCGGCTATCTGTTCAAAGGGGATATTAACCGCCTCTGGCAGATGTCCCTCTGCATATTCCTCCGGGGTTCTGACATCCACCAGCATGGCGCCCTGGGCGACCTTGGTCAGTGCCACCTCGGGAACCATCTGCTCGGCGCGAGCGCTGAGGCTCAGCAGTACAGCAAACAGCAGAGTGGTCAGCCACAGGAATTGGCGCTGGGTACGGGTTATTATCTTCACTTGCATTCCTTATTCAGTGGGCCTTGGCCTGTTCAGCCTCCGTTTTCATACCGAATTTACGCATCAGCATGCTGGCAGGACAAAAGCCGGTAAAAGCACTCTGAAACAGGTTAGCGCCAACAAACAGAGTTAGCCATACAAAATTGTGATGGACAGTGGCGGTTAACAGTAATGACAACATCACCATAAATCCGGCAAAGGCCATAGTGGCACGTTCTACAGACATTTTAAGCTCCTTTGGCCGCCTGGGCCTGGTTGATCACTGAGTCGATGCGCTTGCGCATCAGGGCATAGTAAAGTACCGGGATCACCACCAGCGTCAGCAGGGTGGAGATCAGGATCCCGAAGATAAGACTGATGGCCAGACCGTTGAAGATCGGGTCATCCAGAATAAACATGGCGCCTATCATGGCCGCCAGGGCGGTGAGCATAATAGGTTTGGCCCGCACGGCGCCTGAGTGAATGACCGCCTGTTCAAATGGCACTCCGGCAGCGGTTTCCTGGTTGATAAAGTCCACCAGGAGTATGGAGTTACGTACTATGATCCCCGCCAGCGCTATCATGCCTATCATGGAGGTGGCGGTGAACTGGGCGCCGAGTAAGGCGTGTCCCGGCATGACCCCGATAATGGTCAAGGGGATAGGCGCCATAATGATCAGCGGTACCAGATAGGAACGGAAGTGGGCCACCACCAGGAGATAGATGGCAATCATGCCGACCCCATAGGCCAGGCCCATATCACGGAAGGTTTCATAGGTGATCTTCCACTCGCCATCCCAGAGTACGCTGATGGCATCCAGACCATCGGGTTGGCTGAAATAATGCTGGTTGAAGCCAAGGCCACCTTCTGAGTCGATATCCGCCGCCATTTCAAACATACCGTACAGTGGGCTGTCGAGCGGCCCGGCCATGTCGGCAATCACCATGATCATCGGGATCATATTCTTGTGAATGATGGGTGCGTCTATCTGCCCCTTGCGGATTGTCACCAATTCGGCCACGGGCACAGTGCCGCCATGGAGGCTGTCGAGGCGCAGGTTAAGCACTGAAATCAAATCCAGTTTGTCGGCCTCAGGCAGTTCCAGGCGAATGGGCACAGGGCGTTTCTGCATCGGCTTATGCAGCACATTGATATCCTTGCCGCCGACAGCAGTGGCCACCAGATCCACTATGTTGGCGTAGGGCACGCCCAGCAGACTGGCCTTGCTGCGGTCGATAAGTACCTGCCATTTCTGTTGTGCCGCCGGCAGGAAGATATCGATATCCACCACATCCTCGGTCGCCTGGAACAGGGACTGCAGCTCTCTGGCCGCCTGCTGGCGAATATCTTGGCTGGGGCCATAGACCTCGGCCACAATCGGCGACCACACAGGTGGGCCGGGGGGCACTTCCACTACTTTGACATTGGCGTTGAAGCCCTGGGCGATTTGCTGCAGCGGGCCGCGCACCGCCAGGGCTATGCTGTGGCTGTCTCTGTCCCTGTGTTTCTTGTCACTGAGATTGACCTGAATATCGCCAAGCTCCTGACTGTTGCGAACAAAGTAATGCCTGACCAGGCCGTTGAAGTTAATCGGGGCATGGGTGCCGGCATAGAGCTGCAGATGCTGCACTTCGGGTACAGTCACCAGATAATCGGATAAGGCCTTGAGGACTTTTTCCGTCTGCTCCACCGGCGTGCCTTCCGGCATATCCACCATCACCTGGAATTCGCTCTTGTTGTCGAAGGGCAGCATCTTGAGCACCACCAATTGGCCGACGGGCAGGGCCACGGCCATGCCTATCAGCACAAACACGCCGGCGGCCATGCCTACACGGGCCTTTCGGCTCTCGAGGAATGGCTTGATAAGCCGGGTAAACAGCCTGAGCATCACAGGGTTGGCATTGTCGCTGTGCCCCTCGCCACCCTTGTGCCTGAGCAGTTTGTGGCTGAGCCAGGGGGTGACCACAAAGGCCACAGCCAGGGAGATCAACATGCCCATGCTGGCGTTGATGGGAATAGGGCTCATATAGGGGCCCATCAGCCCCGAGACAAAGGCCATCGGCAGCAATGCCGCAATAACGGTAAAGGTCGCCAGAATCGTGGGGCCACCCACTTCATCCACGGCGGCGGGAATAAGTTCACTCAGGCTGCGTTTGCCCATGGCCATATGACGGTGGATGTTTTCCACCACGACTATGGCATCGTCCACCAAAATACCTATGGAGAAGATCAGCGCAAACAGGGATACCCGGTTGAGGGTAAAGCCCCAGGCCCAGGAGGCGAAAAGGGTAATCGCCAGGGTAATGACAATCGCCACACCCACCACCAGTGCCTCGCGCATTCCCATGGTGAACACCACCAGGATAACCACAGCGGCGGTAGCAAAGATCAACTTGAAGATCAGAGTGTTGGATTTGTCAGCCGCCGTTACGCCATAGTTGCGCGACACAGTGACATTGACATTGTCCGGAATAAGCAGGTTACGGCTCTTTTCCACCTTGGCAAGGATAGCATCGGCCACATCCACGGCGTTTTCACCCGGTTGTTTGCCTATGGCTATGGTCACTGCCGGGAAGACGCCTTTAGCTTCTGCTTCGGCGCTGTGACCGTTTTGATGCCAGGCGCCATAGAGGGGCACATCGGCCTTGAGGCTGATATCGGCAATATCACTGAGGAACACTGGGGCGGCCTTGCCTTGGCTGTCATTGTGCACCGCGACCACCAGTTGCTGCACATCCTCCAGCGAACGCAGGAACTGGCCGGTCTGCACCTTGATCTCCTGGTTATCTTGCACCAGAGACACGGGCATGGAGACCGCATTATTGGCGCCGAGCGCCTGGTTGATGGCATCGAAGCTGACACCATAAAAACTCATTTGGGCCGGATTGATGCGTACATTGAGCACCAACTCATGGGACCCCATGGACTCGACATCTCGGGTGCCGGGAATGCGCTTGAGCTCGGTTTCGAGCCCATGGGCCACATGAGTCAGTTGCTGAGCAGAGACACCGGGATCCTCTGACCAGAGAGTCAGGCTGACAATGGGCACATCGTCTATGCCCATGGGTTTTATCAAGGGATCGCCCACACCCGCGGCTCTGGGCAGCTTGTCCAGGTTGGAATAGATTTGATTGTAGAGTTTGACTATTGCCTCGTTGCGGGGCACACCCACCTCAAAGATGACGATGATCATCGCGCCATCGGGCTGCGAGAAGGAGTAGAGGGTATCTATGCCTTTTATCTGCGAGATCACTTCTTCTGCCGGCAGGGTAACCAACTGCTCGACTTCGGTCGGTGTGGCGCCGGGGAAGGGGATAAACACATCGGCAAAGGTCACATCTATCTGAGGTTCTTCCTCCTTGGGAGTGACAAGAATGGCAAACATTCCCAGCAACAAGCCCAGCAGGGCTAGGAGCGGCGTAATGGCACTGAGCTGGAAACTGGCGGCAATGCGGCCGGAGATGCCGGTGTTATTTTCGCTGTGATTAGCCATGAGTTCCCCTTACTTGGCCTTGCGCTGCTCGAGCAGCAACCGATAGGCGTTGGCGGCGACTATGTCTCCGGCTTCGAGTCCTGCCAGTATGGTCACGCCATCGTCACGCACATCACCCAGGCGTACCTGTTGCAGGACAAAGTTGTCGCCGCGCTTGAGGTAGACGGCCGACAGCTCATTGACGCTGTAAAGTGCTTCTTTTGGCAGCACTATCTCCTGGCGCTTTTCTATGGCAAAGCGCACCTTAACGAAACTGCCGGGCAATAGATCGCCTGTGTTGGCCGGCAGTGGCAGTCTCACCTGAAAGGCGCGGCTCTGCTCATCACTGAAACCAAAGACCTTGGGGGTAGTGACATCAAAACTGCGGCCATCGGCTAGGATAACCGTCATCTTGTCTGTGGCTTTGGCGGCCTGAAGAAAACGCTGCGGCAGTTGCATCACCACCCGCATCTCATCGTCGGCAAAACCGGACAGGAGCGGCTGACCGGGAGCGACTGTTTCTCCCTCTTCCACATGCCTGGCCGTGACTATGCCAGCATATGGCGCGCTGACGACTGTGTATTTCAGTGATTCCTTTGCCTGAATGATCCTCGCCTTGGCAGCGCTGGCCGCTTGGGAGGCTGACTTGGCATTGGCTATGGCCTGATCCATTTGGCCGCGGGAAATCGCGCCCTTGGGAAACAGTTCCTGATAGCGCTTGAGCGTCAGCTGCGCTTCGGTATCCAAGGCTCTGGCTCTGGCGTATTCCGCCTCGGCCGCCGCCAGGGACGCGCCTTGCTCTTCACTGGTGATCTCAAGCAGCGCCGCCCCGGCGGGGACTCGGTCATTGACATCAAAGTAAAGCTTGAGGATCCGTCCCGAGGTCTGGGCCGACACGGTTGCGGCCTTGACCGCCTCGAGCCTGCCATCCAGGGTCAGCAATTGGGAGTGCTCTGTCTGGCGGACAGTCACTGTGGCCGGCTCGGCTGCCTTAACGGGTTGAATGAGCAGCAGCGCGGGCAGTAACAGGGTCAATACTGGCGTTATTCTGGGCATGGAACTGTTCTCAAAAAAGCATCTATGAGAAAATTCTAATGAATAAGGTGGTCGCCTGCAACTATTATTAGAAAAATATGATTAAATAAGAGGTGGCTTGAGTAACTGACTAGACCTTAAATACCCAGGCCAGAATATACACAGCCAAAATACAGATACGAAAACAGGCGGCCTTGGCCACCTGTTTATATTGAAAAATCCGTTTCAGGTTTGCGCTTCAAAAGTTCAGTCGTTGAGATAGTAGGTGAGGGTAGAGACGATTCGCACCTTCTTGATGTAAGGCGTATTACTGTCGCGATCGGAAATGGTGAAGGTGCCCTGGCTGGCTTGTTTGATCTTCCCAAGTACCGAGTCTGAATCTTTGGCAAACTTCTCGGCCACTTCACGGGCATTTTGGGTAGCCTCCTGCACCATGGCCGGCTTGATACTGTTGAGTTCGGTAAACAGGAATTCGGTGCGACTGTCATAGTCCTGACTGGCGATGGCTATGCCTTCTTTGGCCAGGGCCAGCAGCTTGTTACGGCTCTCAAGCAGCAGATCCACCTGGTGAGTATAAAGCGACACTGTCACCCGGGCTGCGTAGCGATACTTTACATTGGGATCGACATAACCCTGGGCTTGCCTGTCTTCGATGGAAGGCAGAGAGACAGAGATTTCATCCTTGTTGAAACCTTGCTGTTCAAGAAAAGCCGTCACTTTATCTGTGTTTTGTTGCACCGTCTGATACAAGGTGTTGAGATCGTTATCCACCTCATTGAAGCGAATCGGCCAGATGGCGACGTTGGCCTTGACCTCGCGTTCAGCCAGACCTTTGACCGCCACGGTTCGCTCCATACCTTTCATTGCCAGCAGGCTGTTTCCAATACTGGTGCCAAGCAGCAGTAAACCGGCGCAAATAAAACCCCCAAGCAACAGGGCCGCCAGAGAATAATTTTTACTCATTTCAAAATCCTTTTGTGACATAGGGAAGATATGAAGTACGCCTTATATCCGGCCCTGTAAGCCAGCCGATGCAGCGCAATTTACACCTTTCATAAGATAACCAAGCCTTGGCGAGAATGCATCTGTAAGCTTGAATGTTGCCTGAACAACTTGCTGTTAATCAACAAAAAAGCCGCCCCGAAGGGCGGCCTTGTCAGCTTAAACTCGTTGGAGCCTTGGCTCAGAATTGATAGCTGTACTGCACTGAGTAGTACATAGCTTCTGATTTGGTAATGGCGTTAACCGGACCAACTACTGCACTGTTTTCTACCAGTTCCACTTCTTCACCTTTAACAAAGGCCATACCGAAGTCGATGGTTTGATGCTGGTTGATGTGGTAGCTCAAGCCAGCAGTGAACCATTGACGGTCAGAATCAGGGATAGAGATTGAACTGATTTCATCAACCACACCATTGTCGAACATGTAACCGGCGCGAACAGTGAATTGTTCGTTAATGTCGTAGGTTCCGCCCACACTCATCAGCCAGGAGTTTTTCCACTGATACTGCTTCAGAGGGGCATTGACATTGTTGGCAATCACTGTACCTGTACCATAAATGCTGCTGACACCATCTTTGGCTGTAATTTGATCGAAGTTGCCCCAACGGGTGTATTGAGCCGTGTAATGGACAGCAAAGTTTTCGGTTAACTGGTGGAAACCGGCCAACTGGAATATGTCTGCCAAAGGCACTTCCAACTCGTCAAACAGGGTTGAAGCAAAACTGTTTGTTTGGCCAGGCAAAGGTGTCAGTGTCGCAATATGGCCACTCACATCGACATTGGGGCTGTAACGGTAACTCAGACCAAAACGGTTGTTCTCATTCAGCTCAAGTGTGGCACCAACAATACCGCCAATACCCCAACCATCGGCATCCACATCGACCAATGGCATTTGATTGTAATAGCGATCCAGGTTGCCTTCGCCATAAACCAAATCCAGTCCGACACCCAAACTCAGCATGTCATTGATGCGGTAAGACACACTGGTGTTGAAGTTGATGGTGGTTACTTCGGTATTACCTATTAGATCATAGGGAGCCGCCACTGTTTTGCTATTGACCAATGAGGCGCTGTCTGTGCCGGTACCGAAGTTGGAAAAGGCAGCAAAGCCCACAGCCCATTTATCATTCAAAGGCTGGATGTAATAGATGTTGGGGATCCATTTGACGCTGCCGGCATCATCAATCCCACCCAGATCCACCTGGCCGCCCATGAAGTTGACGTCTTTGATATCTACCTGGACGTCAACAGTGGTGACACCAACCGATATAGCGGCTTTGTCAAACAGTGCCATGGCGGCCGGGTTACGGGATAACACGGATGCGTTGTCTGCAATCACGGCATCACCGGCAAAGGCGCGGCCGATACCTGTGGCTGATTGGCTGTTGAGCTGGAAACCGGCTGCCAGGGTCTGGCCACTGACCAGCGCTACTGAAACCGCGATAAGAGTCTTGTTGAAATACTTCATTATTATCTTCTCTTTTATGTTTGCAGGTTGGCTGTCAGTCTCTAATACCCCACAGACACCCGCTTATTAGTCCAGTGCATCTTATGGACGCCCTATAGTGCCAACAACTCCGACCAGATGTGAAATTTTGTAATATTTTGGTTAATTTCTGCGAATGTGCTGCGAACGTGCGATGAACTTCAAAATGCAGGTTGAGCCGGAAAAGCTGCAATAGCTGAATAGTGGCTGGTTGAAGGTGACAAGTCTGTGTGTTGCTAAGCTGTAAAATCGGGTGAAACAATAAATTACAAACTGGCGGTGCGTTTGGCGTACAAGTGTACGCCAAACGCCGGGGTGGGCAATCGAAAGCTGAACTGACGAGCTTAGAGGCTCTGTTCGAAGCGACTGAACTGTGTCTGTGTAGTCTCGGATGGCGGCGACAAACGGCTCACTACAACCCCGGCCAGGGTGGCCAGAATGAATCCAGGCAATATTTCATAGAGGGCGAAGATACCGCTTTCCAATTGCTTCCAGATGATTACTGTCAAGCCGCCAACTAGGATGGTGGCAATGGCGCCGTTGCGGCTGTAGCCACGCCAAAACAGCGACAGGATCACTACAGGGCCGAAGGCGGCACCGAAACCGGCCCAGGCATAGCTCACCAGACCCAGTACGCTGGCTTCCCGATCCAGGGCAACAACCACTGAGATAATGGCAATGGCCAACACGCCGATACGACCGACCAACATCAGCTCCTTGCTTGAAGCCTCGGGCCTAAGCCACTTACGGTAGAAATCTTCGGTGATCACGCTGGAACACACCAGCAGTTGCGAGTCTATGGTGCTCATGATGGCCGACAAGATAGCGGCGATAAGCAGGCCACCAATCCAGGGGTTAAAGGCGACCTGAGTCAGATGGATAAACACAGTTTCCGGATTCTTGAGCGGCTCGTCGGCAAAATAGAGCGCGCCGGCAATGCCGGTCGCCAGGGCGCCGATCAGGGAGACAAACATCCAGCTCATGGCGATGCGGCGCGAAACCGGCAGATCCTTGACACTGTTAATCGCCATAAAGCGCGACAGAATATGGGGCTGTCCAAAGTAACCCAGCCCCCAGGCCAGAGCCGACAGCAGACCTATCAGGGTCAGCTTATCGCTCCATAACGACAGCATAGCCGGGTCCAGGGCATCCAGGCTCTTGTGACTCTCAGGATGGGTAAACATGCTGACCGGGACTATCAACAGGGCTATCAACATCAAGCAACCCTGGAAGAAGTCTGTCCAGCTGACGGCAAAAAAACCGCCGACAAAGGTATAGGCCACTATCACCGCGGAACCTATCAGCAGCGCCGTCAGGTACTCGAGGCCAAAGACATTGCTGAACAGCACCGCGCCGCCCACCATGCCGGAGGAGGCGTAGAAGGTGAAAAACAGTAATATGGTGACGGCGGAAACCAGTTTCAGGAGGCCGCCCTCGTCGTTGAAACGCTTCTCAAAAAAGTCCGGCAGGGTGAGGGCATTATCTGCCATCTGGGTATAGATCCGCAGGCGTTTGGCCACCAAAAGCCAGTTAAGCCAGGCGCCCAGTAACAGACCTATTCCCATCCAGGCTTCGCCCAGACCGCCGAGATAGACGGCGCCGGGCAAACCCAGCAGCAGCCAACCGGACATGTCGGAGGCGCCGACACTGAGAGCGGTCACCGCCGGGCCCATCTTGCGACCGCCGAGAATATAGTCATCGACCGAATCGGTCGCCTTGTAGGCCCAAAGACCTATCCCCATCATCAGAGCTAAATAGCCCAGAAAAGTTATCATTACCGGGGTTTCAATATGCATGCTGGTTTACACTTTTGTGTTGTTGTTTGGCGCGGATACTAGCAAAAGTTTGCCAAAGCGCCCAATGTTGACAGATTATGTGAGGCAGATCTGACCAGTCCCGGCAAGTGTTCGCCGGGAGATTTGGCAAGCAAAGAACCGCGATACCTTAGATAAAGCTCTGTTTTATTTCTTCTTTAACAGCGTCTAGGTCCTGAGGATATTCGGCTACCAACACCAGGTAAGCTGAGTCGGTTTTTATCGCCTCTCCCCGGTATTCGCTGTCAGCAAAGGCCTCGGCCAGCATCACCCTGTGCTCAGGGGGCACAATAAACACTGTTACCTTGCCTTGTTCACCGGCCAATACCAGGTGAATACTCTCAATTCCCTGAAAATCGCAGAAGGTGCTGTAAAACACCCGTCCAGGCTGGCTGTTGAATCTGGCACTGCCCAACCCCTTGAGCGATGCGAGCTTGGCATTGACCGCCTGATAAGAGATATCGGCATCACTGGTCATGGCGATGGTTTCATGGCGGACATGGGCGAGGGCGTGTTGTCCTAAATCCACCGGCCCTTGGCGCCAGAGACTGAAGCTGACTCCGGCAACAAAAGCGACGGAGGCCGCCATCGCCAGCATCCAGCCGGTGCGTTTGCGTTGGGCGTGATGCACGGCCAGCTGCTGTTTCAGCAGCAGTTTTTCGCTCAGTTCTTCGGCCACAGGAATTCTGAGCGCCTGACTTATCTTGCCATCGAGTGCCTTGAGTTCGGCGATAAACGCCTGATTGTCCTCGCTCTGGCTGAGGGCCTCGAGAAACTCGGGATCCTGATTATTGGGGTCGCCATAGGCCTGGCGGCGAAACTTCAGCTCATCCATTGGATTGACCTCTGACCTTGGAGTGTTCCAGTGCTTCTTTTAACTGATTTCTGGCCCGAAACAAGCGGGTCATGACAGTATTTCGGTTTAGATCCAGCAATTGGGCAATTTCATCGCCACTGAATCCGGCTATCAGCTGTAATAACAAAGGCTCCCGATACTCGGGTTCCAATTGGGCGATTTGACGCCTGAGCAGATAGTGCTCGGCATGATCTTCCTGGCTCTGGGACCCGGGATCCTGCCAATGCTCTTCGCCGATATCGGCATAATCAAACTGTTTACGCTCAAAGCGGCGGGCATTTTCCCGCCGTAAAATCGTGATTAACCAAGCCTTGGCCGCCTTGTCATCTTTCAAAGAATCCAGCGAGCGCCAAGCCCGGAGAAAAGTTTCCTGGGTGATATCTTCGGCCACATGACGGTCGCCGCAAAGCCAGAAGGCGTAGCGGTAAATATCGGTATGCAGCGCCCGGACCAGGCTATCGTAACGTCTTTGTTTATTCAGCATGTCAGAAATGACCGCGTCATCAGACTTTTTCTTTCGCCAGCTATCGAACATTTTCCATGCTTGTTTTATTTTTGTTGCCGCTAAGCTTAATGGCCTTGGGGGCATTCTGGCAAATACCATGAGTGTAAAATCGGTTGCAAGCCTGATTTAGTCTGGATTTCAGCACGCTTGGCGGTAAAAGTGATGGCCGAAATATCGGGATAAGGGTAAACACACTGTTGAAAAGGGAGGGAAACAGTTGGTTGAAAAAGTCTGCTGTTAAAGGCCTTGAGAGGGGAAATGGTAACGGCAGGCTATACCCAGACGGGCACTCAGCCATAGCGAATAGACGCTATGGCTGAAGCTGCCAATTAAGGGTTTAGCGGCGCCAGCACTGAGGCCGTACCGGCGGCGTTGGAGTACTGACTCTTGAAGCGCTCAAAGGCCTGCAGCAGCGCCGGGAAATGCTGACCGGGATCGCCGCCTTGTCTGCCATAGCGGCTGGCCTGAATCTTGGCGACCACGGCGGCCAACTCAGGGGCCAGTTGAGGCAGTTCATCGAGTGTGACGCTATGGCCTGTGATATCACTGAGTTCCTGCTGCAACGCCTTGAACACCTGGCTCAAGTCCCCTTGCTGACAAGCCTGGCTCAATCCCGGCTGGGTTTGGCTTGTTTGAGCTTGCAACACTGTTGCCGGAGCGGTCGGAGCTTGCTGCCTGCGGGCCTTTAGCCACAACACACAGGTGGCCAGCCACAGCGACGCAAACAGGGCCGTCAACCAAGGCCAGAAACCTGCGCTACTGCCGGGCTCCTGCGCAGGTTGGTTGATGGTTGGTTGCGGCATATCGGCGGCGGGGGCGACCTGGATAGTGCGCGCCGGCAGTAGGGCGAACTCCTGCTGTTTCAAATGCGGATTCCACCAAGGCACCTTGATCTCCGGCAGGGTATAGCTCCCCGGTTTCGAGGGCACTATGGCAATGGTCTGAGTCAGTTGCGATACCAGTTGGTTGTCGCGAACAAAGGTCTTGCGCTGCGCCTTTTCCGGATAGCTCTTGAGATTGTCCGGCAAGCTCAGTTTAAGCTCCGGTAGGCTGGTTTCATCGGCATTGGATGCCAGCAGTGTCAGGTTGCGGGTAATAGGGCGACCCACTTCAAAAGTCTGCTTGTCGTCCCATTCCTCTTTGAGCATCACCAGATCCGATATCAGCCCGTCGCCGTGATATTCGGCTGGGATGGGCTTGATGCTGACCAGCATGCTGTCACTCTGGGCCTGCATGGGGCGACTTTCCTGAAAGGCGAACATGCCCCGTCTTGGGGTATCGACCAGCACATCGCCAGAGAAGTTGGCACCGGAAATCGCCAGCTCGCCGGGTTCATCGGCTATGATGCCGTAGCTGCGCTCTATCACCCGAAAACGGCGGCCGTTGACGATTTCACTGCTTTCTTTATCCTCGCCGAGCTGTTTTATCTGGGCGCCGCTGATAGAGGGGGCCGACAACACCCCACGCTGCAGCTCGACGGCCAGAAAGAGTTTTACCTTGTAGGTGAGCAGTTGGCCGACATAGGCCTCCTTGGCCGAGATACTGGTACGCAGGAACAGGTTTTTTTGCGCCTCGGGGCGACTACCTGCCGGCATCACCTTCAATTCGATGGCATCGCTGCTGACGCCATCGATACTCAGGGCCGGAATAGTGACCTGGCCGGTGGTTTTGGGGGCCAGCATCACTTGCCAGCGGGTTTCCTTGCGGGCATCAAAATTGATGATCTGGGTACTGCGACTGACGCTGGTGCGGCCGACGATAAAGTCTTTCAACAGGGCCGAGGTGTCCAGTGCCTGGGCTTCGAGTTCATCATCTGCCACCACGGACAGCATAAAGTACTCGCTCTCGGTCACGGGATTGCGATCGACCGAGGCCTGAAGCTGTGTCAGTGCCAGTGCCTTGAGCGGCAGCAGGCACAGAAGCAATAGAGGAATAAGTCTAGTTACCACTGTTCATTGTCCTTGGGTGTCTCGCCGCGCTGGCGGCGTTTTTGATACTCGAGTTGCATCTTGTTGCGCAGCAAAGTGGCCGGGTCATCCACCAATGCCTTCAGCGCCCGCTCCATTTCAGGGGGCAGGGGCTCGGTGTCATCGAGTGACGAGGCGGCAACTTGTGCCTTAGGCTGCTCATCACTTTGCTCATCGTTTGGCCCCTCTTGTTGCTCGGCAAGGCTCGCCGAATTGGCCTTGTCGGCATCAGACTCTGAACCATCCTGCTTAGCTGCACCGTTTTGACTTGCAGCTGTGCTTGACTCATTTTGCGGCTCTTGCTCTTGTGGCAATGAAGCCTGCATCTCAGGCTCAGAGCTTGCGCCAGTGTTATCCTCGGCATTTTGCGGGTTCTGATCGCCTTTGGCGTCCTTCTCGGCGGCATTGTCAGCATCATTTTGCTGCGAGTCGGCAGTGGAAGGCTCGCTATTTTCTTTGTTCGCGTCTTTATCTGAGCCCTGGTGCGAGTCCTTGCTTGAGCCCTGGTAGGCTTGGCTGTCTTGGCCTTGCTCTTTGTCCTGGTTTTGGCCCTGGCTGTTGTCACCCTGGGCGCTGTCCTGACTGCCCTGACTCTGATCCTTGCCGGACTGAGAATTCTGTTGTTGATCCTGCTGGCTTTGATCCTCTTGCTTATCCTGGCTCTGTTGATCTTGTTGCTGCTCTCGCTGCTTTAGCAAGGATTCCGCCAACGCCTTATTGTCGATGGCATCCTGCATATCGGGCACTTGTGTCAGGGCGTCACTGTAGCGCTTGATGGCTTCTTCATATTGGCCAAGCTGCATCAGGGCATTGCCTTGGTTGTATAAGCCTGTGGCACTGTCATCTTGCTCGAAGGCTTGCAGCGCGCCTTGATAATCGCCGCTGCGGTAGCGGGCGCTGCCTTGCCAGGCCGGGTCAACAAACTTGTCGGCGGCAGTGGCAAAATCCTCTTGCTTGAATGCCTGCATTCCCTGCTGATCTCGGGTTTGCCAAAGGTCATCCCAGCCGCTCGCCTGGCTAGGTGGGCTGACAAGCAGGCCAAGACTCAAGGGCAGCAACAGTACCGGCAGGCCGCTGCGAAAGCTCAAGAGCAGCGGCAACAACAGCAAGAGCGCCAGATAGGGGCCAAGGTCGACCCAGGTATCGCCGGCAAGATCTGTTTCTGTGGCATCCGAGCTGGTGGCGAGCCACTGCTGCAGCGTCTGCAGATCCTTGCCGTCGTTGCTGTAGGGCACCAAAATGCCGTTCCCGGCACTTGCCAGCTCGCTGAGCAGACCAAAGTCGGTGGCCGGTACTACCACTTCATTGCGGCTGTCCTTGAGCAGTTGCCCATCCGGCAGCCTTATCGGTGCACCCTGGGATGAACCTATCGCCATAATGCCTAAGCGGTAGTGACTGCCCTCAATCGCCTGTTTGGCGGCATTGAGCTGACGGCTGCCGACGCCATCTGTCATCAAGATGATATCGCCCTGCAGGTGGCCGCCCTGGCTGAGCAGTTCCTTGGCTTTCTCCAGTGCCGCGACCAAATTGGAGCCGCGCACTGGCATGATGGCCGGGCTCAGGGTTGGCAACAGATTGAGCAGGGTGTTGCGATCCCGGGTCAAGGGGCTGATGACAAAGGCGTCACCCGCGTAGGCCAGCAGGGCGGTTTCCCCCTCATTGAGTTGCTCCAGCAGATCCGTGGCGCGGAACCTGGCCTGGGTTAAACGGTTGGGGGCGGCGTCTGTGGCATACATGGACAAAGACATATCCATCACCAGCACCCGTCCTGTGCTGCTGGCAAATATCGGCAGGGGTTTCTTGTAAAGCGCCGGGCCGCTTAAGGCCAGTACTGCCACTAACCAGGCCAGACCAAGCCAGGGCAGGCGGTTTCGGCGGCTTTTGCTGCCTTGGGTCAACAGCAGTGACGCCAGATGCGGCGCAATATAACGATCCCAGTCAGATTGGCCCGTTTGACGGCGACTTTGTAGCACTAACAGCAATGCCAGTGGCACTAAGGCCCACAGCCATTCGGGACGGATAAAGTGCAAACTCATGATTTCCTCCCCCAAGGCCTTGGCCAGACGCTGAGCAACAGGCTTTGCAGCTGCAATAGTGCGCTTAGCGCCAGCGCCAGTCCCAGCGGCCAGTAAAACAGCTCGGATTGCGGCCGGTAACTGAGGGCGTCACGGCTGACGGGCTCCAGCTTGTCGATTTCCTGATAGATCTGTTCCAGTTCTTCGGTATTCCGGGCACGGAAATAGCGCCCCTTGGTGGCATCGCTTATCCGTTGCAGCTGGGCTTCATCCAGATCCATCGAGGGGTTGACCCGTTCACGGCCAAACAGGGTGCGACGCTCCATCACATCGGCGCCCACACCTATGGTGTAGATGGTGATGCCGCGCTTGGCGGCAATAGCGGCGGCCTGATCCGGCACTATGCTGCCGGCATTGTTGGAGCCATCGGTCAAAAGCACCAACACCCGGTTGCTGTCTTTCACCTTATCGAAGCGTTTTACCGCCAGGGCAATGGCATCGCCAATGGCGGTCTGTTTGCCCACCAGGCCGATTTGGGCTTCCTTGAGATACTGAGCCACAGAGCGTCTGTCCTGAGTCAGTGGCGCCTGCAGGTAGGCGGCATCGGCAAACAATATCAGGCCGATACGATCGCCGGCGCGGCGCTCGATAAAGTCGCTGACCACTTTCTGGATCAGGGTGAATCTGTCTACCGCTTTGCCATCGAGCACCATGTCTTCAATTTGCATACTGCCGGAGAGATCCACAGCCAGCATCAGATCCCGCCCCTCGGTGGGCAGCTCTATGGGATCGCCAAGCCACTGTGGCCGGGCGATGGCCAAAAGCAACAGGCACCACAGCAGCCAGAGACTCAAGGGCGCTCTGCGTTTGCTTTGTTGCTGCTCGCGGGCATGGGCATTGACGCCGGGCAGTTGCAGTTGCCCGCCGCTGTTGACGGCGGGGCGATAGGCTAGCAGCAGCGGCAAGGGAATAAGCAGCAGTAACCAGGGCCAATTGAGGGTCAGCATCTTGGCTTGCCTCCCTTGGCAAAGTGTTTGGGCGCGCACTTGAGCCAGCAAACACAAAGCGCCCGCAACTCGGTGGGGGCAGCGCTCGGTTGGCCACTGTATTGATTTTCGAGCAAAGAGGCGAAGCGCCCGCGCTGCTCGGCTGGCAGTGCGTTATCCAGATACTCGGCCCAGGATTTACCGCTGAGTCCGGCCACCTGGGCGCGCTCACCATAGCTGATGGCGGTGCGTTTCAACAATGCGCTCATCTTGGATAGCAGCTGCGGGTCCTGGTCCTGCAGCTGTGTCAGTTCAGTCATGGCGGCTTGAGCCACCGCCTTGTGAGCCTTGGCTGCCTGCAGGCGCCGATAGCCAAAGAATGCCACGGCGCCAAGCAGTAACAAGGCCAGCAGCATCAGCAGCCAAATACCGGGAGCCGGAGGCCAAAAGGGCACCTCGGCCGGCAGTTGAATATCCTTGAGCGCACTCAGCGCCGGATTGGCTTGATTGGGATTCATCTTAACAGTGTCAATTGTTGATTGAGGCGCCGGCTGGCATCCAGAGTGCGAACCGGGACCTTGAGTTGTTGCATCAGGGTATCAAACTGCGCCAGGTTGGCGCGCTGACGACCGAGCCAGGCATCATAACCGCTGCGATCCAGGATCAGGCTGCGGCCCGACTCCCGTACCGGCAGGGCAAACTGCCGCGGCAGCTCGAGTGTGCCTTGGCGCATGGGATCTGTTACCACAAAGGCCGCCAGCTCGCAGTGGCGTTTGAGTTCCGACAGCGCCTGCTGACATTCGCTGCCAAAACCGTTGCCGTCTGTGATTATCCAGATAAGGGAGCCGGGTTTGGCCAGTCGTGCCAGACGCTGACAGGCCTGGAGCATTAATGCCTGACCATCTGCATAGGGGCTGTCCAGCGCTTCGAGCTGCGACTTGTGTACCGCCACCAGCGCCGATATCAGTGCCAGAATCCCCTGATTGCGTGCTCTTGGCTTCAGCTCTCTGTGGGCGCTATCGCCCACCACCAGCGCGCCGAGACGGTCGCCCTGCATGATGGCATTCCAGCCCAAGGTCGCCGCCAGATGTGCCACCTGTACTGATTGCAATAACAGCTGGGAGCCGAAATAGAGGCTGTGCTTCATATCCACCAACAGCAGAATAGGGCGCTCACGCTCCTCGACAAACAGCTTGGTATGCGCCTTGCCGGTGCGGGCTGTGACCCGCCAATCTATTGTGCGGACATCATCGCCCTGTTGATAGTGACGCACTTCGGCAAATTCCATGCCGCGGCCTTTGACCAGGCTGGCTCTGTGACCGGCCATGGCCGCGCGGGCTTTTCCCTGCCTGTCACCCAGAGCGCGGGCGATATTCTGGCAGGCTAGCAGCTCGGCCTCACACAGGTGGAGGCCGTCGGCAAACAGTGGCAGTGAAGAGTCTGTTGTTGCGGCTTTCATCAGGGAACGGCCACCTGATTGAGCACATGGTCAATCACCTGATCGCGGCTGACCCCTTCGGCCTGCGCCTGATAACTCAGCAGCAAACGGTGGCGCAGTACATTGGGCACCACGGCTTGAATATCTTCAGGGGAGACAAAGTCACGTTCATATAACCAGGCGCGGGCGCGGGCACAGCGCTCGATGGATTGGGTCGCCCGCGGGCTGACACCGTATTCCAGCCACTTGGCAAGCTGGTCGCTGTAGCGCTGAGGCTGACGGGTCGCCATCACCAAGTCGACAATATAACGCTCCAGCGGTTCGGCCAGATACAGCTCCAGCGCTTGCTCCCGGGCGAGGAACACTTCCTGCTGGCCTATGGGAGTGACTTTCTCCATGCCGTGGGTCTTGGCTTCGCTGCGGGACAAACGCAGGATCTCAAGCTCAGTGTCTGCCTCCGGGTAATCCAGGTTCAGGTGCATCAGGAAGCGGTCAAGCTGGGCTTCCGGCAACGGGTAGGTGCCCTCGTTTTCCAGCGGGTTTTGGGTCGCCATCACTAAAAACAGCGGCGGTAACTTGTAGGAGTGCTTGCCCACCGTCACCTGGCCTTCGGCCATGGCTTCCAAAAGGGCGGACTGCACCTTGGCCGGGGCGCGGTTGATTTCATCCGCCAGAATAAGGTTGTGAAATATCGGCCCCGCCTCAAACTCAAAGGTCGCGGTTTGGGCGCGATAGATGTCGGTGCCGGTCAAATCGGCCGGCAGCAGGTCCGGGGTAAACTGAATGCGGTGAAAGTCGCCCTCAATGCCATCACACAGCGCTTTAACGGCCCGGGTCTTGGCCAGCCCAGGTGGTCCTTCCACTAACAGGTGGCCATCGGCTATCAGAGCGATAAGCAGGTTTTCGGTCAAAATTGGCTGACCTATGATCACTTGATCCAGATAGGTCCGCAGTGCATGAAATCGACTCAAAGGCATGATGCTACTCGTTTTATTTTAAGGCCCAACTATAGACAGCGGTTATGGTAAAGAATTCCCTGCGCCCTTGGCTAGTGTTAAAAAAACAAACAGGTGTTTAAAACCGGCCAACAAGAAGTTAGAATCAGATCACATTTTTAATGGTCAGACCTGTTTAGGGCAGTACGGGTCTCTTATGGAAAAACAATAAAGCGCAGCGTCAGGGCCAGTTTTCGGCGTGCGCCACTGTAAAGAGGGTGACAAATGAGTGACAGACAACAGGTAACCAATGCCAGGGGCGAGCGGATTGCCATAGTGGCCGGTCTGCGTACCCCGTTCGCCAAACAGGCGACGGCGTTTCACGGCGTATCGGCGCTGGATATGGGCAAGATGGTGGTCAATGAGCTGCTCAGTCGCAGTGAATTGGACCCCAAGCTGATTGAGCAGCTTGTCTATGGCCAGGTCGTACAGATGCCGGCAGCGCCCAATATTGCCCGTGAAATTGTCCTGGGTACCGGCATGAACTTGCACACAGATGCCTACAGTGTTACCCGTGCCTGTGCCACCAGTTTTCAGTCCACTGTCAATATTGCCGAGTCGATCATGACGGGCAATATCGAAATAGGCATAGCCGGGGGCTCGGACTCCTCCTCTGTGCTGCCTATCGGGGTGTCCCGCAAGTTGGCCCATGCCTTGGTTGATCTCAACAAGGCCCGTACCCTGGGACAGAAGTGGAACATAGTTCGCCGTCTGGGGTTCAAAGATCTCTTGCCTGTGCCGCCTGCTGTGGCCGAATATTCCACCGGCCTGTCCATGGGGCAAACCGCCGAGCAGATGGCCAAGAGCCACGGCATCAGCCGCGCCGATCAGGACGCGCTGGCCCACCGCTCTCATACCCTGGCGAGCCAGAGCTGGAACGAAGGCAAGCTCAAGGATGAAGTCATGGTGGCTCATGTACCGCCCTACAAGAGTTTTATCGAGCGTGACAACAATATCCGCGACAACTCGTCCCTTGAGTCTTACGCCAAACTCAGACCCGTATTCGACCGCAAGCACGGCAGTGTCACCGCCGCCAACAGTACCCCGCTGACCGATGGCGCCTCGGCGGTGATCCTGATGAGTGAAGGCCGAGCCAAGGCCCTGGGTTACACCCCCATTGGCTATATCAAGAGCTATGCCTTCAGCGCCATAGATGTTTGGGAGGATATGCTGATGGGGCCATCCTACGCTACGCCACTGGCGCTGAAACGCGCCGGTATGCAGCTCGAAGATCTGACCCTGATAGAGATGCATGAAGCCTTTGCCGCCCAGACTTTGGCCAATATGAAGATGTTTGCCTCGAAGAAGTTTGCCGAGGAAAAACTCGGTCAGAGCCGCGCCATTGGAGAAATCGATATGAGCAAGTTCAACGTACTCGGCGGCTCGCTGGCCTATGGCCATCCGTTTGCGGCCACGGGTACTCGCTTGATCACCCAAGTGTGTAATGAACTGAAACGCCGCGGTGGCGGTACGGGGCTGACAACCGCCTGTGCGGCCGGTGGTCTGGGTGTGGCAATGATAGTGGAAGTGGAGTAATTGCAGATGGAAAACAGCAACAAGAGTTTTAGCCTCAGCCGCCGCGACGACGGCATTGCCATTCTTTCCATGGATGTACCCGGCGAAAGCATGAATACCCTCAAGGCCGAATTCGGCCCTGAGATCAGCGCCTTGCTGAGCGAAATCAAAGCGGACAGCGGTATCAAGGGCTTGGTGATCATTTCAGGCAAGCCCGATTCCTTCGTGGCCGGCGCCGATATCTCCATGCTCGATGCCTGTCAAAGCGCCGCTGATGCCCGCGAGCTGTCGAGCTCAGGGCATAAGGTGTTTGCCGAACTGGAAGGGTTGAAGATCCCCGTGGTGGCAGCCATTCACGGCGCCTGTCTCGGTGGCGGCCTCGAGCTGGCACTGGCTTGCCATCTGCGGCTGTGCAGTGACGACAAGAAAACCATGTTGGGGGTGCCGGAAGTTCAGCTCGGTCTGCTGCCGGGCGGTGGTGGTACCCAGCGTCTGCCACGCCTGGTGGGGATCACCACAGCGCTGGATATGATGCTTACCGGTAAGCAGGTTCGCCCCAAGCAAGCGCTGAAGATGGGGCTGGTGGACGATGTGGTGCCCAAGTCGATTCTGCTGGAGGCGGCAGTTGAACTGGCATTGGCCGGCAAAGCCAAGCGCGGTAAAGGCAAAAATAATAAACCTATGATGAACAAGCTGCTCGAAAGCAACGGCTTTGGGCAGAAAATCATCTTTGATCAGGCCCGTAAACAGGTTGCCAGAAAAACTCAGGGTAACTATCCGGCGCCGGACAAGATCATCGACTGTGTGCGGGTGGGGATGAGCCAGGGGCTAGAGGCAGGTTTGGCCACCGAGGCGCGCCATTTCGGCGAGCTGGTGATGACGCCCGAGTCGGCGGCGCTGCGCTCCATCTTCTTTGCCACCACAGAAATGAAAAAGGAAACCGGCGCCGAAGGTGCTGAGCCGAGTCCGGTTCACAAGGCCGTAGTGCTCGGCGGAGGCCTGATGGGCGGCGGTATCGCCTCAGTGACCACTACCAAGGCCAAAATTCCGGTGCGGGTCAAGGATATCAGTGAGCAGGGACTCAGCAATGCGCTGGGCTATGCCTATAAGTTGCTGGATAAGGGCGTCAAGCGTCGACATATGACCCCGGCGGTGCGCGATAAGCAGATGGCCTTGATGACGACGACTACAGACTATGTCGGGGTAAAGGATGCCGACATAGTGGTCGAGGCGGTATTTGAGGATCTCAGCCTCAAGCATCAAATGGTGCGGGATATCGAGCGCGAATGCGGTGAACACACTATTTTTGCTTCCAACACCTCGTCTCTGCCCATAGGTCAGATTGCCGAAGCCGCCGCCAGGCCGGAAAACGTCATCGGCCTGCATTACTTCTCGCCGGTAGAGAAGATGCCGCTGGTGGAAGTGATTGCTCACGACAAGACCTCGCCCCAGACGATAGCCACCACAGTGGCCTTTGCCCGCAAACAGGGCAAGACGCCGATAGTGGTGAAAGATGGCGCCGGTTTCTATGTTAACCGTATTCTGGCGCTCTATATGAATGAAGCGGCGCAGCTGCTGCTTGAGGGCAACAGTGTCGAGAGCCTAGATAAGGCGCTGGTGAAGTTTGGCTTCCCGGTCGGCCCTATCACTCTGCTCGATGAAGTGGGTATTGATGTGGGCGCCAAGATTTCGCCGATACTCGAAAAAGAGTTGGGTGAGCGTTTTGCTGCCCCCTCTGCCTTCGATAAGCTGCTCGCCGATGACCGCAAGGGGCGCAAGAACGCCAAGGGTTTCTATCTCTATGGTCCCAAAGCCGGCAAGAAGAAGGAAGTGGACAAGAGCGTTTATCAGGTGCTGGGGATAGCGCCGGGTGTTGGCGCCGAAAATGCCAACCTGGCAGAGCGCTGTGTGGTGCAGATGCTCAATGAAGCGGTGCGGTGTCTGGAAGAGGGCATCATAGCCTCTGCCCGCGACGGCGATATTGGCGCCATCTTCGGCATTGGCTTCCCGCCTTTCCTCGGTGGGCCTTTCCACTATATAGACACCATGGGCGCCGATCAGTTGCTGGCCAAGCTGGAACGCTTCCAGAGCCGCTTCGGCGACAGATTCGCCCCGAGTGAATTGCTCAAGACCATGGCCGCAGAAGGACGACGCTTCTTCGACTGACAGTGATTGGAATGGCTGTTCTTCGAATCGCCTTTGAGTAACAGCACTTTGAATAACAGTGCTTTGAGTTACAGTGCTTCGAATAACAGCGCTGCTTTACTGTAAAAGCGGCCTCAGGCCGCAACCCTCCAACCAAACGCCCCGGTAAGGCAGTAAATCTCCGGGGCGTTTTTTTATAGAAGCTTGGGACGTCCCGCTCTTGGCAACCAAGGTGGCAGAGCTCAGGGAAGAGCAAGGAGCCAATCTAAATGAGTGGGTCGCTATGCTTATCAATGAGCAGAATGCTGATGTCAATCTGGCATCAGATACAGGGCGATGCCGCGTTTAATGATCTGAAAGCCTGTCCACTGGATAAGTCAGCCTTGGCAGAGGTTTTCTAGCCTTGATAAAGGCAAACTGACTACACGCTTTATCCAGTCAGCTTATCGGTTGTTTCCATGGTGAGCCGGCTTCTGTGGCTTGGCGGGATTCGCCGTAAGCCACAGAAGCCGGGTTAATGTTGACTCAGAGCTTGAATACTTCCATCCTGGCTTTGAGGCTATGGGTTAAGTTGCTGATCTCCTGGCACGCTATGGCCGTTTGCGATGCCCCTTCGGCCATTTCGGTCGACACGTTATTGATATGGTCGACACTGCGGTTCAACTCTTCCGATACCGCATTTTGCTCACTGCAGGCGGTAGCAATTTGAGTACTCATTTGGGCGATGTTTTCCACCGAGTGCTCTATTTCGGTTATTTGGTTTCCGGCTTCGTTAACCTGCTCTACGCATTGGGTGATACCCGTCTGACATTCTTGGCTGGAAAGACCGATTTTGCTGCTGTTTTCCTGCAGTTGATTGACGATGTCGACAATTTGCGAGGTTGAATCCTGGGTGCGCTGCGCCAAAGAGCGCACTTCGTCCGCGACCACGGCAAATCCACGTCCTTGCTCACCGGCTCTGGCCGCTTCTATGGCGGCATTCAGTGCCAGGAGGTTGGTTTGTTCCGCGATGCCGCGAATAACGTCGACCACCATATTGATGTTGTTTGAGCTTGATTCCAGCTCTCTTGCCAATAGATCGGATTGCTGAATGCTCTTGGACACTTGCTCGATAACCGCCACGGTGCGTTGCAGGGTAGCAGTGCCTTGTTTGGCGACTTCGGTTGCCGAATAGGCCGACGTTGCCCCAGCCTCGGTATTTTGAGCCACTTCGGCGACTGCTGCCTGCATTTGGGTCATGGCCGATGCGACAGAGCTGAGCTCTGATTGCTGGTTTTGCATACTCGAGGCATTTTGCGCCGAAATGGCACTCACTTCCTCCACCGCTGCGGTCAGTTGGATGGTGGAGTCGCTGATCTCAGACACCAGAGAGTGGAGGTTGGCCTGCATGGTGACCAACTCTTTCAGTAGTGTTCCCAGCTCATCTTTGGTCAGGGCCTGCTCATCTATGGCGTTATTCAGTTGTCCCTTGGCTATCTTGGCGGCGAATTTCAGGGCCCTGTCTATGGGGCGGCAAATTGCCCGCGAGAGCAGAGTGGAGGAGAGGGCTATCACCATTATGATGATGAGCGCACCTATGGCAGCACCGTACTGGGTCAATGAGGCTTCATGCTGAACGTCATCACTGATTTTATTGATTAATTCATCATTGAGCCCCAAGGTATTGTCAAGACTCGTCAAGGCGCGGGAATAGGTATCAAAGCTGGAGAGGATCACCTGATTGGCGGTTGTCGCATCACCTTTTTTCAATAGTTCATTATAGGAACGGGTTTCCTGAATGTATTGATTCCAGGTGTCTTTAAAGGCTTTAAAAGCGTTCTGCTCTTGCCTGCTCAGTTCCAAAGCTTCGTAGGCGACTATGCCCGCCTGAACGTCGGCTCTCAGTTTATCCAGCCCTTGCAGCCATTCACCTATTTGCGGGTTATCTATATTGGGAAGCAGTGAAAACTCATCTTTTCGAACCTTGGTGATATCGACTTGGATACCTTTCAATATGGCCACCGAAGGCAGGCTCTTGTCGGTCAGCACCTTGATATTTTGGTTCAATGCCGACAGGCTCAGTACCAATAATATGGCTACAGCAGCAAATACCACAAAGACGACCAGGTAACTCGCCCATATTTTTTTAACGACACTTAAGTCTCTAATATTCATTTACTTCCCCATCAAGGATTGGCTATTAGACAAATGTACAATAACTATAGCCTGATTCCGGGGGACTCCCACCTGTTATAAACAGTTTGCTATTCCGTTTGAAGATTGTGACTTTCCCAACGTTTGTGGGTGATGCCAAGTGAGTGCTAAAGCCAAAGTCAGGCGGGAGTTGTGTTTTTTGCCAAGGGGAATAAATATGCGGCGTTACATGCTACGAGCCACTTAAGAAAGGTAGAGCGTGTTTACTTGAGACAAAAAAGCCGGTCAGCATCTTGCCCACCGGCTTGGTAGAGTTCACGGCATCAGAGCCCTATTCAGTCAAGGCGCCGATTCTATTTAGCGGTATCACTCGTTATTGCCTGTCCCTGTCCATTGGATATTGGCTTTAATCTCTTCCACCAGACCGGCATCCTCTTCGGTAACATGACCTATAACACTGTAAATTTTGCCGACAACAGGTTGCTCGATATCGAATTGCGCCTGGCAGTATTCGATACTATTTTCTTTACCGGAGAACAGATAGGCAGGAATGCGATATTCCATACCTTCGTAGCTGAGGTTGAGGTCGTAAAACTCCCTTACCTCATCACAGCTGAAGTCGGTGTTGGGTACATCGAAGTAGAGCCCCACCTTGGCGCCGCCATTATCCGCAGCTGTCATCTGCATGGTCAGGTGACCGAGCTGATAGCTTGCTTCCGTGGCCGCCGGCAGTTCCGCTGTAAACATACGACCTTGGGCATCGTCATCAGACTCAATATCCAGACGTTTTTCTACATCATCGGCTTTGCTGAACAGGGTATAGCGACCGTCCCAAAGTTGCAGCACTTTGGCATTGTCACCGACACCGGCAATGGCGTCGTTCAGTTTGATGGTTTCCTGATGTTCAACACCTTCATCATCGCCGTACTCCAGCACCATTTGGCCTAGTTCATTAATGATATAAGTGGAGACTTCCACGGTTGCAGTGGCGGAACATTCGCTGAGGTTGTCTTGAGTGCGGACATTACGCAGCACAGAGCCGTTTTTGAACTCCAGAGTGTCGCACCATACTTGCATCACACCGTCGTCGTTCTCGTCGGCAGAACCCCATTCTGTAGTGAACCAGGTTTTGCCTTCCAGCGGATGTTTGGGCTCTGCTTCGACACCGTTATCGGCAACCTTGACTTTGAGGTCGGTCTTCACAGCTGCATGTTTGCCGTCATTGACTGTCACAGTGATCACAAAGTCGCCGGCAACCAGAGGCTTGCCGGACAAACGCAATGAGTCACCTTGCTCAATTTTCAGGGCGATACCTTGCATATCCGTCATGGCGCTGAAGGTCAGTTGATCTTTATCCTGATCGCCAAACAGCTCATCCAGGTCAATCACCTGATCGATTTGATTGCCTACTGTCAGCGACATGCGTGCCAGTTCAGCTTCCAGTTCGGCTTTTTCAGCCGGGTTGATGACAGGAGCATGGTTGATACTGCTGACTTCAATCTCAATTTCCAGTGGGTATGAGCGGGCGCCCTTGCTGTCGGTGGCGTAAGCGTGCAGCTCAATTTCACCGGCTACCTTAGGTGTACCGCTGAGTACGCCTGTTTTGGCATCGAATGCCAGGCCCAGGGTTTCCAGTGCTATGTTGCCATCTTCCTCCATCAGGCTCAGAGTGAAGCTGTCGTTGTCCTTGTCGGCAAAAGCGGCTGACAAATCTACGGCAGTCATCGGCTGACCCAGTTCCACTTCAATTTGGGGCAGCTTGTCCAGCTCAGTCTGGCTCAAGGCAATATGAGGCCTGTGGTTGGACTCTACACCGCCTTCTGGGGTGATCACCGGCTCGTAGTCGTCGAGTTTGTCACCGGCTTCTACCTTGGCAGCCACATCTTCAACCAAGCGTTGCAGATGCGCTTCAGCCAGGCCCTGATGGCTAACCAGCGTCTCGCCGACAATGTTCAGCGCTTGAGCGACCTTGTTGGCACTACTCTTGGCCAGATAGTCACCAAACAGCAGCTCTGGTTCGGCTTTAAGTTCTGCAAATTGAGCCGACACAGCTTGTTCGGCATCCGCCTTGGATACACCTTGGTTGGCATCCATATGCTTGACAACCAAGTCGGTCAGCGGGCTGATCACTTGGCTGTTGGCATCTTTGCTTGCCGGGGCCTTGAGCTCAAAGTTTTTTTTC
Source organism: Shewanella sp. Iso12 (assembly GCF_012030025.1). NCBI lineage: Bacteria > Pseudomonadati > Pseudomonadota > Gammaproteobacteria > Alteromonadales > Shewanellaceae > Shewanella > Shewanella sp. Iso12. The sequence continues at coordinate 568,896 of NZ_JAAUHW010000002.1, forward strand.
ACCAAGCCGCGGCTTTCATCCATGGTCTTGTCGGCAACAGCCTTAACACACAGTGTTTGTCCCTGATATTGGCCATCGATCCGGGCAATACCGCCTTTGCCGGTTGTCGCCACTTTGGTTTGGCAGTTTTCGCCGGCATAAACGTCGGCATTCACCAGATAACCATCAATGGCTGTGACCGAAAATGATTTGGCTGTGGGGTTGTCATTGTTGTCGCTGCCGCCGCAACCGGCCAGTGCCAGTGCAATTGACGCTGCAAGCAAAGTCGTCTTCTTCATTCTTTATCCCAAAATAATTTGAGCGCCTTGATGACGCCCATCCACCTTTTTAGATACAAAAGTTCCATTTAAAGGGATGCAGATGATAACTTTGATAAATAAAAGATAAATTGATTGGCATCACATAAAATTCCTGATTAAAAACAGTGTGATAGGTTGAATTTTGAGCTGTGGTTTAATTTTGAACACATATTGGCGTCATAATCGCCAAAAGTGCCGCTATCTGAGTTTTTACTTGTCAGAAGCAAGGAATTGTGCCGCCTGAATGGATTGATAAATGCTTATAAATAAGAGGGTTATTGATGGCTTGTTAATTGCGTCTCGGGTAGCAGAAATGAAAGCTCTGGATTGAATTAGCGCATATTTAGCCCACGCCAAGGCGCGGAGGTTAAGCCGCCGGTTTGTTAAAAGTGAACCTTGGTTCAGTGTAAAAAACAGCTCCGCAAGAGTGGCATCTGCGGAGCTGTTTTAAATGAGAGTTAAGCCGAATTTAATGCCCGTCGCTCACTACTTTGTTTCAGAAACCTATCTAAGGAGTTTTTTCAGTGGCTTAGGTTTAGGTAACTGGGCTCAGTAGCCCGCCGCTTCGCTGCCGGCACGGCGCGGGTCAGATGCACCAAATTTACCTTCTTCGGTCACCATAATGCTCTGGGTGCTGCCCATGGAACTTTTGACCTTGACCTGGTGGCCCATGGCTTCCAGCAGCGCTATGGTGTCACCATTGAGGCTGCGCTCAACCCGAATTTCATCTGGCAGCCACTGGTGATGCATTCGCGGCGCAAAGCTGGCTTCGGCGATATTCAGGTCGTGGTCAATCACATTCATGATGATCTGCAGCACTGTGGTAATGATCCTGGCGCCACCCGGGCTGCCGGTAACCAGAAACGGCTGACCGTCTTTCATTATCATGGTCGGGCTCATGGAGCTCAGTGGCCGCTTGTTGCCCTGTACCGAGTTGGCTTCACCGCCCACTAGGCCATAACCGTTGGGGGTGCCGGGTTTGGCTGAGAAATCATCCATCTCATTGTTCAGCAAAATCCCTGTACCATCGGCCACCAGCCCAGAGCCATAACTGAAGTTGAGGGTATAGGTGTTGGATACCGCATTGCCCCATTTATCCACGACCGAGTAGTGAGTTGTCTGGTCACTTTCATAGGGGGCCAGTTTGCCGGGTTTGACCTGGCTTGAAGGGGTGGCGTGCTTGCTGTCGATGCTCTTGGCCAATGTCTGGGCATAATCCGGGCTCAACAGGGCTTTAACCGGCACAGGATAGAAATCCGGATCGCCGAGATACTCGCTGCGATCGGCATAGGCCCGTCTCATGGCCTCGGCCATAAGATGCAAAGTGGCGGCGGTGTTGTGGCCCAGATCATGGATGGGGTACTGCTCGAGAATGTTGAGGATCTCTATGATATGGATGCCACCCGATGATGGCGGCGGCATGGAAACCACCTCATAGCCTCGATAGTGTCCGCGCACCGGCTGGCGCTCTATGGCCTGATAGTTGTTGAGATCCTCAAGGGTCATGATGCCGCCGGCGGCCTGAATGGCACTCACCAGTTTCTCGGCGGTTTCCCCTTGGTAAAATCCTTTGCTGCCCTGTTTGGCAATCAGCTCCAGCGAGTGAGCCAACTCAGGCTGCTTGATGATGTCGCCCGGTACAAAGCTGCTGCCATCTGCCTTGTAGAAGATGGCGGCAGAGCTTGGCCATTGGGAGATGCGGCGCTTAACCCCATCGAGGGAGTTGGCCAGATCTGAAGTAACGCTGATCCCTTCCCGCGCCAGTTTGATCGCCGGGGCTATCACTTGTTCCCGTTTCATGGTGCCATACTTGGACAGGGCCAGCTCCATGCCCATCACAGTGCCGGGAACACCCACCGCCAGGCCGTGCTCGCGGCTGAGTTTATTGACCGCATTGCCCTTGTCATCGAGGAAGATATCCCTGTGGGCCTTGGAAGGCGCCATCTCCCGATAGTCTATGGCTATGGTCTTGTTTTCCTTCGCCAGGTGTACCAGCATGAAACCACCGCCACCTATATTGCCGGCCCGGGGCAAAGTCACTGCCAGGGCATAACCCACGGCCACTGCTGCATCTACTGCATTGCCGCCTTGCTTGAGAATATCCACCCCGATACGGGAAGCCAGTGCCTCTTGGCTGGAAACCATGCCATGCTTGGCCCAAACGGGCTGGGCTGTGGCCATTTCACTGTAAATCGAGGATTCGTTGGCGGTAGCTTGTGGGCTGTAACTCAGGGTGGAGGCTGCAGGCAGAGCCAGAGCGACGGCGAAGATCAGCGGTTTTATCAGACGCACTATATTTCCTTATACTGCTTTTGCTTAAGTTGCTATGCAATGTGCCGCCAATTATCCTTGATTGCAAGTTTGCCTCGGCATATGGAATAAATTTGGACAATAAGCACTGGCAGTGGCGTTTTGCCGCCGGCATTGATGAGATCCCCGCCGCCGAGTGGGATCTGTGTCTGGCTGAAGATGGCCAAACAGAGCCGGACAACCCATTTTGTCGGCATGCTTTTTTGAGGGCGCTGGAGCAAAGTGGCAGTGTTTGCGCCGCAGCCGGCTGGCAACCCATGCATTTACAGCTGTTTTGCAACGACAGGCGTTTGGCTGTGATGCCTCTCTATCTCAAGGATCACTCCTGGGGCGAATATGTGTTCGACTGGGCCTGGGCCGATGCCTATCAGCGCCACGGTGAAGCCTATTATCCCAAGCTGGTCAGCGCCATTCCCTTTACGCCTGTCACCGGCCCAAGACTCGGGATTGCGCCCGAGGCCAGGGCGGCGGCCACTGATATCCAGCAGGCGCTGGGGAAACTGTTTTGGCAACTGCTTGAAAGCTACTCCTCCTGGCATTGGCTGTTTGTCAGCAAGGGGCAACTCGATTCATTGCGGCATTTGCCCCAGACCTTGGTGCGGGAAGGCACGCAGTTTCATTGGTTTAACCGGGGTTACAGCCAGTTTGATGATTTTTTGGCGCGGCTCAACTCCAAACGGCGCAAGAGTATTCTCAAAGAGCGCCGCGCCTTGGCTGGCTTGCAGTTTGTCTGGCTCAGGGGCGATGAACTGCAAGATTGGCACTGGCAGCTTTTCTATCGCTGCTATCGGCAAACTTACCTGAAACGCTCCGGCCATGGGGGATATCTTCAGCCCGACTTTTTCAAGTTACTCGGTAAGTTGATGGCGGCCGAGGTGCGTTTGCTCCTGGTGCACCGCTTGGGTGAAACGCCGCAACAGGCGCTGGCATGCGCGCTTTATCTGCAGGGGAAAGATACCCTTTATGGCCGCTATTGGGGTGCACTTGAGGAGATCCCGGCGCTGCATTTCGAGGCCTGTTACTGGCAGGGGATAGACTACTGTATTGATAATGGCCTCAGTTGCTTCAACGCCGGTGCCCAGGGGGAGCACAAGCTTATCCGCGGTTTTGAGTGTGTCACCACCTATTCGCTGCATGGCATAGCGCATCCAGGCTTTCGGGAGGCGATAGCCGATTTCTGTCAAACAGAGGCCGGCAACAACCGCTTGTATCAAGCGCAGTTGCAGCAGGCCTTACCCTACAAAAAGGGCGATTAACCCAGCGCCAGCCAGACACCGACCCCAAGCATCAGGCTGCCGGCTATCCGGTTGAGCAGACGGACATTGTTGCCACGGCTCAAAAACAGCCTCAGGCTCTTGCCGCCATTGGCATAGGCCAGCATGCAGATGAGCTCGGTACACATGATAATGCCGATGAGTGCCGTCAGTTGCGGTGCCATAGGTTGCTGCAGATTGATAAAGGGAGGCAGCAAGGAAATCATAAAGGCCCAGCCCTTGGGATTGGCAATGGCGGTGACAAAGCCTTGGGAGATCAACGCCGTGCGCTTGATACTTCGGGGTTGGTCCAGATTGGCCATCTTGCCCTTGGCCCGCCACATATTGATGCCTAGCCAGATAAGATAGGCACCGCCAAGATATTTGAGCCCCTGGAAGATCATTGGATGTTTCAACATAACCGTGGCCACACCCAGCACGGCCGCCAAAGCCACCAGGGCGACCCCCACGAGTTCACCCAGCATCATCCACAGAGTGCGGCGCACCCCAATGCTCATCCCCAGTGTCATGGCCAGGGTCATGCACATTCCCGGGGTAACGGAAACAAAGAAAAAGGTTGGAATAAAAGCGACGAGCAGGGCGTAGTCTTGCATTTTGGGTACAGCTGTCTCTCAAAAAAGGGAGATCAGTCTAATGAAATCCTACCGGGTGACAAAGTAAAAAATTGCAGTGCTCAATACACTAAGGCGGAAAACAAGAGACCGATCATCAGATCGGTCTCAAACGGGTGATTTCGCTATCGGTTACAGCACGCCACGCTTCATTTGATCGCGCTCAATGGATTCGAACAACGCCTTGAAGTTACCCTCGCCAAAGCCGAGGTTGTTCTTGCGCTGAATAATTTCGATAAAGATGGGGCCGAACAGGTTTTTGGTGAAGATCTGCAGCAGATAGCCACTGTCATCCCCGTCCACCAGAATTTGATGATGCTTTATCTTGTCACGGTTTTCCGTCACCTGAGGCACCTTGTCGAAGATGGTGTCGTAGTATTCAGGGATGATGTCCAGGGTCTCGATTGAGGTTCCTTCCATGGCATCGAGCGAGGCGACTATATCCCGGGTGCGGAACGCCAGATGTTGCACGCCCGGGCCGTTATATTCGCGCAGGTACTCATCAATCTGGTTTTTGTCGTCACCCTTGCCCTCATTGATGGGAATACAGAAGCTGCCATCGGGAGAGCGCAGGGCATAGGAGACCAAGGCGGTTTGTACGCCGCTGATATCGAAGTAACGCACTTCGGTGAATCCGAAGATATCCTTATAGAAATCAGACCATTGTTCCATAGTACCCTTGTGGACATTGTTGGTCAGGTGATCCACTTCCATAAAGCCTTTTTCAGGGACTATCACAGGGGCAGGCAGGTCGACAAAGTCTGTCTTGTAGATGTTGTTCTGCTCGCCGAAACGGTCGATGAAGTAAATCAGGCTGTCGCCTATACCATAGATTGCCGGGTAGGGCAGATCAGTGTGGGCCTGATCCGCCGGACGGGCGCCGCGGGATACCGCCAGTTGCAGGGCATAATTGGCATCTTCTACCCGCCACCCCATGGAGCAGATGGCCGGGCCATGGTGCTTGGCAAATTCGGCGCTGAAGCCTTGACGCTCCTTGTTGAGCAGAAAATTAATGTCATTCTGCTTGTAATAGAAAATCTCCCTGTCCTTGGCTTTTTTCAGCATGGAGAAACCAAAGTCGATAAAGACCTGGTGCATGAAATCACTGTCCGGGGTTGCAAACTCGGTGAATTCGATACCGAGCAGTCCCAGTGGATTCTTTTCGCTTGCCATTTCTATGTCCTCTTCAATGATGTTGCTTGCGGCCATTCTCTGATGGCCTTGCTGGATATTCGGGTCCGGGCTCAGCCTTCGAGCCAGGAGCGGTTGTAATCAGTACTCATGCAGCTTTGCACATGGGTGGTTAACTGCAGCGGGGCAAAGGTGTCCACCATAACGGCGTATTCATAGGTGTCTTTCTTGCCGATGGAGGCTTCGGTGCGCCCGGGCTGTGGCCCATGAGGCACGCCTTTTTGATGCAGTGTCAGGTAACCGGCTTCTATGCCGGTGCGGCTCATAAAGTCGCCATCCACATAGTAGAGCACCTCGTCACTGTCGATATTGTTGTGGTAGTAAGGTGCCGGGATCGCCTTGGGATGGAAGTCGTAAGGTCTGGGAACAAAGTTGCAGATAACAAAGTTGTGGGCGGTAAACACCAGATGATCCGATGGGGGCAGGTGAATCTTGCCTACCTTGGGCGCGTACTCTGTGATGTTGAAGGCCCAGGGGTAGACAAAACCGTCCCAACCCACCAGATCAAAAGGATGCCATTCCAGCTGAGTCAGCTGATACTTGTCGCCAAACTTGCTGACCAGAGAGAACTCCCCTTGCTCGACCCTGGCCTCTGTTAGTTCGGGTACCCGGATATCCCGCTCGCAATAGGGCGCCGACTCCAGCAACTGGCCATAGTCATTGCGAAAGTGTTTGGGGATCTCCACCATGGAGAAGGATTCGATCACCAACAAGCGCACATTACTATAGTCCTTGAATTTCAACTGATAGGTGGTGCCGCGGGGGATCACCAGATAGTCCCACTTTTGCACCTTGAGCTTGCCGTATTCACTTAAGAGCTCGCCTTCACCCTCGTGGACAAATACCACCTCGTCGGCGTAGGCATTGCGGTAGAACAGCTCGGTATCCTCGGTGACTCTGGCAGTATAAATCGCCAGATCCTGATTGAAGAAAATCTTGTTGCGGGCACAGAAGAAGTGCCCCTTTCTGTCGGCCTGTTTACTGTCCAGTTTATAGTTCTGTACCAGGGAGTCCTGCCACACTTCACCATGGCTGAGCTCAAAAGGCTCAACGGTTAACGCCTTGGTAGGCATATTGTGGTGATACTTGTTGGAATAGATATTGGAAAAGCCATGGGTTGAAAACAGCTCTTCACGGTAGAGTTCACCGGATGGCTTCTCAAATGCGATATGGCGCTTGTTGGGAACCTGCCCCTGTTTTACATAAAATGGCATCTGACTCTTCCTTGGTGGCGCTTGCTGTTAACCTTCTTTGGGAACCTTCGGCGGCCACTGTTGTTATTCTTGTTCTCTTTGCGCTCTTGTCTGTCGGAATTGCCGGTCGCTGGCAGCGCAAATGAGCCGTTTTTGTGATCTATCTTTCAATTTAGTTGCGCGCTTGTACAAAAAAAAGAATAATTATTCGGCATACTCAATCTAAAAATTTGATTGTCTTGTTGGATTTACGGGAGTGTAAACCTTGCGTATCGATATCGACGCCTTCAATGTGCTTAAGGTGGTGGTGGAAGAGGGCAGTTTTGCCAAGGCGGCAGAGCGTCTGCACAAGGCGCAGTCTGCGGTCAGTTATCAGATAAAGAAACTGGAACAATATCTTGGCGTTAATCTGCTTGACCGTAATCAATACCGGGCCGAGCTGACTCACGAAGGGCGGGTTATTTTGGCCGAGGGACAACGCTTGCTGGCACATCTTGGCAATATTGAGCATCTGGCCAGCCGTTTCAGTGAGGGGTGGGAGCCCAGATTGGAGCTGGTGATAGACGGCGCCTTGCCGATGGAGCCTATCATGACCGCCCTCAAGCGCATGACAGAGCATAAGATCCCGACCAAAATCCAGCTCAATATGGAGTTTCTCGGTGGGGTACAACACAGGTTTGAGCGCGACAGCGCTGATCTTATGTTGGTGAAAGACTATCGCAGTGGCCCCAGTTACCACCCCAAGCCCCTGCCTGCTATCACAAGTGTGTTGGTGGCAGGTAAAGACCACCCCTTGACTTCGCGCCGCGGCATTACCCTGTCAGAATTGCAGCAACATGTGGAGCTCACCATCGAAGACTCATCACCGGTCAAGAGCCAGCGCGATGAGCTGCAGTTCGGCGGCGACAAGGTCTTTTATCTCTCCGGTTTCATCATGAAAAAGAACGCCTTGCTCAAGGGCCTGGGTTTTGGCTGGATGCCGGACTTCCTGATAACCGAAGAGTTGGCTTGTGGTGATTTAAGTGAGCTGGACTTTGTCGGCGGCAGCCGTTTTCGTTTTATTCCTCAGTTGGTGTCGACGCTGGAGCGGCCTCTTGGCCGTGCAGGAAGGCTGTTTACTGAGCTGATTCTGGAGGAGTTTGAGCGCTTTCAGGGGGATAATGCCAGCGGTCTGGGTTGAAGCATTCTGTTACTTTTTACTCAAATCACATCCGTCTCCTCACTTGCTGTTTTGACATTTTATGTCATAGACTGAGTGCCAGGTCATTCAGACCCTAAACCATTGAGGGGGAGTTTCAATGAGCAAGAACAGCCATGAAGTGGATTATGAGATCAAGGGCGAGAGCATGCAGCTGGTTGAGGTGGAGCTGGATCCCGGTGAAACCGTGATCGCCGAGGCGGGCGCCATGACTTACATGGAGGAAGGGATCAGTTTTGAAGCGCGCATGGGCGATGGCTCAGAGCCGGATTCAGGATTCTTTGGCAAGTTGATGGGGGCCGGTAAACGTATGCTGACAGGTGAAAGCCTGTTTATGACCCATTTCAGCAATCAGGGCCAGGGCAAACGTCGGGTGTCGTTCGCCGCACCTTATCCCGGCACCATCCTGGCAATCGATCTCGATGAGGTCGGCGGTGAACTCATTTTGCAGAAAGACAGTTTTCTGGCCGCGGCTATGGGTACCCAGGTGACCATGAGGTTCAATAAGCGCCTGGGAACCGGTTTCTTCGGCGGTGAAGGCTTTATTTTGCAGAGCCTCAAGGGTGATGGCATGGCCTTTATTCACGCAGGTGGCACCTTGATCCGTAAAGAGCTTAAGGGCGAAACCCTGAGAGTGGATACCGGCTGTCTGGTGGGCTTTACCAACGGCATCGATTACGACATAGAGAGGGCCGGCTCTCTCAAGTCCATGGTGTTTGGTGGTGAAGGTTTGTTTTTGGCGACACTTTCAGGGCATGGCATAGTGTGGCTGCAGAGCCTGCCGTTTTCCCGTATGGCCGACAGGATCATTGCCCATGCGCCTTCCGCCGGTGGCAGTGACAGGGGAGAGGGCTCAGTGCTTGGTGGAATTGGCCGTATGCTGGATGGGCGCTAAAGCGCTATTTGCGAAACTATCAGCAGAGATAGCAGTAAAGATAGCAGCGAAGAAAGGCAGTCAAGCGCTTAACCTATTTTGCCGACAAACAAAAAAGCCATGGTTTCTACCATGGCTTTTTGCTTTTGAACTTAGGGCTTTTGATAACGGTATCAATGTTCCAGGATCTCAATGATCCTGCGGGTCTTGTCGTGCAGCTTGAACAGTGTGCCTTCAATGTCGACCGTTATCAGGCCATCATTGCCCAGCGGCACAACCACTCGGCCGCGGGCATAGATATCATTATCAAGAATATCGCCCCTGTGATAGCGCTTCTGCCAACCCGGAGGCAAAGGTTCACCCCGGGCGGCTTTCTTTTGCAGTCCAGGGGGCAAATTTTTGTGGTCTTTATCCTGCTTGGCCAAAACGGCCGGACTGGCCAGCAGGGCACCCAGGCTGATTGCTACCAAGGCTTTGGATAGTTTGTTTGTCATAGTTTCTCTCCTGCGAGTAGAAGAATACGTTGCCATTCCTGCTCTGTGACCGGTTGCACGCTCAGCCTGGCCCCTTTTTGTACCAGATACATATGTTCGAGCTGCGAGTCTGCCTTGATCTCTTTCAGGCTAACTGTTCTGGCAAACTGACGTTCAAAGCCGATATCCAACTGAAACCAACGCGGTGACTCTGGGCTCAACTTGGGATCAAAGTAGGGTGACTCTGGATCCCAGGCCGTGGTATCGGCTTTGGCCTCTCCGACGACTCTGGCAGTGCCCACCACGCCCGGCGTTTTGCAACTGGAATGATAGAACAAAATGGCGTCGCCGATTTGCAGTTCATCGCGAATAAAGTTTCGAGCCTGATAATTGCGGATCCCGCACCAGGGTTCCACCTTGACCCGCTGTAGATCGCCGATACTGAATTCATCGGGTTCGGATTTCATCAACCAGTACTTCATGCTGGCACTCCTTGAGTGTTTTTACCAGAAAAGCTTACCAGCCTGTTAAGCACTTATTCAGCAAGGCAAGGGCAGACTGACCTCATTAGATTGGTAGATTATGCATTATTGTGATAATCGATGTAAAAGATTAGGAGTCGCCTATGGCCACACTTAGCCTGACAGCTTCAACTGCTGATTATCAAACCTATCGCCATGATTTTGCCCGCGGGGAACAGGATTACAATCCCGCGACAGTCCATAAATTTGTTGCTGAAATGAAGCGCCAAGGCATGCTGCTCAACGAGTTCAGTTGGGATGATTGGTACCAAAACAGCCATATGGTCGACAGGCCTGAATATATCGCCGATGCTTCCTTGTATGAATGCCGCTTGCTGCTCAGTGCCATGGTGCGACTTGAGCGTTTCAGCCCGGGTGTCCTGCAGAACATGCGCCGCCAGGGGGTCATGTTGGCCTTACTGGAAAGAATGCAGCAACTGCAAAAGGCGGCCTGAGAATATCCGGGGGCTGATCTTATATTGTCCATTTTGCTGCCATGATCCCGTCATCGGCAGACTTTTTATTCAGGGCTCCTTTGAGGGCCCTGATGGTTTTTGAGCCATTATTCTTTAGTCTAAAAGCCGGTTTCCTTGCTTGTTATTCCAATGCGCCATTCGTTAGAGTCGTTATGAACCCTGCGCCCAGGCCGCAGTGAAAGCCAATCATTGCCGCTGTTTTTGATACTTTTCAGATGCCGCCAATATGGCTTCACACTGTGAAGGGAGGGCCGCCGGCTCAGGGTGACAGACTCTTCCTATAACGATAAAACAACGCACGGAGGCTTAGATGTCTGCCAACAAGACAAGCAAGCAACTCAATGATTTACCTCTGTCCCAGAGCCGTTATCTGGGGCACAGTAATACTCCCTTGATAGACAAGACCATAGGCCAGTATCTGCAGGATATCTGCAACCGCTATCCGGACAACACTGCCGTGGTGATGCATCATCAGCAACTGTGCTGGAGTTATGCGCACTATCTTGAAGAGATAGATAAACTGGCCACAGGCCTGCTGGCACTGGGTATCGGCCCCGGGGATCGGGTCGGGATCTGGTCGCCCAATAATATCGAGTGGTGTCTGACTCAATTTGCCACCGCCAGAATTGGCGCCATCATGGTGTGCATCAATCCGGCTTATCGCCCGGAAGAGCTGGAATATGCACTCACCAATGTGGGCTGTAAGGCACTTATCACCCACGACAAGTTCAAGTCCAGCGATTACCTGGCGATGCTGAATGAGCTGGCGCCGGAACTCAGTGATGCCGAGCCCGGCAAACTGATGTCCCGCCGTCTGCCTGAGCTGCGCTGCGTTATCCGCACCGGCAGTGACAAGACGCCGGGCATGCTGAATTTCCCCGAGGTATGTGCCATGGGCTCTGAGGCGGAATATGCCGATCTCAAAGGCATAGGTGAGCGTCTATCGCCTCATGATGCCATCAATATTCAATTCACCTCAGGCACCACGGGGAACCCCAAAGGCGCCACGCTGACCCACCACAATATTCTCAACAACGGCATGCTGGTGGCCGACGCCATGGGCTTTGGCCCGGACGACAAGCTTTGTATTCCCGTGCCTCTGTACCACTGCTTCGGCATGGTGCTGGGGAACCTGGTCTGTCTGGCTAAAGGTGCCACGGCCGTGTTCCCATCCGATGCCTTTGATCCTGCTATTACCCTCAAGGTGGTTGAGCAGGAGCGCTGCACCGGACTTCACGGGGTGCCGACCATGTTTATCGCCGAATTGGAGTTGGCCAACTTCCGGGATTATGACCTCAGCAGCTTGCGAACCGGAGTGATGGCCGGAGCCACCTGTCCCGAGGAAGTGATGAAACGGGTGCATAAGTTGATGCATATGACGGAAGTCGTAATCGGTTATGGCCAAACCGAATGCAGCCCGATCAATAACATGACAGAGGTCGAGTCCTCGCTGGAGAAGCAGGTTACTACCGTGGGCCGGGCTCTGCCCCATACCGAGGTGAAGATTATCGATGAGTTCGGTGAAATAGTGCCTGTAGGTCAGCCGGGTGAGGTGTGCAGCCGAGGTTACTGTGTGATGCTGGGGTACTGGAATGATCCGGCCAAAACCCAAGCCACCATAGACAAAGATGGTTGGCTGCACTCTGGCGATCTCGGGGTGATGGACTGCGAAGGTTATGTGCAGATAGTCGGCCGCATCAAAGACATGATTATCCGGGGCGGTGAGAACATCTATCCGCGGGAGATTGAAGAGAAACTCTACACTCATCAGGATATTCAGGATGCCGCGGTATTCGGGGTACAGAGTGAAAAATACGGTGAAGAGGTGTGTGCCTGGATCAAGATGCGCCCCGGCAGTACTGTCACTGAAGATGAAATCCGTCACTTCCTGACCGAAAAGGTGGCTTATTTCAAAGTGCCGCGTTACATCAAGTTTGTTGAGCAGTATCCGATGACAGTTACCGGTAAAATTCAAAAGTTCCGCATGCGTGAGCTGATGTATGAAGAGCTGCACCGGGATATCAATGGCTGAGTCATTTAAACCGCAACAGTAAAAGAGAAGCGCCGCAATGCGGCGCTTCTCTATGGTTATGAATTACTTGCCGAAAGGAACCGGCCTTGGGGTATCTTTATTGGATGGCGGCAGAATCGGCAGTTCAACCTTGGGCTGTTCCCCGGTCAGCGACTTGAGGAAGGCTACCATCTCCTGAGTTTCTTTTTCGGTCAACTTCTGACCCAGCTGGATATCCGACATGGTGTTGACCGCCTCTTCCAGGTTCCAGACGCTGCCGTCATGGAAGTAGGGGTAGGTGAGTTCAATGTTACGCAGAGTCGGCACCTTGAACACCATCTTGTCAGCTTCCTTGCCTGTTACTCCCTTACGGCCTTCGGCAGGGTTATCCGTGTGGAAAGGCTTGATGAGTCCCATCTTCATATACATGGTGCCACCGACCGCCGGGCCATTGTGGCAAGCGACACAGCCTTTGTCCTTGAACAGCTGATAACCCGCTTTGGCTTCGGCGCTGATGGCCTTTTTGTCGCCTTCCAAATATTTGTCAAAGGCGCTGTTGGGGGTCACCAGCGTCTTTTCAAAGGCGGCAATTGCATCTGTGATCCTGTCGATATTGACCTCTTCAGAGCCGTAAACCTGCTTGAAGCGGGCACGGTAAGCCGGCATGGAAGCAACGGTTTCGGACGCCAGCTCATGAGTAAAGCCCATCTCTTTAGGATTGGCTATAGGACCTGCGGCCTGTTCCTTGAGATCTTTGGCGCGGCCATCCCAGAACTGTGCCAACATATAATCAGCGTTCAATACGGTAGGCGAGTTGATAGGACCTTCTTGCCAGGCATGACCGATTGAGGTTGGCAGGGCGTCGACCCCTCCCATGGAAAGGTTGTGACATGAGTTACAGGAGATAAACCCGGATTTTGATAATCTGGGTTCGAAGTAAAGCATTTTTCCGAGTTCGACCTTTTCCGGCTCGGTGATTTTCACCGGCTTGATAATTTCGATAGGCTCAGCCGCCTGAGCCGCAGTCATCCCGAGGGCTGCCGTTACAGCCATGACCAGTGCTTGATATCTCATTGCTATCACCTCTAATAGGCTTACTTTGTGTGTGGTTATTTGTCTATCATAGTGATGGGAGAGGGGCTTTGACAGCTGTTAATATCGATTGGCTCCATCGTTGATTTAGATGGATTTTTTGTGATGATTGCCGCGGTTTTTACCTCTTGCTTTAGCTATCTTGTCTGAATCGACTTTTCTCACATTTTCATCCTGCATCACGCTTTGGGTAAAAGTGTGCTGAGGGCGATACTTTTATCTTCCTGGCAGCGCTTATTAGAGCCTGTGGCTGACTGACATCGACAAGCTATACTCTGTTAACTTCCTGAATGCTTATGGGACTGGCCTTGGCAAACGGAGTGATACTATGGCAAGAACCTCAATCACCTTTTTCGGCCGGCCCGCGCTGTTCGTTCTCCTGTTGTTACTTTATAGTGGCAGCCCTGTGGCTCGCGCCGACACTCTGCAACTGAGCTCGCTTAATTGGCCACCCTACACTGGTCAGATGCTGGAACAACAGGGGGCTTGTGTTGCCGTGGTCAAGGCAGCACTCGCTGCCATGGGCCATGACCTCAAAGTCAATTTCTACCCCTGGAGCCGGGCGGTTAAATTGGCAGACATGCCTGGTTCACCCTATCTTGGTTACTTTCCCGAGTATTATCACCAAAGCGATAAGTTTATCTTTTCAAAGCCCTTTGGCTTCAGTCAATTGGCACTGGTGGAGCAATCCCAGCGGCCTGTGAGCTGGCAACAGTTGCAGGACTTGCAGCGTTACAATCTCGGAGTGGTAAAGGGCTATGTTAATACCGAGAGCTTGGACCGGGCCATGGACTCAGGCCGGCAACCCTTCGAGCTGGCCAATTCCGATGAACAAAACCTTCGCAAATTGGCGGCCGCCAGAATTGATGCCGTGGTGATCGACGCCAATGTTTATCGTTACCTGCTGCGGCAAAAGGGGATGGAGGAGTTGGAAGGCAAGCTTAAACTGAATCGGCAATTGCTGGCCAGCAAGGGCTTGCTGGTGGCTTTTCGAAATTCCGAAGAGGGGCAACGTTGGCGGGATATTTTCGACCAGGGATTGGCCCGAATTGATGCCAAGAGCATATTGGAGCAACACTTAAAGTATCATTGAGTTGTCATCCAAAGCGGCTAAATTGAGCACTTTACCCCAGATGGACGGGTCTGTGACAGAAAGTGCCTATGAGCTTGAACTGCTTGCCGAACTGGAGCATAAATACCAGCAACATTTGAACGCCAGGTCTTTGGCCCAAGTCGGCTTTGCCGGTAAGTCGCTCGATGTGCGGGCGCTGGAGCTGGGGAACCCAAATGCCAGGGTGCCCACAGTGCTGTTCGTCGGCGGTGTTCACGGGGTAGAGCGTATCGGCAGCCAGGTGATACTGGCGCTTCTTGGCAGCTTGTTGACCCGCTGCAGTTGGGATAAACATCTGCAGCTGATGTTAACTCAGATACGGCTGGCGTTTGTACCTGTGTTGAATCCCATCGGCCTTATCAGGGGAACCCGTGCCAATGGCAATGGGGTCGATTTGATGCGCAATGCTCCCATAGATGCCCGCGGCTCAGTGACTTTTATGGTCGGCGGTCAACGGCTTTCCCGCCATCTTCCCTGGTATCGGGGCCGCAGCAATCAATTGGAAGCCGAGACCCGGGCGATTATTGACTACAGTAATGAACTTATAGCCCGCGGCAGCAGCTTGATTGTGCTCGATGCTCACTCAGGTTTTGGCCTGGTGGACCATATCTGGTTTCCCTTTGCCTGTAAGGATACGCCTTTTGCCCGCCTGGGGGAGGTGTATCATCTAAAGCAGTTGTTCGAAATGAGCTACCCCCATCATTGTCACTATCATATTGCGCCCCAAAGCCGCTTCTATCGCACCCACGGTGATATTTGGGATTATTTGGTCAGTTGTAACCCCCAAGTGCCTTTCCTGCCCTTAACGCTGGAAATGGGCTCCTGGGCCTGGGTCAAAAAGAACCCCAGGCAATTGCTGCGTTTCTCCGGTTATTTCAACCCTCAAAAGCAGCACAGGCTGCAGCGTATTTTACGGCGCCACTTTACCCTGATGCAGTTCTTGCTCGATGTGGGGTATGCTCAGGTACTGGAGCAACTGCCTGAACTTCATCGGCATCACCTGGATTATCAGGCACGAAACTTTTGGTATCCACAAGCGGCGGAGAAACCAAGTCATGACTGAGCAGCAAACCTGGGTGATGATCCGCGGCTTGATGCGCGATAAACGTCATTGGCAGGCCTTTGCCGATAATCTGCTGGCGGCGGGGTTTCGGGTGGAGCTCATCGATCTGCCGGGAAATGGCGATAGGGTGGCGGATACCAGTCCCTGGGATATTCAGGATTATGCCGACTTTGTTGCAGATGAAATGTTACGGCGCAAGGTGGGTAAATGCCGAATATTGGCTATCTCCATGGGCGCCATGGTGGCCATGACACTTGCCGGGAAAAATGACACTGAAGCCGGCCGCCAAAAGGGATTTCAGCTTGAGGGGCTGTTATTGCTCAACAGCAGCGCCGCCGATCTTTCGCCTTGGTATCAGAGATTTCGGCTGCAAGCCCTGCTACGAGCCTTGTGCTCCAGAGTCAAAGGCGAGGGCATTCAATGGCGCGAGGCGACGATTCTAGCGCTTACCAGCCTTGCTCATGCCAAAGACAAGTCTCTGTGCCGTTTCTGGAGCCAACTGGCGCTTGAGGCCAAAACCACACTCGCCAATGGCCTGCGACAAATTGTTGCCTCGGCCCGCTTTCGCTCCCCGGCTAAGCTGTGGGTGCCGGCAACCATTGTTTATGGCTGTGATGATCACCTGGTTTCGCCCAAGTGCAGCGTTCGCCTGGCGGCCAAATATCGGCAAAAGCCGATTCCTTTTTGCCGCTGCGGGCATGATGTGGCGCTGGATAGGCCTGAGTTATTGCTGGAGTTGGTGCAGCGTTTGAGTCGACAAATGCCCTAGACTTGTTTGGGTAAAGCCGGAGCCCAGGTCGAAAACGAGTCAGATATCCGACCTGGGCTTTGTGATTAATGAGAGGCAACCACTGTCTTGCCTATGGGCGTTAAAGAAAGCAAGGCCAGTTTTAGGTGCTGAATGCCAAAAGGTATGCCTATGATGGTGACAAAGCAGGCCAGGGCGTGGGTTAGGTGGCCTATCGCCAGCCAAATCCCGAACAGCAGGAACCAGATAATGTTGCCGATCATACCCAGGGCGCCGGTGCCCAAGTCTTCGCGGCCAGAGAGCCTGTCGCGGCTGATATGTTCCTGACCGAAGGGCCAGAATGCCAGTTCACCTATGACAAAGCAGGCGCGGCCGAATGGGATACCTATGATACTGATAAAACAGAGCAAGCCGACAAACCACCAGGCCAGCCCCATGACAAAGCCGCCAAGAATAAACCAGGCAATATTAAAAATAAGACGCAAAATAGCCATTGAGTGCTCCTTTAAATGGCGGATCAGCCACACAGTTTTGCTGTAAAGCTTGGGATATTTCGATTAATAGCTAGAAGCGTGCCATAATTATAACATGTTGAATAATATTGGATATTGCCATTTCTGAGCCTAGGCAGATGGCGGCGATTGGTGATTTATACCAATAAGTAGCGATAATCATCACAGAGTGGAGCCGCAAAGGATTAGCCTCCAAGCCATCACTTAGTCGGCATAAAGCCAACGGGTGCCTGTGAGGATTTGTGGCCTGAATCCTGTCCTCCTTGGCGGCAAACACATACAATAGCCATCCCTTGCACACCTTAGCCTTGAAATATATCGCCAGTGCCATGTCTTTAGCCGATTTCAAACTGGATAAAACCCCAGTTCAAGCCTTTGAGTTTCGAGGTCATCAGCTGTTTATCAAGCGCGATGATCTGCTTCATCCCAGTTTCAGTGGTAATAAGGCGCGCAAGTTCCGTTATTTCCTCGACCACGACTTTCCCGGTATCAAGCGCCTGATAGGTTATGGCTCGGCCCAGGCCAACTCACTCTACTCTATGGCGGCGCTGGCCAAACTCAAAGGTTGGCAGCTGGACTTTTATGTGGATCACCTGCCGGAATGGTTGCAGCGGCAACCCCTGGGTAACTATCGCGCCGCGTTGGAATTGGGCGCACGGGTGATTGCTGTAAAGAATACGCCCAAGGCCGAGTTGATGACCGGCATGACCCTGGAGGACTTTGTCAGGCAGCATATTGTGCCTGAGTGTGAGCACAGCCTGTTTGTTCCTGAAGGGGGCCGCTGTAGTTATGCCGAATACGGCGTGGCTCAGTTGGGCGCCGAGATTTTACAGTGGCAGCAGCAACAGGCTGCCCATAACCTCAAGCTGTTTTTGCCATCGGGGACAGGTACAACAGCACTGTTTCTACAGAAGTATTTTTGTGAGCAACAGGCTGATATTGAAGTGCTGACTTGCGCCGTGGTCGGCGGAGACAGTTACCTCAAGACCCAGTTGCTTGAGTTATCGCCCGATGAGGCATTGCATCCAACTATTGTTACACCCGAACGCAAGTATCATTTTGGCAAGTGTTACCCCGAGTTTTACCAACTTTGGCAAGAGCTGGAGCAAAGCGGTATCCGCTTTGAGCTCTTGTACGATCCGCTCGGCTGGCAAGTGTTGCTCGACTTCTTGCGACGTGAGGGCCACAGCCAGGTGTTGTATCTGCATCAGGGGGGGCTCCTTGGCAATGAGTCCATGCTTCCCAGATACAGGCGTAAATACGGCTGATTCAGACCAGCTGGTTGCGCTTGAGGATCTTATGAGTGCGCTCAGCCAAGCGCTGCAAGGATTTGAGATCGGCAAGCCCAGGCACCTCGTCATCGAGACGGGACTCCCAAAAGCATACCTCAGTGTCCAACATCTCCAGCATTTTCTTGGAGCAACCCAGGCATTTCCCGCCGCATAGGCTGGCTTCCGGCAAGTCCAGTGGAATACAGCGCCGGATCTCGCTAAGCAATGAGCGCATCGCTTCCGTGGTATTCGGTTTAATGGAGCCGGGTTTAGTCGCTCTGCTTTTAGTGGCTGTGATGGATTGATTCAAGGCAACACCGACAGATAAGTTTGTTAAGCATCAGCTTAATTCAAGTGGAAGGGTTGGAGAATGATCTGGCGCTTGATTTACTGTTTATCGCCATTTGGTCAGGCTGCTTCCCGGGATCACGGGAAAAGGCCTTGACCAAATGTGATGTTCTACCCGATTGCTGCTGGATAACAGTCCAATCTGCCTGAGCGTTCGATACAGTGAGAGGATAGGGGTATCGAGTGGGTATTTCGACAGTCTTACTTATTGGCGCTCAGCAACCACTTCATAAACTTGAGGGTTTCTGTACGCTTTGAGAAGGTTTGCTTCTTCTTGCCTTTGCTGTCGGTAAAGGCGATTGAGTTTTTGTTGATGGAAATTGAATCTACAGGGAAATTTACTGTGATTTCATGTCCGTTTACTTTGTATGACATAGGCCACACTCCTTATTTTCTGTTAGCGCCGATATTGGCATATACAATCTTAACTATAGAAAATCCTTAGCATTTATTGCGAAAGATGCGTTGGTTGACTATTGAATGTACTCAGTTTGTCAGCCTTTATCAAGCCCCCGACAGACTGAAGTGCAAAAATACACTCCGGGTGTCAGTAGAACATCAGACCATCGCCGCAGCACAGAGTTCACCACAGCTGTGTGACATTTCAATTAAACTCAGGAATTGTTAACTGAACGAATTTACTTAAGCGGCCTGGAGCGAGATGGGACGAGCTGAGGGTACCTTAATATCGTCGGCAATTATATCGACAGTTGGCTATAAGTCAAGCAGTATAAATACTGAGCCGATATATCCGGAACTACATGTTTCTGCTACTCTTTTTTGCTAAAGGTGCCAATAGCTCCCTGGTGTACTCTGGCTTGAACACAGCTTGAAGTGCTTACAGCGGATGGATTGGTACTTTATCTTATAGTGGCAAGGAGCGCGTTAATGAATAGAGTGTTGATTGGCATAGGATTATTTATTCTGTTGCTCTGGCCTGGGTTATGTCCGGCGGCCGAACCTGCACCGGAAACGCCAAGCGAGCAAAGTGCTGCAGCGGCTTATGAGTATCGCGACCCCTTGTTCAGGGATACCCCCAGAGGCGCCCTGCAGGGCTTTATGCAATACGCCAGAGACGGGGATTACCAAACCGCGGCCGAGTATCTGGATCTGCGTTTTCTTCCCACCGGCATGACAGCGGAGCAGGGGCCGCTCTATGCCAGACAGTTGCTGGCGATTATCGAGCGTAATCTCTGGCTCAACCCGCAAGAGCTGGATGATACCCCGGAGGGCAAAACCGACGACAAGCTGCCCGCCTATCGGGAGGGATTTGCCCGTTTGGAAGCCGAAAAAAAGGCCTATCAGCTCCTGTTGCAGCGGGTGCCTAGCTCTGAATACGGCAGTCTGTGGAAGGTTTCCAATGCCACGGTTGCCAAGCTTCCAAAACTTTACCAGGCCTTGGGCTATGGCCCTGTGGTGGAGTGGTTTATTGAGCACATTCCTGAAGGACGCCTGTTTACCCTGAATCTGTGGGAATGGGCGATGATGCTGGCCTATCTGGCGCTGGCGTTCTTATTCGTGGTACCTGTGACCTGGTTGCTGCAATGGCCGCTTTCACGTTCATTACACCCGCTCAAGGCTGAATTGGGCGCCTTTATTCGTGGCCCTCTGCGATTCTTTGCCGCTGTGGCACTCGATAGAGCCATGCTTGCCAACAGTACCTTGAGCGCTGCGATGCAGGAGATAGTCAACACAGGCTTTTTCTTTATTCTGGCCACAGTTTGGTTGATATGGGCGCTGGTGGGGCTGGCACAGAGCAGCCTTAGGGAGCGCTGGATAGCCAAGGGCAACAAACAGGCGGCCTCCTTGTTGCGACCTCTTGGAAATTTTCTGCGGGTGGCCCTGCTGAGCTTGGCGACCTTATTATGGCTTGAGCATCTGGGTTTTAATGCCGGCACTATACTGGCCGGGATGGGCATTGGCGGGCTGGCAATCGCTTTGGCCTCGAAACAGTCGATAGAAAACCTGATTGGCACCATCACCCTCTATTCAGCCGCGCCTATCAAGGTTGGCAATATCGGTAATTTCGGTGGCGTTCGCGGCACAGTGGAGGAGATAGGGCTACGTTGTACCCGCATCAGAACTCTGGATCGTTCTGTCATTCATATGCCAAACGCCAAGTTGGCCGAAATGGAGATAGAGAATATTTCAGAGCGGGAGAAAATCCGTTTCAAGACAGAGATACGTCTCGATTACAGCACAGATGCCAAACAGCTGCAGGCGATAATCAATGATATCAAAGCCTTGCTAAAGCAGCATGAGAAGGTGGACGAATCACCGATGCGGGTCACTTTCAAGGGTTTTGGCAACGCCGGGCTCGAGTTGAATGTACTGGCCTATGTCGGCACCACCAGTTTACCGGTTTATCAGGAAGTCGCCGAGGAGTTGCAGCTGGGGATAATGGCGATTGTCGCCGAGCACGGCAGCAAGATGGTGCCCGTATGGCCGGTTTCGGCCTGATGCCCAAGATTGAAAACGGCAGAGGCTAAAGCCTGTAGACAATGACAATAAAAACGGTGCCCACGGCACCGTTTTTTTAAACAGGTCATTCGGCTCAGGCTTTATCTCACGCCTTATCGCGATGGCAGAAATAGTCTACCGCGCGTTTTACCAGCTCAATACCTGTCTGCTCACATGGTGGCAGGCTGGCATCGCTCTGCTTCAGCGGCGTGACTCTATCACCCCATTTCAGCAGCAAGGCGGCGCTGGTGAGGCCGGCACCAAAGGCACAGGAAAGAATATGTTGTCCTGGCTTGATCATGCCTTTTTCCAACGCATCACAGATGGCAATAGGAATGGTGGCTGCCGAAGTGTTGCCATAGTTGGCTATGTTGACGAAGGCCTTCTCTTTGGGGATCTTCATTCTGTGTACCAGAGTGTCGATGATCCTCTCGTTGGCCTGATGGGGGATAACCCAATCGACTTCCTCTTTGTCCAGACCACACTTCTCCAACACCTGGGCGCTGAGTTTGCCCATGCCGTTGATGGCGCGTTTGAAGATCTCCTGGCCATCGAATTGGATGTAGAAGTCCAGTGACTCGGCAACAAATCTGTCCATGCCTGTACCAAAGCTGGCTTTGAGAATGTCGCGGCCACCTGGATCATTGTTGAGTTCATAGCCCAGTACGCCACATGGGCTGTCTGTCGCCTCCAGTACCACGGCACCTGCACCGTCACCGAACAGTACTGCGGTTTCTCTTCTTGACCAGTCGAGGTAGAAACTCAGACGTTCGGCGCCGACCACCAGGACTTTCTTGCATTGACCACTCTTGATTTGAGCGGTTGCCAAGCCAACCCCGTAGAGAAAACCACTGCAGGCGGCGTTGATGTCAAAGGCGGCGCAGTTGGCACCGACATTGGCCTGTACTGTTGAGGCTATGTTGGGGATCAGTGTGTCCGGGCTGGCGGTCGCCAGGATAATCATGTCCAGTTCGCTGCCTTCGATGCCGGCGGCGGCCAGCGCATGCTGAGCGGCTACAGTGGCCAATTCCGAGGTGTTGACGTGGCTGATATGGCGCTGGCTGATCCCTGTTCTGGGTTTAATCCATTCATCGGAAGTGTCGATAAAGGTGGCCAGATCATGGTTGGTCAGTACGGCGGGGGGAACGCACTTTCCCCAGCCGGTAATAGTGGCGTACTGCATTGAATTTACTCTCAAAATAAAAAGACAGAAGCCAGATCTGTCTTTTGGACAACTAAAGCGCTATTGCTTGGAAAGGGTCGTGATTTTTCAGCTCACCTGTTGGGCTACCAATTCACGAATGGCGTTGGCAGCGTGCAGTATGTGGGCCCTCAGCAGGACCACGGCCTCATCTATTTTCTTTTGCCGACATAATTGCAGCAGATCCCTGTGATCCTGCTCGGCTCTGGGGATCCCACCTGTCAGCAACAACTGTAAGCGAATATAGCGATCACAGTTGGTGTTCAGACCATGTACGACTTCCATGGTGTGGGGACGGTTGGCGGCGCGGTACAAACTTGTGTGGAACTCTGTGTTGAGTTCGCTCCAGCTGCCCACGGCATTATCCTGTTTAAAGGCGGATTCCAGTTTGTCCAGTACGGCTTCGGCCTGACGCAGATCTTCATCCTGCAGGTTTGGAATGGCTTTGGCAAGGAGATCAGTTTCAATCAGTGCTCTGAGTTCAAATAACTCGCTGACTTGCTCCACCGACAATTCGGTAGCCGTGGCGCCCTTATGGGCTTCAAACTTGACCAAGCCTTCGGCTTCCAGTTGCAAAAGGGCTTCCCTGACCGGAATCCGGCTGACATTCATCTCTTCTGCCAGAGCGCTCTGACGCAGCGGTTCGCCGGCTGCGATTTCACCTGAAAGAATTTTCTCCCGCAGCACTTCGACCACAACCTGGGTGCGCGTTTTATGAACGATGGGCGTAGTTCGGCTCATAGATCCCGTCTTTGTATACGTTATTCGGCTTTGATCCGAATAAGACTACAGCGAATGCTCAGATAAATAAAGGGAAACCACTTGGGTTTCCCTCTGCAATGCCGCGCAAGATGTGCTTTAGAAGTAGCGTGCGCCTGGGTGTTTATCCGAAACTTGCCCCTGGTTGAAGCTGTTTGTCAGCTCAGAAGGCAGGTTTTGCAGACTCAAAGGCCTGAGAAAACGCGCCATTGCCTGAGTGCCCACCGAAGTACTGCGCAGATCTGTGCTGGCAGGGAAGGGGCCACCATGGTTCATGGCATGGCAAACCTCGACGCCCGTTGGCATCTGATTAAAAATCAGTCTGCCCACCTTGTATTGCAGTGCCTCCAAAACGTCCGGATAACCTTGTAAGTCGCTGCTGGTGGCATGGACACTGGCGGTTAACTGGCCATCGAGCGCCTGGATCACAGCCTGCAGTTCGGCTTCACTTTTGGCCGTCACCAACAGGGCGAAGGGGCCGAACACTTCTTCCATTAGATCGGGGCTGGCAAGCAAGCTCTCGGCACCGGTTTCCAACAATAGTGGCCGGGTATGATGCAGCGCCGCGGCGGCTTTACCCTGAGCCAGCAATTCAAGGGCCGGATTGGCGAGCAGCTGCTTGCTCCGGGTTTGAAATGACTCGGCAATTCCCGGGGTTAACATGGGAGCTGCCTCGGTTTCAGTGATAGCCTGACTCAGGACGCTACGGTAACGTGCAAGGGCTTTTTGGCTGGATTCGCTGTCGGCCAATACCAGAATAAGCCCTGGGCTGGTACAGAATTGCCCCTGAGCCATCAACATCGACTGATGTTGATGGCCGGCGAGGGTTTCTGCCTCGGCTTGCAATTTACCCGGCAGCAGCAGCTGCGGGTTGATTGAGCCCAGTTCGCCATAGAAGGGAATGGGTTTGGCTCTGGCGGCGCAGCAATCGGCCAGGAGCCTCCCTACCTTGAATGAGCCGGTAAAGCCTACTGCCTGAATACCGCTGTGAGATACCAAGCCCGTCGATAGCTCTGGCCTGTGTCCCTGCAATAGGGAAAATACGGCGCTTGGCATATCGCAGCGAGAGATAGCGCGGGCAATGGCGCGGGCCACCAGTTCACTGGTGGCCGGGTGTGCAGGATGGCCCTTGACAATCACGGGGCAACCGGCTGCCAGTGCCGAGGCACTGTCACCGCCGGCGGTGGAAAATGCCAGCGGGAAGTTGGAGGCACCGAATACGGCAACCGGCCCGAGAGGCAGCTGGGTCAATCTGAGTTCGGGTTTGGGCAGCGGCGTGCGCTCGGGGTTGGCTTTGTCTATCAACAGAGGACTTGGCGTCTCTCTGAGCTCTGATGCGAACAGCCTGAGCTGATTGGCGGTGCGGCCAAGTTCGCCGTTTATCCGCGCTTGTGGCAGGCCGGATTCCAGCATTGCCGCCGCCGTGATAAGCACGCTGTCGTTTTCAAGCTCGGTGGCGATGGCCTCCAGGAAGGCGGCCCTGGCTTGCGGCCGTGTTTGCCGGTACTGAACAAAGGCGGCACCGGCCGCTGTGACTGCCGCATCTATCTGGCGCTCGCCGGCTTCAGCGAAACTGAGCGCCAGCGTTTGATTGGCGACCGGGTCCAGGCTTTGAAACCGTTCGACATCTGTCTCACTCTGCCATTGTCCGGCGATTAGATGTTGGCCGGTCAGTTGTGACGCTAACTCTTTGACGAGCGCCTCACGGCGATTGGGGATCTCTGTTGTCATGGGGTCTCCTTTAATGTGTGGGCACTTGAGTCTGGGCTATCCAGTGTTGACTGTGATGACAGCTCACAGCACCTGGAATCCATAGGCGTAAGGGTCCTCATCATCAACCAGGATACTGTTGTGCCCGGTGACTCTGGCCCAGCCTTGAATACTGGGCAAAATAGCCTCGAACTGGCCGACGCGGGTGGTGCCTTCGATACGGCCGATAAACTGGCTGCCAATGATGGATTCATGGGTGTAACTGTCTCCCGCGTTGAGCAGGCCTTTGGCGTGCAGCTGCGCCATCCTGGCACTGGTACCTGTGCCGCAGGGCGATCTGTCTATCGCCTTGTCACCGTAAAACACCGCATTGGCGCCATTGGATTCCGGGCTCAGGCAATCGCCTGTCCACAGTACATGACTGATGCCCTGAACTGTGGCGTCATCCGGGTGAACACATTCGAGCTGCTCCCTGGCCGCTTCCCGTACCAGTGGGCTCCAGCGCAGAATATCGGCGGCGCTCCATTGCCTGAGTCCGGG
The DNA here is from genome assembly GCF_012030025.1 of Shewanella sp. Iso12. NCBI lineage: Bacteria > Pseudomonadati > Pseudomonadota > Gammaproteobacteria > Alteromonadales > Shewanellaceae > Shewanella > Shewanella sp. Iso12. The sequence continues at coordinate 594,142 of NZ_JAAUHW010000002.1, forward strand.
AAAGTTTTCTTGCGGATCCACTATTACGTAAAAGTTGCCGCCGTAGGCCACATCTACCTTGAGGCAGCCAAGGCCGGGTACGTCGATGACTTTATCCGCGTGGGCGAGATAAGCGGCAACGTTGTAGAGCTTTACCCAGTCGACTTTGGCGCCACTGCGTTGATACTCGATGCGTATTTGGCCTGCGGGCACATCGAGCAGCAGTTCACCTTCCCGGCGCGGTGTCAACAAGCCGGCTTCCAGTGCGGCGGTGACTGTGCCTATGGTGCCATGGCCGCACATGGGCAGGCAGCCACTGGTTTCGATAAACAGAATAGAGCCGTCGGCATCGGCCGAGCAGGGCGGGTAGAGAAAAGCCCCGGACATCATGTCATGGCCTCTGGGTTCGAACATCAACGCCTGACGGATCCAGTCAAACTGCGAGAGAAAATGCTGGCGTTTTTCGCTCATGGTCTGGCCCTTAAGTTCAGGATGGCCACTGGTTACCAGGCGTACCGGGTTGCCACAAGTGTGGGCATCGATACAGAAAAAAGTCCCTTTGAGCATAAGTTCTCCTTGGTGCCGCTCTTGGCTCAGTCCAGATTGTACTTGTCGAGGTCTATGCGCGTTGCCAGTGCCTGCTCAAGCAGTTGCTGTACATAGGCGCGATCTTCGCCTTCCAGAGGCAATCTTGGCATGCGTACATGTTCACTGCCGCGTCCCACCAGTTCTTCAGCCAGCTTGATGCACTGTACCAGAGTCGGGATGGTGTCCAGTCTCAGCAGCGGCATAAACCAGCGATACAGCTCTCTGGCTTCCTGCAGTCGGCCGGCGCGGGCTAGGCGGTATAAGGTAACAGACTCTCTCGGGAAGACATTTGTCAGGCCGGATATCCAGCCATCGGCTCCCAGAAGCAGTGACTCGAGGGCAATATCATCGACACCGCAAAAGACGATGAAACGGTCGCCGAAGCGGCTCTGCAGTTCGGTCAGACGGCGGGTGTCTGTAGTCGATTCCTTAATGGCGACTATGTTGGGCTCTTTGGAGAGTTCGGCGGTCATTTCCAAATTGATGTCCACTCCATAGCTCACCGGGTTGTTGTAGATCATGATGGGCAGGGTGGTTGCGCGGGCGACGTGGCGGTAATGCGCCAGCACTTCTCTGTCTGTGCCGCGATAAACCACGGCGGGCAATAACATTAGGCCATCGACACCAAGAGCGGCCACATCTTTGGCGTATTCGGCAGCTTGCTCGGCACTGTGCTCGGTGCAGCCGGAGATCACCGGAATTCGCCCGGCGACGGTTTCGACTGTATGTTTGATAAAGGCGCGCTTCTCGGCCGCGCTCAAAGAGGCGTTCTCGCCCACAGTGCCCAGCGCTATGATGCCGTCAATACCGTCGTGGATCAGGGCTTCCAGCATACGGCGATTGGAGTCAAAGTTGATTGAGCCATCGGCATTGAATTGGGTTGAAATTGCAGGATACACCCCTTGCCAGTTTGGTTTCATGGTACAGACCTCTTGTTGATTTAGTTGTCGTTCTTTATCCCTTGCGGGCTAACAGCTGTGGATATTGTCAGAGATAAGGTATATTGTATACAAAAATATTTAACCAAACACAATCAGTGATCGTGGTGCTTGGGAAAAGCGTTTCGTTATTTAAGGCTTTTGGCTGCCCGGCGCAGGGAGAAAACAGATGAACAGCAAACAAGATGGCACAGTGTCCTCAAAGGGAGAACTGACGGTTTTAGGGGGCGGCATAGTCGGGCTTTGCTGCGCCATAGCCGCGCAAAAGCAGGGATTCAAGGTGAGCCTGTTGGATAAAGATGAGCCGGGGCGAGGGGCCTCTTTCGGTAATGCCGGACATTTTGCCACCGAGCAGATGTTTCCGCTGGCGTCTTTCTCTCTTGTGCCTCGGCTCCCTGGAATGTTGCTGGACCCGCAAGGCCCGTTTCGGATCCGTCCCGGGTATTTTTTCAAAGCCTTGCCTTGGTTTTGCCGCTTTATGGCCAATATGTTGCCCGCCAAACGACGTAAAAATGGTGCGGCGATCGCGGCTTTGAACCGTGAAGCCATAGGCGCCATGCGTCGGTTGCTGGCACAAGCCGAGGCCAGCGAGTTGATGTGTGAAAACGGCAGCCTGCTGTTGTTCGAGCAGGATGCAAAAGCTGCCCGGCAGGAGTATGAGGCCTATACCAAGGCCGGTGTGGCGGTGAAGCTATTGAGTGGTGATGAAGTCAGGCGGCTTGAGCCTTCGCTGTCCGGCAATATCAAGGCTGCACTGTTTTTCACTGAGGTGGCGCATACGCCATCACCTTTTGAACTCTGCAAGCGTTTGGAGTTGCACTTCAAGGCACTCGGTGGGCAGGTACTGCGCGCCGAGATCGATAAATTGCAGCCGGACAAGCAAGGTGTCCGCCTCGGTGACAGTCAGGGGCAATCCTGGCACTGCGACAGACTATTGCTCTGCTGCGGCGCCTGGTCCAAACCCCTGGTGCAGCAATTGGGCCATGAGGTGCCGCTGGATACCGAACGCGGTTATCACCTGATGATGCCGCAAGTCAGCGGTTTGTCTCGCCCTGTGGCGTCGTTCGAGCGTAAGTTTATCATTACCCCAATGCGCGGCGGTACCCGTTTGGCCGGCACTGTGGAGTTCGGCGGGCTCAAGGCGCCCATGGATCCCTCCAGGGCCGATTGTTTGCTGCCCCATGCCCAGGCGCTGCTGCCAAAGGTATTTTCCTCTGCCAGTGCCGAACAAGGTGAGCGCTGGATGGGGTTCAGACCCTCTTTGCCGGATAGTTTGCCGATACTGGGAGCGAGCTTGAAGCAGAAGGGCGTTTGGTTTGCCTTTGGTCATCAACATCTTGGGCTGACCTGGGCGGCGATAACGGCAGAGTTGCTGGCCAGCGAGTTTGATGGTGACGAGCCGGCGTTATCACTGCATCCTTACCGGATTGACAGGTTTTGAGCCCGGGAGCCTGTTCACATTCAAATGCAAAATAGAAAAACGGCGCCGAGGCGCCGTTTTTGCCGATGGGAGCGAGTGGGTCAGTCTTTGAGGCCGTGCATCATGTCGACGCCGGTATTACGTCCCTCGGCGTGACAAACGGCGCAGCTCTCGCTGCCACTCTGATAGACAGGGCCGCCGCTGGCATCTTTGCGGAAAACACCGCCGAAGGCTTCGGCATGGCTGGCCCATTTTTCCACTTGGATATGACAGCCACCACAGGCTGCAACCGTGGGAGAATACTCGGCGATTTGGCCTTTCTCGGTTGCGCCGGGAGTGGCAACCAACACGGAGGCGCTCTGACTCAGGCCATCCAGCGTAAGCTGGCCCTTGATATGACAGGCGCGGCAATCACTGGCCGGTTTCGGATAGGTGGCCGCCTCTCTGTCGGCGCCCATTCCGGCCACAGTGCGGGTACCACTGTGCAGCGAATGCACCATTTCCCTGTAGTTCAGACTGTTGTTCAGGGTACGGATCGCTTTTATTTGATCCATGCCAGGAGTGTGTTTCAGTCCGGCATTCAGGTACATGTTAGTGCCATTGTTGTGGCAGTCGTTGCAGCTCTTGTCGGTCAGGGCCGTAGCTCCTTGAGGCGCATGACAACTGCCGCAGTTGTCATTGCCCGGCTGGAAGCGGCTCGCCAGAGTATGAGCGCTGACAACCCGCTGCTGCATGTCGCTGTCATGACAGCGCCGACAGGCAGCCTCATCGGCAAGGGCTTTATTACTCGCCGCAGAGCCTGTGAGTGACAAGGGGTTATCGGCAATCACCTCGATGCGGGTAGCGCTTGTATCACAAGCCACAGCAAAGCCTGTCGCGGGATCGGCGCAGACAAGCAGTTTGGCTTGCACCCGAGTCTTGTCCGGCTCACCAAAGTCCGCTGCCTGAAGCGGGCCTATGGCAGCGCTGAGGCTGTGTCCCTGCATGGCCAGGCTGACATCGGCCCCAGGGTTGGCCAAATTCCAAATTTTGCGCTGACCGTTGTTGAGCGGGCGATTGGCAGGTTCGGGATCGCCACTGACCGTTAACCACAATGACTCTATGGCCGGATCGTCTGCAGGCAGGCGGCCTTGGCTGCGAAAATCCAGGCTGATACTCAGCTTGTCGCCATCAATAGCGGCGGAGGAAAGCGCAAAGGCATACTCCTGTTTGATGAGTTTGCTTGTCCTGCCAAGGCTCCGGTGGATTTTACCCGCGCCCTCTGGGTTGCTGGCATCCGGATGGCAGCCTGAGCAGCTTTGTTGCCAGCCTCTGGGGAAGAGTTCTCTATCGTGGAATAAAGCACTGGCGCTGCCATTCCAGCCCTCGGGGGCATCCTTACTGTGGCAGCTCAGGCAGCTGTTATTGCCGGGAATAAAGTATTGGTTGGCCTGCGGCGCCGCATCGGGAATATGACAGCTGTTACAATCCTTGATATCACCGGGATAGTGCAATTGGCTGTAGTCATATTCATGGCCCTGATAGCCAACGACCTTGTACTCGCCTTGGTGAATTTTGTGAGTCAGGGTCGCCATATCAAGCGCCGAGCCGGTTTCTGGGTCGCCCGAGTAACTGGTGTGACACATGACGCAGCCTTCAAAGGCAAAACGCTTGCTGCCGTGCATCAACAAACGCGCCTCACTGTTATCCCTGTCACTGCCGTGGCAGCGATAGCAGGCCTGCTGCTGATCTATCAATACCCGGCTGTCTTCGGTAGCGGCGGCTTGGCCGGTTGCCGGAATAAAGTCATAGACACTGTTGATCAGCATGCTGCTCAGTGAGCTGTCTGCAGCGGGCTTGAGTTCCAGATAGACCCTGTGAGTCTTGTCACTCTCGTAATGGGTATCGAGCCCTTCAAAGCTTGGGTATTGATTGAGCGTCTTGCTGAATTGATAGCGGTAACGCCCCTGGCCCAGGCTCTGCAGGCAGTCGAGTTTACAGTCACTCTCAATCCCGGCTTGCCACTGCGCTGCGGCCTGGGCTGTGGCACCTGTACCCGGCTCAACCAGTTTATTGATATAGCTTATCCATTGGGGAGCGCGGCTTATCTCATAGCGCCCTTCCGCTGGCCTTGTATCACCGTACATGGGTTGAGCACTGCCCAGCTTGGCTATGCCCATGGCCAAGGCTGATACCTGCTCCAGTTGTTCCAGTCCGGTCACGGCAACGCCGTTGGCGTCGCTTAAGAAAAAGTCGACCGAAACCCGGGTTTGCTCATCTATGGTTACGGCTTCGATATTGGCCTGCAGTGATTTGGCTTTGGCAATATTGATCCCCACTTCTCCCGGAGGACCCACCTGGCCGTCATCGCCATCGGAACATGCAGCCAATAAGCAAACCACCAGTGGGGATAGTTTCCACCAGGCGTTTTTAGGCTTGAATTTCATCATTTCCCATTCCTTTATGTTTTAGATTCTGTCGGGATGTCTAATTAGGAATGTATGCAGGCCTTAATCTATTTAATTTGAATAATTTATCTGTGACCATCGTCAATTTGTTCCAGCTATAACTGATAAGCGTAGGTTTGGTCTAAGTTGTTTTTTCTGATTTTTGAAAGAGTGAAAAATTAATATTTGATTTGAGTTTTAGTTAATGAGTTTGGTCGGTTATCCTGTGAGTAAATGTGACTCAGATTGGGAAAAAATGTCTGGATTTAATTAGCATGAATTGTCGGGTATTTGGTGTATGCATATTTAAATAATATTTCTTAAACTAATTAAGGAACGCAATATGATTACCAGACGAGGAATGCTGAAAGGGAGTATGGGGGCAGCCGTAGGCACTGTCTATGGTGGAACGCTCATCAGCTTTCTTACCGGTTGTGGCAGTGACAATGACAGCGATGAAAAGGTTGAGGTGTTACCCGGTGGTTTGATGGTGGTTAATCCGGTTATCTGCGTCAGTTGCCGTCGCTGTGAAATCGCCTGTGGCTGGAACCATGAAGGCGATTGCAGCCCAACCCTGGCAAGGGTCAAAGTCGAACACAACATGAACTATGGGCCTCATGGTGTGCAGTTTAATTACACAGAGCAGCGGGGGGAATGCGGCGATCGCACTGTGGTGCCTGCCACCTGTCGTCATTGTGAAGTTTGTACACAGGTATGTCCGCAGCAGGCCATTTCAACTCATCCGGAAACCGGCGCTAAAGTGATAGATGAAAAGCGCTGCGTTGGCTGTGGTTATTGCGCCGATAAATGTCCACAACAAGTGATTAAAGTCGTACGCAGCAAAATGAAAGCCGTGAAATGCGACCTGTGTCAGGGCGAGCCGGCCTGTGCTCAGGTTTGTCCGACAGGTGCGATTAAATTTTATACCTGGGAACAGGCGGAAGCCGCGCTCGAACAATATGAAAAATATACTGGCCTGATCGGTTAATGAGGTAATTGAAAATGACAGATAAACTTGGCGGATGGGCTGGTAAAGTATTAAGGGTTAATTTAACAACCGGCAATATTACGACAGAATCAACAAATAAATATCATGACTATATAGGTGGTATGGGGATAGGCTACAAGATCCTTTGGGATGGCCATAAAGATAATATCAAGGCCACAGATCCTGAAAATATTATTGTATTCTCAGCCGGTCCGCTAACCGGTTCTGGGGTGATCTGTACGGGTCGTACCACTATAACTTCCCGCAGCCCGGTGATTAAAGATCATCTGATCTCCGATGGTCATTTCGGTGGTCACTTTTCACCGGCAATGAAATATGCCGGATTTGATGCCATCGCCATTGAAGGCCGCGCCGCCGCACCGGTATGGCTCAGGGTTGAAGACGGCAAAGTCACGCTGGAATCGGCTGCCGCGCTCTGGGGCAAGGGGATTTTTGATACCCACGCCATGATAGCTGAAATGATGGGCCCCAATGCCCAGGTGGCTGCCATAGGTCAGGCAGGGGAGAATCAGGTGCCCCTGTCAGTGATTATGACTCAAGGTGGACACTCAGCCGGAGGTCATGGCGCCGTGCTCGGGTCAAAGAACTTCAAAGGGATAGGCATCATAGGTACAGGGGCCGTGGCCATTGCCGCCGATAATGCCAACATGCGTCGGCTCGATGACCATATTCTGGGGATAATAGGCGCCAATAACCAAGGGGTTGTGCCATCTACTCCCCAGTCCTGGGCCGAATATTCCAATAGTGGTAGTCGCTGGAAGGCGCGTCCCGGACTTAAATGGGGGCAATCGGATCAACAGATTGAGCTGGGCGAGGTACCCTGGAATGAACGTAACAAGGTAGGATTCCGTACCTCAATGGCCGAGATGTACTTCGGTGAAGAGTACGCCAACAAGTGGATGAAGCGCACCGGTGGTTGTCATGCCTGCCCCATTCGCTGCTTCTGTGAGCTCAAGGTGCCTGAGCTGAAACAGAAATATGGCCGTAAGAGCGAGCATATCTCCAACGTCTGTATGGGATTCCTGGCGCCTCAGTATCTGATGGATACCAAGAAAGGTTCGGAAGAGCACGCGATGACAGGTGCTCTGGGCGGCAACCTGATCGACGATTACGGCATCTGGTGTAACTACGGCCTGATTTCGCACCTGTTCAAGTACCTCAAAAAACACGATATGTTCCAATATCTGTTGCCCAAAGAGGAGTTTGACAGCATCCCTTGGGATCTGTGGGACAAGAAAGATCCGGCGTTCCTTATCGATTTTTACCGCCGTATCGCCTATCGCGAAGGGGAAATTGCCCATATGGCCGATGGCATGTCGGATCTGATTGATCGCTGGAAACTGGATGGGCGTAACCCGGATCTCGGTTATTGGGATATCCACAAAGAATCCTCGGTGAAAATTTTCAATAAGAAGACCAACGCCGCCGTGCACCATGCCAGCGAGACCGCAGGGCAGGTGGGCACCCTGATCAACATGGTGTTCAACCGCGATGCCCAGTGTCACTCCCATATCAATATTGTTAACTGCGGCTTGCCTCAGGACATGATAGAAACCATAGCCGCCGAATTCTGGGGCGAAGGGGCCTTCGATAAGGTGAAGTGGTACACTCCAATCAACCCGGCCAAGGTTAAGTTTGCCAAGTGGTCTTTGGTAAAAAACGTGCTGCACGATTCATTGACTCTCTGTAACTGGATGTTCCCCTTGCTGGCTTCGCCGGACAAGAATCGCAACTACCGCGGAGACAGCACCATAGAATCGCAGATGTTCTCTCTGGTCACAGGCAAGGAAGTGACTGAGACTGAGCTCGACTTTATGGCCGAGCGGGTACTGCATCTGCACCGAGCGCTGACCATCATTCAAATGAATGAGATGAATATGCGCAATGAGCACGATGTGCTTTGCGACTGGGTTTACGACCTGGATCCCGACAAAGCCTTTGGCGATGAAGGCACCATCAAGATGGACAGGGACGATATTCAAAAGGCGTTGGATATGTTCTATGACGATTTTGGTTGGGACAGGCAAACCGGGGCACCGCTGAGGTCAACCCTGGAAAAATTCGGCCTGGGTTACGCCGCCGATGCGCTGGAGTCCCGTGGCTTGTTGCCGGGATAAGCCATGCTGGAACTGGTGGACTTTATCCGGTTGTTCAGCCAACACGGACGTCTGGTTTCCCTGCCGCAGCTGTTGGCTGTGGCGGGGGATGACTCAGAGAATACTGTGGATGCGGTGCAAGAATATATCCGTTTGATCCTGGCGCCTGAACACAGGGATCTGAAGATGCGCATATCTGAGGATGAGCACTTCTTCTATTCAGACCGTTACATGGTAGACAGCTATGCCAACCGTTGGTTGGCACTGCAACGCGGGGAGGTTGCCGCGACCCTGGCGCAGCAGATACGCGAAGCCAGTTGTCGCCATACCGCGGTGCTTGAGGCTTCAGTTTTGGGGTTTCCCCCCTACAACCTAGATGCCGAAGCGCAGCAGGCGCTGCGACAACAATTGCTGGCGATGCCGGAATATGACGACATACGTTATGACACCGGCAGCGATGGCAAGGGGTATTACTTTTCTACCGATGGCCTGAGTCCTGAATATGCCAGAGTGCTTGCAGACTACGACCCGTTTGAATGGTCATGCTGAGCCCGGAAGTCTGATGTCTCCCTGCGGGCGTGCTCCCGAACATCAGGCACCCGGGGTCAGCGCCCATCTCCCACCCCGGGCCTGAATGCCCGGGTTTTTCTTATTCTATGTCCTGAAGCTCACAACATAAGTCTGTTCTCACAGTGCATTTTGCCCCAATGAGTGGAATAATATCGCCATTCGCTTTCTGGGAGGCAAACAGTGAACCGAGCGGTTTTTTTGGATAGAGATGGTGTAATCAATGTCGATCACGGCTATGTGCACCAAATAGATGATTTTGAATATATCGAAGGCGTCTTCGATGCTTGCCTGGCGTTGAAGCAACAAGGCTATAAGCTGGTGGTGGTGACCAATCAGTCAGGGATTGCCCGTGGGCTCTACACTGAAGAGCAGTTTGCCAGCCTGACCGAATGGATGGATTGGAACTTTGCCGATAAGGGCGTGGATCTCGATGGTATCTATTACTGCCCACACCATCCGGAGAAGGGCATAGGTGAATACAAGCAGGATTGTGATTGCCGTAAACCCAAGGCGGGAATGATCAACAGTGCTGCCAGTTTTCTTAAGCTGGATCTTGCTGCCAGTGTAATGGTCGGTGACAAGGCCGATGATATGCGCGCCGCCAAAGCGGCGGGGATCCCGGTGCGGATCCTGGTCAGAAGTGGCAAAGAGGTGACTCAGGAAGCCATGGATGAGGCGAGCGTAGTACTGGATAGCATTGCCGATGTCCCTAAATATCTGGCATCACTGGCCTAATTTGGCGGATTATTGGACTTCTTGGTGTAATAGTAATCACTCGAAGACTTTGATAAGAAAAATCGCCTTTTAGGGGTTGCGCAAAAATTCAGGCTCCCTATAATGCGCAACCACTGACCCGCGACAGGGTCTGGAAGTCAAAGATTCAAGCATCGAATGCTTTAAGTTGAAATGCTTGGCTGGCTTCTTTTGCTCTTTAACAATCTATCAAGC